>DAOMMM010000018.1:0-4460 GCA_035423825.1 Methylophilus sp. | reverse complement strand
AAGATCATTCGCAACCCTGCCGTGCTGGCGCTGTTGCTGGGCTGTGCCATGATGGTGAGTGCGCATGGGGTGCTGTATAACTTCTATTCCATCTACTTGGCGGAGCATGGCTACACGAAGGGAATGATCGGCCTGCTGTGGGCGGTGGGCGTGATTTGTGAAATCATCATATTCATGCTGATGCCAAGGATCATGCGCCGATTCAGTCTTAAAACCATTCTGCTGGTCAGTCTGGCGCTGGCTGTCCTCCGTTTCAGCATGATAGGCGTTGCTGTAGATAACCTTGCATTGTTGCTTATCGCACAGAGCCTGCATGCCGCGACGTTTGGCAGTTTCCATGCGGCATCGGTGGAGGTGGTGACGCAGTTCTTCAATGGGCGTCACCAGGCCAAAGGGCAGGCGATATACAACAGTGTGGCTTACGGGGTGGGCGGAGCGGTAGGCGGAATCTTGGGCGGCTATGCCTTGCAATACTGGGGCGGTCAAAATGCATTCCTGATTGCGGCGGCATTTCCACTCATGGGTTTTGTCGTGATAGCATTGGGGTTAAAGCTGACACAGACGCATGCGCGCGCCGGTATGTTCAGTTGATTGCTGGCTAGATTTAATAAAGGGATTCAGTATGGCAAATAGCAAGAAATGGTTAGCGATGGTGATGAGCCTATGTGTTTTAAGCGCATATGCAGATACCCAAGTGAACGTGGTGGGCCTGTTCAGCGATAAAGCGTTATTGATGATCAATGGTGTCGGACCGCAAACCATCCGTGCCGGCCAGACCATCAATGGTGTGAAGCTCATCTCGGCAGACAGCAATGCTGCCACTTTAATCATCGAAGGCAAGCGCCAGGTGCTGAAAATGGGGCAGGGCGTATCTGCCGCTGCTTCCAAGGGAAGTGAAGTCAATGCGCCTGTGAACCTGTTTGCCGATAGTCGCGGCCATTTCTATGGCAATCTGCAGATCAATGGCGCGACGCTGAAATATGTAGTGGACACGGGTGCGACCACAGTCGCCATGAACAGCGGCGATGCCAAATATGCCAAGATCGATTACGAAAAGGGCGAGAAAGTACCGGTTTCAACGGCCAATGGAATGGTGACGGCGTATCTGGTGAGATTGAATACCTTGAAGATAGGCACAATCGTGCTGAACAATGTGGAAGCCACCGTCAACGAAGGTGGATCACCGAGCGAAGTGCTGCTAGGTATGTCGGCACTGAACCGACTAGACATGAAGCGCGACAACTCAGTGATGACACTGAGCAAGAAATACTAACCAGCATTGCCGGCCTGACTTAAGCCAGCGCCGGCTTTCTGTTTTCCGGTTTTACCAGCAGCATGTGCACATCCCCAAGAGCGCGTTCGGCAAACCCACCCTCGCAGTAACACAGATAGAATTCCCACATATTGATAAATGCCTGCGGATAACCCAGCGCTTTGACCTGTTCGAGATTGGCAAAGAAATTCTCCCGCCATTTTGCCAATGTCGTTGCATAGTGTGGGCCAATGTCGAGCAAGTCATACAAGCGCAGGTCGCTGGCGCGGGTGATGCTCTGCAGCATGGCCGTGTTGGACGGTATGCAGCTGCCAGGAAAGATATAACGCTGGATAAAATCAACGGAATTTTTGGCAGCCTCATAACGCTGGTCTGTAATGGTGATGGCTTGCAATAGCATCATGCCATTTGGTTTCAGCAAGCTGGAACATTTGGCAAAAAAAGTGTCGTAGAACTGGTAGCCGACGGCTTCAATCATTTCAATCGACACTAGTTTGTCATACTGGCCTTGCAAATCACGGTAGTCCTGCAGCAATAAGGTGATATTGTTCTGCAGTCCTGCCGCGTCCACGCGTTCTTTGGCCAGCGCATACTGGGCCTGTGATATGGTGGTGGTGGTGACATGGCAGCCATAATGTGTTGCGGCATGGATTGCGAAACCGCCCCAGCCCGTACCTATTTCCATCACCTGGTCGCCGGGTTTCAAATCCAGTTTCTGGCAAATGGCATCCAGCTTGGCAATGGAAGACTGCTCCAGGGAAGATTCAGGTGTCTCGAATATGCCGCAGGAGTACATCATGGTCGGGTCCAGCATCAAAGCAAAAAAATCATTCCCGAGGTCATAATGCGCGGAAATGTTTTTACGGCTGCCGCGCTGCGTGTTTTTATTGACTGCATGCAGCACCTTTTGTATGGGGCGGGTCAAGCGTGCCCAGCCAGATTCTATACCGTCCAGCAATGACTGATTCCGTGCAAAGATACGAATCAAGTCTGTAAGATTGTCACATTTGAAGTAACCTTGCATATAAGCTTCGCCCGCACCAATAGATCCTCCAAATACGACCTCACCGTAAAAACGGCTGTCCAGTACCTCTAGCTTCACATGAATCGGCGCTAGGCCGCCTGCACTGATACAAGGATTGCCCAGCTTGATGGTTTCCTGATTATCCTGCAATACAATTTCACTGTTCTGCAGCAATTGCAAACGTTGGATCAACAGACGCTTGGCGTATTTGTCCAGCATCCGCAATTTTGGGGTGTAGGGCGTCAGTAATGCGATTTCTCGCGAGTTGGCTGTTAAGGTATTCTCGGGCATCGTCATATGTTCACCTTGTTTTGATTGCCAGATTTGGCAGGGTGCTTATAAAAGGGTACGCGTTTTAGCCAAAGCAATAGGGCGTTCCAGTAAATCGCTGCAACCACTTTCATGGTCATCAATGGATACAGCAAAAGCAAAGTATTCAGTCTCACCGAAGTTATTGGCTCTCGGCTTAGATGTAAGGTCGCGTTAAAAATTTCTATGCCTTGCTTAAAATTCTTCATGTGGACAGCCAATGCTTGTTCTGGCTGGTTAAAAGTCCAGTCATAATCAATGTCCATCGGCATAAAAGGGGATACATGAAAGTCTTTTTGCAGTCTGAAATGTCGAAATGTATTCTTTTCTTGCGAAGCAGGGGCAGTCTCCATGTCATGAACGTAAGCAAAGTCCTCGCCCCATGGAGTGTTGGTGATGTGGCTCACGATAGCTTGCAGCGTCTTGCCATCTGGCGCGAAGCAATAGTAAAAGCTCACTGGATTGAAACAATAGCCAAAGTATCGCATGTGTGTCAGCAGGCGTACAGGCCCAAGCATAGGCTTGCCTGTAGCGGATGACACGAGTTCAGAAATACATTCCTTGAGTGGTCTGGCAGGATCTCCGAAATAGTCGGCACGCCTGAACCAGGCCAGGTTGGGTTTGAGATAGGACCAGAAGCGATTGCGTGCAAAGAGTAAGGGCAACTCATCTAAATCCAGGTACATCATGAACAGTTTGTAACGAAACTGGTGACGTTTTGGCATATGGCGGGCATGCGCTATCCAGCCGGTATATATCGCACTATGCATGCATGTTGCAATGTTACTGCCTGCCATTATTAAAATGCTCCAATGCAGCCAAGGCACTTGTCATGCCATCTTCATGAAAGCCATTGCGCCAGTATGCCCCAGCATAGCACGTGTGATTTGCCCCGCTGATTTCTGCATGCCTGGCCTGTGCGGCAATCCCAGCGGGTGTGAATACAGGGTGGGCATATTGCAGCTGTTTGATGATTTTTTCTGGCTTGATCTTGTTTGTGCGGTTTAATGTCACCAGAAATGGCTCCGGGGATTGCAGGGTCTGCAGGATATTCATGTTGTAGGTAAGTGTCGCGCGGTCTTCGTGGTCGGCGCACAAATGATAGTTCCAGGCTGCCCATGCCAGTTTTTTACGTGGCATCAGGCTTACATCGGTATGCAGTACAACATCGTTGATTTGATAGGGAATGGAGCCAAGAATCTCCACTTCCTGAGGGCTCGCATCTGCGAGCATTTTCAATGCTTGGTCACTATGACACGCGAAAAACACCCAATCGAACTCTTCGCTGCCTGCATTCGTTGAGATGGTTACCCCTGTTGCATGACGCCTGACCTGTCTGACCGGGCAGTTAAGACGAATCCTCTGGCGAAAATCCGCAGTCAGTTTTTCCACATAACGTGCCGAGCCCCCCTTTATCACGCGCCATTGCGGCCTGTCGTTAACGCTAAGCATGCCGTGATTGTGAAAAAAGCGGATAAAGAACTTTGCCGGGAACCGCAGGAGTTGCTCTGGGTCTGCCGACCAGATGGCGGATCCCATAGGCACGATATAATATTCAATGAACTCTTTGCCGTAACCAGCTTGTGAGATGTATTCTCCAAAGACCATATCATGAGGGCATTGCAGCAGTTCAGGCGCTTCACGGTTAAAGCGCAGAATGTCACGTATCATTTGGAGGAACTTCAGGTTGAATAGATTTTTACGTTGCGCGAACAAGCTATTCAAGGTGGTTCCGTTGTATTCCAGCTTCGATATTTCATCGCGGACGCTGAAACTCATGTGGCTGGGCTGAGCATCAATACCCAATTTGTCCAGCATTGAGATAAAGTTAGGATACGTTCTGTCATTGAATAC
>DAOMMM010000017.1:0-10632 GCA_035423825.1 Methylophilus sp. | reverse complement strand
AATGAAGAAGCCAATGGTATCGGTCAACGTCTGTTCATGAATAACTGTGCACAGTGCCATGGTTCAGATGCGCGTGGTAGCCGAGGCTTTCCTAACTTGGCTGACAACGATTGGTTATATGGTGGCGAACCAGACAAAATCGTAGAAACCATTACCAATGGTCGCATTGGCATGATGCCTCCAATGGCTGCAGCGATTGGAACAGATGAAGATGTGAAAAACGTAGCTAACTATGTGCTTAGCCTTTCTGGCTCATCAAACGATGCTGCCCGTGCAAAATTAGGTCAGGAAAAATTTGCAGTATGTGCAGCCTGCCATGGCGCTGAAGGTAAAGGCAACCAAGCGATTGGTGCACCTAACTTGACAGATAATGTATGGCTGCATGGCGCCGGTGAAGCCGCTATCATCAAACGTATTCACGAGGGCAAAACCAACCAAATGCCCGCATGGAGTGCCAAGTTTACACCTGAGCAGATTCGTGTGTTAGCAGCGTATGTATGGAGCAAATCCAACTCTTAAGTTTCTGATTCAGTTTAGTAAAGTGGTAGATTTATGAGCGAGACGCAACCGGGAGTTAAAGAGACGGCAGTACCTTTAGATGAAGTGGTTGCGTCTCTGTATAGATCAGAAGGCAAGATTTACGCGCGTAGCGTTTCCGGTCTGTACGACAAATGGCGCTGGGTCATGGTATGGGTGACCCAGCTCTTTTTTTATGGTATGCCATGGATTATGTGGGGCCAGCGCCAGGCCTTATTGTTCGATCTCGAAGCCAGACGTTTCTACATCTATGGTCTGGTTTTTTACCCACAGGACTTGATTTATCTATCATTCCTGCTGATTATCTCTGCCCTAGCCCTATTTCTATTTACTGCTGTCGCAGGTCGTTTATGGTGTGGCTATACCTGTCCACAGACTGTTTACACCGAGATATTCATGTGGATAGAACACAAAATCGAGGGAGATCGTCCAGCACGCATGAGGCTCGATGAATCGAGCATGTCTAAGCAAAAATTTGCGAAAAAATTTGCGAAGCAAGCTGTCTGGATAATATTCGCTTTATGGACCGGTTTTACTTTCGTAGGTTATTTCACTCCCATTCGCGAGCTATTCAACAGCGTGATTAGTTTAGATTTAGGTCCATGGCAAACATTTTGGATTCTATTTTATGGTTTTGCGACATATGGCAATGCTGGCTATATGCGTGAGCAGGTCTGCAAATATATGTGTCCTTATGCTCGGTTCCAAAGCGCGATGTTTGATGCAGACACACTCATCGTTACTTACGATAAAGACCGTGGAGAACCGCGTGGCAGCCGCTCCCGCAAGCTGGAAGAAAAAAATCTCAAAGCCAGCAATCTTGGTGCCTGCATCGACTGTACGTTGTGTGTTCAGGTATGCCCTACCGGGATTGACATCCGCAAAGGGCTGCAATATGAGTGCATCGGCTGTGGTGCTTGTGCAGATGTCTGTGATGATGTGATGGATAAGATGGGTTACGCAAGAGGGCTCGTCAAATACACTACAGAAAATGGCCTTAAAAATAATTGGACACGCAAACAGATGTTCCAGCACATATTCAGGCCGCGTGTACTTATCTATTCAAGCATACTTGGATTACTCGTTATCGGCATGCTCACAAGTTTGGCTCTGCGACCCTCATTCCGTACCGATGTAGTTCGTGATCGAAGCGTCATGGCTCGTTTAACCGAAAAAGGCGAACTCGAAAATGTATATCGGTTACAGATTATGAACGCAACAGAAGCTCTCCAACATTACAAAATCACTGCAAGAGGTTTAGATAAACTTCGTATCGAAGAAGACAATCTGGATGCAAATCAAACCGTTTCCGTCGATCCAGCCCAGTCCCGCTGGATATCTGTACGATTGGAAATTCCAGACGGAACTCAACCCCCCGGATCTCATCAAATACACTTTGATATCGAATCAGTCGATACAAAAGAGATTGTTTCTGAAAAATCTGTATTTCTGGTACCAAGATAATGGATAAAGCAATTAAAACAGCATGGTGGAAGAAATGGCATATCTGGCTAATTGTTGGTGGACCACTTATGGTGGTAATTGCCTCTTTCTATACACTTTACTTAGCTATTAAAACACCTGATCCAGCCATAGACGATTATTATCGCAAGGGGTTAGAAATCAACAAAACCTTGGATGCTCAACGCGACAACATGGCGCCAGCACAGCAGGCAAGGAATCATGCCGCAACTGGAATAGCGGCTAGTAAAACAGATTAAAACGTTTTTAAAAGCGCTGTTGCCTAACAGGCTTGGGGATTGAATATCTTTTTTAGCGCCTCTGGATTCAGTATCTGCACATAGCGCTGTTTGACATCAATGATGCCCTCCTCGCTAAATTTCGAGAATGTACGGCTAACGGTCTCCAGTTTCAGCCCCAAATAGCTACCGATTTCCTCACGCGTCATTCTCAGCACTACTTCAGACTGTGAAAAGCCACGGGAATGCAGCCTTTGTACCAAATTGAGCAAGAACGCTGCCAATCGTTCTTCAGCGCGCATGTTCCCCAATAACATCATCACGCTGTTCTCTCGTACTATTTCGCGACTCATGATTTTATGTACATGGCGTTGCAGCGCAGGAAACTCTCTTGAGAGCTCTTCAACGCTTGCAAATGGCATCACACAAACTTCTGCATCTTCAAGAGCTACAGCATTACAATTATGATGATCAGTTACAATGCCATCTAGACCGATTATTTCGCCAGCCATCTGGAAGCCAGTCACCTGTTCACGACCGTCTTCAGTAGATACACAAGTTTTGAAAAAGCCTGTCCGAATAGCATAAAGCGAGGTAAACGGGTCACCATTGCCAAATAACAATCCACCTTGCTTTACTTTCTTGCGAACCGCAACGATATCATCCAGTTTCTGTAGTTCTTCTGCGCCAAAACCAACTGGCATGCACAGTTCACGCAGATTACAACTGGAGCAAGCGACTTTGATTGTTTCCTGGTTCATAGACAAATTATTAAACTCGTGACATCAGCGCGGATAATACCCTGTTCTGAAATAGGTTGATAGTCTTTTCCATATTTTTGATTTGTATCAATTACAAGAAAGCGAAAAAAATGCAAAATTTGCAAAAAAATTGGGGTTATGACGTCATGCATGGAAAAACAAATTTGGCTTCAGCTAGAGATTTGCCGGATACACCGCTAATTACACCAGAACTGATCCAGAAGTTTGATGTGAATGGCCCTAGATATACCTCTTACCCCACTGCAGATCGGTTTGTTGAGGCTTTTACAGACATCTCCTACCAGCAAGCCCTTGATCAACGACGTGTTGGCGGGCTTGCCTTGCCTTTATCTATATATGTTCATGTGCCATTCTGTGAATCACTGTGTTTCTATTGTGCTTGCAATAAAATCGTTACTAAGCGTCATGAGCGAAGTGTTGAGTACTTGAAATATCTCCAACGGGAAATTGACTTACACATACAACATTTAGGGACAGGACAGGCAATCTCCCAACTTCATCTAGGTGGTGGAACCCCCACCTTTTTTACTGACGATGAACTATCTGAGTTGATGTCCATGCTCAGAAGAAGTTTTACACTCGTCCCTGGTGGTGAATATTCAATCGAAGTCGACCCGCGTACTGTTGATGAAAAACGTCTTGCCCACTTGGCCAAATTAGGATTTAACCGATTAAGTTTTGGGGTTCAGGACTTTGATGAAGATGTACAAAAAGCCGTACATCGTATACAGCCCGCAAAAGAAGTTTTCTCATTGGTTAAATCTGCGCGTCAATTAGATTTTGAGTCTGTCAATGTTGACTTGATATATGGACTACCAAAGCAAACTGCTGAATCATTTTCACGAACACTGTCACAAGTGGTGGAATTAAGGCCCGACCGGATAGCACTGTATGCTTATGCACATCTGCCTGAAAGATTCAAACCACAACGTAGAATAAATGCGGAAGACTTACCTACTGCTTCTGATAAGATATCAATGCTGTCAGATGCTATCGCAACGTTCATAGCCGCTGGTTATGTCTACATAGGCATGGATCATTTCGCCTTACCCAACGACACACTCTCCGTAGCAAAACGGCAAGGCAGATTACACCGTAATTTCCAAGGGTACAGTACTCAGCCAGATTGCGATTTGATAGGGTTAGGCGTTTCGGCAATAGGAAAAATTGGAGCTACTTATAGCCAAAACGCAAAAACGATTGAAGAATATTATGATTTATTAGATCAAAACCGCTTCCCAGTTATACGTGGCTTAGCGCTCTCACACGATGATTTGGTCAGGCGAGCTGTGATTATGGCCTTGATGTGTCAAGGCAGGTTACAATATGAATCAATTGAGCTTGCATACATGATTGATTTCAAGAAGTACTTTGCTACAGAACTGCAAGCAATTGAAGATATGCAAAGTACTGGCATGGTTGAACTGGAAGATGGCGGTATACAAATTACTTCGATGGGCTGGTTTTTTGTACGTGGCATCGCGATGCTGTTTGACCGCTATCTGCAATCCGATCGCAATCGAGCGCGTTTCTCAAAAATCATCTAAGCACTTTTCATGCAGCTATCTCTCGCCATCACCACTTTTTTGATGGGACTGGCGGGCGGTCCTCATTGTATAGCCATGTGTGGCGCTGTATGTGGCGGCTTGCAACAAGGGCCTGACGGCATCTTGAACATATCAAGATTCCATGCTGGTCGCATGTTAGGTTACGCTGTCATGGGGGCCATTGCTGCGGCATCTGTGAAAAGCCTTGCCTGGCTATCCGAAAAATCTCTTGCCTTACATCCGTTATGGACATTCTTCCACATCCTGATTTTTTTCTGGGGCCTCATGCTGGTTTTTTATGCACGACAGCCGGCATGGGCAAATCAACTTGGCCAGAACATTTGGTCAAAAATACGTAAGCTCTCTAATTTACCAGGAGGTACATTTACGACTGGCGTTTTGTGGGGACTTCTACCTTGCGGTCTACTCTATTCTGCCTTGCTTGTCTCTTCTGTAAGCGCAAATATCTACAGCGGTGCACTGAATATGTTGACTTTTGCTATCGGTACAAGCATTTCGCTATTGATAGGTCCATGGCTATGGCTAAAATTGAAAAATGGTTCCAATTTCTTGAATGATGCGCTCAGCATGCGGCTTGCTGGCCTGATGTTATGCATGATAGCTGGATGGGCAATATGGATGGACTTATTCCACAAAACCAAGATATGGTGCGTTTATTGACATAGTATAAAAAAACCCCCATCTAGGGGATGGGGGTAAGAGGGTGGACGGATTAGGTCGTCCAGCTGAATACTTTTAGATTAGAACTTTTTGCCTACGCCGATACCGATTACCCATGGGTTGATATCCAAGGAGTCAATTTTTGTCCATGCCCCAGCAGGCACATTCAATTTAACTTTGGTATCCATCCAAATGTATTTAACATCGGCATTAATCAACCAGCCATCTTTCAAATTGACATCAAAACCTGCTTGCAATGCTGGACCCCAGCTATCACGGTCAATCTTAATTTTAGTACCAGCCAGTGGGCCTTGTCGTACATTCAAATTGCGATCCAGCATAAATGTGTAGTTGATACCGGCACCTACGTATGGGTCAAAGGTTGCGTCCGGGTTGAAGTGCCATTGTGCAGTCAATGTTGGAGGAAGCACTTCCACTGTACCCAGCAACTGGTTAGGCACAACCGCGCCAGGTTCCTTAGACACGTGTACGTCATGTTTGGAGCCCAACGCCAAAATCAATTCAGCCGCGATATTCTTGGTGAAGTAGTAAGAGATATCAAGCTCTGGCAATGTATTGTTATCAACTTTCAGCTCCGCCCCAGGAGACATCACTGGTGCAACATTTTGATTGACCAGTTTACCCAATTTACTGTCTTCATTGGCAGTAACATGTGCTGCACGCAAACGTACTACCCAATCACCAGCTTCTGCGGCGGCCATTGATGGTGCCAATGCTGCTACGACCGCTAACCCTAAAATCGCTTTTTTCATCATTTGGTTTCCCTTTGTTTACTAGTATAAAACTTGCTTTTCAATAGCCCTCATATTATAGGGGTTAAATCGAACATAATTTGACTTATATCAAGTCGCAAATAGTTGTTGTTTCTGATTTGAATAAATGTTGTATCTTTGCAACGCATTTATTCCATCTTAAACCCATTATTACTGTTTAAATGGGTCTGCCAGCCTTGGATTTTTTAAGAACTGCTCATCTGTCAGCGTCTTTAAGAAAGCAATGATATCTGCTTTCTCCTTTTCATTTAAATGGATTTCATCTACCTCCTTACTTTTGTATGGATTCAGCCGACCATCGCCTGCGTAAGGGCCTTTTTTGATATTCCGGCCATGCGTAGCATAAAAATCCAGCACTTTCTCCAAAGTAGGGATAGACCCATCATGCATGTAGGGTGCTGTCACTGCAATGTTGCGCAGGCTCGGCGCCCTGAACTTGCCCATATCTGAAGGATCCTTGGTAAATTCAAATACACCCCTATTTTTTTCAGGAAAGGCTCCAGTGCCGCCAATATTAAACAAGCCGGTATTATGAAAACGAATATCAGGTGGTGGTCCGTTCCTGAATGTATCCGCATCATTAAAATTAAAGCTGCCATGGCACACAAAGCATTTGGCAGAAGTAAAAAAAAGCGTGTATCCACTTTGTTCGGCAGGAGACCATTCGATGCCTTTTTCACGCCTTAAATGCCTGTCATAACGACTGTTGCCAGTAAGCAATGTGCGCTGGAATGTAGAAATTGCTTTCTTGATATTTGCCCAACGAATCACATTATCCTGCCCGGGGAATGCAAGCTTGAATTGATTTTGGTAAAAAGTATCTAACTGTATGCGCTGAATCACCTCTTGTTTGTTTTGGTCATTAACGCCCATCTCAATCGGGTGCATACCAAACAAGGGAACATCAATTTGCTCCTCCAGTTGCTGTTCTGTGGGATTCGCCCAAGTTAACCGCGCGTTGTAGGCTGCGTTACCCAGTGAAGGCGAACTGCGCGGATGCAATTGACCTGTTGATCCTACAGCCATAGCCTTACCGTCAGTAAAAGCCTTATTTTGCAAATGACAGCTAGAACATGAAAACTTTTTATTTCCAGATAACCTGACGTCATAAAAGAGATATCTACCCAATTCTATTTTAGCGTCAGACATCGGATTGTTATCCGGCACTTTCGGCTCTGGCAAAGTTGATGGTAAGCGCCATTTCCAAGTATTTGGAGGTGCTGTCAACACACCATGCCAATCTTCCCTTTTTGTGGCAATCTCCACCAAATCCTTCAAAGAGTGTTGACTTAACGCAACCTTTTCCATCAACGCTCTCAAGACTTGATGCACTGCATCACCTTCTTCTAGCTCCTTTGAAGATAGATTATCTGGCAACAAACCTAATTGGGTTAGATTTAGCTGTTTTTTCACATAAACCAAGCCTTGGCTAACATCTAACTCGGCTGGAAATAATGGTTTTACTGGAGAATCAAAAAGCGCATCGGGCATCCTTTTTGCGGCATGTGCCAATGATAATTCTGAAATGGGTGTGATGTTATGTAAGCCACTTTGATAGGCTACAGAATGAAGCTTTAATGCATTCTCAGCGCCGTCTACACGGCCGCCTGCAGCCTCTAATACGCACGGGAAGTTAGAATTATTAGCTTTAACCGAATACTTGCCAGATGTATCTGTTTTTACCGATACAGAGTTGTTCTCTGATGCACATTTAACTACCACATTTGCACCAACTATAGGCGCGTCAGTAAAAACAACCCCATTGAGCAATATAGGCTCAAGAGTGTTAATCGGTTTGTGTTGACCAGATGAAAACTCGGCAGCCGATTGAGTTGCAACCAGAATCAGACAACAAGCAAATAATATTGAGCCAGGATTACACTCTATGAGTTTATACATATAAACTTGATGCGATTCTTTTAGTTAAGATCAGCTACCAAACCAACTATGCTTATTCAAAGCATATTATGCCTAACTTCTACGTGATGTAAACGATAATCTTGAAGAGTAACGGCTTAGATTAATGGAACTGATGGTAGTCGCGATTGGACTCGAACCAACGACCCCCACCATGTCAAGGTGGTGCTCTAACCAACTGAGCTACGCGACTAAAGAGCGAGAATTTTAACGTATTGCAGCTTAAGGCGCAAACTTATCCTTAGTATAATTGATAAATGCAAATCACCCACTTAGAACATATTATCAGCTCACTATCGCAGCAAGGCTATGCAATCAGTCCTAATTTTCTGCCTGCAACAACCATCTCCGCACTTGCTAAGTTAGCACATGAAGAAGAGCAAAAAGGGCAACTGAAGGATGCAGCTACCGGCACAAAGGCGATCATCAATAATAGCGAAAGGATCCGAGGCGACAAAATCCTATGGCTAGAAGAATACAATCAAGCAGAATGTGTTCGTACCTATTTCCAGAAAATGGATATTCTCAAAAATGAATTTAACCGACAGTTTTTTCTTAATTTGCATGAGTATGAAGCTCACTTAGCAATCTATCCACCTGGAACAGGCTATGCCAAGCATCTTGACCAATTCAACCAAGGAAAAAACTCTCTAAGGCAAGTAACCTGTGTTTTGTATCTTAACGAAGACTGGCGCGAAGAATTTGGTGGGCAGCTGCGTTTATATCTGGCGAACAACAACACTGTTGAAATCTTGCCTAAAGGCGGCACGCTTGTTACGTTCATGTCAGGAGATTTCTGGCATGAGGTACTTCCGGCGATTTATCCCAGATTAAGTTTAACAGGATGGTTTAGACGTCGTGACGACCGCTTAATCTGAAAATAGTCGGGCAAGCAAGCTTGGGCTAGCGTACCCATCTTGCGGCAGTTGCTGGCTAGCTTGATATTGTCTGATAGCATTTTGTGTTTTTAAGCCAGGGAACCCGTCTGGCGAACCACAGTCATAGCCAAGCGCATTTAATTTCATTTGCAAAGCCCACATTTGATTAAAACTCAAAGCGCCTATTTCAGCTTCCTGGCCGCCGCCCAGCTCTGTGTCTGAGATTAAATTTTCAGCGAGATGAGCCACAGAAAGAGCATAATTTACTGAGCGATTCCAATCCATCACTACTTCAAAATTCGCGAATACCATTAAAGCAGGTCCCTGCCAGCCTTGGGGCAGCAAGATAGCAGCTCTTTCTTCTTTTGGCAGTTCCTCGCCATGGAAACCTGACACTCCAAGCGCAGTCCATTCATCCGTACTCCTTTTTAATGTCAACTGCGCTTGTGCATAATCAAATCCATCTGGCAACCTAACTTCAAGCATAATCGGCGCATTTTTTTTCCAACCAACATTACGCAAGTAATTAGCTGCAGAAGCAAACGCATCTGGCATAGAGTACTTTAAATCCACCTTACCATCCGAATCAGCATCGACACCATGTTGCAGCATGGTGGAAGGCATGAACTGCATATGCCCCAAAGCACCCGCCCAGGAACCGCGCATAGATTGAACCGGCATATGTCCGGCTTCTACAATCCGCATCACATCGATGAGCTGTTCACGAAAGAATGACGCCCTCCTTCCATCATAAGCCAACGTCATCAAGCTTGATGGCAATCCAAAATCTCCTTGGTGAGCACCATAATTGGTCTCCATGCCCCAAAAAGCCACCAGTATATTAGGTGGAATGCCATATCGTGTTTCTGTGCTTGTTAGCAATTCTGCATATTCTTGCAGCATATGCCGGCCCTGCTCGATTTTTTTGGGCGTTACTTGCCTCGACAAATACACCAGGAATGGCGAGATAAACTCTGGTTGGGCACGATCCATTTGCACAACCTTTGGCAATAACTTTGCATCCTTAAAGGTGGCTTTTACAGTTTTTTTAGATATGCCTGCATCGATCGCATCTTGCTTAAGCTGGCGTAGCCAGACTGAATAAGCTAGTTTTTCTCCAGAAAATACCTGTGAAGAAGTAGCTAGAATCACACAAAATAGTAAGACCTTTGAATTTGATAGCACAAAATTATGACCACTTTTTAGAGTATGAAACATGTCTTTTACAGTGGATGATTCTTCATGTATCTTTCTGCCAGAAATAAAGCAGAAATAGTCTTTGCATCTGTGATTTCACCAGAGTCAACTTTTGCCAGCAGCTCCTGCATGCTCAACATAAACACTTCCATAGCCTCATCTTCATCACGTTGCTGCAATCCTTTACTCAATCCATAAGCAAGATAAACGTGAATGACTTCATTGGAATATCCTATACAGGGATGGATGGCGCCAAGCTTAACCCATTGCTGTGCTTGATAGCCCGTCTCCTCTAATAGCTCACGCTGCCCCGTTATCAAGACATCCTCACCGGCGTCAATCTTTCCAGCAGGTAATTCAATAAAAACCTGATGAAGCGGATACCGAAACTGTTTTTCCAGCACCACATGACCATCTTCCAATACAGGTACCACCACCACAGCACCAGGATGTATTACATACTCACGCTGACTAGTATTTCCGTTGGGCAAGAGAACCTGGTCTCGCTTTACCGTAAGCATCCCCCCAGATACCATCGTTTCTGATGAGATGCAGTGTTCAGTTAAATCCAACAACATTGCTACACCGCCGAGACATTA
>DAOMMM010000016.1:0-19064 GCA_035423825.1 Methylophilus sp. | reverse complement strand
GACATTAAAAGTATCGCATTTGCGAATATCACCTGTGGTCAAGCCTTTATTAAACCAGCGCATACGTTGCTCCGAGGTGCCATGTGTAAAACTATCTGGAACTGCGTAACCTTGAGCCTGTTTTTGTAATGCGTCATCCCCAATCGCGGCAGCAGCTTTCATCGCTTCTTCTACATCACCAGCTTCTAGAATACGGTTTGCGCCATCAGCATGATTTGCCCAGACCCCCGCATAACAATCCGCCTGCAACTCTAGCCTTACAGAATATTGATTACCTTCTGCCTCGGTGCGCGCCATTTGACGGGCTTGCTGAATTTTATCTGAAGTGCCCATCAGGTTCTGAATATGATGTCCTACCTCGTGGGCAATTACATAGGCTTGTGCAAAATCCCCCGGAGCGTGAAAACGATTCTTCATCTCATTATAAAAATCCAAGTCTATGTATACATGCTGGTCACTTGGACAATAGAACGGGCCCATTGCTGCTTGGCCGGTTCCGCATGCTGTAGAGGTAGCTCCACTAAAAAGCACAAGCTTTGGAGCTGGATAATGTTGGCCTGATTCCCGGAAGATGTTTCCCCATGTATCTTCCGTGCTTCCGAGCACCTTGGCAACAAACTTGGCCATTTCATCGTTTTGGGAAACCGGCCTAGAACCATGAGACTGCCGCTGTTCGTCTAAACCTTGGCCGATTTCCATCACCATGCGCGGGTCGACTCCGAAATACATCGCAATCAAGGCCAACACGATAGTACCTATGCCGACACTACGGCTCCCCATAGAGCCACTACCTCGACGATCTTCTATATTCGTGCTTTCACGTTCATTATCCAAACGCATAATGTCTGCCATCTCTGAAAATCTTTTATTTATTGTGTGGCATTTTGCAGTTCAAATCAAAAAATTGTTTATAACTAGTTATTATTTAAAACTTCTACAATAGAATATCTTTTTTCAATTCATTGACTTGCGTAACAATATTCAAGTAGCATCGTTTCATGTTTGGTATTAATAGGTGTGCAAATTATGTCGAAATCTAAATTGTGGTCGTTTGAAACTACAACCGCACTAGCGCTAATCAGCCTATGCTTAACAACATCGGTTCAGGCTGAAATCTACAAGTGGCGAGACAATAAAGGCATTATTCAATATTCTGACTCGCCCCCGAGCACCGCTTACACTAAAGCCACAAGAGCGGAGATGGTTAACGCAATGCAGACCAAAAGCGAAGCGTCCATGAAAGTACCCAACACAAATGCCACTGGCACTCGCAAGATTAGCGCAAACCTCATGGGGCTAGGTACAAAAACTATGGCGCAAGCGAGTTCTCCATTATCGATAGCTGGTATGTCTGGTAGCAAATCCACATCTAGCACAAGCAAATCAAGCCCAATAGCTACAGGCTCAAAAACAGTATCCGCCAGCTCTAACGCTATTAAATCTCCACTTGGATTAGGTGCTGTGTCAAATTTTAGCTCAAGTGGAAAAATGGTCACGGTATTTGGTACCCAATCAAAGCCATTAGTAAATACAAGCCCTGCGATTGGTTCTTTGGTCAGCAATGCTGGATTCACGTCCACCAAGCCCCAGTCGACCCCAACAAGCAATACTTCGACCAATACTTCGACGACACAAACCAGCACGGGCAGCACCCCGACCAGTACCACTACAGGCACCGAAACAACTGTCACAACGAATCAAACTTCAGCAAATACTTCACCAACATCAGGTACAACAACCAATATTGTTCAGAAGGGCTTAATGCCTGCGGTAGACATCAGTAAGAACGTTACTCCAATAATTGGTGCCTCTGATTACCGTATCAGCCAGACTACCGAAATACCGACGCTAGATGGTAAAGTTGGAGCTTTCAGAATTGAGTGCTTTGTAAGTCACATGAGCAACGACGATCCCCTTGTTTATCCTAATCAGCCTGGGGCCTCACCCCATAAAACTTTTTTTGGCAATACATCCGTGAACGCTAAAAGCGATTTGAACAATTTGGCAAATGTTGGCAACGGATCATGCAAAGGTGGGATAATGAACAGAAGTAGTTACGCAGTCCCATCTATGATTGACACTTCCACACATACGCCCATTGTTCCAGAGAAGGCTATTTTTTATTATAAAACCGGTGGATTAAAACCTGACAGCATTACTGCTCCACCAAAAGGTTTGAGGATGATTACTGGCAACGCGAATGCTAATAGCGAAGAAACTTCGCAAGCAATGTTTACTTGCCTGAGACCTTCAAGCCAGCCTTTTTACGGATGGAAAAAGTCTATACCAGCATGCGTAGTAGGTGAGACCATGCAAATGCTTATTCGATTCCCGCAATGCTGGGATGGTAAAAATCTTGATTCATTGGATCATAAATCTCATATGGCGCACACCGTGAGTGGTACAGGTGGCTGTCCAGCGAGTCACCCTATTGGGATGCCGCAAGTCATACTTGGCCTAAACTTCGTGATTACATCGGAAAATAGAACGCAATTTTGGCGATTGTCTACAGATAATTATGATGCATCTAAACCAGCAGGCTACTCTGCAAACGCGGACTGGGTGAATGGCTGGGATGAAAAGATTCTGTCAAGCTTTGTCAAGAATTGCCTAAATGCAGCTAACGATTGTCATGCACACTTAATAGGAGACGGTAGAAAATTTTACAAAGGAGTATTGAATTAGCTCCTAGAATAAATACAACAATAAAAAAGCTAAGCATGCATGCTTAGCTTTTTTATTTTCAGGCTACTCACTTACTTCAAAAGAAACTTATAAACAAATCCAGGAAATGCACAAACAATAAACACACTTGCTGTGACTGAATAAAATTCCCAGCCTTGCACAATACCGTGTCCTAGCGTCAGACGCTCAGCGTAGAATGCCATTACCAAAAATACAAAATAGTAAGCTACTAATTCAAGAAGGGACCAATAAATACTTTTAGGGAAGAGCTTAGGCTGATATAAAAAAAACACCCGCTCGGACAAGCAAGAAGCGTTGGCCAAAACCAACATTAGCAACAGCAAAATGTTATGCACCATAGAATATAGCTTTACTGTAAGCTTGTGCCAATGGCATATCCACAAATCACCATTAGTGTCTGTGGCATTAGACCTATCAACAAGAGTGCATAAACATTAACACTCAGTAGAGTTTTCATTTCCATAGAGGAAGTGATTGGCTGCAAGTCTTTAGCTGTATCGAAATACATGAGTTTAACTATACGAAGATAGTAGAAAGCACCTATAACCGCCATCAATACCGCGAACACAACAGCCCATGTAAAGCCTGCCTGCCATGCTGCTTGCAGTACGCTCAACTTAGCATAAAAACCAATTGTTGGAGGCACTCCAGCCATACTGAACATCGTGATCAGCATTAAAAAAGCTGCCCAAGGACTTCGCTGGTTTAGCCCTTTAAGATCTTCCAACTTATCGGACTCATATCCCTGACGAGATAAGAGCAATATCATGCCGAATCCTGCCAAAGTCATCAGCACATAAGCGCTGACGTACAGCATGCTAGAAGCATAACCATTCATGCTCGCGCTCATAATACCGAACAAGAGGAAACCAATGTGCGAAATAGTAGAATATGCCAACATGCGTTTGATATTGCTTTGCGCTAGCGCAGTGATATTACCAACAGCAATAGAAAGTACTGCCATTATCAGCAGCATTTGTTGCCAATCCAGGGCCAGAGGCTGCAATCCTTGTGCCAAAAGGCGAATTGCCATGGCAAAAGCTGCAAATTTGGGCACTGAACCTACCAAGAGTGTGATTGCAGTCGGTGACCCTTGGTATACATCTGGCACCCACATCTGAAATGGCACTGCACCAAATTTGAATCCAACGCCAGAAACTATGAACACCAAACCCATTACCAAGACAGGATTCCTAACTGGTGGAGCATCGCGTAAGGCGACGATAATTTCCCCCATGTCCAGTGTGCCAGTCATTCCGTAAATCATGCTCATGCCATAAAGCAGCATCCCGCTAGCCAGTGCGCCGAGCACAAAGTACTTCATTGCAGCTTCGCTAGCGGACAAACTATCACGATTCAGCGCCACCAAAGCATATAAACTCAGTGATAGCAGTTCGAGGCCAATGTATATGGTCAGTAGGCTATTACCCGAAATCATTACCATCATACCAAGCAGAGCAAATAGAACTAGCGCATAGTATTCGCTTCGGTACATTCCCCTAAATTGTATGTACTGACGGGTGTATACCAGCATAATGAACGTACCAAACAACGTCATCAACTTGAGTACATCTCCTAAACCGTCATCCACCCACATTGACGTAAATGCATAGCTGACAGAAGGCACATGCGTTTTCACCACTGCAAATGCTGCTAACAACAAGGTCAACTGTGTAAGTGCGTATACAAGGATACGGTTCTTGCTGCTAATGCAGAAATCAGCCAGCAAAACCAACATCGCCATCCCTAGCACTACCAATTCAGGCAATATAGTCATTAAATCGGTATGAATGCTATCCATGGATTAGAGCCCTACTTGCGGCAACAGCTTCGGTGTCGCCATATGCTGTAAGAATTGCAATGCCGTAGCATGCGTCAGATCGGTAATTGGTTTGGGATAGACTCCAAAACCTATCACCAATATAGCCAATACTGCCAAAATCAGGAATTCGCGATGATTCAGATCTTTTAACTCTGCCACATGATGGTTGGCAATATCACCAAAAAAAACGCGCTTGACCATCCATAGTGTATAGGCAGCGCCAAATATCAGTGTAGTCGCCGCCAGAAACCCATACCAGAAATTAACCTGCACGCTACCCAGAATCACCATAAACTCCCCAACAAAGCCAGAAGTTGCTGGCAATCCACTGTTTGCCATAGCAAAAAGGACGGCAAATGCAGCAAATGTTGGCATGGTATTTACCACGCCACCATATGCGGAAATTTCACGGCTATGAACACGGTCATACAGTACCCCTACGCACAGGAACATTGCAGCGGATATAAACCCATGCGAAATCATTTGAACCATCGCACCCTCTAGCCCGAGTGGATTGAACACGAAGAAGCCCAAGGTGACAAAGCCCATATGCGAGATGGAAGAATAGGCAATCAGTTTCTTCATGTCTTTTTGAACCAATGCGACAAATGCGATGTAGACAATTGCTATCAGAGATAGGGTTATCATCATATCGCCAAGCGCATGCGCGCCATCTGGAGCAATAGGCATAGCAAAGCGCAAGAAACTGTAACCACCAAGCTTGAGCATGATTGCTGCCAACACTACTGAACCACCCGTTGGGGCTTCAACGTGAGCGTCTGGCAACCAGGTGTGCACTGGCCACATCGGTATCTTGACTGCAAATGCTGCAAAGAAAGCTAGAAAAATCAATTTTTGCGCAGTTAAATCCAGCGGGACTTTATAAAAATCGTTGATTGCAAAACTTCCTGTTTGATGGAAAAGATAAATAAATGCTACCAACATCAGCAAAGAGCCTAATAAGGTATACAGGAAAAACTTGATGGTTGCATAGACGCGGTTGGGACCACCCCACATGCCAATCACAAGAAACATCGGAATTAGCATCGCCTCCCAAAACACATAATACAAAATCGCATCCAACGCGCTGAAAACACCTATCATCAAGCCACTCATGATCAGGAAGCATGCCATGTATTGGGCAATATTTTTCTCTATAACTTCCCATGCTGCAACTACAACAATAATTGTAGTAAACGCTGTGAGCAATATCAGTGGCACTGCAAAGCCATCAACACCAAGATGATAGTGGATGTTAAAAGCCGGAATCCACTCAGATAATTCTTGAAACTGAAATCCGCCCTCAGCATAATTAAACTGCGTATAAAGCGGCAAGGTCGCCAAAAAAGCCACCATACTGCCAGCTAACGCCAGCCAGCGAGTAAAACACGCTCGGCTATCACTGCCCAGTAAAAGCACTAGTATGCCAGCCAGTATCGGCAGCCAAATCGAAACACTTAAGATTGGATAACCCAGATAACCCATTAATGAATGAACCTAAAAAATGTCAGCAGGATAAATGCACCAATAATCATGGCAAAAGCATAATGATAAATGCGACCAGTTTGGACTTTACGCAACACCTGCGCAAACTTGCCTATACTATTAGCTGTACCATTCACCAAGGTTCCATCAATCAATTTCACATCTCCGATTTGCCATAACTGGGCACCTAGACATCGAGCGCCACCGGCGAAGAAACGTTCGTTGAAGGCATCAAAACCATATTTGTTTTCAAGAATGTGATGAATAGCTGAGAACCTTCTCTGCATTGCTGCAGGAATATCCGGCCGCTTAGTATAAAAGAACCAAGCCAACACTACACCACCAAGTGCCAGCACGAAAGGCAAAGTCAAGAATCCGTGCAAAGCCATGCCAGCAGGACTGTGCAGCAGATGCGAATAATGATGTGCAATCTCAGTCATCGCGCCATGCTCAGGATGGTTCACTGCAATCACGCCTTGAAAAAATGATCCAAATAGCATGGGTTCGATAGCAATATAACCAATCATAAAGGATGGAACTGCCAGCAATACCAATGGTAACTTCACAACCCAGCCCGGCTCATGCGGATCTTCATTCGGACCTAAACCGTGATGATGGCTATTATCATGATGGGCATCTTCGTGCTTCATTTCTCGCCATTTCTCCTTACCATGAAATACTAGGAAATACATCCTGAAACTATAGAACGCTGTCACAAACACACCAATCAGCACTGCGAAATAGGCAAAACCGCTCCCCGGAATATGGGAAAACTTAGCCGCTTCAATGATGCTGTCTTTAGAATAGAAACCAGCGAAGAACGGTGTTCCAATCAACGCCAGCGATCCTATCAACGAGGTGACCCAAGTCACCGGCATGTATTTTTTCAAATTACCCATATGGCGGATATCTTGGTCGTGATGCATCCCCATGATGACTGCCCCTGCGCCCAAGAACAGCAAAGCTTTAAAGAATGCATGCGTCATCAAATGGAATATCGCTACTGAATAGGCTGAAACACCTAATGCCACAGTCATATATCCCAGTTGTGACAATGTGGAATATGCTACAACACGCTTGATGTCATTCTGAATCACGCCCAGGAAGCCCATGAACAGAGCAGTAATCGCCCCTATGATCATTACTGTAGACAGTGCAGTTGTAGATAGCTCATACAATGGAGACATTCTCGCCACCATGAAGATACCAGCGGTCACCATGGTTGCCGCGTGAATCAACGCAGAAATCGGCGTGGGGCCTTCCATCGAATCTGGCAACCAGACATGCAAGGGAACTTGGGCAGATTTACCCATGGCTCCAACGAAAAGCAACAAGCAAGTCACCGTAATCAACGACCATGCAGACCCGGGGAAAATACTGACTTGTGTTGCGGCTTTTGCTGGCGCGACCTGGAAAACAGCCGCGTAATCCAAACTGCCAAAATGATACAGCACCATTCCAATACCGAGCAAGAAGCCAAAATCACCGACACGGTTGACTAAAAATGCTTTCAGATTAGCGTATATAGCTGTTGGACGTGTATACCAGAAGCCAATCAACAGATATGAGACTAAGCCAACCGCCTCCCAGCCAAAGAATAACTGCATGAAGTTATTACTCATCACAAGCATGAGCATAGAGAATGTAAACAAGGAAATGTAGCTAAAGAAGCGGGAATAGCCCGGATCCTCTTCCATATATCCGATGGTATAAACATGCACCATCAATGAAACGAAAGTCACCACCACCATCATCATGCTTGTGAGATTGTCAACCAGAAACCCTACATGGAATTGTGTATTCCCTGCTGTCAGCCATGTATAAAGGTTCTGGTTATAGATTGCGCCATCGAGGGTTTTTCCAAAAACTATCGCAGACAATACAAACGACAGCCCTACTCCGGTAATCGTGAAAATATGTGCAGTTGCTCTTGGTAGCTTATGTCCGAATAAGCCAACCACCGCCGCAGCGAGCAAAGGCAACAAGGGGATGCTTACAAGTAGACTGGTTGAAATCATCATCACTCTTTCAGGCTATCCAAATCATCCACATTGATAGTGCGCCAATTACGGAACAGTACCACCAGAATCGCCAATCCAATTGCAGACTCAGCTGCTGCGACGGTTAGAATAAAAAATACAAATACTTGACCGGCAATGTCATTCAAATAGTGGGAAAACGCGACGAAATTTAGATTAACCGCCAGAAGCATAAGCTCAATGCACATCAGAAGAACAATCACGTTCTTGCGGTTCAGAAATATACCTATTATGCTGATTGCAAAAAGCAAGGTGCCAAGTACCAGATAATGAGAAAGGCCTATCATTCTTTCGCCTCCTGAACAGTCTCTACCTCAGCATCCATCTTTAAAATGCGCAACCTGTCGTTACGCTTGACGGCCACCTGCTCTGCAGGATCAAGCTTTTTGCTGTCTCCACGATCTCGTAATGTCAATACAATCGCGGCGACAATGGCCACCAAAAGCACAACGGCAGCGAGTTCAAAAGCTAAAAGATAGTCCGTGTAGATCACACGTCCTAATTCAGCTGTATTGCTATATTCAGCTGGGTGCGCGATTTCCTTGGTGCTGGCAAAATGTTTGCTACTTAACACCATAGCCATCTCACCAGCCATCAAAATACCTACTGTTAAAGCGACAGGCAGGTTAGACCAGAAACCTTCGCGTAACTTATCCAAGTTGATATCCAACATCATCACCACAAACAGGAACAGTACCATCACTGCTCCTACATAAACCAGCACAAGTGCGATTGCCAAAAACTCGGCCTCTAGCATCAGCCAAACACCTGCTGCAGTAAAAAAAGCCAGTACCAGATGCAATGCAGCATGTACAGGGTTACGCGTAGTAATGACTCGCAAACCTGCATACAACAGAATTGCTGCAAGCACATAGAACACAATATCGGTAAATTGCATCATCTTAAAATTACCTATCTGTAAGGCTTATCTTGTGCGCGGTCAGCAGCAATCTGTTTTTCATACTTATCACCCACTGCCAGCAACATCTCTTTGGTATAGAGCAAATCGCCTTTTTGCTCACCGTGATAATCAAACACTCGCGTTTCCACAATCGAATCTACTGGACAACTCTCTTCACACAGACCACAGAAGATGCACTTGGTCAGATCGATATCATAACGTGTGGTGCGGCGGGTATTATCGGCACGCTGCTCAGATTCAATCGTAATCGCCATCGCGGGACACACGGCCTCGCACAGTTTACAAGCGATACAGCGCTCCTCACCATTAGGATAGCGACGTAAGGCATGCAAACCACGAAATCGGTTGGACTGCGGTGTTCGCTCCTCAGGATATTGCACAGTGATTTTCTTGGCAAAGAAATACCGCCCTGTGAGCGCCATGCCTTTCAGCAGCTCCCACAGCATCAAACTGTTCAATGTCTGTTTTATCTGTCTAAGCATTTGATTTAGTGAAATAAGTATCCGAATCTGGTTTGCATCATTCCGCCTACAAAAACAATCCACACCAAGGTAATGGGAATGAATATCTTCCAGCCCAAACGCATGATCTGGTCATAGCGATACCTTGGGAAAGTGGCACGGAACCATAAGAAAAAGAACAAAAGCACTGCTATCTTGAACAGCAACCAAAGAGCACTGTCAGGGACAAATGGCAACGGCGATAACCAGCCACCCATAAACATGATAGCTGCTAACGCACAAACAAGAATCATGTTGGCGTATTCCGCCAGGAAGAACAATGCAAATGCCATGCCTGAATATTCCACATGAAATCCTGCGACAATCTCAGACTCGCCTTCGGCAACATCGAATGGCGCACGATTGGTTTCGGCAACAGCACTAATAAAATACACAATGAACAGCGGGAACAATGGCCACATATACCAGTGCCAGAAACCACCTGTTTGTCCGATGACGATTTTGCCCAAGTTCAGCGAGTTGGCACACATTAACACGCCGACCAAGGCAAAGCCCATGGCAATTTCATATGACACGATTTGAGCTGCTGAGCGCAAGCTACCCAAGAATGCATATTTGGAGTTAGACGCCCAGCCGGCTATGATGACGCCGTAAACAGCGACCGATGTCATCGCCAATATGTATAGCAAGCCTGCATCAATATTTGCAAGGACCAGTGTGGTATCGAAAGGAACCACTGCCCATGCTGCAAAGGCTGGTGCAATTGCCAGAATCGGCCCAATCAGGAACAAACCCTTATTGGAAGCAGTAGGGTGAATAATCTCTTTAAACAGCAGTTTCAGACCGTCTGCAATCGGCTGCAGCAAACCATACGGGCCGACACGATTCGGTCCCAACCGCACTTGCATAAAGCCAATCACTTTTCGCTCAGCCAGTGTCAGATATGCCACAGCGATCATCAAAGGCAGGACGATGGCGACGATTTTCACCAGCGTCCATAAAACAGTATAAAAACCACTCATGCTCATTCGCTTAAAGCTTTCATGATTGCAGTACGCATAAACTTCGCTTGATCCTCAGTGATTTTTTCCACTTCGATATCACCCATCAAGTCGCCAAGGCTAATAGTATCTTCATGTGATGCCGCGACCCTTACACATCCCATTGCAACATGATTATCCAAGCGTACCTGCAATACCGCGCTGCCTTTGTCTTGTTTAACAAGCACGGTATCACCTTGTTCCAGCCCTAACTGCTTCATCAACGCGTCGCACATACGTGCCATCGGCTTGATGTTGTACTTGGTTTTTTGCAAAGAACTTGCACGACGCACGATAGGATCTGATTCGTACTGGGGCACCTCCCCGATACGCTGCAGTCCGGTTGATGTAATTTTTGCCTGAATCTCCACCAATTCTTTCAAGTTATTGTTCAGATTACGATAAACCACTGTAGAAGGCTTTTCACCACCGAATATACTGTTTTTGATCTCTTCGGAGCTATTAAAATCAAATCCATTCAAGCCAAGCGTATTGCCTAATACACGCAACACTTTCCAGGCTGGACGGCACTCGCCTAAGGGCTTGGTCACAGCCGCAAAACTCTGTACACGCCCTTCCATACTCATGAAAGTACCAGAAGTTTCAGTAAAAGGCGCAATCGGCAACAGGACATCCGCATCATCCAAAGCACTTGATTTGAATGCAGTCAATGCAACGACACATTCCGCTTGTGACATCGCCTTTTTAGCCAAGGCCGCATGTTGACAATCCAGCTCAGGTTCAATGTTCAATAACAGATACGCCTTACGTGGCACATCCAGCATCGCCCGTGCATGCATACCGGTAGGAGACGGCATCACGCCCATCATATGCATACCGGTGCTGTTTGCCGCTGGAGGCAAAATACCGCCTTTGGCGCCACTGATGCCACCTATCGCTTCCGCAAGGCTGTACAGCTCAGTGAAACGTGGGTCTGTCAAGGCCAACGTACCCAAGAAAATCCCAACCCGCGGGGCAATCAAGTCCATCTCTTTACCCATACCAGCCAGGCTTTCCGCGATTGCCTGTGTATTTTCACGCACTTCAATGCCTTCCAGCCATTTATTGAGTGAAGGCGGCAAGCATAATGATAGGCGCTGCAAACCTGACATCGCTTTGAGTATCTGTCCCAACACATTAACCATGTCACTTGGCCGCACAATCACTTTATGGGCGACAGGCATCAATGGGTTGTTGTCCAATGGGCTCACGATACTTAGCTCTGCGCCATTATCTACCGCTCTACGGAAGCGTTGAGCCAGTAAAGGATGTTCATTACGCAAATTGGAGCCAATTATAAGGATACGATCCAACCTGCCCAGTTCATCGATGTTACACCCCATCCATGGGGTGCCTACTCGTTTTCCATCTAACCGGAAGTCAGTCTGGCGCAAGCGATAATCGATATTGCCGCATCCCAAGCCATCCGCTATTTTTTTTGCTAGATATCCTTCCTCCATGGTGCTGTTCGGAGATACCAATATCCCCAATGCATCTTTGCCATGATGGTTAACAATATCTTTCAATTGTCCCGCAGCAAACTCAAGTGCGGTTTTCCAATCGGTTTCAACCCATGCGCCGTTATGCTTGACCATTGGGACCTTCAATCGGTCCGGGCTATTCAGCCCCTCGTAAGAAAAACGATCACGGTCAGACAGCCAGCATTCATTAATGGATTCTTTTTCACGCGGTAACACACGCATGACTCTGTTGTCTTTGACATGGACCTCGATATGCGACCCCAACCCGTCATGCGGCGCGATGCTTGGGCGGCGCACCAATTCCCAACTGCGTGCGGTGTAGCGGAAAGGCTTGCTGGTCAGAGCACCGACCGGACACAGATCGATGATATTGCCGCTCAGCTCAGAATTCACACTTTTATCGACATAAGCGGTGATTTCCGCATGCTCACTACGGCCCACCATGCCCAGTTCCTGCATACCGCCAATCTCTTTCAAGAAGCGCACGCAACGAGTACATTGAATACAGCGCGTCATGTCCGTGCTAATCAACGGACCAATGTTTTTGTTAACTACAACGCGCTTTTCTTCACTATAACGGGAGGCGTTGGCACCATAGGCCACCGCGATATCCTGCAACTCGCACTCCCCGCCCTGATCGCAGATTGGACAATCTAAAGGATGGTTAATCAGCAAGAACTCCATCACACTCTGCTGTGCCTCTACTGTCGCTTTGCTGCGTGTAAAGATCTTCATGCCATCGGCTACCGGTGTCGCACAGGCAGGCAATGGCTTAGCAAACTTCTCCACCTGCACCAAGCACATACGGCAGTTAGCAGCAACAGAAAGCTTGGGATGGTAGCAAAAACGTGGGATAGGGATACCGAGCTTATCAGCAGCATCAATAATGGTACTGCCGTGCTCCACCTCAACAGATTTGCCGTCTATTTCTATCTCTAGCATATTATTTACCGTCAATCATGCTTTTGCCATGCTGAATGAAGTATTCAAATTCAGGGCGAAAATGTTCGATGAAACTCAATACCGGCGTCGCTGCAGCGTCACCTAAGGCGCAAATGGTTCGACCTGAAATGTTGTTACACACATCTGTCAGCAAATCCAAATCTTCCATACGACCTTGACCATCCACTATGCGCTTGATGACACGATAGACCCAGCCAGTACCCTCTCGACAGGGCGTACATTGACCACAACTTTCCTCATAGAAGAAATAGCTCAGCCGTTTTAAAGTCTTTACCATGCATGTCGTCTCGTCCATCACGATCATAGATCCCGCGCCTAGACTCGATCCAGCTTTGCTTAAACCGTCATAATCCATAGTAGCTGTCAAAATTTTTGGGGCCGGCAATACCGCTGTGGACGGCCCTCCTGGAATAACCGCTTTGAGCTTGCGTCCTTTCCATACACCACCTGCCATTGCTAGCAGGTCCGCAAAAGGCGTACCCATTCTAATTTCATAATTACCTGGTTTTTCTACATGGCCGGAAACAGAGAAAATCTTACTGCCCCCAGAGTTGGGCACGCCCAGCTCCGCAAAAGCCTGTCCGCCATGCTGCAAAATCCAGGGAATGGAAGTGTAACTCTCTGTGTTGT
Organism: Methylophilus sp.; assembly: GCA_035423825.1. Classification (GTDB taxonomy): domain Bacteria; phylum Pseudomonadota; class Gammaproteobacteria; order Burkholderiales; family Methylophilaceae; genus Methylophilus. Next base: position 5,515 of record DAOMMM010000016.1, on the reverse strand, counting down.
TGACATTCGTAGGTTTGCCGAAGACGCCATAGCTGGCCGGGAATGGCGGTTTGAAGCGCGGCTGACCTTTCTTGCCTTCTATAGACTCAATCAGGGCTGTTTCCTCACCGCATATATAGGCACCATAACCATGCACTGCATACAGGTCAAAACTGAATTCCGTACCGAATAGATTCTCGCCAATAAATCCTGCCTCTCGTGCCTCGGCAAGCGCTGCTTCAAAGATCTGGTAATCCTGCCAAATCTCACCATGAATGTAGTTATAACCAACTCGCGCACCTAAAGTATAGGCCGCGATTGCCATCCCCTCAATCAACTGATGCGGGTTATAACGGATTATGTCTCGATCCTTGAATGTGCCAGGCTCACCTTCATCGGTATTACAAACCAGATATTTGGTGCCGTCATAATAACGTGGCATGAAGCTCCACTTCAGCCCAGTCGGGAAACCTGCACCCCCACGACCTCGTAAGCCGGACACTTTGACTTGATTGATGATTTCAGTCGCCTTGATTTTTTCAGTCACAATGCGCTTCAGCTGCTCATAGCCGCCCAAACTTTGGTAAGTGCTTAATGCAGCTGGGGCTTTTTCCTTCAACGTGCGCAGAGTGACCAGCGTTTGACCCTTCAAGTCTGTCATAACTGGTTTTACCGCTTTAGCAGCCATTTACTTAAGCTCCTTAAGCAGTTCATCTACTTTTTCAGGCGTCATAAATTCACGCATGTCAGTATTGTTGACATGCAACAAAGGCGCGCCGCCACAACAACCCATGCATTCACCTTCCTTCAAGCAGAACTTGCCATCAGGCGTGATCTCATTGAAACCGATACCGAGTTTATCTTGCAGGTGACTTACAATCTCATCGCTACCACGTAGCATGCAAGAAATATTGGTACATACCGTCAGCTTGTATTTACCCACCGGCTCCAAATCATACATGTTATAGAACGTCGCAACTTCCAACGCAGCGATTTCAGGGATGCCCAAGTAATTGGCAACCTCGGAGATGCTTTCTTGCGACAACCAGCCTCGCTCCATCTGCACAATGCGCAAGGCAGACATCACCGCTGCCTGACGTTTCTCAGGAGGATATTTCGTGAGTTCGTACTCGATTTTCTTAATGGCTTCTGCACTCAACATACTTATCTATCAATCTCGCCAAAAACGATATCCTGCGTACCAATAATAGCTACCAAGTCAGCAATCATGTGTCCCTTCACCATTTCGTCCAACGCTGCCAGATGAGCAAAACCTGGCGCACGTATCTTCAAGCGATATGGCTTGTTGGCACCGTCAGACACCATGTAAATACCGAATTCACCTTTCGGATGCTCGACTGCAGCATACGCCTCACCAGCCGGCACATGAAAGCCTTCCGTGAACAGCTTAAAGTGATGAATGAGGTCTTCCATATTGGTTTTCATACTTTCGCGATGCGGTGGTGCTACCTTGTGATCATCGCTAATCACCGGACCAGGGTTATTCCGAAGCCATTCGATACATTGCTTGATGATGCGGTTAGATTGACGCATCTCTTCGATACGCACCAGATAACGGTCGTAGCAATCACCATTCACCCCGACCGGAATATCGAAATCCATCTTGGCGTAAACCTCATAAGGCTGCTTCTTACGCAAATCCCAAGCTATGCCTGAGCCACGCAACATCGGGCCCGTCATTCCAAGCGCCAGAGCACGCTCCGGGGAAACTACGCCGATACCAACGGTACGTTGCTTCCAGATACGATTGTCCGTCAGCAACGTCTCATACTCATCTACATAAGTTGGGAAGCGATTAGTGAAATCTTCAATAAAATCGAGCAGGCTGCCTTGACGATTTTCGTTCAATTTTTTAATGTCTGCAGCCTTGCGGAACTTGCTGGACTCATACTGCGGCATGCGATCCGGCAGATCACGATATACTCCACCCGGACGGTAGTAAGCCGCGTGCATCCGCGCACCAGAAACCGCCTCATAACAATCAAACAGATCCTCACGCTCGCGGAAAGCATACAGGAACACCGTCATCGCACCCACATCGAGCGCATGCGCACCCAACCATAACAAATGATTCAATAGACGAGTAATCTCATCGAACATCACCCGAATGTATTGCGCACGCTCAGGGACCGCCAAACCAAGCATCTTTTCAATCGCCATGACATAGGCATGTTCATTTGACATCATCGACACATAATCCAGCCTGTCCATATAAGGTACAGATTGCAAATAGGTTCGATTTTCTGCCAGCTTTTCAGTCCCTCGATGCAATAACCCGATATGCGGGTCTGCACGCTGTATCACTTCCCCATCCAGCTCCAGCACCAAGCGCAACACACCGTGCGCAGCAGGGTGCTGAGGGCCAAAGTTCATCGTGTAATTACGAATCTCAGCCATTATGAGTGCGCCCCTTCGTCACGGATGATCCTTGGCACATTGTTGCGCAACTCGATCGAAACCGGCTGATAAACTACGCGTTGCTGTTCCGGGTCATAGCGCATTTCTACGTTACCTATCATTGGAAAATCCTTGCGGAATGGATGACCGACAAAACCGTAGTCGGTTAGCAAGCGACGTAAATCCGGATGGTTCTCGAACATGATGCCAAACATATCGAAGGCCTCGCGCTCAAACCAGTTAGCAACTGGCCAGATATCCACCAATGTCGGCAGCACAGGAAAATCGTCATCCTCAGCAAACACGCGCAAACGCAAACGTTGATTGAGCGAAACGGACAAAAGGTGAGCAACCACCGCGAAGCGTTTGCCCTCCCATGCACCATCCTTATAGTCGGCGTAGTCAACGCCACATAGGTCTATCAGCTGCTCAAATTGCAACTCTGCATGGTCACGCAACTTCAAACAGACCGCCTCAAAGTGCACAGACTTACATTCGATCGTAATTTCATTAAGGGCAATATGAATTTTCCCAAGCTGGTCACTTAGCGCCAGCTTCAATTGCGCGGATAATTGCTCAAGTTTAGTCATGATATAAATTCGATTTATCGCGCGATAGTGTTGGTTCTTCTGATCTTTTTCTGCAACTGGATGATACCGTAGAGCAAAGCTTCTGCCGTGGGCGGGCAGCCAGGCACATACACATCCACCGGAACGATACGGTCACAACCGCGCACCACCGCATAGGAGTAATGGTAATAACCGCCACCGTTAGCGCAGCTACCCATTGAAATCACCCAGCGCGGCTCCGCCATCTGGTCATAGACCTTGCGCAAGGCAGGCGCCATCTTGTTCACCAGCGTACCAGCAACAATCATCACATCCGACTGGCGCGGACTTGGACGAAACACAATACCGAAACGGTCCAGATCATAGCGAGACGCACCAGCGTGCATCATCTCCACTGCACAGCAGGCCAGGCCAAATGTCATCGGCCACAGCGAACCGGTGCGCGTGTAGTTGATCACCGTATCCAGCGTGGTGGTGACAAAACCCTTTTCCAATACACCCTCGATACTCATATCAATCCCACTCCAAAGCGCCCTTTTTCCACTCGTAGATAAACCCTACGACCAGAATAAACAGGAATACGAGCATGGCTACAAACCCAAACAATCCTATCTCTTTGAGCACCACCGCCCAAGGAAACAAGAACGCAATCTCCAAGTCGAACAGGATAAACAGAATGGCAACCAGATAATAGCGAACATCAAACTTCATGCGCGCATCCTCAAAAGCCTCAAAACCACACTCATAAGGCGAGTTCTTTTCAGTATCTGGCTTGTTGGGAGAAAGGAGTTTACCGAGGATAAGCGGCCCCAGGCCAATGCCCAAACCCACTAAGATAAACATCAAAATTGGAAAATAATTTTCTAGCACGTGCTAGTCCTATATTAATTACCGCAAGTTAAAACAACCAGTTGCACCCGAAAATCCGCCCGATGAAAACATCAGCATACAGCATCCTTCCCTCAGAGCGATACACCAAACAGGATCACAAATACATACCTGTTCAGCATTTAGCTATCAACTCGCCGTTCTTCTTGTTTTATTATTTCTTATTCTTTTTTGTTACTTCAAACTTCTAACTTCTTTGGTGCCGTCGGCGAGACTCGAACTCGCACGACTTTCGTCACTACCCCCTCAAGATAGCGTGTCTACCAATTTCACCACGACGGCTCAAAAAACCTAACCGGCCACCTCATTAATAATCGAGCCAAGCCGACAACTCTATTTTAATTATTTTGGCACATCTTGCGAACTGCCGCCTTCTTTTGGCACCACCGCCGGCGCTGTCACCTTGCTGTCTGCGGCCTTTTGCTGGACATTGACCGGCTGCGCCACAGCCTTGACCACACTACCCGAGTTAGCACGATGACTGGCAAAATAACCCAAAGCTGTACTGGTGATAAAGAAAACTGTCACCGCAATCGCCGTCGCGCGACTCAAAAAGTTAGACGAACCAGACACACCGAACAAACTACCGGATGCACCGCTTCCGAAAGCAGCACCCATATCCGCACCCTTGCCATGCTGCAGCAGCACCAAGCCAATCACGGTAACGGCCGCCAACACATGAATCACCAAAACCAAATTTTCCATCATCTTACCTAATCATCAATCACACATACATTCACGCAGATCGGCTTGCCTGTTCAGCCGCCATGCATATCTGCCCGAACTCTTGCGCATCCAACGAACAGCGGCCAACAAGCGCACCATCACAGTTTTTCACAACCATTAATTGTACCGCATTTTGAGGGTTTACGCTCCCCCCATAAAGGATTTTTAGGCTATCCGCCGCCTTCTCATCAAAGGCCGCTATCTTCTCGTGGATGAACTTGTGCATCTCGCGAGCCTGTGCCGGCGTCGCCGCCAAACCGGTGCCTATCGCCCATATCGGCTCATAGGAAATCACTGCGCCCGCAAACACATGCGCTCCGTACAAGCGGATAATGGTATCAAGCTGTTTGGCCACGACCTTTTCCTGCATGCCGGCTTCACGCTCTATAAGCGTCTCACCCACACAAAGGATTGGGGTCAGATTATGTTTCTTCGCCACCATGAATTTCTGGGCGATGTTCTCGTCCGATTCACAATAGGCTGTACTGCGCTCGGAATGTCCGATAATGACATAGGTGGCACCAAAATCCCTCAACATCTCGGCGCTCACCTCGCCCGTGAAAGGGCCAACCTCCATTTTGGCGATGTTTTGCGCGCCCCAGGCAATATCAGTTCCAGCCAGCAAGCTTTGCAACTGAGCAAGATAAGGATACGGTACACATACCACCACTTGGGTATGTGCTAATTTGTTCAAGCTGTGGATATACGCCTCGAGCAAGGCTTGATTCTGTCTGAGGTTGCCATGCATTTTCCAATTGGCAACCACCATTTTCTGTGCGGATTTTTTCATATGGTTTGGCGCGAATTCTACGCGCCGCCGTTCGCGCGGTCAAACAAAAGAAATACACCCTTCTTGCTTTCATTACGCAAAAAACAGACCTGTAACCCGCACCCAGATTGGCTTGCAGGGCATTGGTTTTGACAATGAACACGCG
>DAOMMM010000015.1:0-35621 GCA_035423825.1 Methylophilus sp. | reverse complement strand
TGTAACCCGCACCCAGATTGGCTTGCAGGGCATTGGTTTTGACAATGAACACGCGCGCGCATAAACGGGCAATAAAAAACCCGCCATTTTGGCGGGTTTTTGCTAAGCTGGTTAAAGCTTATTTGTTCATCACGTACATTGTTACTTCAAAGCCGAAACGCATTTCGGTAGCAGCTGGTTTTGTCCACATAATGATCTCCTTATTTAGTTCAAACCCATCAGCATTGATGTGCTTGTATGACTGGTATACTACGCCGTTGTTTCGCCATCCACTTGTGCGCTTCTCGTAATTTAACCTCATGATTTTACGTAATAGCACACAACCATTTTTGAAGCAATTCAGAAGCCAGCCATCGTTCAAATTCAGCCTACATGCACAATCTGCAACTGCACCGACTGCGCGCCATTGTAGGTGTTAACCTGTAACTGATATACCGCCTGGATCCGCTCCGGCAAGAATTCTGTTCGTCCAAAGCATATCGCATCGATTCGCCTGCCCTGTCTTTCCAGATATAGCTTCAGATGCTTTTCACCTACGATACGCTGATTCAACACAGCAAACTCGTCCATGAACAAAGGTGGAGTAAAGCCTTGACCCCATACACTCGAAACCAGCACCTGCGCGGATTCAATATCCATGCAATTCGCGTCGAGGCTGCCATCGATCTCGATCACCGCCTCCAGGTGAGCTTCAGTCATCAGTTCTCGCAAGGTGTGCTCAAACGCGTCCACGAATTCATCAAAACGACTTCGCAGGATGCTCAAACCGGCAGCCATCGCATGCCCGCCAAACTTGACGATCAAATCCGGCCGCCGCTTGCTGACCATATCGAGCGCATCTCGCAAATGCAAACCAGGTACCGAACGGCCGGAACCTTTTAATATGCCATCACCTGCATCGGCAAAAGCAATAGTCGGACGGTGATATTTCTCCTTCAGGCGTGAGGCCAGAATCCCCACCACGCCTTGATGCCAGTTCGGCTGGTAGAGGCTGATACTGTAGCGATTCTCAACATCAACGCCATCCAGATTGGTAAAGGCACTATCCTGCATGTCCGCCTCGATATTGCGCCGCTCAGCATTCAAATCATGTAGACTTTGTGCCAATTGCTGCGCCACAAGCGGATCATTGGCCAGCAGGCACTGAATCCCCAGTGTCATATCATCCAGCCGTCCAGCCGCATTAAGGCGTGGTCCGACATAAAAACCCAAATCCTGCGCAGTGACTTTCTGCGGGTTGCGACCAGCGACGTCCAGCAAGGCACGAACGCCACAAGAACAAACCCCGGCACGAATACGCCGCAACCCTTGCTCGACCAGAATACGGTTGTTTGCATCCAGCTTAACCAAGTCCGCCACAGTACCCAAAGCCACCAGATCTAGCAGTTCGGTCAGGTTGGGCTCTTGCTTACCGGCAAACGCACCGCGCTTGCGCAACTCAGCACGCAAGGCCAGCAGCACATAAAACATCACACCGACTCCTGCCAGATGCTTGCTGACAAAAACACAGCCATGCTGATTGGGGTTGACGATACATGCTGCATCCGGGGTAAGTAGCCCGGGTAGATGGTGATCGGTTACCAGAACCTTTATCCCCAACGCATTCGCGGCTTCTACCCCATCTACGCTGGCAATCCCGTTATCTACGGTGATGATGAAATCAGGTTTCGATTTTGCGGCAAGCGCTACGATTTCCGGCGTCAAGCCATAACCGTATTCAAATCGGTTAGGCACCAAAAAATCTACTTGCGCACCCATGCCGCGTAGACCTTTGATCGCTACGGCTGTGGCAGTGGCGCCGTCGGCATCGTAATCGCCTACGACAAGCAGCTTTTTATTCGCAGCAATCGCATTTGCCAGAATCTTAGCCATTTGAGGCGTATTGGTCAGCGTCTCCGGCGGCAACAGTCCGACCAGGCTTGGGTCGCATTCCGATGCGTCTTTCACGCCGCGAGCAGCCAGAATCCTTGCCAGCAAGGGGGCCACCCCCTGCCCAACCAAGCGAGTCTCGGCTGCCACATCAACTTTTCTAGTGACGATTCTCATTCGGTTGCGCTTAACCCGTCAAACCACAAACTGTTGATAGGTAACTCACCACGCACCTCACGAGCCGCATTTGCAGGATGGCTGAATAGCAACATCTGCATCTCATTGGTCAGCTTTGCCCATTCCAGAGCACCCTCCCCTCTTGGCAAATAAGGACTGACATCCTGATTCAACGCTTTTTTCAGCAAAGATGTCCTGATTCCTGGATCCTTATCCAGCCCTAAAAACCATTGATTGCCATTAAGATAAAAACGTAATCCTTGCGCAGAAAAATGGTGGTTAAGACTTTGGAGGATCGATGCTGCCTCTTCGCTAGAGGCTATTAGCGGCGCAGGCTCGACAAGAACGAAGTGGTCACGCCCGAGCGCGAGATGCACCGGATGTGCGAACATCCAGAACGCGTGAGACGCACCACCAGCTGCGGCTTGCCAGGCCTTGGCGGCGCTAGCCGGCGCAGGCGTCATCCATGCGCGCAGTCGTAAAGCAAGGTCTGGAAGGATTCGAAAAGGCACGGCGCAGATTATAACCGATGCCCATAAAAAAGCCGCAAGGGATCATCCTTGCGGCGCTTTCTGAATTTAAAGATTACCAGTAACCGCGATGTTTATGGTGACCCTTGCCACGCCATTGACCACGTGGCTCACGATACATCACTTGACTGACATATCCGTTAGGGCGCACTTCCACATGCACAGGAATAAAGCGACCGGGATCGCGTTCCGTAACAGTCGAATACTGGCGACCGTTGTACTCATAGTTCACGAGATACCCAGCAGGCACATTCTGCCAGTTATCCACGGTGACGCAGCGCTCGACAGGCCGAGTCTCGACCCGCTCGCGGCCATGATAGTTATGATCGTTATCGATACGGTCGCCCACTACTGCACCAATACCGGCACCCACCGCTGCTGCAGCGACGCGCCCACTGCCACGGCCTATCGTGCTACCCAGCAAACCGCCAGTGATACCGCCTAAAATCGCACCGCCTGGGGAGCGTTGAGGCTGCTCATAATAACTTTCGCGTACATACTCGGTACGGCATTCTTGACTTGGCGTATTCACGCGCTCATATTGAGGCGTCACTGAAATCACACGTGCACGGTCTTCGTAACGATCCTCATATCGGTCGTCATGATCCGCTAGCGCCGGCGTAGCTATAGTTGCTGTGAATAAACCCATCACTAATATTTGACGCATTTTTAACTCTCCTTGAGTAATACTGCCTTTTTCGGTGGCAGATAAGCTCATAACGGGGAGTGACATGCGGTTGACGACAGAAATTTGTAACTGAACTGTAACTCATGATTTTACTTAGCCACATGCACTGCAGCATAGATGCGCTTGGACGCGCATTAGAATATGGTGAGAAAAAACAAATCAGCTGTTTGCCAGCTTTGCCAACTCGGAGCGATTCGTAAGTTCCACCTGCCCGCGCCCAAGCGACACCCAGCCTTTTTGCTCAAAGCGTTTGAGCTGACGGCTCACCACCTCACGTGCGGTACCTAACTCATCTGCTATCTGCTGATGCGTACGGCTAATGTTGCTGCTACCGGCATCAAGCAGTAGTTTGGCCAATCGCGCATCGAGACTATGGAATGCAACTTCATCCAGCAGAACAATAAGATCACTGATTAGCGCGCCGTAATTCGTCATTACAAAAGTGCGAAAGACTTTGGAGTCGATCATCAGTTGATTAAAAGCAGCGGCTGGGATGATGACATCGCGGATTGGCTCTTCCACAACTGTCGAGGCAGGATAGTTGCTGTTGCCCAGAAGACAGGTGGTGGTAATAACGCAGGTTTCGCCTGGCCCTACACGATAGAGCAATATCTCGCGCCCGCCAGCTGACATCTTGTATACACGCGACTGGCCTGCAAGCCGCATCACATATGCACCGCACGCACCGCCTTCACGATAGCCGATAGTTCCTACCGGCGCCTCTACCAAGCGCGCAGCCTTTTTCAGAATCTCGCGCGCATCCGGCTCAAGCTGCATCAAAGCCGGGAACTGCTCTAACCAAGCCAAGTTCTCCATCTATCACCCTCGAATTCAAATTATCATTTTATGTAAGCAATAGACTATCAGCCACCGAGACTGGTTGCAATAATCCTGTGAAATGCTTAGCGCATTACAGTGAATACTAAAGTATCAAAAAAAGAACGCTAATTACTATTTATTAAGCCGATTATTGAACACTTAAGCAAACTGAGAGAAGTTCTAGTCAATTAACATTAGGTGTTGGGTATTTTGTCATGAATAGATTTAGTCAATCATTTTCATTTCGGGACTATTTATCTAGCATTTTGTTTGAATACGCTGTAATCTGCCTTTACAACAAATTCTTTTTTCGTAATAACAATATCAAATGAGAGAAGACCGAGAAGATGATGAGTACAATTTTGAAGAAGCCACTCTTTACGATTCAGAGTGGTTTGAATATTTCCTCTATTCTGTTGCCATAATCGTTATTGGCTTTCTAATCACCCCAATCCTATCATTCGACCCTCAACTAGAAATTCACGCAGAGAGCCTGCAAAAATCCTTGATTACTGTTGGTTTCGGTTGTGCGTTTTTTTGTTTGTTCAAACTTGCCACTGAATCAGGGTTATTTTCTAAAGAGCCACCTCAGCCCATTTCAGAGGTTGCTGACGATAGCACTGAAAAAAATATCGATTCAAGCAGCTTCCACACACAAAAAGCTGTAAATGTCTATTTTCCTAGAAAGCTAACCCAACAAATCTTAGATGAGATGGAGTGGCTACGTTTCGAGCAAATATGTTCTGCATATTTCACGCTGGCTGGGTACAAAAATGCATTAACTGGGCTTGGTGCCGATGGTGGTATCGACATCAAAATCTTTGATGCGCAATCATCGGAATTAGTCAGTATCGTTCAATGCAAAAGACATAACAACCCAGTTTCAGTAAAGGACGTTCGTGAGTTTTACGGTGTTATGAGCAGTCAAGATATTTCTAAAGGGTATTTTATTACTACTAGCTCCTTCAATAAAAATGCCGTTGATTTTGCAAGCAGCCTTAATATTGACCTTGTTGATGGTCGTGAACTGCTATTGAGATTTAGCGAGCTATCAGATGAAGCTCAAACGCGTCTTTATGATATCGCAACGCATGGTGACTATAAAACACCTAGCTGCGTTAAATGTGGCGCAAAAATGATTCAACGAAAAAATAAAAAAACTGGCGAGCCATTTTGGACTTGTCGTAAATATGGCTGTAAATCTACACTACGCATAAAATCAAATTAGTCATTACAAATGTTCTCGATATTTTTATCCCATACTTAGGCGCAGTCTCAATGTCAAAGAGAAATCTTGCCATTTGACAGAGTTTAGGTAGGTATCACTGATTGTAAAAAGGATTAAATCGTGGTGATTAAAAGAGGTAGTATCCCGTTGTAATTAACGGCATATAACCTCGAACAATAAACGTCACCTTTAGCTTATTCAGAAGCAGTCATTAAAGCCGCTTTTTCTTGCACACAGCAGTCAGCCTACCCCTGCTGAGGCTCTTCCGGCACGCCACACATCCTGTTGGCAGGAACAGCCAAGTCAATCATGCGTGGTTTGGGCAGATTCAGATTAGCCATCAGCTCGATAAAATCATCTCGAGTCTTGCCTGCCAAACGTGAATTGGTGCTCCTTTCCTGCGCAATGCTGCTGATGCGCATACCATTGTAGTCATGCCCTGGATACACAAGCGTCTCACCTGGCAACGTAAAAAGATGATTGGTGATGCTGTCATACAACTTGCCTGCATCCCCGCCCTGAAAGTCCGTACGGCCACAGCCGTTGATCAGCAATGCGTCTCCGGTAAATACACGGCCATCCCACAAAAACGACACGCTGCCTGGCGTATGTCCAGGCGTTGCAATTGTATGAATGGCCTGTTTACCAAGATAGATGACATCACCATGCTTCAACTGCACATCGGCTGATTTTGCACCGCAAGCCGCACCGACAGCGGTTTCGACCCCCAAACGCTGACGCAACATTCCGCCAGCAGTGATATGGTCGGCATGGACATGTGTTTCCAGCGAATATTTCAACTTACAGTTCAATTCCTGGAGTAGCTGCAAATAAACTTCCAGCTGTGTATCGACCGGATCGATCAGCGCAGCCTCGTGCGTCTCATCATCGACTATCAGATATGTGAGCGTCGATGAAACAGGCTCGAACAATTGCTTAAACATCATGATTCCTTGAATTAGCTATCTGAATAGATTATATATTTATTCATATAATATAAAAATATATAATGTTATTTTGCGATTTGAATTACTCAGGCTTTTAAGATGACACAACCCGACTTTAATGAGCTGCGCGCTTCCGCGGAAAAAGCAACTGGTCTGATGAAAGCCATGGCCAACACCGACCGCCTAATGCTGCTATGCCAGCTATCGAACGGAGAGAAATCCGTTGGCGAACTGGAAGCGATCCTAGATATCAAGCAGCCTACGCTCTCCCAGCAGTTGGGCATTCTGCGGGACGCAGAACTGGTCAACACTCGCCGCGAAGGCAAAAATATCTTTTACAGTATCAGCAGCCAATCTGCGATGGCTGTGATGCAGGTGCTGCACCAGCAGCTCTGTGGCGTGAAGCAAGCGAAAGCATTGCAAGCACAGCCTGTTGCCGAAGGAATCTGTGCACATGCACAGATTGAGATCGATGACATTGACCAGCTTGCCGCGCAAGGTTTCAAAACCATCATCACGCTACGCCCAGACAACGAAGGCGGACCCGAACAGCCCAGCAGTGCCGAGATTGCAGCTGCATGTCAATCGCATGGAATACTCCATCATTACATCCCTGTGATTCCTGGTAACATCACGCCCGAAAATGTCGCTGCATTCGAACAAGCATGCGCAGCCAGCATGAAACCCATTTTGGCTTACTGCAAAACCGGTGGGCGGGCCACCAATATCGCAAAAATGAGCGGCGTGCGCAAACATCAAGGCTTAGCTTGAAAAGATACCGCACTCGAAAATCAAACAGGTTTCTGACACATAAAACCGCAATATGCTCCTGATTCCTGCTCTGCTTGGTGCAATGGTTGGCACGCTGATGGCACTCACCGGCGCCGGTGGCGCCGTATTATCAGTGCCGCTGTTAACTGTTGTGTTGGGCCTGAACATGCAACAGGCTGCAGTCATCAGCCTGACAGCCATCGCGACATCAGCGAGCATACACTCTATCAAAGGCCTCATGGCAGGCGACGTACGCTACAAAGCTGCAATGCTCATCGCCGTCTGCGGCCTTGTCGCCGCGCCATTTGGGGTAACCTTGGCAACCATGTTGCCGCAGGCCGGGCTAAAAGTGATTTATGCAGGCGTGCTGCTTTATGTGGCTTGGCTTGTCTGGCACAGACGCGAGGAATTGCAGGAAGCAGAAAAGTCTCTTGCATGCCAGATCAACCCGGACACGGCAAGATTCAACTGGACCATGCCCTGCACGCACCGCATGATGATGACCGGCTTTGGAGCCGGGTTCCTTTCTGGCCTGCTTGGCGTGGGCGGCGGCTTCATCATCGTCCCTGCACTGCATCGCATCAGCAACCTGAACCACACATCGGTGCTGCATACCACAGTGGCGGCCATAGCCATCATTTCCACAGGCAGCCTGATATTGCACAGCGCCCATACCTCCATCGCCTGGCAGGTGGCGATACCTTTCGTATTGGGCATGATGGTCAGCGTATGGCTCACAGGTCACTTCTTCCGAAAAATATCCAGAAAAACCTCGCAGAGCTTGTTTGCCGGGCTAGCGCTGCTGGCTGCGCTGGCCGTCTTGATCGCTTAAAAGAACCCTCAACTTTTAATTATTTTAAGTATCGCCCTGCAAGGCGCACCCCGATTGGCCTGCAGAGCGATTACTTTTGCAATGAACGCTCGCGCATGCATGAGACTTATGACTGTGCGATCAAGCTTTTGATCATCTCCAGCCCAAAGCCTACACCGAAACCATTGACCGTACTTTCTACCGCGCCCAAGCCTCCCTTGAAGTTGGTACTGGACAGGTCTGCATGCAGCCAGGGGATGTCGTTCTCAATGAACTTGCCCATGAAACGTGCTGCATGCATATGGTCGCCACCCCCTTCTGCGGTGCATTGCTTGATATCTGCAATGTCACTATCCAAGTCGCTGTCCATATCCTCCTCATAAGGAAATGCCACGATACGCTCACCCGCAGCCGCCCCCGCGGCCACCGCCATCGCTGCAAGTTCGGGCCGGTTAGCCATCACGCCGCTCATCCGCTCGGTCACCGCAACAGCCATCGCACCGGTCAATGTCGCATAATCCAGAATCACATCAGGCTTAGCACGCGAAGCCAATGTCAAAGTATCTGCCAACACCATCCTGCCTTCAGCATCGGTATGGATGATTTCAATCGTCATGCCGTTGAGTGCTTTCACTACATCGTTCTGCTTGTATGCTAATGGCCCGATATGGTTCTGGGCGATAGCCAGCCAGCAGTCGATGCGGACAGGCAACTGCATTTGCGTGGCCGCGTGCAAAATTCCCAACGCAACAGCACTACCGTTCATGTCCTCATGCATGTTGTACATGTATTTGGCAGGCTTAAGGTTATGTCCGCCAGTATCGAAACAGATACCCTTGCCCACCAAGGCGATATGCTTCTTAGCTTGCTTAGGCGCATAAGTCAGATGCACGATCGCCGCATCTTCAGGGTCACTGCCTTGCCCTACCGCCACAAATGCACCAGCACCCATTTTCCTCAACGCTGGCATATCGAATTCCTCATGCTGCCAACCATGCTCCATGGCAAGTGCTGCGACCTTCTCGCGGTAAATCGTAGGGTTCAGCTGGTTCGGCGGGGTCATGGTCAGCGTGCGGCACAGAGCATTGCCTGCCACCCTCGCGTTTACATTCGTGTAGACATGTTCGGCAAGATAGCCATGAATCATGATGTTTTTGAGCGGCTTATGCTTGGTGTCTTTTTTCAACGAAGGTAACTGTTGCGCATTCACTGTCGCCACATAATAGGCAGCACAGGCATTCGTTTGCCGTGTCTTGTCGTCTCCGAACACACAAATCGCAAGAGTTTCCGGATGCTCACTTAACAAAGGCTTGAGCGCCTTTCTTAGCAGGGTATGGCGTTGGAACACACTGACGTTCTCTTTCAATACGACAAAACTTGCCAGAGCGCCGCTCGGTAGTTCCACCGCCGCCGGTGATTTTTCAATATCGGAGAACTTGTCATGACCACGCTTCAATTTATCCAGCAAAAAGCGCTCGAACGGATAGCCATCCTGCGTTTTCTCATCCAGCACCAACAAAACATGTTGGTATGATTTTAATGAATCTTCACTACATATCGCTGCAAATTGCTGCAAATTGATTGTCATTCTATCACTCACTACTCTTATATAAAATCTATTATAAACCTATCGAATCTTGTAAAAATCGGTTGCCAAAACAACCGTTTAACTTGACCAAAACCCATAAAAACGCCAAACTTACGGCTGGATGAAAAAGCACTAAACACCACAACCATCAAGTTACACCACATTATAGCCAGTGTAACTGCATTACGGAGATTTCCCCTGCATGGCATTTAATCCACAAACCGGAATCCAGGAAACTGACGCGCAAGAAACGCAAGAATGGTTAGAGGCACTCAACGCCGTCATTGAGAACGAAGGCACAGAGCGCGCCCATTTTCTGCTCGAAGCGATGATCGATCAGGCAAGACGTTCCGGCGCTAACCTGCCTTACAACGCAACCACCGCTTATGTGAACACCATCCCGACGCACCTACAGGCAAAACTGCCAGGGGACCCGGAGATGGAACGCCGCATCCGCGCACTGGTGCGCTGGAACGCAGTTATGACGGTCCTGCGCGCCAACGAAAAATCCCCTGGCGTAGGCGGGCACATCGCCAGCTTTCAGTCCGCTGCCACGCTGTATGACACTGGCTTCAATTATTTTTTCCGCGCGCCAAACGAGAACTTCGGTGGCGACTGTGTCTATTTCCAGGGCCATTCTTCCCCAGGCATCTATGCGCGAGCCTATTTGGAAGGGCGCATTACAGAAGAACAGATGGACAACTTCCGCCAGGAAACCGGTGGCAACGGCCTGCCGAGCTATCCCCACCCTTGGCTGATGCCGGATTTCTGGCAGTTCCCAACGGTCTCCATGGGCTTGGGGCCCATCGCAGGCATCTATCAGGCACGCTTCCTGAAGTATCTGCATGACCGCGGCATCGCAGATACCAGCGACCGCAAGGTCTGGGTGTTCTGCGGCGACGGTGAGATGGATGAACCGGAATCCCTCGGCGCAATTTCACTGGCCGCGCGTGAGAAACTCGATAACCTGATCTTCGTCATCAACTGTAATCTGCAGCGCCTGGACGGACCGGTACGCGGCAACGGCAAGATCATTCAGGAACTGGAATCCGATTTCCGCGGCTCCGGCTGGAACGTGCTGAAAGTCATCTGGGGTTCCTATTGGGATCCGCTGCTGGCCATGGACAAAGATGGTCTGCTCAAAAAACGCATGGAAGAATGCGTCGACGGCGAATACCAGAACTTCAAACAAAAAGGTGGCGCCTATACACGCGAGCATTTCTTTGGCAAATACCCTGAACTGAAAGAGATGGTGGCTGGCATGTCCGATGAGGACATCTGGCGCCTGAATCGTGGTGGCCATGACCCACGCAAGGTATATGCTGCCTATCATGCCGCAGTGAACCACAAAGGTCAGCCAACCGTGATTCTGGCCAAAACGGTCAAAGGCTATGGCATGGGTACTGCTGGCGAAGCGCAAAATATCACCCACCAGCAAAAGAGCATGGATATCGCTTCACTGAAGAAATTCCGTGACCGTTTCGATTTGCCACTAACTGACGAGCAAGTCGAAAACATGAGTTTCTACAAACCGGCTGAAGACAGCCCCGAGATGAAATACATGGCCGAGCGCCGCGCTGCAATGGGTGGTTTCGTGCCGCAACGCCGTCGCAAGGGCAACGAACTGACAGTGCCTCAGCTTTCCGCATTCGAGAACATGCTGAAAGCCACTGGTGAAGGCCGCGAAATTTCCACCACCATGGCATTTGTACGCATCTTGTCCACCTTGGTGCGCGATAAGGAAATCGGCAAATATGTCGTGCCTATCGTACCGGACGAAGCCCGTACCTTCGGCATGGAAGGCCTGTTCCGTCAGTTGGGTATCTATGCGAGCCAAGGCCAGTTGTATGAACCTCAGGACTCCGACCAAGTGATGTATTACAAGGAATCCAAAGACGGTCAGATTCTGGAAGAAGGCATCAACGAAGCTGGCGCCTTCTCAAGCTGGCTGGCTGCTGCCACCTCCTATAGTGTCACCGGCACGCAAATGATTCCGTTCTATATCTATTATTCGATGTTCGGCTTCCAACGTATCGGCGATCTGGCATGGCTGGCCGGCGATAGCCGTGCACGTGGCTTCCTGTTAGGCGCGACAGCTGGTCGCACCACATTGAATGGCGAAGGACTGCAACATGAAGACGGCCACAGTCACTTGATGTCCGCGACCATTCCGAATTGCGTCTCCTACGATCCGACCTTTGCCTATGAACTGGCCGTGATCATTCAGGACGGATTGCGCCGCATGGTACAAAATCAGGAAGATGTGTACTACTACATCACCCTGATGAACGAAAACTATGGACACCCCGACATGCCTGCAGGCGCTGAAGAAGGCATCCTGAAAGGCATGTACAGCTTCAGCAAATCCAAGGCCAAAGGCGAGAAAGTGCAGCTGATGGGCTCCGGCGTGATTCTGCGAGAAGTCATCGCTGCCGCAGAATTGCTGGAAAAAGACTGGGGGGTTTCTGCTGACGTTTGGAGCGCGCCGAGCTTTACCGAACTGCGCCGTGAGGGCCTGGATTGCGATCGCTGGAATATGCTGAACCCCGAGAAGAAACAGCGCGTCAGCTACGTGGCACAATGCCTGAAAGACGCCAAAGGCCCAGTTATCGCTTCAACCGACTACATGAAGAGCTTTGCCGAGCAGATTCAACGCTTCGTACCGAACAAGTTCGTGGCTCTGGGTACTGATGGCTTTGGTCGCTCCGATTCCCGTGAGGCTCTACGTGACTTCTTCGAGGTCAATCGCTACTACATCACCGTAGCAGCGCTGAAAGCCCTGAGCGATGAAGGCAAGCTGGACGCGAAGAAAGTCGCCGAAGCTGTCAAGAAATACAAACTGAATGGCGACAAGCCAAACCCAGCGCACGTTTAAGGAAACAACATGGCATTAAAAGACGTTCTCGTTCCCGACATTGGCAACTTTGATTCCGTAGATGTCATCGAAGTGCTGGTCAAGGCTGGTGACACGGTCGCCAAGGATGACTCTCTCATTACGCTGGAATCCGACAAGGCTTCTATGGACATCCCTGCGCCATTTGGTGGCGTAGTGAAAGAAGTCAACATCAAGGTCGGCGACAAGGTCGCGCAAGGCGCGTTGATCCTAAAAATGGATGCTGCAGAAGGTGCTCCGGAAGCCAAGCAGGAAGCGGCCCCAAGCCCAGCTCCTGCAAAAACTGAAGCGCCGAAAGTAACCGTACCGGAACCAACACGCCCGGCACCGGAACCGCCAAAAGTCATTCAGCCTGCACAGCAGCCATTACCCGTCGGGGAGCATGCTGTCGCGACCAGCGGCAAGCTGTCACACGCCAGCCCATCTGTGCGCAAGTTCGCACGCGAGCTGGGCGTGAATCTGGCACTGGTGAAAGGCACCGGCCCCAAGAACCGCATCCTGCATGGTGACGTGCAAGCCTATGTGAAAGGCGAACTGGCCAAGCCGCGCAGCGAGAACATGGGCGCAGGCTTGGGTGCATTGGCAACATTGCCGATGCCTGTCATCGATTTCAGCCAGTTCGGCGCAATCGAGACCAAGCCGCTTTCACGCATCAAAAAATTGTCTGGTGCTAACCTGCATAGAAACTGGGTCACAGCACCACACGTCACGCAATTCGACGAAGCCGACATCACCGATCTGGAAGATTTCCGCAAGTCCATGCTGGCGGATGCAGAGAAGAAGGGCGTCAAGCTTACCATGCTGGCCTTCCTCATCAAGGCGTCCGTCAATGCGCTGAAAGCTTACCCGAACTTCAATGCATCGTTATCGCCCGATGGCGACAGCCTGATTTTGAAGAACTATTACAACGTCGGCTTCGCATGCGATACGCCAGACGGGCTGGTCGTGCCAGTGGTAAAAGACGTACAGCAAAAAGATGTGCTGGATATTGCCCGCGACTTGATGGATCTATCGGCCAAAGCCCGTGAACGCAAGCTCAAAGTAGAGGAGATGCAAGGCGGTTGCTTTACCATCTCCAGCCTGGGCGGTATCGGCGGCACGATGTTCACCCCTATCATCAACTGTCCGGAAGTTGCGATCCTGGGCGTTTCCCGCTCATCTATGCAGCCTGTGTATAACGCCGAGACCAAGAGCTTTGAACCGCGCCTGATACTGCCGCTGTCGCTCTCATACGACCACCGCGTCATCGACGGTGCCGATGGTGCACGCTTTACCAGCCATCTGCGCATGATGCTAAGCGATGTCCGTCGCCTCTTGCTGTAACAGGAAATTTACATGAGCAATCTAATTGAAATTTTAGTGCCAGATATTGGCAATTTTGACAGCGTAGACGTCATTGAAGTATTAGTCAAAGCGGGTGACACCGTTGGGAAAGAAGATTCGCTAATCACCGTTGAATCAGATAAAGCCTCGATGGACATCCCCTCCCCCCACTCCGGCGTGGTGAAGGAAGTCAAAGTCAACGTAGGCGATAAAGTGGCCAAAGGTTCGCTGATTCTACTACTGGAAACGGAAGCCAGCGCGAGCGCACCAGCACAGAAACAGGAAGAAAAAGCCCCTGCACCGGCAGCCGTAGCAGCTCCGCAGCCCGCCGCTGTAACCGGAAATAACGATTTAACCTGCCAAGTGATGGTGCTGGGTTCCGGTCCGGGCGGCTATACTGCAGCCTTCCGCGCCGCAGATTTGGGCTTAAAAGTGGTACTGATCGAGCGTTACTCCACACTTGGTGGCGTGTGCCTGAATGTAGGCTGTATTCCATCAAAAGCACTGTTACATACCGCCAAAGTGATTACCGAAGCCGAAGAAACCGCACATCATGGCGTCACCTTTGGCAAACCAAGCGTTGACCTTGAACAGCTGCGCAACTGGAAAGCCAACGATGTCGTAGGCAAACTCACAGGCGGTCTTGCGCACATGGCGAGCCAGCGTGGCGTAACTGTTGTGCAAGGCGTAGGTAAATTCATTAGCCCTAACCAGATTGCCGTAACCGCAGCAGATGGTAAAGTCACCACCGTTGGCTTTGACAACGCCATCATTGCCGCAGGCTCGCAAGCCACCAAATTCCCCGGCGCTCCCGATGATGAGCGTATTATGGACTCTACCGGCGCATTGGCCTTGGCTGATATCCCAAAACGCATGCTTGTGATTGGCGGCGGCATTATTGGCTTAGAGATGGGCACAGTGTACGACGCACTAGGCACTAAAGTCAGCATTGTGGAATTCATGGACGGTCTCATCCCAGGCTGCGACAGAGATTTGATTCGCCCATTGCATAAGCGCATGGATAAACGCTTTGAGAGCATTATGCTATCCACCAAAGTCTCAAAAATTGAAGCCAAAGAAGATGGCATTCATGTGGCTTTTGAAGGTGAAGAAGCTCCAAAAGAGGTTCAAATTTATGATCGCGTCTTGGTCTCGATTGGCCGCCGCCCGAACGGCAAGTTGATTGGTGCCGAGAATGCAGGTGTAGCTGTGGATGAGCGCGGCTTTATCTCAGTCGACAAGCAAATGCGTACCAACGTACCGCACATCTTTGCGATTGGCGATATCGTTGGCCAGCCGATGCTGGCGCACAAAGCCACGCACGAAGGCAAAGTGGCTGCAGAAGTGATTGCCGGACATAAAACAGAGTTTGTGGCCAGCGTGATACCAAGTGTTGCCTACACCGACCCGGAAGTGGCGTGGGTTGGCATGACCGAGACCGAAGCTAAAGCCAAAGGTATCGAAATCGAAAAGGCCAGCTTCCCATGGGCAGCCAGCGGACGGGCCTTATCCATTGCACGCAGCGAAGGTTCGACCAAGCTGATCTTCGATAAAGAGACGCACCGCGTCATTGGCGCCGGAATTGTCGGCACAAACGCTGGCGAACTATTAGCAGAAACTGTGCTGGCGATTGAGATGGGCGCAGACGCGCACGACTTGGGCCTGACGATCCACGCGCACCCAACCTTGTCAGAAACAGTCTGTTTCGCAGCAGAAGTGAAGGAAGGCACCATCACAGACATGCTGCCTCCTAAGAAGCGATAATCGTTTGGACAATTCAACCAGCGGAAGCTTCCGGTTTGGGAGCTTCCGCTGAAGATTCAGCAGCCTTTTTAGGCACCTTTACAGCCTTGGGTTTCGCCGGCGCCTTTGCCTTGGCAGGAACTTTCTGTTCCGCTACAGCCACAGTCTTGCTGGTTTTTGGCTTGGCAGCGGATTTATGCTGACCTGACGGAGATTTTTTCGCAACTTTCGGCTTGGCAGCAGGTCTCGTCGCTGGAGGCGGCTGAACCTTCGCTTCATCGACCATGACCTCGACCTCCTTAGTTTCCTGGACAGGCGACTTCTTGTTCATTATCTTGGTAATCACCTTCTTGCCCACCAGCACAGCCACCACCAAAGCCACCTCTTTCACAGCAGTCTTGGCCAGCTTTCTCAGTATGCCCATAAAATCATCTCCTTTTGGAAAAATCTTCTTCTACTGCACCAGCCTGCGCACCAGGCTTTGTCGGCATCCCAGTCTGGCAATAAGCGCCGCAAGGGAACGGGGGTGAAGCATTTACTGGCAGGCCGCCGGAACGATCTCTGTGCCCACGAACTCCGGTTTCACTTTCTGCAGCTCCAGCGCATTTTCCACTGTCACAGCTTGAATCAGCAGGCTGCTCAGACCCTTGCCCGGGTTACGCAGTGCCTTGGTAGCACCCTTCACGCCTTTGGCCTGCAAGTCCGTCAATAGTTTGGACGCCAGCTCTTCTTCTGCAAACAATCCAAAGGAAATCGCGTTGCGCCATTGTGAATCCTGTACGATAAATAATTCTTCCACGCCCAAGGCTTTGATTTCCTCAGCTTTTTGTTTGGCCAGTTCGGCACTCTTCAGCGGTGGATAATAGACCCAATAGCGGCGATCCTGCTGCGCGACAGTCTCCTGATGTACCGTGCCCTGCAAACCAAGCTTTACCAGAACCACTTGTGCAGCAGGCAGATTGGTCGCACTGAAGTTGCCCCAGCGATAGCATGAGGTAACAGCAACCGTTGGTGCAGCTTGCTGCACTTCTACCGGCGGCGGCACTTCTTTCTTCGGCATCGCTTCCAGCTCTTGCTGGCTCAATATCTTCAGTTTGTCTGGTGAGATCTCTTTGGTCTGCACCACTTGTGGCGGGACGATCCTATCGAAATTGAAATACGCGAACAAACCAAGATTCAACAACAGCAACAACCAAACCCACCATCTCATACGATTTCTTTCTCCCACAAAGCCAAGCCCTGCAATACCAGATTTTCCGTCATGATAACGCTTTTTACATGCAAATTAGCGAACGGCATTCTCTGCAAAGCATTTTTCAGCACTTGTGCATTGCCGCCGCTCAACACCACCTCAGGCATGGCGCCACAGTGCCTTGCCAGATTCATCGCCATCGTGCCTATGGCTCCCACTGCGGCGTTCAGGCAGCCCATATACATTGCATCCGACGTTCGCACAGGAAATTCCTCATCCTCAATAGCGTTGATATCAACATTCAGTCGGGCGGTATTCGTCTTGAGCGACTGCAGCATCAGTCCCAGCCCTGGCGAAATGGTGCCGCCCAAAAACTCGCCTTCCGCATTCAGTGCATCCACGGTGATTGCTGTCCCCGCGTTCACCACCAGACAAGGGGCACGATGCATGCCCCAAGCACCAAGCAATGCCGCCCAGCGGTCCACACCGAGAGTCTGGGGCTTTTCATATCCGTTAAACACACCGCAAGTCTCTGCCTGTGGCTGCATCACATGTAGCGCAGTCTTTTTCGGCACAAGCGTTTTGAACTGCTGCAGCAAGTCCTCGCCCGCCACGCAGGCCAGCACGATTCTGGATGATTGATTCACCGCCTGCCGCAAATCCTGGTGGTTGGCGATATCCGCATTCTCACAGGCATGCATCGGCCCCAGCACGCCTCCCTCCTGCTTGAACGCCCATTTTGTGCGGCTATTGCCAATATCCACCAGCAGCGTCATGCGCCTGTCCTCAAGCTGATTTCGCCTGCCGAGAACCGCTGCAAACCCAAAGCCGTCTCCACCAGCAGAATGCCATCCTCCGCCACATCGCGCACGGTGCCCTGTACATCACGGCCGTCCGGCATCAGCATGCGTACCGGCTGATGATGGTACACATGGTAGCTCACCCATTCGGCGCGCAGGGCCACAAAACCATCATCCTCAAAAGTATGCAGCACATCCGCCAAGTGCCGCAGCAAAGTGCCCAGCAACTCGCCCTGATTCACTGTCACGCCCATGCTGGCCAAATCTATCGCAGGCTGATCGATACGCTTCAGCACATGCTCCGGCAGACGTAAATTCACGCCCACCCCAATCACCGCAGCACTTGGGCCATCCATGTCGCCCTGCAGCTCGATCAGGATACCCGCCAGCTTCCTGTTGTCGTAAAGCACGTCATTGGGCCATTTCAGGCTCACGCCATGCACACCTAACTGGTTGAACGCCCGCATCAGCGCCACGCCCACCGCCAGACTTAACCCAGACAATGCCGCCGCGCCGCAATTGAAGCGCCACAACAGTGAGAACGTGAGACTTGCGCCCAGATGCGAGACCCACGCGCGGCCTCTCCGCCCCTTGCCGCTGGTCTGGATGTGCGCTGCCACGCAAGTGACATGCGGCGCACCCTTGCTGGCCTGTTTCATCAAATAGCTATTGGTGGAATCCACCTCGTCCAGCAACTGCAGGTTGAACCACTCCCGCTGCTCGCCTATCGCCCCCAGCACCGCCTGCCTATCCAGCATATCGATGGCCTGCGGCAGCTTATAGCCACGCCCGCGCACCGAGAACACTTCAACACCCAGATTCTCGGCATGCTGAATCGCGTTCCATACCGTGGCACGGGTGACGGCAAAGCGGTCGGCCAAATCCTCACCGGAATGGAACTTGCCATCGCTTAACACTTGCAGGATCGGGATCGTCAGGGCGCTCATTGGAATATGAGTTTAGCACACCTCACAGGCATGCGAGTTCTGGCCCGAACGTGTAAAATACGCCTAACTTAAATCGATTGTTCGTTATGTCTACAGAAAAAGAAAACATCCCTGCCGCTTCCAACTTCATCCGCGCCATCATCGAGAACGATCTGGCCGAAAACAAGTTTGCCACCAAGAAATGGGCAGGCAGCCCAGGAGGCGCGTCCCATCAGGCTTCCGGGCAAGTGGATTTCGCCAGGATTCGCACGCGTTTCCCGCCCGAGCCAAATGGCTATCTGCATATCGGCCACGCCAAATCCATCTTCCTGAACTTTGGCTTGGCGCGCGATTACAGCGGCATTTGCCACCTGCGCTTTGACGACACCAACCCGGAGAAAGAAAGCCAGGAATACGTGGACAGCATCACCGAGATGGTGAGTTGGCTGGGTTTTGGCTGGGACAACACAACGCCGGATGGCAAAAAGGAGAGCAACCTCTACTTTGCTTCGGACTACTTCGATTTCATGTACGCAAGCGCCGAAGCGCTGATTCAGGGCGGCCATGCCTATGTGGATGCGCAAACCGCCGAGGAGATGCGCATCAATCGCGGCACACTCACTGAGCCGGGCAAGGATTCGCCCTACCGCAACCGCAGCGTGGAAGAGAACCTGAACCTCTTCCGCGAGATGCGCGACGGCAAACACCCTGACGGCAGCCTGGTGCTGCGCGCCAAGATCGACATGGCCTCGCCCAACATCAATATGCGCGACCCGGCCATCTACCGCATTCGCCGCGCGCACCACCACAACACCGGCGACAAATGGTGCATCTACCCCATGTACACCTTCGCGCATCCGATTGAAGACGCGCTGGAGCAAATCACCCATTCCATCTGCACGCTGGAATTCGAAGACCAACGCCCGTTCTATGACTGGCTGATGGAACGCCTTGTTGAAGCTGGCTTGTTGGCGCAGCCGGTGCCGCATCAATACGAATTCGCGCGGCTCAACCTCACCTATGTCGTGCTTTCCAAACGCAAGCTGATTCAACTGGTGGAAGAAAAACACGTCACCGGCTGGGATGACCCGCGCCTGCCCACGCTGGCTGGCGCGCGCCGCCGCGGCTACACGCCGGAAGGCTTCAAGCTGTTCACCGACCGCATTGGCGTGAGCAAGGCCGACAGCTGGATCGAATACACCATTCTGGAAGACTGCATGCGCGAGGTGCTCAACGAATCCGCCCCGCGCAAGATAGGCGTGCTCGACCCCATCAAACTGGTGATTGATAACTATCCTGAAGGCCAATCGGAAGACTGCTTTGCCCCCAATCACCCGCAAAAGCCGGAGCTGGGTAAACGCACGGTGCAACTCTCCAAAGAACTTTGGATTGAACGCGAAGACTTTGCCGAAGAGCCGCCAAAAGGCTATTTCCGCCTCTTTCCCGGCAACATGGTGCGCCTGCGCTATGGCTATGTGGTCAAATGTACCGGCTGCGAGAAAGACGCGGCGGGCAACATCACCGTGGTGCATTGCGAATACCTGCCCGACACCAAATCCGGCACACCGGGCTCAGACGCAGTGAAAGTGAAAGGCAACATCCACTGGGTGAGCGCAGCGCATGCCTACGCGGCTGAAATCCGCCTGTACGATAGATTGTTCAAAGACCCTCACCCGGGCAGCGGAGATAAAGATTTTCTGGAAGATATCAACCCGGATTCAGTGAAAGTGATTACCGCGCAGCTTGAACAAAGCGCGCAAGACGCCAAAGCTGGCGATACCTTCCAGTTCGAGCGCCACGGCTACTTTACGGCAGATAGAAAAGACAGCGTAACTGGCAAGCCCGTGTTTAACCGAACCGTGACGCTGAGGGATGCCTGGCAAAAATAGTCACTTTGAATTAAGGTCAAAAAATGAAAGACTATTATCGTGTCATGCTAGGCAGGAAAAGCATTCATGCTAAAACCGCCTTTGATGAAAATTTTATTGGCGCTGATTTTGAGATTAACCAAGATCTTACCTCTGATTTAACGGATAACTGGAGAGAGTTCAATCAGAAATTTATCCCCATCTTTCTTCAAATTCACCCAGATAAAACTAAAATAGGTGCAGGGCTAGCCTGTGGGGCCTTATGGGTCGTTTCTAAAGGCATAAGAAAAGGTGACATAGTGCTTTGTCCTGACGGCTATGGCAACTACAAGGTTGGAGAGATCACTGGAGATTACTATTATGCTCCCAATGCTGTCCTGCCTCATCGCAGGCCAGTGAACTGGCTAAATACCTCTATCAGCAGAGCTGAAATGAGTGCGGCTCTTAGAAATTCAACTGGGTCAATTGGCACGGTTAGTACAATTAGCCAATATGAGAGTGAAATTGAAAAGCTAATAGGCGGAGTGAAGGCTCCAGTCATCTTCTCAACAGATGAAACTGTTGAAGACCCGTCCGCATTTGCGATGGAAAAACATCTTGAGGATTTTTTAGTTGCTAATTGGACGCAAACTGACCTAGGTAAGAATTACGATATTTATGAAGAGGATGGCGAAAAAGTTGGTCAACAATATCCAACGGATACTGGTCCGATGGATATACTAGCTATCAAAAAAGATAAGTCAGAACTCTTAGTGGTTGAGCTAAAAAAAGGTAGGGCTAGCGATGTTGTGGTCGGACAGACACTCAGATACATGGGCTATGCTGCAGAAGAGCTAGCCGAGAAAAACCAAAAAATAAGAGGTGTAATCGTGGCTCTAGAAGATGACCAGAGAATTAGAAGAGCATTAGCGGTCTCCCCCAACATTGAATTCTATCGTTATCAGATTAGTTTTAAGCTAATCAAGCAATAAAGGTCTCCCACCTAACAAATGTCAGAAGCCATGGATTTAGCTGCATCCTACCGCCTCCTCAATCACGGACCGACCGTGCTCATCACTTCTGCCCAAAACGGCAAGCGCAACATCATGGCGGCGGCGTGGGTGTGCGCGCTGGACTTTGATCCGCCCAAAATCACCGCAGTGATTGATAAAAAAACGTACACCCGCACGCTGATTGAGGCGGAAGGCACGTTTGCCATCAATATCCCCTGCGTGGCGCAGCTGGAGATGGTGCGCCAAGTAGGCACGACTACAGGCCGCGACTTTGCGGGCACAGACAAATTTGCAAAATTCGGCATCGAAACCTTTGCCGCGCAGCAGATTACCGCGCCATTGGTGAGCGGCTGTGTGGGCTGGCTGGAATGCAGAATCATCCCCGAGCCGCATAACCAGAACAGCTATGATTTGTTCGTGGCGGAAGTGGTGGCGGCCTATGCCGATGAACGCGTGTTTAGTGACGGCAGATGGCATTTTGAAGGCCATGATGACCTGCGCACGATACATCACGTCGCCGGCGGCGAGTTCTTCATCACCGGTGCGGCTGTCAAAAGCAGCGTCTGATTTGTCAGGCGCTTAGGCTTCTGCCAGTTCCATTTCCGCTTCTGCCTGATGCTGCTTGCGCAGCGCAAGGCGTTCTTTGTCTTTTCGGTTATCCACGAAGAAGGTCAGCACCCAGCCAAACATTATCAGCCCGCCCGCCACAGTGAATGACGTGTGGCTGTTGCCTGTGCGGTGCATCAGGAATTCCGATAGTTTTACCATGACGAAACCACCCACGCCCCATGAGCTGAACAGCATGCCGTAGATCATGCCGAAGTGGCGCATGCCCCAGAAATCCTTGACGTAGTTGGGAAACAGCACCAGATTGGCACCGTAGTTGATGCCGATGAAAGTGGCCACGAACATGATGAGCAAGGCGCTGCCAGAAACCGAGGCGGCATAGGTGCTGAACATGAGCAGCATCTGGATGAAGAAGGCCACGCTAAGCACCTTGCGGCGGCCAAAGCGCGTGGAGAGCGTGCCCGCCAGGATGCGGCCGGTAGCGTCGCCCACGGCCAGGATGACGATGGCGATGTAGGCCAGATCGCCCATGCTGAGCTTGGCCAGCGGCTTGATGTTGCCGATGACCATCAGCCCGGCGCCCGCGCCAAGGAAAAGCAGCGTCCACAGCAGCCAGAACTGGCTTTGCTTGAGCACATGCAGCGGGTCGGCGATATCGGCCTCCAGCTTGGCGAACACATCGCGTATCGGGTGATTGTCACGTTGGCGGCGTTCCACATGGCCGATAGGCACATGGCCTTCCGGCGGCTTGGTGAGGAAATAGGCGAACACGGAAATCAGCACAAAGAATTGCGCGGAAAAGAACAGCATGGTACTTTTAAGCCCGCTGCCTAGCACCAGGTGGGTTGCCAACGGCGCTATGTAGACGGAGGCCAGCGCAAAGCCGGAAACGACGATGCCGGTAATGAGGCCGCTTTTGGTATGCGCGAACCACTTGAGCGCGGCAGGCGTGGTGGACGCATAGGCAAAGCCGATGCCCGCGCCGACAAGGCCGCCGAAGCCGATCATCCACACCCAGTAGTTGACGGAGTTGGCGATCATCATAAAGCCCAGGCCACCCAGCACCGCACCCAGCATGGAAGCTTTGCGCGGGCCATAGATATCCTGAAAGCGGCCTGCGGGAATCATGGTGAATGCGAATATCAGGCAGCATAAGGCATAAGGGTCGTTGACCGAACTGGCAGCCCAGTGAAAACCATCGGCTGCGCCGGAATGGATAGATTCTAGAATGGCATCCTTGAAGATGCTCCATGCATAAAGTACACCGATGATGAGATTGATGCCTAATGCCGCGGCCACCACCGCGACTGCCCTGCCCTTGTGCATAAAATGCCTTTTCTTGTTCGTAAGAGATTAATAGCTACTTAACGGCGGCTAACGGCCAAACTAAAGGGCTGTGATTATCTTTTTAGTGGGATGAAACTCGCATGTGTACAAAACATCTTAAAGGCCATAGACTTATATCAATACACACTCATCGCAACGTGGTAATTTATCGCTATTCATCATGATTAAACGCATCATCATCGCCATCATTGTGCTCGCAGCCGCAGGCACCGCTTATTGGTGGTTCAGCCGCCCCAAGCCTATCAGCGTCGCCCTGGTGGCCGTGGACAAAGGCAAGGTAGAAGCCAGCGTAGCCAACACCCGTGCCGGTAGTGTGGAAGCCTGCCTGCGCACACGCCTGTCGCCCATCATTGGCGGGCGCATCGCTTACCTGGGGGTGAAGAAAGGTGACCACGTGAAGAAAGGCCAGGTGCTGCTGCGCCTGTGGAACGACGACCAACAGGCACAAAAGAACCTGGCGGAAAAACAGGTTGCCAGTTCCAGCAAGCGTATCGCCGAGGTGTGTGCCTTGGCGGAAAATGCCGAGCTTGAAGCTACGCGCATGTCCAAACTGCACGAAAAAGGGTTTATCTCGCAAGGTGGTGAGGATAAGGCGCGTTATGAGGCGCAATCACGTCGCGCTGCCTGCAATGCGGCTCGCGCGGATGTATCACAGGCGCAGGCGCGTGTGAAAGTGACCAAGGTGGAACAAGACAGGACGGTGCTAGTCGCGCCATTTGACGGCATCGTGGCGGACATCGTGGGCGAGCTGGGCGAGTATACGACACCTTCCCCGCCCGGGGTGGCGACGCCTCCGGCAATCGACCTGATCAACGACAGCTGCCTGTATATCGAAGCGCCGATGGACGAAGTGGACGCGCCGAAGATTCATGTCGGGCAAACCGCACGCATCACCCTGGATGCGCTGCCCGGTAAAGTGATAGCAGGCAAGGTGAGGCGCATTGCCCCCTATGTGGTGGCGGTGGAAAAACAGGCCCGTACGGTGGATGTGGAAGTGGATCTGGTAAACGCGGAGGATGCCAAGCAGCTGCTGGTAGGTTACAGCGCCGATGTGGAGGTGGTGCTGGATAGCCGCGAAAATGTGCTGCGCATACCGACATCGACCCTGATGGAAGGCGGTAAGGTACTAGTGTATGTGCCTGCGAAAAAGACGCTGGAAGAGCGAACCGTGAAGACCGGGGTGAGCAACTGGGAATATACCGAGATCGCGGATGGCCTGCAGCAAGGCGACCAGGTCGTGGCATCGCTGGAACGTGAAGGCGTGAAGGCAGGCGCACTGGTGACGCCAGAGAACAGCAACGGCCAAACCAAACCAGTGAAAGCGAAGTAAACCTTGGCTGACGCGAGCCCACAGGAACAGCCTGAATCCAGCCTGATCTCGCTGCAAGGCATCGAGCGCACCTTTCTGCTAGGCGACAGCAAGGTGCATGCCTTGCGAAACGTCAACCTGCAAATTCAACCCGGCGAATATATTGCCGTGATGGGGCCTTCCGGTTCGGGTAAATCTACCCTGCTCAACATGATAGGCCTGCTGGACAGGCCGGATGACGGTACGTATCTGTTGGAAAACCGCGACGTGACCACGCTGAACCCGGACGAACTAGCCAAAGTGCGCAGCGAGCGCATCGGCTTCATCTTTCAAAGTTTCCATCTGGTGCCGCGCCTGACGGCTGCAGCGAATATCGAGTTGCCTTTGGTGCTATCCGGTATGTCTGCGGGGGAGCGCAGCAAGCGCGTGGCGCAAGCCCTTAAGGAATATGGGCTGGATGATCGCGCACATCACCGCCCGAATGAATTATCAGGCGGCCAGCGCCAGCGTGTGGCAATCGCACGCGCGACGATTCTGCGCCCTGCCGTGCTGCTGGCGGATGAGCCGACCGGCAACCTCGACAAGGCCACCGGCGAGGAAGTTGTGCGGCTGCTGGAGGCACTGAACGCACAAGGCATGACCTTGATCGTAGTGACCCATGACCAGGCACTGGGCGCACGTGCAAGGCGGCAGATTCGCATGGAGGACGGCAGCGTGGTAAGCGACATCCTTAATCAACAGGGACACGCGTGAGAATCCTGGACACATTCCGTTATTCGGCACAAGCCGCCACAGGCACCCCGCTACGCACCGGCTTGCTGATGCTGGCGATGTCTATAGGCGTGGCTGCAGTGGTGATGCTGACGGCGCTAGGCGACGGCGCGCGCCGTTATGTGGTCAACGAGTTTTCGGCGATTGGCAGCAATCTCGTCATCGTGCTGCCAGGGCGCTCGGACACCCGCGGTTTCAACCCGGCTAACATCATTACCAGCACTCCGCGCGACCTGACAGTTAATGATGCTTCTTCATTGCTGCGCCTGCCCGGCGTGATGCGCGTTGCGCCGATTACCGTCGCCACTACCGAAATCAACGCTTCCGGCAAGCTGCGCGAGGCGATGATGGTGGGTACCAATGCCGATTTTATTCATGTCCGTCAATTAAAAATGGGCTTGGGGCGCTTTCTGGGGAAAAGCGCGATGGGGCATGGTGCGGCTGAAGTCGTGCTGGGTAACAAGATTCGACAGGACATATTTGGCAACGAAAGCCCGTTGGGGAAAATGGTTCGTGTGGGTGATCGACGCCTGCGTGTGGTAGGTGTGCTGGCCGAGGGTGGTCATGGCATGGGCATGTCCACGGACGAACTGGTGATAGTGCCTGTTTCCATCGCACAGGCAATGTTGAACTCGAACACACTTTTCCGCATTCTCGTAGAAGCGCGCAGCCGCGACCAACTGGAAGAAGTGAAAGCGCGTGTGCTGAAAATGATCACGCAGCGGCACGAAGGCGAGGAAGACATCACTGTCATCACTCAAGATGCGGTACTGGAGACTTTTGACAAGATTCTTGGCGTACTGACGATGGGCGTGGCCGGTATCGCTGCAATTAGCCTGGCTGTGGCAGGCATCCTGGTTATGAACGTAATGCTGGTGTCCGTCACCCAGCGCACTGCGGAGATTGGCCTGCTGAAGGCTCTGGGCGCGACTTCCGGCGCTGTGCGTCAATTGTTTATGGTGGAAGCGATCCTGCTGTCTCTGGCAGGCGCCCTGATGGGTATCGCTTTAGGTTATTTGGGGGCGGCCATGCTGCGGCAATTCTACCCGACATTCCCCGCTTATCCGCCCATGTGGGCCGTGCTGGCAGGCTTTGGTACAGCGATGGTGTCTGGCCTGATTTTTGGCGTTATGCCAGCGCGACGAGCGGCACAGATGGACCCGATACAAGCATTGTCTAAAAGATAACCATGCTGTTACGAGACGCCAGCCGATTCGCCATACAAGCCATCAATGCACACCGCTTGCGCAGCTTTCTTACCTTGCTCGGCATTGCAGTGGGCATTGCAGCAGTCATTCTGCTCACCTCGATTGGCGAAGGCGTGCATCAGTTCGTGTTATCCGAATTCACGCAATTTGGCACGAATGTAATTGGCATCGCGCCAGGCAAGGTCAAGACTGGCGGGCAGCCACCAACAGGCATCCCGACCACGGCACGGCTACTCACGATGGAAGATGCCCTGGCGCTTCGCAAGATACCGCATGTGGAAGCATCCTCCCCCACGGTGTTCGGCAACTCTGAAGTAGAAGGCAATGGCCGCCTGCGACGCAGTACGATTTATGGCGTGGATGCGGATTTTACGCGTGTGCTGCGTTCCACCATGAGCATCGGCAGTTTTCTTCCCAATGATGGTGCCGGCAACGCGCGTAACTTGGTGGTGCTGGGAAGCAAGCTGCGCAGCGAGCTGTTTGGCATAGAAAATCCCTTGGGCGCAAAAGTGCGCATTGGCGGCCTGCATTTCCGGGTCATTGGCGTGATGGCACCTAAAGGCCAGTTTCTTGGAATCGACTTGGACGACACCGCGTTTATTCCTGCAGAACGTGCCCTGGAGCTCTATAATCGTGACGGCCTGATGGAGATACACGTCATCTATGACGAAACGGCTTCGTCCGTCAGCATCGTCAAGCAGATCAAGCAAATCCTTACCCTGCGGCATGGCCATGAGGATTTCACCATCACCACCCAAGAGGACATGCTGAAGACGCTTTCCAACATCCTGGACGTGCTGACGATGGCGGTGGGAGCCTTAGGCGGCATCTCGCTTCTGGTAGGCGGCGTGGGTATCGTGACGATCATGACCATCTCCGTGACGGAGCGTACGAATGAGGTAGGCCTGCTGATGGCATTAGGCGCCAAGCGCAGCACAGTTTTGGGACTGTTCCTGAGCGAATCTATCATACTTGCAGCGGTAGGCGGCGCGTTTGGCTTGATACTAGGTTCCGGCCTGGCGCAAACTCTAAAATTGCTGCTGCCAAAATTGCCCGTGTACACCCCATGGAGCTTTGCGATTGGTGCTTTGCTGATGTCTGCCATGATAGGCCTGCTAGCCGGTGTGATGCCTGCCAGAAGTGCCGCGCGCCTGGACCCGATTGAAGCGCTGCGCGCCGAATAATAGCACTAAAAGCCTTTAAGGCGATTCACCCACAGACCGCAAATCGAGTAAAATCAATCCCATGTATCAACCTGAACAGATTGGAGTTGTGGCAATCGGCCGCAACGAAGGCGAGCGCCTCATTACCTGCCTGCGCTCGGCACTGGACTGCTGCCCTAACGTAGTGTACGTGGATTCCGGCTCTACCGACAACTCTGTCGCTGCCGCAAAGCGGTTGGGAGTCGATGTCGTGAATCTGGACATGTCGAAACCATTTACAGCGGCAAGAGCACGCAATGCCGGTGCTCATGCGCTCATGGAACTGCATGACTTGCAGTTCATCCAGTTCATCGATGGTGACTGCGAGTTCTTTGCACACTGGCTGGAGCAGGCCGAAGAATATCTGCAGCAACAGCTCTCGACTGCAGTGGTAGCCGGCAGGCTGCGAGAACGCCACCCGGAAGCCAGCATCTATAACCAGATGTGTGATATCGAATGGGACACCCCGGCGGGCGACACGAAAGCCTGCGGTGGCATCATGATGATACGCACCGAGGCGTTCAGGCAGGTGCAAGGTTTCAATGAATCACTGATCGCCGGAGAAGAACCGGAGATGTGCGTGCGCCTGCGGCAGAAAGGCTGGAAAATACATCGTCTGGCGAATGATATGGCATTGCATGATGCCGACATGCATGCATTCAGCCAATGGTGGAAACGTACTCAGCGTGCTGGCTACGCCTATGCGGAAGGTGCCAGCCTCCACGGTGCAGCGCCCGAGAAACACTGGGTGAAAGAGCGCAACCGCGCCTGGATCTGGGCAGTCGCAATACCCTTGCTCTGTCTGGCGCTCCTCTGCTACAAACCGCTATTGGGCATGGCTGCCTTGGCTATCTATCCGCTACAGATCTTTCGTACTGCGCGTCACTTTTCAGGCTTAGGGAAGTTCAAATGGACACAAGCCAGCTTTCTGATGCTGGGCAAGTTCGCTGAAATCACCGGTCAATTCAAGTTCTACAGGAACAGACTGCTGAGCAGGCGCAGCCAGCTCATCGAGCACAAACGTTAAAACGACCCCACTGTTTTCATTAGGCAAAACATCGGCCCGTAAGGCTTGCCCTGCTTTGCTTACAAGGCATGCGAAAGAACAATGAACGTGCGCACGTGTATAACACCACTACCAAAATGTATGCTTAAATAACCGCATGCAAAAGAACCTGCGAAAAAAATCCAGAAAGACCATGAGCCGGAAGAACCGCCTGCAGAAAGTTGGGCTGCCGCCCGGCAGCTTGGTCTATACCGGTGAATCCAAAAGCCAGCTGCCTGTCATCACGATGTTCGATTACGATGCGGGCAAAGTGCATGAACAGACATTATCGCTGGACCAGGTGCATATACTCAGCATCCCTAAAAGCGGTGTGCGCTGGGTGAATGTATATGGTGTGCATGATGTGGAACTGATCAAGAAAATCGGAGCTGCGTTTCATCTGCATCCGCTGGTAATGGAGGATGTCGTCAATACCAGCAACCGCCCGAAAGATGATGTGTTCGCGCATCAGCTGTTCATACTGGCACAGTTCTTCAATTACGATTCCAGCGAAATGAATGTCACGCAGAATCAGGTTTCGATTGTATTAGGCAAGCATTACGTGCTGACTTTTCAGGAGCATCAATCTGGTGCCTTTGAGCCGGTGCGCAAACAGCTTCGCGCCGAAGGCAGCCACATCCGCAACCAAGGGGCGGATTATCTGGCCTACGCATTGCTGGATAGCATCGTCGACCGCTATTTCCTGGTGCTCGACCAGCTTAGCGATGACTGCGAGCGCATGGAAGACGTGCTGCTTTCCAGCCCGACGACGCAGACACTTAACCAGATATACCACCTGAAAGGCGAATGCATGGAATTGCGCCGCAGCGTATGGCCGTTGCGTGAGGTCATCAACCATCTGGTGCGTAACGAGAACCAGTTTTTCAGTGAAAGCACCGTGTTCTATCTGCGCGACGTATATGACCATACCGTGCATTTCATCGAATCACTTGAAGCGATACGTGACATGCTGGCCAGCATGCTGGACATCTATCTCTCCACCTTGAGCAACCGGGTCAATATGGAAGTGCGCGCATTGACCGTCGTTGCGATGCTTTTCATGCCAGCGACGCTGATTGCCGGCATCTTTGGCATGAACACTCAATGGCTGCCGTGGCATGGTAATAAAAACGGCTTCTGGTATGTGATTGCCTTAATGGTGGCAATCGCGCTAGTAATGGGCCTAATCTTTTGGCGCCGCCAGTGGCTGAACAAAAGCAGCATCTCTGAAGATTAGCCTTTTAGCAGTTCTGCATATTTCTTGCGTATTTTAGCCACCTTGGGCGCAGCCACCGCTACACAATAAGGCTGGTTGGGGTTCTTGGCAAAATACTGCTGATGATAATCCTCGGCCGGATAAAAAGGTGCAGCCGGACATAGCTGTGTCACGATAGGCGCATCAAATACCTGCGCTCTATTCAACTGGCTTATCATGCCTTGTGCTATTTCAAGCTGCGTTTCATCCTGATAAAAAATCGCAGAGCGGTACTGTGTACCAATGTCATTACCTTGACGATTCAGGGTAGTTGGGTCATGGCTCACAAAAAATATCTCCAGCAGTGTATCGTAGCTGATTTGAGCAGGGTCATAAGTGATTTGTATCGCCTCGGCATGCCCGGTACCACCCTGGCATATCGCTTTATATGTGGGGTTCTGCGTATAACCACCGATATAGCCGGAAACTACCTGCAACACACCTTGGAGTTGGCTAAACACAGGCTCGATGCACCAGAAACAGCCGCCTGCAACAATCGCCGTTTCGGTATGTTGGTGAAGTGAATTTTGCATGTGGATACTCCTTGGTCAACTTTTCACAATACACTCACGTTGGTTGGTAATCAGCGTTAAAATACCCGTTCATGACCAATCAAATGAGCATACCATGATAAATCGTTTGAAACTGCTAATCCTTACAATCGCTACCGCATTGATAATGCCTGTCGCGCCCAGTGCTTACGCAGATCCACCGCCTTGGGCACCTGCACATGGCTGGCGAAAGAAACATGACCCTTATTATGTTGGTTATTCCGGCAGAAAATGGGGTAAAGATTACGGCATCATCCGAGGCGAATGCCAATGGGAAACTATCGGTACTGTACTGGGTGGAGTTGTTGGCGGCGCGATTGGCAGCTCGGTAGGCAAAGATGGCAACCGCGCTGTTGCCGTTATCATTGGCGGTGCGATTGGTGCAGTGATTGGTAATCAGATTGGCAAGGAAATCGACCGGAACGACCGCGGCTGTATCGGCCATGCATTGGAACTTAGCGGCGATCATCATCCTGTACGTTGGACAAACCCTCATGACCATATCGACTATGAACTCACGCCTATTCGTGGCTTTAGTGCAAATGGGCAAAAATGCCGCGAGTATGAGCTAACCATGATCGCCGGTGGCAATCGTCAAACCAGCACACAAAAAGCCTGCCGTGCAGGCGATGCTACATGGAAGCCATATCGGGATTAAATTCTACAGCTTGCTTAAACGCGCTGTACGTTGACTTCAATTCCTACTTCGCCTCAGTAGAGCAGCAGTTGCGCCCAGAATTGCGCGGCAAGCCTATTGGGGTGCTGCCAGTGATGGCTGAAACCACATGCTGCATTGCCGCAAGTTACGAAGCCAAGGCTTTTGGAGTAAAAACCGGCACTGCAGTGCGCGATGCACGCAAGCTATGCAAGGACATCATCTTTGTCGAAGCAAGACCGCCATTATATGTAGAACATCACCATAAGCTGATTGAAATTGTGGAAAGCTGTACACATGTGGAAGAGGTACGTTCTATTGACGAGATGGTATGCAAACTTACAGGAAGTCAGCAAACCAAAGAAAATTCGCTCAAACTGGCTGCACAGATCAAGCAAAGAATCGCCCAGCGTTACCCATACATCCGTTGCTCCATCGGCATTGCTCCAAACACTTTCTTGGCTAAAACAGCTTCGAACATGCAAAAACCCGATGGCTGCGTGGTCATCGAGCCACACGAAATCCCCCACAAACTCTTTGCATTGAAACTGCGGGACTTGAATGGTATCGGTCGTCAAATGGAGATGCGACTAAGTCATTACGGCGTCAAGACAGTGCAGGACTTATATGCATGTAACCGGGATCAAATGCGAACAATCTGGGGCAGCATCGAAGGTGAACGTTTCCATGACAAATTGAACGGCATTGAGCCTTTTTACGTTAAAAGCAGCCGCAGTTCGTTAGGACACTCACACGTGCTACCGCCGGAACAACGGAATATCACAGGTGCCCGTGCGGTGCTGCACCGGCTGCTGCAAAAGGCCGCCATGCGCATGCGTAGTTATAACCTGCTGACAGGGCATATCAGCGTAAAAATCAAATTCCGACATCCAAAAAACAAAGAGATTGCGCGCTATTACAATGAAAGCTGCATCAGTACAACGGATAACACCCTGAAACTAACAGATGCTCTGGAAACCTTATTGGACAAGCTTCCCAAGGCATACTTAAAATTGGACCCTATTGCGGTAAGCTTGAACTTTACCGAATTGAGTCACGCAGAAGAGACGGCAAATGACCTCTTCGCTGAAAAACCAGCCTCTAGTGAGAACCGCTTGAACAAGGCGCTGGATTTACTAAACCTGAAATATGGCATAAATACGGTTTATTTTGCTGGCGCACACGCAGCGCTTAAACATGCCCCTATGCGCATCGCTTTTAATCATATTCCTGATCTAACGATTGAAAGCGATCAATAAAGCCTGGAACCTAAATTAAACAAAGACAGGCAAAACTCTGTCACAGATACGCTTTTCATGTTGCTAAAGGGTTCGATAAAACGGTGAGCACATGCCAATACTTGCCTCTTCTACCACATCTGCATCAAAAAGTTTTACAGTGAGTCCCGCTTATCTGATGTGCAAAAGGCTGCAATAAGCCATCAATATAGGCTTGCGCGTTCTCTTTGCTATCAAACTCATAAAATCCACCAACGCTGTGGGTATTGATGCCACTTAACCAGGTTTTGGATTTTAGACCTTTGAATTTGGCCATTTGCGCGTTGATTGGCCCCCATTCTATTTGACCAAATGGAATGGAGACCTGATATTCGGCATAAACAAAAACTTTCCCCACGCTATGCCAACCCCACCTGCACTAGATTATCGCTAAAACTTGCAGAATTACCCATGTCGCCAAACTCAGCCAGACTGATGCAATTCACCGTGCCTTTGTTCAACTGGCGCCAATAGCCGAGCGTAGCAACCACCAGGCCCGGATTTACGTCCTTTGTCACTCGTGCATCTGCTTCAAACGCACCGCGATCATTGAAAACTCTAACTTTGTCGCCCTCTTTGATACCACGGGTAACAGCATCCAGCGGATTGATCATGACGAACTGCTCACCTTGGCCTTTGATTTTATCTTCCATGTTAGCGTAACAAGAGTTTAGAAAACCATGGCTCTTAGGCGAAACAATGTTAAGAGGATATTTGGCAGCCAACGCAGGATTGCGTTCTGCTGACTCACGAGAAGGCACATAGTCCGGTAACGGATCTAGGTCGTTACTTGGCTGGAAGCCATCGTACATCTGGCGGAACGGCCCGGCAACGAAATTTTTCGCACCTTCGACCATGAACATACACTTACCCGTAGCCGTTGGGAAATTGCCATTTTTATGTGGGGCACGGTCATCTCTGGTACCGACTTTGAGCCTTGCAAAGCCATGTTTTCGCATGTATTCCAGATCAATCCCTTCGCAAGCTGGTGCATCCCAATTGACATAATTTTCCAGGCACTCACTATCCGACCATTTGAAGTTGTCTTCCTGGAAACCCATGCGTTGAGCCAGGCGTCGGAATATCTCCTGATTTGATAGACATTCACCAGGAGGCTCGACACATTTAGCGTTGTAGGTTAAATATAAATGTCCCCAACTTAAAATCATGTCTTCCATTTCCGCGCCCATGGTAGCCGGCAGCACGATATCCGCATAAGCTGCTGTATCAGAGATGAAATGATCTGCTACGATGGTGAACAAATCCTCGCGAAGCAGGCCTTTGACGATCTTGTCAGTCTCAGGTGACTGGGTCACTGGGTTAGTGTTCCACACCATAATTGACTCAATAGGCACATCAAGCTTAATCTCATTGGTTAGCACACGACCTAATTGCAGGATATTTACAACTGGCGTACCTTCTGGAATCAAATCAGGGCGACATATCACATCAAATTTATAAGGATGTTCCCACACTGGGAACTGCAATGCCCCGCCGCCCACATGGCGCCAAGCCCCAGTAAGCGCAGGCAGGCAAGTGACCGCGCGTATTGCTTGGCTGCCGCCATAATTACGCTCTAATGCAACACCCAAGCGAATCGCGGCTGGCGCAGTTGTAGCATACTCGCGGGCAAATTTGCGGATGTCCGACGCAGAAACGCCAGTAATTTTTTCAGCCCATTCCGGCGTGCGGGTTTTTGCGCGTTCCGCTAGCTCTTTGAAACCGATGGTGAATTTGTCGACATAATCCTGGTCTTGCAAGCCTTCTTCAATAATCACATGCATCATCGCCATTGCCAATGCTCCGTCAGTACCTGGCTTAGGAGCGATATGCCAATCCGCTTCCTTGGCAGTGCGTGATGCGTAAGCATCAACGACAACGACTTTTGCACCCTTCTTCTGTGCTTCCTTAACGATGTGCCAGTGATGAAGATTGGTAGAAACCGAGTTACATGCCCAGATGATAATATACTTGGAATGTATAAAGCTCTCCGGATCCACACCGGCAGTTGGCCCTACCGTCAGAAGCCATGAAGTACATGAACCTTCACCGCAGAATGTACGCTCTGTGACGGTCGCCCCCATTCGGGCGAAGAATGCATCACCGCCGTTAAGGCCATGCACCAACCCTTGATTGCCAAGGTAGCTCGCAGGCATAATAGCGCGCGGACCGCTTTTGGCAATAATTCCCTTCCATTTCGCTACAATGGTATCAAGCGCCTCATCCCAAGATATACGAGCAAACTGCTTGCTGCCCTTCGGGCCAACTCTCTTCAAGGGATACAGCAGTCGATCAGGGTGATAATGGCGTTTCTCATAATCTTTGAGTTTGACGCACAAACCACCTCGCGTCATCGGATGCTCTGGATTGCCTTCAACTTTAATCAGCTTTCCACCTTTGACATGAAACACCATACTGCATGTGTCTGGGCAGTCGTGCGGACATCCGCCGTGATGTTTTGAAACGCCTTGTGCAGCTTGACCATCCATTCCATGCCCCCTTATGAGTTATCCGTCACCATTACTATACCGATTAGTATAGGGATAGATTAAACCCAATTCTTGAAATATACAAGGGGGTTAGTGCGCGTCAATACTAGATTGCATACTGAGGCTGTAAGGTAATCAAACTATCGAAATAGTCTGATTAAGAAGAAAAAAGTTTACATCAATTCCAGCAACAGCGCTTTAAAGGCTCAGTTTCTTTGCCTCTGCTTAATTCTTCATCACGCGCTCCGCGTGACAATGTATCGTCAACCTTACCACGTGTTAGCAAATCATCTTGTTTACCACGGGTTAACGGTACATCCTGTTTACCTCTTTCCAATTCAGCGTCACGTTTACCTCTTACCAAAAAGTCATCCGCCCTGCCACGCGTCAATTCCTTGTCACGCTTGCCGTGCTCCAAAGGATCATCCTGCTTGCCGCGCTCTAACAAACAACCACTCTGGCCTCGTTCAAGCTTTGCATCAACTGCACCACGCGTCAATTCCTCATCGCGTTTGCCACGTGTTAAGGTTGACGTTTCCATCCCACGTTCCAAATCAGGCGTAAGACACATATTTGATGCCCTTATACTTTTAGCAGGATTGGCATCATCCTGCGCGAGTGCGGCACAATTTAAGGAAAGAATACTAA
The DNA here is from genome assembly GCA_035423825.1 of Methylophilus sp. Classification (GTDB taxonomy): domain Bacteria; phylum Pseudomonadota; class Gammaproteobacteria; order Burkholderiales; family Methylophilaceae; genus Methylophilus. Next base: position 132 of record DAOMMM010000015.1, on the reverse strand, counting down.
TAAGCAAGATTGCCTGTTTCATGTAACTCATCTCTGAATTCATGACGGCACTATACAACGAATGTGTATTGAGATACAAACAAATAAACCCTCACAAGGAGGGTTTATTTATTCAAATAACTAGCTTGGGGA
>DAOMMM010000014.1:0-36385 GCA_035423825.1 Methylophilus sp. | reverse complement strand
TTGGTGGTGAAAGAGGGACTTGAACCCTCGACCCCAGGATTATGAATCCTGTGCTCTAACCAGCTGAGCTACATCACCATTTAAACCGATAAACCGAGCCGCGCATTATAGGGTTTTGGCGGCTTGATGTCAAAGTAAAAAGGCCAATTTATACATTGAATCTAAAGTGCATCACATCGCCATCCTGCACGATGTATTCCTTGCCTTCCAGCCGCATTTTGCCGGCTTCTTGCGCGCCTTTTTCGCCTTTGTTTTTGACATATTCGTCATAGGCAATCACTTCTGCGCGAATAAAGCCGCGTTCAAAATCGGTGTGAATCACGCCTGCGGCTTGCGGCGCGGTGGCGCCTTTTTTCACTGTCCAGGCGCGTACTTCCTGCACACCGGCGGTAAAGTAGGTTTGCAGGCCAAGCAGATCATAAGCTGCGCGAATCACGCGGTTAAGACCTGGCTCGCTTAAGCCAAGTTCCTCCAGGAATAGTGCCTTGTCTTCATCTTCCAGCTCGGAGATTTCGGCCTCGATTTTGGCGCAGATGGCGACGACGGGCGCATGCTCTGCTTTGCCCAGGGCGATGACTTTATCCAGCAATGGGTTGTTTTCAAAGCCTTTTTCGTCCACGTTGGCTAGGTACATTACTGGCTTGACGGTAATGAGGCATAAAGGCTTAATCAGTTGCAGTTGGTCGGCATCCAGCCCGAGCGTACGCACTTGTGCGCCAGTATCGAGGTGTTTTTGCACACGCTCAAGCACCGCACACAAGGCGATAGCGTCTTTGTCACCTGATTTGGCTTTTTTACCTTCGCGCGCCAGTGTTTTCTCCACGGTTTCCATGTCAGCCAGCGCCAACTCGGTGTTAATCACTTCAATATCGGCCAGCGGGTCTACCTTGCCGGCCACGTGTACCACGTTGCCATCGTCAAAGCAGCGCACCACGTGCGCAATCGCGTCTGTCTCGCGGATGTTTGCGAGAAACTTGTTGCCCAGGCCTTCACCTTTGGATGCGCCAGCCACCAGGCCCGCAATATCGACGAATTCCACAATGGCGGGCTGCACACGCTGCGGTTTGACGATGTCAATCAAGGGCTGCAGGCGCGGGTCTGGCACTTCCACGATGCCAACGTTGGGTTCGATAGTGCAGAAAGGATAGTTTTCTGCCGCGATGCCCGCTTTGGTGATGGCGTTGAATAGGGTTGATTTGCCAACATTGGGTAGACCTACGATTCCACACTTCATATACTTCCAATCATCTTTTACGCAATTTCTGCGTTGTTCTCAGTTTTCGGCGATTCGCCGTACTATTTGTACTGTCTCATCGCCTCAAACTTTAACGCCTTGACCTTGCGCAAAATCTGAATGGAATTACAGTTTGTTAAAATTATTTGGTATGCAATTTTAACATGGCGGCTTCCATGTTGCCTGAAACAATCTCGGATAGCACGCCAGAAGCCGCATGGATACTGGCTTCCAGAGCATCGTTTTCTTCTCGGGTAGGGGCTTTTAGCACGAAGTTCACCACTTCGTTCTTGTTGCCGGGATGGCCGATACCCAAGCGCAGGCGCCAGTAATCCGGCGTGCCCAGCGCAGAGTGGATATCCCTCAGGCCGTTGTGTCCGCCATGTCCTCCGCCGAATTTCAGCTTGGCGGTACCAGGTTGCAGGTCCAGTTCATCGTGTGCAACCAGAATCTCGGCTGGCGAAATCTTGTAGTAATTAGCGATGGCTGCGACGGCCTTGCCGCTGGCATTCATGAAGGTGCCGGGTTTCAGCAGCCAGACATCACTATTCAGCTTGGCTACTTCACCAAAGAATTTGGCTTCCGGTTTAAAGGCGATGTTGTTTTGGCGCGCGAGTGAATCCACCCACCAAAAGCCCGCATTGTGGCGCGTGTCTGCGTATTTCTCACCCGGATTTCCCAAGCCAACCAGTAATCGGATACCCATGTTAATTGCTATGACAATAAAAAAACGCGCACTGTTTTAAGTCAGTGCGCGTTGTTTGCATTGCTTTTGCCTTATTCTGCGGCTGGTGCTTCACCAGCAGCTTCTTCTGAAGCTGAGCCGCGTGTTTTGGCGATAGAAGCGACAGTTGCATCATTGCCGTGTGCCAATTGTACGAACTCCACGCCTTTTGGCAGTGCAATTTGTGACAAGTGGATGGAGTGACCCATTTCCAGTTTGGAAAGGTCAACTTCAATAAACTCTGGCAAATCTTTTGGCAAGCAGCTTACGTCTGCTTCCGTTGCGATGTGCGCTACGATACCACCGCCCAGTTTCACGCCAGGTGCAACGTCGGCATTCACAAAGTGGAATGGCACTTTCACATGGATTTTCTCGGACGCGGAAACGCGTTGAAAATCGATATGCAACAAGGTGTTGCGTACTGGATGCAATTGATAGTCACGCAACAGCACGGTCTCTTTCTTGCCGTCCAGATCCAAGTTCAACACGGAAGAGTGGAACGCTTCGTGGCGAAACTCTAGTGCCAAGGGTTTATGTTGCAAACTGATGTTCACGGCTGGTTTATCACCACCGTACACCACACCTGGCACCATGCCAGCGCGACGCAGGCGGCGGCTCGCACCCGTACCTTGCTCGTCACGTTTGACTGCTTTGATTTCGATACTCATTTGAAACTCCTAAATTTACTGCTTACTACACAAAAATCCACAAGCCGCGACCAGCTTGTGGCATGAAACTTAATCAATGAACAATGATGAAACCGAATCCTCGCAACTGATGCGACGGATAGTTTCCGCAAGCAAGCTTGCTGTACTTAACTGGCGTATCTTCTTGCAATTCTTGGATGATTCCTGCAATGGAATGGTGTTGGTCACAACTACTTCATCCAGCTCAGATGCGGCGATACGCTCTGCTGCGCCACCAGAGAAAATCGGGTGCGTGGCATAGGCCACTACTTTTACTGCGCCTCGCTCTTTCAATGCGGCTGCAGCTTCACACAGGGTGTTAGCGGTATCCACCATATCATCCATGATGACGCAAGTGCGGCCAGCTACATCGCCGATGATGTTCATGACTTTAGCGACATTTGGCTTCGGACGGCGTTTGTCGATGATTGCCAGATCAGCCCCCAGCACTTTGGCGCCGGCACGGGCACGCACTACGCCGCCCACATCTGGCGAAACCACGACCAAGTCTGGGTAATTCTTTTCCTGCAAATCTTTTACTAGTATCGGCGTGGCGTAGATGTTATCGACAGGAATATCAAAGAAGCCCTGAATCTGGTCGGAGTGCAAATCCATCGTCAGCAAGCGGTTAACCCCAACGCTGGTGAGCATATTGGCAACGACTTTAGCGGTAATCGCCACGCGCGCAGAACGAGGGCGGCGATCTTGACGGGAATAACCGAAGTAGGGGATGGCCGCGGTAATGCGTGCAGCCGATGAGCGGCGCAAGGCGTCCACCATCACCATGACTTCCATCAGGTTGTCATTGGTAGGGTGGCTGGTGGATTGCAGTACGAACACATCTTTGCCGCGCACATTTTCCAGCAACTCCAGCATCACTTCGCCATCGGAGAAACGACCAACATCGGCACGGCCTAGCTCGATACCGAGATGTTGGGCAACTTCCTGCGCCAGGGCTGGGTTAGCGTTGCCGGTAAACACCATCATATTGTCGTTGATGTGCACTTGCATCCTCTACGCATTAAAAAATAAAAGCGTGTAAACCAGATTATCTACACGCTTGTTGTTTAATTAAAGCTTGGCTGGGGAGGTAGGGATCGAACCTACGAATGCCGGAATCAAAATCCGGTGCCTTACCACTTGGCGACTCCCCAATATCGTTTTTCAATCTGCAGCGTAATCCAGCAAAGGATGTTGACTTAAGCTCTTGGCAACGAAGCCGGTTGTATTCACTGGCCTTTTTGCGAGAATCTCATTTGCCAACTGTTGCGAGTCTACTGCTGCAAACACAGAAGCACCGGAGCCACTCATGCGCGCTTCACCAAACTGATTCAGCCACTCGAGGGTAGATGCTACTGCGGGAAATTCATTACATACTACAGTTTCAAGGTCGTTTTTGAAACAATCGCGAAACGCACCGTTTGAAAAGTCCGCTATTTTCAATGGTTTCGTGTTTCTTGTCAATGTCGGATGCGCAAAAACTTCTGCTGTTGCCACATGTATTTGAGGCGTCAGCACCACAAAATAGCGCTCAGGCAAATCGATTGCTGTCAAAACCTCGCCTACGCCTTCTGCCCAAGCATTGCGGCCAAACACAAATACGGGCACATCAGCTCCGAGTGTGAGCCCTATTTTCATCAACTCGGCGCGGCTCAAATTAAGCTCCCATAGCCTGTTCAGCGCGAGCAATACAGTAGCCGCGTCCGAGCTGCCACCACCCAGGCCGCCACCCATCGGGATGCGCTTCTCTAAGGCGATTTCCACGCCTAGCTGGCAGTTCGTGGCCTTTTGCAGTGCACTTGCTGCACGCACACACAAATCTTGCTGCGTCGGCACCCCTACTACGTCTTTGATACGCAATATCTGATTGTCAGTGCGTATTTTGAGATAGACCGTGTCACTGAAATCCAGCAGCTGAAATACGCTCTGCAAAGTGTGGTAGCCGTCAGCACGTCGACCGGTGACATGCAGAAACAGGTTGATTTTTGCTGGGGCGGGAAAGGCTTGCATGCTATGAATTTTATCATGCCGCTCTCACGCGCGTTCATTATGAAAAGATATGCCCTAGAAACCAATCTGGGTGTGCCTTCCAGTCTGGTATTGGCAATAATGAAAGGAATCGGACTTATTGCGGCTGCCAGTTTTCCACTATCAGCTTCAGATTAACCTTTTCGCTTTTCAGGTAAACCTTGTCTGGCAACGCGACATCATTGACCAGGTTATAGCTGGGGAATTCGATATCCCAGCCGTCCTGTTTTAGCGTGGCGATTCGGCCTTCGGTGTCCCAGGTGCTAGCAATGATCGGGCTATCGGTCGGGCGTCCCAAAGCCCAATCGCTCAGTCCTTTGAGCGGCAGTCGCCAGCCCAAAGTTGCTTCAGTCAGGCTCTCCGCGTCTGGAGCAGCGACGATGGTGCCTTTCTGGTCTGTCAGCGTCACTTGTTGTGAGGTCTTGATGATATCTGCAACTTTTCCTCCAAGTGGCGAAAAAACCTGAATCTGGTCATCCAATGCTTGATGTCGCCAGTCGATTCCGCCTGAGAACCCCTGTTTTTGCGTGACGACGCCAAGCCGGCCTTTGAGCGAAAAACTTTGTATGGCCTTGATTTTTGCCTGATGGTAAATGGCTGCCTGTGGAATCTGTGACGTAGCAGGCTGAGGCGCTTGCGTGGCACAGCCTGCTAGCACGAGCGTGCAAATCAAGCCAAGATGACGCAGCACAGGATGATCTGATATGCGCAACGCTAGCTCAGTCTAGGATTTGAAGCGGTTGCTGGTGGCTATCAGCACTTCGTTGTTTGGATTGGCTTCCAGCGCGTTCGCCCAAATCTTGCGGGCTTCTTCCTGCTGGCCCAACTTCCACAATACCTCGCCCAGATGGGCTGCAATTTCGGGGTCAGCTTGAATGTTGTAGGCTTCACGCAGATATTTTGCTGCATCGTTAAAGTTGCCAAGTCGATAATGTACCCAGCCAAGGCTATCCAGTATGTAATGATCGCCAGGCTGCAGCTTGAGTGCAGTCTCAATCAGATTTTTGGCTTCCTGAAGCTTAATGCCGCGATCCGCGAAAGAATAGCCTAATGCATTGTATGCAGAGGCATAGTCCGGTTTCAGCTTGATGAGTCGATACAGCTCCGATTCCATCACGCTGAGTTGTCCAGTGCGCTCGGCCGCCATCGCGTAGTCATAGATAAGTTCTGCAGTATCGGGCATATTGGCTACGGCTTTTTGCAGGAGCTCATAGGCCTCTTTGTCACGCTTGGCTTGTGTCAGCAAGCTAGCCTCAGCCTGAATCACAGTGACCTGTTGCTCAGTTGTCAAATTATCGACTTCATCCAGCATGGTGATAGCGGCATCCACCCCTTTGGTGCGAGAGATTACATTTGCAGCTGAGAGACGGCCTTCCAGATAGTGATTGCCTACGATCACCTTGTCATACCAGTTTAGTGCTTGCTGATCATTTTTCTGTTTTTCCGCGCTACGGCCAAGGTAGATGTATAATTGTTCGGAATCCTTGAAGCCTTTATCCAAAGCCATTTGCAAATATTTATCTGCCATGCTGGTTTCATTCGATTCCAGCGCAAGCAAGCCCGCAACTGCGCTGATATCCGGATTTCCATCCGAGACCTCAACTAGTTTTACAAATTCTGGTTTAGCTTCCGTGTAGCGCTTATGGCTGACTAACAACTTTGCATAGCTAAGACGCACTTCATTCGCTTTTGGATATTTCGCCAGGAACTGCTGATAGTAGGTAATTGCTTTGTCTGGTGAGTTCTTTTGCAGAATCTGGCCTTGCATCTGTGCAGCTACTTCCCAGCCAGGACGCAGTTTATCGGCAGTGTCGAGAGCTTTTTTGGCGGCCTCGCTATCTTCGGCAAGCCAGGCAGACTGAGCGATTGCAAAATAGGCTTCCGGCAATTTAGGATAAGGTTTCGCAAGCTCTTTCACCGTGTCGAATACTTCCCCCTTATCTTTTTGTTGTGAGAGCAAACTTGTCAGATACAGAAAGCCATGGGCACGTGTATCTTCTTTGGCGAGCAGTTTCTTGATGTGCGGCTTGGCTTCTTTCAAGTTGCCGCTGCTCACTAGCAATTGACTAGCAGCTTGATGTGCTTCCGTCGAATCGGGGGAGAGTTCAGCCCATAGTTTGACTGCCTGCAAAGCGATGCCAGGCTGTTGCGCAAATACTGCCGCGCGCGCTGCACGCTCTGCTACACGAGGGTCGCGCGTTTTTTTCGCCAAGTCGAGAAACAGGCGGCTGGATAAAATGGGGTCGCCACGTTGTCCGGCGACTTCACCTAAAAGATATTGATAGATATATTCAGGCTTGACGCTGCCGCTAGCCGGCGCCTTGGCATGTTCGGCATAAGCTGGTATGGCGTTACAAGCCAGCATGGTGGCGATGTAAACAGCGACTTTTTTGATATTTGGCAATGCGTTGTTCATACTTTTTTGTACTGTCCCAAAAGGTCTCAAAACGTTTAGTCCGTGACAGTTCCCGCAAGTTCATCCATAATTAAAGGTTGGATAATAATTAGCTGTGTTCTGATGTATGACTATAGCTTTTTGCAAGAAACTTATCCATAAATTTTGATTCGAACGATGCCTGAGGCATGAAGGTTTAAAAGAGAACAATTTTCTATGAGCAATATTACAGTCGAAGCCATAGAGCTTACGCGCTTGTACGGCGGGCGTGCCGCAGTGAGTGACGTCAGTTTCAACCTGAAAAAAGGTGAGGTGCTTGGTTTTTTGGGACCTAATGGCGCTGGAAAATCTACCACGATGAAAATGCTGACGGGCAACCTGGCACCAAGCGCGGGTAGCGTCAAGATTTGCGGCATTGATATGATTGAAAACCCCAAGGAAGCTAAAGCGCTGATTGGCTATCTACCAGAGATGCGTCCGCTCTACAAAGAACTGACTGTGGATGAATACCTAACGATAGCGGCAAGGTTGCATAAATTAAGCGGCAAGCACATCAAAAAGGCAGTAGATAATGCCAAAGCGCGTTGTGGTTTAAGCCACATGAGCAAGCGTTTAATTGAGAACTTGTCAAACGGTTACCAGCAACGAGTGGGTATTGCACAGGCTATCATCCATAGCCCAATGGTGGTGATTCTGGATGAACCTACTGTAGGGTTAGATCCAATACAGATTCGCGATATCCGCGCACTTATCAAAGAAATCGGCAATGAACATAGTGTGATTCTTTCGACACATATTTTGCCAGAGGTTGAGATGGTGTGTGATCACGTACAAATCATTGATAAAGGCAGGCTGGTATTCAACGGCGGAATCGATGTGCTCAAGCGGACCCGCATCGGTAACAAGTTGCTGGTTGGGTTCAATGGGATTCCTCAAATAGAGGATCTGCTCGCAATCCAAGGTGTTACCGAGGTGGAGCAGTTGGAGGGCGGCATGATGCGCGTACGTTTTGCCGAGGGTGAAAATCCTAGTCGGTCAATTGTCGAAACGTCGGTCAGGAAAGGCTGGGAGCTATATCAGATCGCACCTGACCAAACCAGTCTGGAAGATGTATTCGTACAGCTCACTTATCATGACGCTGGTGCTGAATTGGCAGCGGCATAAGGATTTGAAATGATATTCAATATAGCTAGAAAAGAACTCAAAAGCATGTTTGCCTCGCCTATGGGGTGGATTATCTTGGCGCTGCTGATGTTTGCATTTGGTACCTATTACCTTAACGGGGTGAACGATTACTTTGAAGTGATGTCAGGGGCGATTCGCCCAGCTGAACGTTATGGCGTGACACAATTTGTTGGTCAGACGGTTTATGGCCTGGCATCTTTCATCATGCTTTTCGCTGTCCCGCTGCTGTCCATGCGGCTCATCTCGGAAGAACGTCGCAGCCAGACCTTGCCATTTTTGTTCAGTGCGCCGCTCTCGCTAACTGAGATTGTGATTGGCAAATTCGTTGGGTTGCTAACGTTTTTGAGCATCCTTATTTTGTATATCGCACTGATGCTGTCTACCCTGAACATTTGGTCCGATATCGATTTTGGCTATATTGTTGCCAACTCACTTGGCCTGCTTCTTCTGGTGGCGAGTTTTTCAGCTTTGGGGCTCTATTTTTCCAGCTTGACTTCACAGCCGGTAGTGGCGGCGATTCTGAGCTTTATTGCCTTATTTGCGCTGATGATATTAGACCGATTTTTTGCCGGAGACCCTAGCAACACGATGGCACAACTGTCATTGATGAAGCATTTTCAATCTTTTGCCGGTGGGCTAATAGACAGCGGGGACATCGCATATTTTGTTTTATTCATTATTACATTTTTGGTTCTAACGATTCGTCGCTTGGACGCAGACCGTTTAAGAGGCTAATTGGACATATCGTATGAAAATCAATCGTAACTTAAGACTGCAAATGCTGGCACAAAGCTGGATTTTTGTAATCCTGTTTTTGTTGCTGGTAATTATAATTGGCTTCCTGACGAGCCAATACCGTATCGCAAAGGACATTACCCAGGCAAACCGCAATATCCTGACCCAAGGTAGCGTTGATATCCTTAAGCAAATGAAAGACCCAGTAAATATTACGGTTTTTGCAAGTAATGACGATGCAAGCCGCGGCGACACTTTCAGAAAGGGCATGATAGATTTTATCGCGCGTTACCAGCGCGAGAAAAAGGATATCAAGATTAAATTCGTCAATCCTTCGGAGGAACCCAAGCTTGCACAGGAGGCGGGAATCAAGGTGGATGGAGAGGTGGTGGTCGAATACAACAAGCGAACAGAGCATATCACACCGCCCTTTGCTGAGCAGGAAATGACCAATCTTCTGGTGCGTCTGTCTCGTACTAATACAAAACCAATCATGTTTCTGGATGGTCATGGCGAGCGGCACATGCAAGGCATGAAGAACCACGACCTAGGAGAGTTTAGCAAGGTGTTGGAATCCAAGGGGTTCAAGTTTGCAAACCCTGATTTAACCATTGCCCAAGCAGTGCCCAGTAATGGGGCTATGCTGGTCATTGCGAGTCCGCAGGTCGATTTGAGCGATGTCGAGGCAAAGAAGATCAAAGCCTATATCGAGGCGGGCGGCAATGTGCTGTGGTTGCTGGATGACGACAATATGCATGGTTTAAAAGAAGTTGCAGACTACTTGGGTGTCAAGGTTTCACCGGGCATAGCAGTGGATATGACAGCTGCACAATATGGTGCAGATGCTAAAGTAGCTTTTGCAAGCGCTTATGGCGATCATCCTATCACCCGTACTTTCCAGTTGCGTACTCTTTTCCCAGAGGCGCATGAAGTTGATGGGCAGGCATCGTATGAGCTTGGCTGGAAGGTAGCCCGCTTGGTGGATGTCGCACCAAATGGCTGGCTCGAATCAGATAAACTTGTCGATGGTGGCAAGGGTCAGAAAGCTGTTTTTGACGAGAAGAAAGATAAACGCGGCCCCATCAACGTCGGCATCGCCTTGGAGCGAGTGTATGGCAAAAAGGGGCAGCGTGTGGTTGTGATGGGTAATGCCAACTTTCTGTCCAATACCTTTATCACGAATGGCGGCAATCTGGATTTTGGCATCAATATTATTAACTGGCTCGCCGGGGATGACACGTTAATTACGATTCAACCGATGCCGCTGAAAGATATCAACGTAACGATTCCGAGCACTGACCAAGGGCGTGCGATTGCATGGATGGTGTTTCATGGATTTCAATACTTTATTCCGGTCGGCTTTTTTGTCGCTGGTTTCTGGTTATGGTGGAAGCGCAGAAAAGCTTAGTGAGTGAGTTATGAAGCAGAGATGGGTACTCAATTTAATAATGCTAGCTCTAGTTGCGGGCTTGGTGGCTTTTCTGTATCTGCGCCCTGAAGCGAATACAGAAACTAAGCAGTATGAGCTGTCACAGCTTAAGCTAGCTGACTTTTCACAGATAAAAGTGGAGTTTCCTGCGCGAGCACCAACTACCTTTGAGAAAGTTGATGGTTTGTGGCGTATGACCGCACCTTACAAAGCGCGCGCTGACCAGATTTCTGTGAGCCGCATATTGGCAATTATCGCAGCAAAAAGTAAGGATAAATTACCTACAACCGACTTGGCCAAGTATGGTTTGGATAATCCGCAAGTCAGGCTCAAGCTGACAAATGCGGGAGGCGAGCAAGTCTTCGTTTTTGGAACATTCAATCCTGTGACAGAAGAACAATATGTGGCTTATCAGGATGCCGTCTATCTGTTGCCTGGCAGTTATTCTGAAGCGGCAGCGACCCAGCCTATGGAGATGATAGACAAGGCGCCACTGGCACCATCGGAAGCTAAACAAATTTCAGGCTTTTCATTTTCCAAACTGGAACAATGGGAGGAGCTGGGCGGCTTGGATGTACAGCTGGAAAATGGTCAGTGGAAAGTCAGCCTGGCTAAAGCCAAACCTACTCAAAACGAATTGAATGAATGGTTGGATAACCTTTGGGTACATGCTGCCGCCAGTTCAGTAGAGCTCTATAAACCGGATAGGAAAACGGCTTACCCGAGCTTTGAAGTCATCCTGAGAGATGGCAAAAAAGTGCATTTCGACAAGATACAGGAAGCGCCAGAACTATATCTTGCCCGGCCTGACGAAGGTATAGTCTATCGCTTCCCGAACGATGTTGGATTCAGTATGTTGAATCCACCACTCAATCTCAAATAGGGATGCCTGAACTCCCTGAGGTTGAAATCACGCGGCGCGGTTTGATCCCGCTTGTTGGGCAAACTGTCAAAGAGGTCCTTATTCGTAATGCCAACATGCGCTGGCCTATTCCAGCGCATCTGCCAGTCACGCTTGCGCATCAGCAAATCAAAAGTCTGGAAAGACGTGCCAAATATATCTTGGTCAAGTTCGATGCAGGGACACTATTGCTGCATTTAGGCATGTCTGGGCGGATTTGCCTGCTGGATAGAAACTATCCGCCTGAAAAGCACGATCATTTCGATATCTTGTTTGATTCCGGCCATCTGATGCGGCTACGTGACCCGCGCCGGTTTGGGGCAGTCTTGTGGACAGCTAATTCGCCGGAATCGCATATGCTGATTAGCAATTTAGGGCCGGAGCCACTTAGTGATTCATTCGATGCCAATTATCTGCACATGCAGTTGGCTTCACGGGATGCGGCTATCAAGGTGGCTATCATGGATAGCCATCTTGTGGTGGGGGTAGGGAATATCTATGCGAGCGAGTCTTTGTTTCGCGCCAAGATTCATCCACAGATGCCTGCTAAGGATTTAAGTGAGACAGCGTGTCAGCGTTTGGTGAACGCAATCAAGCAAACCCTGCAGGATGCATTGGCGGCAGGGGGCAGTAGCTTACGGGATTTTTTTGGGGCAGACGGGAATCCTGGATATTTCCAACAGGATTACTTTGTCTATGGCCGCGCCGGCCAGCCTTGTAAAGTATGTGGGCAGCAAATCAGAAATATACGTTTGGGTCAGCGATCCACGTTTTATTGTGACCAATGCCAAAAGCTCTAAATTAACTGATGTGATGTTCTGAAGATGCATGGCGATGCAGGTAGCTTTGGTCATGGGGGATATCGTGCCTGCCTACCCATTGTGGCAACAGGGAACCCGCAATCATGCCGACCATACTGACGCCAAGCCCAATCATTTGTGGCGGTATCAGGCTTTCATCGCCAACGAGCGTCTCCACCAGCACCCAAGTGCTGATTCCACCGATAATGGCGGCAAGCGCGCCTTGGCTGGTAGCACGCTTCCAGAACGCACCGAATAGCAGCGGCACGAATGCCCCTGCGAGCGTGATTTTGTAGGCACTTTCCACCATACCGAAAATGGAGTTTTCCGAGTTTAGCGCATAAAGCAATACCATTACTGCAAAGCTTACCAAGCAAATGCGCATCACCCTCAGGAATACATGATCGGTCATATGCGGCATAAAGCCTTTTACGATATTCTCAGCAAACGTTACCGAAGGCGCAAGCAATGTGGCAGATGAGCAACTCATGATGGCAGATAGCACCGCTCCAAAGAAAATAATCTGCGCAAACAATGGCATGCGCTCCAGTACCAGTGTTGGCAAGACGCGCTGCGAGTCATCTACCACCAGCTTGCTAAATACACCAGGGTCAACCAGTGTGGCGGCATAGGCGATGAACATCGGCACAAAAGTGAAACAGAAATAGATGGAAGCTCCCAGAATGCTGCCCCACAATGCAATCTTGGCGGATTTCGCTGATGTGATGCGCTGAAACACATCCTGTTGCGGGATGCTGCCTAGCATCATGGTCATCCACGTGCCGATAAAAGTAATCCATGCCCAGATATCGCCCTTAGGCCAAAAGTCTAGCTTGCCAGCCTGTCGTGCATGCTCGATGACTGGTGCGACCCCGCCGGTCATGCCCGATACCGTGTAACCGATGAATAGCAGACCGCCAATTACGACAATCATCTGTACAAAATCCAGCACTGCAACGGATAGCATGCCGCCTAGCGTGGTGTAAGTGAGCACGATGGCCATGCCCAGTATCATGCCCCCTTGTTCACTGATGGCGCCTTCCGTGATCATGTTGAATATAAGTCCCAATGCCTTGATCTGCGCCGCAACCCAGCCCATGTAGGAAATCACGATTGCAACAGTAGTGAGTATTTCGACGGAGCGGTTGTAGCGCATGCGGTAAAAATCGCCCAGCGTGATAATGTTGAGCTTGTAGAGCATGCTGGAGAAGAAAATGCCGGCCAGGATCAGGCACATGCTGGAGCCGAATGGGTCTGCCACCACTCCATGAACACCTTCCTGTACAAAAGTGGCAGACACGCCAAACACTGCTTCTGCTCCGAACCAGGTTGCAAATACAGTGGCAGTCACTACAGGTAGAGGCAGGTGGCGACCAGCGACTGCGTAGTCTTTGGTGTTGTGGACACGGGTGGCGGCGATAAGGCCAATGCCAATGGAAACTAACAGGTAGCCCACAACAAACCAAATCAGCACGCTTATTTCCCCTTAAAAACAGCCCGGAATCAAAGACATGAGCATAACAGACGGTCTGCGCCAAATCAATCTAAGGGTGTTGATTCATATAGAGAATTGTTCTTTGAAAAATCACTTGTATCCATGCAGAATTGAATTGCAGGAATAAATAACATTCATAAACTACAAAGGGGGGATTTATCATGCCGCTGAATACTTTTCTAAAGATACACGCCATTATTGCGCTGATATTTGGGCTTGGTTTTTTGTTTGTGCCCGCGACGATTCTGTCATTTTATACGGATGTGGAACTGAATGAAGCGGGCACTTTTATGTCGCGTTTGTTTGCTAGTGCGATACTGACTTATGCTGCAGTACTATGGTTCGCTAGCTATACACTCGATTCAGAAGCCAAGCGTGCGATCGTTAAAGGGTTTTTTCTAACGATGCTGGTTGGCCTTGCGGTTACGTTGCATTTTCAGCTGACTGGGCCAATTAATGCACTGGGTTGGTCTACAGTGGCGTTGTACGCATTTTTGGCGTTCAGCTATTGGCGCTATTCGAACGTCAAATGAGTTACACAGATGGTAAAACGGGGCTGTTCAGCCCCGTTTTTATTCTTCGCGCGTCCAGATTTGCGAGCGGCCTAGCAGTGAGATGCCAATAAAGCCGCGTACTTCCAGTTTCTTACCGTCTTCGGAGAGCTTCATTTTGCATTTGTAAACCTTGCCGTTATCCGGGTCAAGGATGTTTCCACCTTCATATAGGTTGGGTTGACTCTCTTTCAGGCCTTTGGCGATGGTCATGCCGATGATTTTTTGATTTTTGCGCTCGTCAGTGCATTTGTCGCATACTTTATCGCCAGTGTCGGTAGGCAGCAAACCTTTTTCCACAATAGCCTTGTATTCGCCATCCTCTTCCACGATGCGAATCAATGAGCGTGGTTTATTCGTTTTGTCATCGATGCTTTTCCATAAGCCTGCGGCTGTGGCGGCCGATGCCAAATTGGAACAAGTCGCTAAAGCGAATGCTAAAAAAACAGCAATTTTTTTCATGTCAGCTCCCAATGAAAAGATAGGCGCTCAATATAATCTGTAACAGCACCAGCAGCAATATAGTCCATATCAGGCGCCTTTGCCAGCATAATTGTCGTTGCTGAATGTCAATCAGGGACCGCAGCTGAGTAATCGTGGTCATGTCTGATTGATTCTGTGTTTGCTGGCTCAGATATTGATGCAGCAAGCGCGGCATAAGCGGTGCGGTTTTTAAAATGAATGGCAGTTCCTTCTTGAGGGTTTTTGTGATGCTACGCCAGCCCACTTGTTCACTCATCCATCGCTTGAGGAAAGGCTTGGCAGTTTGCCATAGGTCGATATCCGGGTCTAAGTCGCGTCCTAAGCCCTCGATGTTCAGTAATGTTTTTTGCAGCATGACTAGCTGCGGCTGGATATTCACTCCGAACCTGCGCGACATCTGGAACAGGCTCAACAGGGTTCGGCCGAAGGAAATATCTTTTAATGGTTTGTCAAAAATAGGCTCGCAAATCGCCCGGATGGCGGTTTCCAGTTCATCTGCCTTGGTGTCTGGCGGTACCCAGCCAGATTCAATGTGTGCTATGGCCACGTCGCGGTAATCGCGGTTGAAGAATGCCAGGAAATTGCGGGCAAGATAATATTTGTCGTTGTCGTTCAATGTTCCCATGATGCCGAAGTCCAGCGCGATGTAGCGTCCGTCATCGGCCACCTGTATGTTGCCTGGGTGCATGTCTGCGTGAAAGAAGCCATCGCGGAACACTTGTGTAAAGAATATCTCCACGCCATCATGAGCCAGTTTGGTGATGTCGATGCCTTTGGCTCGCAAAACCTCAATCTGGCTGATCGGAGTGCCGTACATGCGTTGCATGACCATGACATCTTTGCGGCAATAATCCCAGTACACTTCCGGGATTAACAGTCGCTTATCGGTGAAGTTTCGCGCGAGCTGACTGCAGTTTGCCGCTTCTAGTGTTAGATCGAGCTCATGTTCAGTATGCCTGGCAAACTCTTCGACGATCTCCTGGGGCTTCAGGCGTTTCCCCTCGCTAGAAACAGCGGCTAGCAGCCACGCCAGCGTGTTTAAAAGACGAATGTCGCGATGAATGACCTTGGCAATGCCTGGACGTAACACTTTGACGGCGACTTGCTTGCCATCGGGTAATTCGGCGAAATGAACTTGTGCCACGGAGGCGCTGGCAATCGGAACTGGATCGAACTTAGGAAAGATGGCATGCAAATTTTGTTCAAACGCTGCTTCAATGCTTGCTTGTACCGCTTTGAAATCGAAAGGCGGTACGCGGTCTTGCAGCTTGGCAAGTTCCTCTGCGATATCGGGCGGTAGTAAATCGCGGCGGGTCGATAACATTTGGCCGAATTTGACGAATATCGGCCCGAGACCTTCTAATGCCTTGCGAAGCCTTATTCCACGCGCCTCTGTGGTAGCCCGCCAAAACATTACGACTTTTATCAGCAGGTGCAGTGGTTTAAATGCTGGACGCTCGGCGATGAATTCATCCAGCCTGTACCATATAAAAACGCCCAAGATATGGATAAGTCGGAAGAGGTGCATTAACGGGGGCTTTCTTGCTGAAGTTTTTGCGAAAGCTTATCTGCCCGCTTCTCTAGCCTGTCGACATCACTGACCAGTGTATCTACACTGGCATTGAAAGTTTCGACCTGGCGTTTTTTAGCCAGCACGGGGATTTCTTCCTGCCAGTATTCGGCGAGCATTTCCGCTAAGTTGGTCAGCTGGTGTTTTATTTCTTTGACCGAGTGTTGAGAGAAGTCACTGATTTTTTGCGCTGGGATATCTCCTATGATTCTGGAAACATCTTCCGCTGCATCCCAGCGCATATGCTGTATCACTTTGGCAAAATCGGCAGCCAAATGCGTGTCCCCCTCTATCCGAATTTGCTGTCTGGCAGCCTCGTCTTTGGCCAGTAAGCGAATTGCCAAGCTGGGGGGTATATGGACAGTGGCATCCGCAAGTGCAGTTTCTCCAGCTACACTCAGGCTGCCGTCCTCTAGCACTTGCAGGGGCATTTTCATGATAGAAAAATCCATGCACAAGGTTTTTCCGGCATAGGTGATCAAATATGGCTTTGCCCAATTGTTTTGTGCGCAGATGTGTTGCATGAGGCTTGTCAATGCAGGTTTCAGCATTTAACCCCTTTGTGCAGGGCAACCACACCAGCGGTCAGATTGTAATAATCCACACGCTCAAAACCGGCGTCCTGCATCATTTGCTTTAATGTCGCTTGATCGGGGTGCATGCGAATGGACTCTGCCAAATAGCGATAACTGGCCTCATCTTTGGCGATGAGTTTTCCCATTAGTGGCAGCAGCTTGAATGAATAAGCGTCGTAGATTTTCTCTAGCGGTTGCCAGACCTTTGAGAACTCCAGAACCAGCAGGCGACCGCCCACTTTGAGCACGCGTTGCATCTCCCTTAGAGCGAGATCTTTGTGCGTCATATTACGCAATCCAAAAGCGACGATTACGCAGTCGAAAGTATTGTCAGGGAAGGGCAGTTTTTCGGCATTGCATTGTGTGGCAGGCACGTTGAGTCCGGCATCAATCATTCGGTCACGTCCTACAGCGAGCATGCTGGCGTTAATGTCGGTCAGGATGACTTTGCCAGTTTCCCCTGTTCTTTGTGAAAACAGTCTGGATAAATCACCGCTGCCACCCGCTATATCCAGTACTTTGTCGCCCGGCTTCACGCCACTGATGTCGACCGCAAAGCGCTTCCATAAACGGTGCATGCCGGCTGACATCACATCGTTCATCACATCATAGCTTTGTGCGACTGAATGGAACACTGCGCCTACTTTTTTTTGTTTTTCTGTCTCGGCAACAGTTTCATAGCCAAAGTGTGTGGTTTTGTTATCAGTCATGCGCTACTCTTTCTTTTGTGACCCGCGGCCTCAAGTTTGGCGATGTAATCCATCCACATTGGCTCGTAGTGAGCAGCCAGATAATAGAGGTAATCCCAAGAATATAAGCCGGTATCATGGCCGTCGCTAAACGCAAGCTTGACCGCATAATTGCCAACAGGTTCGATAGCCACGATATTTACATCTTCCTTGCCGACTTGCAGCACTTCCTGGCCAGCGCCATGACCGCGTACCTCGGCACTTGGGGAGTAGACGCGGAGAAACTCACAACTCAACATGCATTCGGTGCCATTATCAAAGTGAATCTCAAGTAGCTTCGATGCCTGATGCAAGCGAATATCGGTCGGTTGTGGGGTTGCGGCCATGAAATCATTAGATTAAAACGATAAAACGAAATGATAGCAGAAGCGAGGCCGAGACTCATAAACTCGCTGCAAATAGGCAATGCTATTGCCGGTCGTAGCCGTTTGTCGCAAAAAAACGACCACTTGTCAGAAACCACTTAAAATCAGTAACTTAATCTGACTGATTTATTTGAATATTTTTATCCTCGTGATAAAGTATAAGCACCGTAAAAGTAGCCGATTTGGGGATATCAATGGCCGAAAACAAACTAGCAAGCCAGTTTGCAGCTTATTCTGAGTGGAGGAAAGCGCTTGTCGATAGCATTTGTGACTATCGCAGTTGGCTGAACGAGCAGGAGCTTAATGATGCCCAGATCGATCAGCGTATCAGTGGTTTGCTGGAGCGTTTGCGAGAAGACAAATTGAACGTGGCATTTGTGGCTGAGTTTTCCCGCGGTAAATCCGAGTTGATTAACGCGATATTCTTTGCCGATTATGGTCAAAGGTTGCTCCCTTCTAGTGCCGGACGAACAACAATGTGCCCGACAGAGCTTTTGTATGACCCTGCCAAACCCAGTTCATTGCAGCTGCTACCTATCGAGACGCGGGCGATGGATGCAACGACCACAGAATACAAACGCTATCCCGATGAATGGAAGCTGGTCGAGTTCGATGTTAATTCGAATGACAGCATGGCGGCGGCATTCAAGGAAGTCAGCAGCACCAAGAGCGTGACACTTGAGGAGGCTGAGAAATTTGGTCTGTACGATCCCAACAGTGAAGAAGACGCGTTGCACGTCAATAAAGACGGCACGATTGATATCCCATGCTGGCGTTACGCGATGATCAACTTCCCGCATCCATTGCTGGAGCAGGGCTTAGTCATTCTGGATACGCCTGGTTTGAATGCGATTGGTACCGAGCCAGAGCTGACTTTGAACATGTTGCCGAATGCACATGCGGTGTTGTTTATTCTAGCGGCAGACACCGGTGTGACGAAATCCGAAATTGATGTCTGGCGTCAGTACATAAGCGGTACACGCTGGAAGCAAAAAGGCCGCATGGCCGTGTTGAACAAGATTGACGGCTTGTGGGACGAGCTAAAGAATGAGGCCGAGATCGAGAAAGAGATCGCTAAGCAGGTTAAGGTAACCGCTGATTTGTTGGGGTTGGATTCTAAACAGATTTTCCCAACCTCGGCACAAAAAGGATTGTTGGCAAAAGTGAATGGTGATGCCGCGTTGCTGGCGCAAAGCCGCTTGCCCGAGCTGGAAAAAGCTTTGTCAGACGAACTGATCCCTTCGAAGAAAGAGATTGTGCGTGACAACACCAAGAACGAACTAGATGATTTGGTGAACAACTCGAATATGATCTTAGAATCCCGTGTCACTGGTGTGGTCGACCAGCTTGAGGAGCTGCGCGGTTTGCGTGGCAAGAACGAGGATGTAGTTGAGCACATGATGAACAAAGTGAAAGTGGACAAAGAGAACTTTGAAAAAGGTTTACAGCGTTTTCAGGCTTTGCGTAGCGTGTTTTCACAGCAAACTAATAAGCTATTTACCCTGTTAGGGATGGAAGCTTTGAAAATGAAGGTGCACAACACACGAGAAACCATGGTGGCCGCAAGCTTCACCAAACAGATTCGCGATGCGATGGATAGTTTCTTTGTCGAACTGAAATCACGTCTGGTTCAGTCAGACACACAAATAGAAGAAATTAAAAAAATGATGGATGTGATGTATGACAAGTTCGCCAAAGAACATGGCCTGCGCAAATCCGAACCACCCGCATTCTCTACCTTGCGCTATCAGAAAGAGTTGGCCAAGCTGGAGCGTGCGTATAAAGAGCAGTTCAATACTACATTCAACATGATTGCAAATGAGAAGATGACGCTTACAAGCAAATTCTTTGAAACGTTAGCCAGTCGTGTGATTCATGTATATGAGGTGGCTAACCGTGATGTGGAAAACTGGCTCAAGGCAGTGATTGCCCCAATGGAATCGCAAGTGCGCGAACACCAGTTACAACTGCGGCGTCGTCTGGAAAGCATCAAGCGCATTTATAAAGCAACGGATACATTAGAGGATCGTATCAGCGAACTGGAGAATATCGAGAAAAGCATTCGTGCGCAGATTGATGACCTCAAGGTGTTGCGTCAGCATATGGGTAATGCTCTGGCTTTTGATAATGAAAATGCTCAAAAAGCCGCATAGTCTATGTTGTAATAAAAAAAGCCGCAGACATCTGCGGCTTTTTTATGGCTATCATTTAAGCGTTTGCTAAAATTTCACTTTTGATTTTTTGCATAGCTTTCGCTTCGATCTGACGGATGCGTTCTGCAGAAACACCGAATTCTGCTGCCAATTCATGCAAGGTGGCGCTTTCGCCTTCATTTAACCAACGAGCTTCCACTACACGTCTGCTACGACTATCCAAGCTAGCTAGGGCAGCACTGAGCCCAGATGTTTGCAATCTCTCGGTTTGAGCGATTTCCAGTGCGACAGAAGGCTCTGGGCTTTCGTCAGCCAGGTAAGCGATCGGGCTGTATGTTTCTTCACCGTCCTCATCCACGCTTGCATCCAAAGAGATTTCCTGGCCGTTCAAGCGATATTCCATTTCCATCACTTCTTCCGGTTTTACATTCAACTCTTGTGCAATGTGGTTGATTTCTTCTGTATGCAAAGTCTCAGAGCCCTGCTTCATGCTACGCAGATTAAAGAAAAGTTTGCGCTGTGCTTTGGTTGTAGCAGTCTTTACCAAACGCCAATTGCGTACGATGTATTCGTTTATTTCTGCCTTGATCCAGTGCATGGCGAAAGATACCAGGCGCACACCGCGATCTGGGTCGAAGCGTTTCACCGCTTTCATCAAGCCGATGTTACCTTCTTGCACTAGGTCTGCTTGTGGAATGCCGTAGCCAAGATAGCCGCGCGCAATACTTACCACTAAGCGCAAATGGGAAAGAATCAACTTTTGAGCAGCTTCCAAGTCATTATGCTGTTTCAGACGCGTAGCGTACTCATGCTCTTCCTCAGCGGAAAGCACAGGGAAACTTTTGATAACGCGAACGTAATGATCGAAGCTATCAAGCGATGCAATAGACGGAATAGTCAAAGCGTTAATAATTCATCTCCTTTAATGATTAAATATATTTTAGCACTCTTAATTAGAGAGTGCTAGAAGATAAAAGGTTCAAAATAATTGTTAATTGTGGTTTTAATATAAATAAGACACATAGAGTCGGTCTGTGGTTCTTGCTTAGACTATTAGATGGTTTTAGACTTCAATGATAGCGAGGACCTCGCTGAAGCCAGTAGATAGAAAGAGGGTACTTTATGCAACTGCAGTTCTTGGGTGCGACCGGTACGGTGACCGGTTCGAAATATTTACTTCAGAGCGACTCGAAAAACATTCTGGTCGATTGCGGCCTGTTTCAAGGGTTCAAGCAACTCAGACTGCGCAACTGGCGTCCGATGCCTTTTAATCCCAAAGACATTGATGCGGTGCTTTTGACCCATGCCCACATCGATCACAGTGGCTATTTGCCTTTGCTGGTCAAGCATGGGTTCAAGGGGCCGATATACTGCACATCCGGCACCAAGGAGCTTTGTGAGATCTTATTGCTGGACAGTGCAAAACTGCAGGAAGAGGAAGCTGAATACTCGAACAAATACAGCTTTTCCAAGCATAAGCCTGCTCTGCCACTATACACCAGGGATGATGCAGAGCGCAGCTTGCAGCAATTTCATGTGGTGGATTTTTATAAAGAAAAGTCCCTCGGCGGAAAACTGCGGTTTCATTTGCTGCCTGCAGGACATATCCTCGGCGCGGCGATGGTGTATGTCAATAATGAGGAGACTTCCATCTTGTTCTCAGGCGATATCGGCAGGCCCCATGATTTAGTGATGCGTGCACCATCCACAGTCAAGAATGCAGACTACCTCGTTGTCGAATCTACCTATGGTAATCGTACGCATGACCCATCTGATCCACTTGATAAGATCGAGGGAATCATCAATCGCACGATTCAGCGTGGCGGCAAGGTGGTGATTCCTACCTTTGCAGTCGGCCGTGCACAAACCCTTCTTTATTGTATCCATCTGCTGAAGAAACGCCACCTGATTCCGTCAGATCTTCCTGTATACTTAAATAGCCCGATGGCTGAAGAAGCAACGGCGATCTTTGACAATCATCCAGGTGAGTACCGCCTGACGCCGGAGCAATCTGAAGCGATGTGTCGCACGGCACATATCGTCACGAGCGTCGAAGAGTCGAAAAATCTCAATACACGTAAGGGTCCAATGATTATCTTGGCTGGCAGTGGGATGGCTACGGGCGGACGTGTAGTACATCATTTGAAGGAAGTTGCACCTGATGCGCGCAATACCATTTTGTTCTCTGGGTTTCAGGCTGGCGGCACCCGTGGAGCAGCGATGCTGGATGGCGCCCGCGAAATCAAGATTCATGGGGAATATATACCTGTGCGGGCGGAGATAGCGATCATCGACAATCTGTCTGCGCATGCTGACGCGAATGAAATCATAGACTGGCTCGGGCATTTCCAGAATCCGCCCAAACAAACGTTTATCGTACATGGTGAGCCTGTGGCTGCGGATGCGTTACGGTTGCGTATTGAGGAAAAACTTGATTGGCAAACCTATGTGCCTGATTACCTTGAAAAAGTAACGCTTAGCTAGGACGGGGTCCTATGGGCCAGGAATGGTGGTCAAAAAAACTGGAAATTATCTACGGAGATGTCGAGAGCTCTCCGAAAGGATTGGCCAGCAAAGAAGCACTAAAGCGTCTTAAACACTATGGTCCTAATGTTTTAGATTTGGTGCGCAAGCGTGTTTTGTTGTTGCAGTTTCTGTCTCGCTTTCGCAATCCCTTGGTGCTTTTGCTATTGGCGGCCAGTCTCATTTCTGCATTTACTGCAGAAGTCACTAGCTTTGTCATCATTATTTCAATGGTCGTCATTAGTGTGACGCTCGACTTTATTCAAGAATATCGTGCAGAACAGGCAGCAGAGACTTTACGACACTCGGTTGCGCTTAAAGCGAATGTTTTACGGGACCAACAGGCTGTCGAAATTCATGTCGATCTGCTGGTCCCCGGAGACGTCGTTTTACTTAGTGCTGGAGACTTAGTGCCGGCGGATGGTAGGGTGATTGAGGCGCATGATTTGTTTGTGAATCAGGCACTTCTTACAGGTGAACCATACCCTGTTGAGAAGTTTGCTCTAGATACCGTTGATGTAGAGGCGGGTTTGGAAAACGCTACGAATGTGGCATTTGCAGGCACTTCGATTGTCAGTGGTTCAGGCCGTGTGCTGATTTGCCAGACTGGTGCAAAAACTGCCCTAGGTGAGATCGCAGGCTCACTCCATAAGAAACCACCACCCAATGCTTTTGAAAGAAGCGCTTATCGTTTTGGACTGCTCATTGTTCGATTGACGCTTTTTATGGTGCTGTTTGTCGTACTTGTTAACCTGTTGCTACATAGACCATTGATAGAGTCATTTATGTTCGCTTTGGCATTGGCTGTTGGATTGACGCCTGAATTGCTGCCTATGGTTATCACAGTTACCTTGTCACGTGGAGCTATACGAATGAGTAAAGAGCATGTGATTGTCAAGCGGCTATCTGCTATTCATAACTTAGGTAGTATGGATGTCTTGTGTACGGATAAGACAGGAACATTGACTGAGGCTAAAATCAGTCTTGAAAAGCATTTGGATTGTAAGGGTGAGCAAAGTCAACATGTTCTGTTTTGGGCTTATCTCAACAGCTCTTTTGAAACCGGGCTCAGAAGCCCGCTTGACGAGGCTATCTTGCAGCATGAGAAACTGGACATCAGTGCCTGGGAAAAGGTGGATGAAGTTCCATTTGATTTTGAACGCAGGCGAGTCTCAGTATTGTTGGCTCATGCAACATCCCGTTATCTGGTAGTCAAGGGCGCACATGAGGATATCCTGCGTTTATGCACCAGCTATGAATCCAGCCCTGGGATTATTCAGTCGATGGAAGTTGGTAAGTTAAGTGAAATTAATGATTTGTCCCAAGTGCTAGCAAAACAAGGCTTCCGTGTGCTTGGTGTTGCCTGGAAACAAGTGGGTCAAGACTGTACACATGCCTTGCCTACTGATGAGTCATCCCTTGTCTTTGCAGGTTTTGCTGCTTTTCTTGACCCGCCTAAGCCCAGTGCAGGTGAGGCAATGGCGCATCTTCAAAAAAGTGGCATCGCTATCAAAATCGTCACCGGCGATAATGAGTTGGTGACACAGCATGTATGTACAAAGCTGGGACTGCCTGTTACAGGTGTACTTACAGGGAGAGAAATAGCTTCAATGGATGATGCGGCCTTACAGGCAAGAGTAGAAAACGTTAATCTGTTTTGTCGGGTGACACCTATGCTTAAAAGCCGTGTGCTGATGGCCATCAAACAGCGCGGCCATATCGTTGGGTACCTAGGGGATGGTATTAATGATGCGGCGGCGTTGCATTTGGCGGATGCCAGCATATCAGTCGATACGGCTGTTGATGTAGCAAAGGACGCTGCGGACCTTATTCTACTCAAACATGATCTCAATGTCCTTCATCAAGGAGTTATGGAAGGTCGTCGCACCTCTGGCAATATCATGAAATATGTCATGATGGGAACGAGCTCTAATTTTGGCAATATGTTTAGCATGGCGGGTGCTTCTTTGTTTTTGCCATTTTTGCCAATGTTGCCTATACAGATCCTGTTGAATAACCTGCTATATGATCTGTCTGAGGTTGCGATTCCTTTTGATAATGTAGATGAAGACTACCTCAAACAGCCGCATCAGTGGGACATGCAGTTTATACGTAACTTCATGTTGACTTTAGGACCGGTGAGCTCGTTATTCGACTTTCTGACGTTTTATGTGATGCTGATGGTGTTGCATGCTAATGAAGGGCTATTTCGAACAGGCTGGTTTATCGAATCAATCGCAACGCAGATTCTGGTGATCTTTGTTATCCGTACACAACGCAGTCCGATAGAAAGTCGCCCAAATAAGTGGCTGACAACCACATCACTATCCATTGTTTTGATTGCTTCATTATTGCCTTATACGCCATTAGGCAAACACTTCGGATTTGTAGCCCCTCCAATCTTTTTCTTTACAATTTTAGCCATGATGGTTGTGGCCTACTTGGCAATGGTCGAGATTATCAAACATCGGTTTTATAAAAAGTTTACGAAAAGACCTGTCTAGCAACTCACATGGCTGACGATTGGTTACATAGCTAGTTCCATCCACCTAAATGGTTGACAACACAATCGTGCTGTTTTTCGGAGCATTTGCACTAGTTATGTGCATATATAAAACATATGCAAGCATGGGTATTCTGTGGGTTATCGAATCAAATTAAATTTAATCAATGTGTTATGGTCAGATTTTATATGTGGCATGCTGATTGCTAATCAATAACCATGCTTAGGGTAATGATTGTTGACGATGAGTAAAACCGAAGTAAACCGCTTTAGCAATCGCTGGTTGAAAATGGTTATAGGTGGTTGCACATATCAAGAATGCAATAGATAACAACATTAAGTGTGCACAGTTAAAGCCTGATATCGTAATCATAGATACGGAATCACCAAATCGTGATGCCCTAGAGAACGTCTGTGTCATGACTTTGGACGTGGGTTGTCCGGTGGTCATGTCTACGCATGATGGAGATAAAGAAAAGATACGCGCGGCGACACAAGCAGGAGTCAGTGCTTATGTAGTCGGCAACATTCCCACAGAAAGGTTGAGCCCTGTGATAGATGCAGCAATTGCCAGATTTGAGGAATTCAATAACTTGCGTGAAGAGTTAGCGGTCACCAAGCTAAAACTCGAAGAACATAAAGTAGTTGAACAAGCAAAAGGGCTGCTAATGAAGCAGCGAAATTTGGATGAAGAAGAGGCTTATAGTTTATTGCGTAGCATGGCTATGAAAAAGAACATGAGGTTGACGGATTTATCACAACAGTTGATTGATGCAGCCAAAATGTTAATTTTGTAATGAACGAATGATTTTGCATTAAAAGTAATAATGCTGGCGTTACCAATGGCGGGTAATGCAAACAGCTAGAAATACCAAACTTGGTATTTCGTTTCTAAATAAAGACAAAGGCGTCCGGAACGTGTGGGTAAACAAATGGTTACCTGTACATGCTGGACGCTTTTTTTATTTTTGGGTTTATAAAGAGCCATCATGAGTGATAAGAGTAAAGAGGTAGCAGATATTGAATCGTTTGATTAAGAATTGGATGCAAGCCGGAGAGTTTTTTTCAAACATGCAGTTGTCTGGATGTCGCGGAGAACGAGACTGTCGAGGTGTGTAAAGCTGATGCAGATCTGCAGACATTGCAGGTCAAGCTCAAATGTGGCTCGCAGTGCGGGTCATGTCTACCAGAGCTTAAACGTCTGGTTTCGATGCATGGGCGTGTTCATGCCTAGTATAAAAAAGGGATGCCGAAGCACCCCCTTTTACTAAAGTATCAACTTAGGCTAGATACGCTTGCGGTAAACACCAAGCCCGAACAAACCAACGGTAGTCAGCAGCAACGGCAATGCGGATGGCAGTGGTACCACATTCGGTTTGAAACTTACGCCTACGACCAAATCGTCGTAATCCGCATCACCTTTGGACGAGTCATTGAATCCGAGCAAAAAGTCAAAGTCACCCAAGGTGCTGCTGTTGTTGTAGCCAGCGCCTGCAACCGCGGCCGAATCCGGGTTGCTGATAAACTCTTTAAGCACAGCGAACCCAAGTGTCGAGCCTGCCGTATCTCCATTATTGAACTGTCCGAAAGTTCCTGAGGGTTTTGCGCTGAAGAAACTAAAATCAATCAGCCCAGCCCCATCAATCACGGCAGAGATGCTGCTGCCAAGCACGCCTTCCGACAGCGTTTGAACAGCGCTGCCGACAGTCAGCGACAAGTTGTTAAGGAAACCGCTCTCCTGGCCCAGGAATGTGAAAGTCAATGTACCGCTTCCGGGTCCGATTGTAGAGAATGAACCGAATTGCCCAATGTTTCTGGCTCCGGTGGTGTCCGGCAGAATGCCGTAGCCGCTAAAACCAAAGTTGTTGCCTGTTGGGGTGAACTGCAGAGAGTTGGCGCTCGCAACCATAGGCAAAAACGCGAGCAGTGATATGATTTTTTTCATATAACAATCCTTTATTATTGATTTTTCCCTTGTTATATAAAGTTATGTTTTTATAACCGAGATTATCCGGCAGGCATGGAGCTGTATCAAGCGGAAAATTGTTAACGGTTTGTAACTAGCGCATTGATTTATTGATGAATTTTGAGGCAGTGAAATAGGCAGAGAGCAAGCCGATAACAGAGGCGACTGCACAGGTCGCTACCAGCACCTTCAAGGTGGGGTAGTTCAATGAGAAATTCGTCTGGTATGCTGCAGTGAGCGGAGCGATGGATTGATTGAAGATATATACGACTACTGCTGCGATAATGATTGCCAGTATTCCACCAAACAAGCCATATAATCCACCAAGATACAGAAACGGGCGGCGAGTAAATGCTGCAGTGGCGCCAATCAGCTGGCTGACCTCTATCTCTTCGCGTTGCGCCATGATCTGCATCCGTACCGTATTGCTGATTACAGTCACTAGTAGCAGCGCAAAAAGCCCGGTAATCAGCCACAGGATTTGCTTGGCCAGCAGTATGAAACTGTTCAGGCGATTGAGCCAGTCGGTATCCAGCACCACTTCCTGCACCCCTTCCATGCTCTCCAGTTCGGTCTGGAGTGTTCGCAATTGATCCATTTCCAGTGTTTGCGGAATTATCTGGAACGCATCAGGCAGCGGATTATGCTGCAAGGACTCTATCAGGGTTGCATCGGCAAAACTGTCTTCAAGCTGTTCCAGGGCTTTTTCTTTAGATACAAACTCCATGGATTTGATCGCTGGGTTACCTTCAAGCAGCTGGCGCAGCGCGGATTTTGCCGCTTCAGATGCGTCCTGCCGCAAAAAGATGCTGATTTGCGCTTCTTTGTCAGCTTTGCCAGTCAAATCGCCGAGGTTGTTAATGGCCACATAGCCTAACACTGGCAAAGCCAGGGTTACACCAATCACCAGACTGATCAGGAACGTATGCATGGCGTTTATGCTGCTGCGGTGCAAGACCTGTTTCATTGCCTGCAAATGTTGCGTGATCCAGATATTCATGCGGAAACCTCTAGAGGCACCAGTCTGCCCTGCTGAAGTTGCAGTACTTTATTTTTCGGGGTGGTTTTCCCTAATGCATCATGTGTAGCCACGATGACCGTCACGCCAACCTGCTGAAAAGCGCTGAACAACTGCATGATGTCATCTGCATAATTACGGTCCAAGTGGCCGGTCGGTTCGTCGGCAATCAGGATGGATGGCCTGGAGACGACTGCGCGCGCAATGGCTAGCCTTTGCTGTTCGCCACCGGAGAGGGTGATAGGCATGGCTTTTTCCTTGTTTAGCAAGCCGACTTTATCCAGTGCGGCGCGAATGCGTTTGCCTGCTTCGGCACCCGTGATGCCGTTGATGGCAAGCGGCAGTGCGACATTGTGGTAGCAGTTGCGGTCGAACAGCAGTTTATGGTCCTGGAACACCATGCCGATCTTGCGGCGGACGAAGGGCAGGTTGGCGGATTTGAGCTTGGCGATATTCTGCTGGTTGATGATGACCGCGCCGCTGGTGGGCCGCTCGATTGCCGCTATCAGTTTCAGCAAGGTGCTCTTGCCCGCCCCGGAATGTCCGGTGACATACACCATTTCTCCGTCATTGATGGTGAAAGATACGTCAATGAGCGCATCATGGCTGCCAGGGTAACGTTTGCTGACTTGATCGAAAACTATCATGTCGCTGAATTAAGCATCAAACAGTGCATCGACAAAATCGCTGGCGCTGAAAGGGCGTAAATCATCAATCGCCTCGCCAATGCCAATGTAACGTATCGGGATAGGTCTGGCTTCGGCAATCGCCGCTATCACGCCGCCTTTGGCCGTGCCATCCAGC
This sequence comes from Methylophilus sp., assembly GCA_035423825.1. Taxonomy (GTDB): domain Bacteria; phylum Pseudomonadota; class Gammaproteobacteria; order Burkholderiales; family Methylophilaceae; genus Methylophilus. The sequence goes on along the minus strand of DAOMMM010000014.1, from coordinate 7,513 downwards.
TTGCTCAGCACCAGTCCGGTCACACCCAGTGCATCGTCAAAAGCCTTGACTTGGTTGATGGCGTTCTGTCCGGTATTGGCATCCAACACCAGCAGAATCTCATGCGGCGCATCGGGCAGTGCCTTGCCAATCACGCGCTGCACCTTCTTGATCTCATCCATCAAATGCATTTGCGTTGGTAAACGTCCGGCCGTATCGGCAATGACGATATCGATTTTCTTGGCGACAGCGGAATTCACCGCATCAAAAATCACGGCCGCCGGGTCGCCGCCTTCGGATGCGATGACGTGCACATTGTTGCGCTCTCCCCACACTTGCAGCTGCTCGCGGGCCGCAGCGCGGAATGTATCGCCGGCGGCAATCAGCACGCTTTTGCCTTGAGCTTGGAACAGTTTGGCCAACTTGCCGATGGTGGTGGTCTTGCCGGCACCGTTTACGCCTGCCAGCATGATGACGAAAGGAGCATGGGTATTGGTTTCCAGCGACTTTTCCAGCGGTGCGAGAACAGCCTGCATCTCGGCTTTCAGCGCGCTCTTCAGCGCTGCCGTGTCTTCCAGGTTCTCGCGTTTCACGCGTTTCTTCAGGTTATCAAGCAGCTTTTGTGTGGCGGCTACGCCAACGTCGGAAGTCAGTAAAATGGTTTCCAGTTCTTCGTAGGTGTCGGCGTCTATCTTGCCGCCGCCGAATAGTCCGGCGAGTTGTCCACCAAATTGCTGGCGGGTTTTGGCAAGCCCTTGCTTGAGGCGTTCAGTGAAGCTGAGTTTTTGCGGTTCGCTTTCCGCTTGCGGTGTTGCCGATTGTGCAGGAGCTGCTTCGGTTGGTTGTTCCGCTACCGGTTTGGTGGTCGGGGGCGTTTCGGCAGGTTTCTTTTTAAAAAAATCGAACATTGTCATATAAAATCGTGAATTAGCGTTATTTTAGTCGTAATCGCCTCACACGGCTACGAACTAAATTAAAATCCCGCCTGTCTCTAGATAAAATAATCCATATTGAGGGAATCACGTGTTGAATAAAAAGAACGTTTTTTTAGCATTCGTGTTGTTCGTTCTGCCCGTGTTTGCGTGGGCGGATATTCAGGAATTCAAGCTCGACAACGGCATGAAAGTGATCGTGCAGGAAGACCATCGAGCGCCAGTGGTAGTGTCACAAGTCTGGTATCGCGCAGGCGCTTTGGATGAAGTAAATGGCAAGACCGGCGTTGCCCATGTGCTGGAGCACATGATGTTCAAGGGCACCAAAAAAGTACCCGCCGGCCAGTTCTCCCGCATGATCGCGGCAGCAGGCGGCAAGGAAAATGCCTTCACTGGCATGGATTACACCTGCTATTTCCAGCAGCTGGAAAAATCCAAACTGCCATTGGCGCTGGAATTGGAGGCCGACCGCATGGCCAACCTGCAGATCACCGATGATGAATTCGCCAAAGAGATCAAAGTGGTGATGGAGGAGCGCCGCTGGCGCACCGAGGACAAACCGCAATCCAAGGTGAACGAGCAGTTCCAGGCGCTGGCTTTCACTGCACATCCTTATGCGCGGCCGGTGGTGGGCTTCATGAATGATCTGGAGAACATGACTGCGGAAGACGCGCGTGAGTGGTACCGCAACTGGTATACCCCCAACAATGCCACGCTGGTGGTGGTGGGCGATGTCAGCGCGCAGGAAGTGCTGAAGCTGGCGAACAAACATTTCGGCTCTATCAAGCCGCGCGTTTTGCCCGCGCGCAAACCGCAGCGCGAGCCAGTGCAGCTTGGCGAGCGCCGGGCAGTAGTCAAAGCGCCGGGCAGGTTGCCCTATCTGGTGATGGGCTTTCATGCGCCAGCCCTGGAAGATAAGCCAACGACCCCAGAGGCTGAATGGGAACCTTATGCGCTGGATGTCCTGTCAGGCGTACTTAGCGGCAACGACTCCGCACGCCTGAACCAGAAACTGGTGCGCGAGAACGGTATAGCGGTGGATGTGGGCGCGGGCTATGACACTACCTCTCGTGGTCGGGAGTCCTTGTTCGAGCTGGTGGGCAGTCCTAGTGAAGGCAAGACCGTGGCCGAGCTGGAACAGGCGATCTGGGATCAGGTCGAGAAAGTGAAGGCGGAAGGTGTCACGCAGCAGGAACTGGACCGCGTAAAAGCCGCCGTGATCGCGGCCGACGTCTATCAGCGCGATTCCATGTTCTATCAAGGCATGCAGATTGGCCAGCTCGAGACCATGGGTTATGGCTGGCGTCTGCTGAAGGAATATCCGGAAAAACTCAAAACCGTCACATCCGAGCAGATTCAGGCCGTGGCCAAAAAATATCTGGTCAAGGACAATATGACGGTGGCGACGCTGGATCCACAACCGATCGACCCTAACGCCAAACCTGTCGGCAAGCCACACGTTCACTAATTCTAAAATGCAAATCTTGTCGTCATACGTTGTTGCGCAACACCTCTTGTACACTAAACCTACACGTCGGCATTACGCGCCTAGTCTGACTTAAAGCTTTGCATTTTTTAGCACATAAAGGTTTTAGCATGAAAACTTTGCAATTTTTGTTATTAGCTTTAAGTATGTTTGTTGCAACTGCTGCAAGTGCCGCCGTCAAAATCCAGCACTGGCAAACCGCGTCCGGCAGCAAGGTGTTCTTTGTCGAGAACCACGATTTGCCCATCATGGATATTTCCGTCAACTTCCCTGCGGGCAGTGCGCGTGATAGCAAGGAGAAGGCTGGCTTGGCAGGCGTTACGCGCTACATGATGACGCTGGGCGCGGATGGCATGAACGAGGAGCAGATCACCAACGCCTTTGCCGATATCGGTGCCGTGCTGGGCGGTGATCTGGATGCCGACCGTGCCGCCTTCAAACTGCGCACGCTCACCAGCGAGCAGCAGAAAGCCCTGCAGACCTTCAACAAGATACTGCATAAGCCGGATTTCCCTGATGCCGTGCTGCAGCGCGAGAAGCAGCGCATCATCGCCGGCCTGCAGGAAGCGGCTACCCAGCCAGAGAGCATCTCCAGCAAGGCATTCATGCTTGCACTGTATGGCGCGCACCCTTATGGCCTGCCTGAAGATGGCGAGGTGGAAACCATCACAGCGCTCAAACGCGAGGACATCCAAAGCTTCTACCAGCAATATTACAGTGCAAAGAGTGCCGTTATCGCGCTGATTGGCGACATGACCGAACAGCAGGCCCGCGACATCACCGAGCAAATATCTGCTGGCTTACCGCATACTGATGCAGTCGGCAAATTGCCAGAAGTCACGCTGCCAGCCACAGCGGTCGAACAAAAGATCCCGCATCCAGCCAGCCAAGCGCACATTCTGCTAGGCTATCCCGGCATCAAGCGTGGCGATCCGGATTACTTTCCGCTCTATGTCGGCAACTACATCCTTGGCGGCGGCGGATTCGTCTCGCGCCTGACAGAAGAAGTGCGCGAGAAGCGCGGTTTGGTGTACAGCGTTTACAGCTACTTCATGCCCATGGCGCAGCCGGGGCCATTCCAGATAGGCCTGCAAACCAAGAAGGAGCAGGCCGCAGATGCGCTAAAAGTGGTTAACGATACCTTGGCCAAGTTTTTAAAAGATGGTGTCACCGAGAAAGAGCTCATAGCAGCCAAAGACAACATCACCGGTGGTTTTCCGCTGCGTTTGGATAGCAACAGCAAGATACTGGATTACCTAAATGTCATCGGTTTTTATGGGCTTTCCTACACCTATTTGGACGATTTCAATAAAAACGTTTCCAAGGTCACCGCCGCGCAGATCAATGATGCATTCATTCGCCGCATCAAGCCGGAGAGCTTTGTCACCGTGGTGGTGGGGGCGCAGTAAACGGCACGAAGAAAACGTATTCATTATCTAAACCATCGGCCTGGAAGCCGCATCCAGATTGGCTTGCAGGGGCAGGTGTTTTCACAATGAACCCGCGTGCGTATAAGTAAATCCAGTGCATGAATTACAGGGGCTGGCTTTAAGCCAGTCCCGCATGAATGATGAGTTAGGCAAGATAAACAAGATGAGTGGTAGCAATAACTGATCTATATGTCTTATTGCTCTGACAGAGAATCCGGTCAGTCACCTTCGTCTTTGATGTTCAAGCGGCCACCTTTGTGGCAATCCAGGCAGTGCCCCATTTTTCCTAGTTGATGGGCGCCTTCACCTTCTTCTAGCAGATGCCTAACGGTTGCGCTATCTAGCAGCTTGGCATGAGTTTCGTCTCTCGCGCTGAAATCATGACAAGCGCTGCAAGAGTGAGTGTCAGTAGCGCGAAATACGAATTCACCGTGCGGATTTATCAGTGCGCCAGAACTAATTTGCGCCAGCGCGCCACTATGTTCGGTGTGACAATCGGAGCATGACTTTCCTTCAAATTTCATCTTTTGGTGGGATTCCGATAGGGTGGACTTTGATTGGGTGACAAAGCTATTTCTCGTGTGACAGGCTATACATTTTTCGGCAGCAGCTCCACGAAAAGGTTGGTGACAGTCGTTACAATCGGCAATATCTGCATGAAATCGGCTCAAATCACCGGGTGACCAAAGTGTTTCTGGATACTTGAATGTTGCCCAAACCACCCACGCAAGTAGCACCAAAGTAGTCATGACTATAAACAGAACGGCATTGCGTGGAAGTGGCAGAAAGCGCATTTCAGACCCCGCCAAAATACAAAGCACCGGCGACATGGGTGACAACCAACGCTAAGAACAGGATTACCATTGGTGCATGAATAACCTGCCAAATCCTGAAGGCTTCCTCACTGGAGGCCATATCATGAAGCCTATCCTCGACAACCTCGAGGGGAAGTCCCTGATTTAGCAATTCCTTGCGTTTGTCATTCAATAAATACAAGGCCTTCCGATGTACTGCACTTGCGAGAACGCCGCTGACTGTTACGATAACCATCGCCAGCATGGCAAGCACAGGCACTAAAGCATGAAAATGCGATCCTGCGTGAATGAAGATTAGAACCGGCCCGATAATGCCCGCTACTTGATGAACCCAGAACCAGCCTTTGGGCCAACCAGCCTTGCGTCGGTAGCGTTTTTTCAACGGATAAATAAATACCAACAGAATGACTGCAAGCCCTACCCAGCCGACTAAATGTCCAGTTTGGGTATGGCCAAACAGCCATCCAGCTTTTAAGCTGAGAAACGCTTCAATCAATAAACCACCAGCAATGGTTATGATTACAAAAACTAAAACGGTGAGAAAGCGTTTTATGAGTAAGGACATAGCTGTATTAAGAAGCAATAATCTCGGTTAAGGTGGTTGTGATAAAGACTAATGTAAAGTAGGTCCGGAAAATGTCCTTAAAATTTTATCAGGGCATGTGCCCATATTTAGTTTAAAAATGTAAATTTATTAAATAAGTGTTATCTTTGCCATCATGGCAAGCGGGCTTGAATGGCATTGGCGGCGCAAAAAGCTTGCGGGATGCGCGGCGCATGCGACTGTGCTAAAATCCAAGGATGTCTGGAAACACCATTGGTACCTTATTCACGCTGACTTCGTTCGGCGAATCGCATGGTCCTGCTATCGGGGGCGTGGTGGATGGCTGTCCGCCCGGTTTGGAGCTGAGTGCGGCGGATTTGCAGATCGATCTGGACAGGCGCAAGCCAGGTACGTCCAAGCATGTCACCCAGCGCAACGAGGCGGATGCGGTGGAGATTCTCTCCGGCGTGTTCGAGGGCAAGACCACAGGCGCGCCGATTGGCCTGCTGATTCGCAATACCGATCAGCGCAGCCAGGATTACAGCAAGATCATGAACACTTTCCGCCCCGGCCATGCGGATTACACCTACACACAGAAATATGGCATTCGCGATTATCGCGGCGGTGGTCGCAGCAGTGCCCGCGAGACCGCAGTGCGCGTGGCAGCAGGAGCGATTGCCAAGAAGTGGCTAAAAGAGAAATACGGTGTGCAGATTCGCGGTTACATGAGCCAGTTGGGTGATATCGAGATTCCTTTCCACAGCTGGGAGCATGTGGGTAACAACCCGTTCTTTGCGCCCAATGCGGATATCGTGCCCAAGCTGGATGCGTACATGGAAGAGATTCGCGCGGCGCGCGATTCCATCGGCGCCAAGCTGACCGTGGTTGCCGAGAAGGTACCTGTAGGTTTGGGCGAGCCGATTTTCGATAGGCTGGATGCGGAGATCGCCTATGCGATGATGAGCATCAACGCAGTGAAGGGCGTGGAGATCGGCGCAGGTTTTCAATCCGTCAGCCAGCGCGGCAGCGAACATTGCGATGAGCTGACTTCACAAGGCTTTTTGGGCAACAACGCGGGCGGCATTCTGGGGGGTATCTCCACCGGGCAGGATATCGTCGTCAATATCGCGCTGAAGCCGACTTCCAGCATTCCGCAGGAACGCCGCAGCATTGATATGGACGGCAACGATACCACTATGCAGACCACTGGCCGCCATGACCCGTGCGTGGGTATCCGTGCGACGCCTATCGCCGAGGCGATGCTGGCGCTGGTGCTGATGGATCATGCCTTGCGTCACCGCGCACAGAATGCGGATGTGGCGTGCAGTACCCCCAAAATCGTTTAGCATTTGACGTATGTCATCCCGCATAAACGTCATCTGTTGCAGAATATAAGTTCTACTGAATGAAAGGATTGTTATGAGTTTAGAGCATCACGATTTAGTCCATGAGTTTCCAGAGCTTCGCGAGAAGATCCACGCGCTGAAAATGGGGAATGCCCATTTTGCCAAATTGTTCGACGAGTACCATGTCGTGACAAAAGAAGTGGAGAATATGGAAGGCAACAACGTGCCGGTGTCTGATGAGTCGTTCGGCGATGCCAAGAAAAAGCGCGCGTTGCTGAAAGACCAGCTTTACGCGATGCTGACGGCCTAATTTGGCAAAAGACAAAAGAATCGGCGCATGCCGATTTTTTTGTCTGTAAATATCGGTATAGTGTTACTTCATGCAGCATCATCACCTCCATTTCCGCATCTCCCGCTTCTATTTCATCTACTATTTTTTCGTAGGGGCCTTTGTTCCATATTGGGGACTATATTTGCAGGCCGAGCAACTGAGCGCGGCGGATATCGGTATCCTGATGTCGCTGTTTCAGGTTAGCCGTATCTTTGCGCCCAACTTCTGGGGCTGGCTGGCAGACCATACCGAGCGGCGTACAGTCTGGATAAAACTGAACACCTTGCTCGGACTGCTGGGTTTCGTGGCAGTGTTCTGGGCGCACGGGTTCTGGGGGCTATTCTTTGTGATGGCGGCCTTGAGTCTGTTCACCAGTTCCACACTCCCATTGTCGGAATCGCTGACACTGGCGCATCTCGCCACTACCAACGGGCACTACAGCCGCATCCGCATGTGGGGTTCGCTGGGCTTTATCGTGGCGGCGGTGATTCTGGGTTTCCTGATAGATGGTTTCGGCATCAAAAGCCTGTTATGGTTCGTGCTGGCAGTTCAGCTATGTCTATACGTGCTGACGCATACCTTGCCGGAAGCGAAAGTCGAGCCGCATCATACTGACCATTTCTCGGTGTGGAAGATCATTCGCAACCCTG
>DAOMMM010000013.1:0-48648 GCA_035423825.1 Methylophilus sp. | reverse complement strand
CAGCACGTTTGGAACATCACGCACATTTTCGTCGCTTACCAAAGCGCCGACAGCGCCTTGAGCAACAGCTTGCGCGGCAAAAGTGTTGCCGTCGAACTTGTCGCCTTTGATAGCCACAAAAAGCTGGCCTTTGGCTATATTTCGGCTATCGCTCCCCACTGAAGTGAAACGTGCATCCGTACCGCGCAATTCACCTTTGGTCACGGCCGCCAGTTCTGATAGCAGCATCATACTGCAACCCCTTGTAGCCGCTTCAAGGCAGATTTCGCTTGCTCCACATCGCTGAAATACACTTTCTTGCCGTTGATTTCCTGATAGTTCTCATGCCCCTTGCCAGCAATCAGCACCGTGTCGCCGGCCTGTGCAGCATGGATAGCAACAGAAATAGCCTTGGCGCGATCTGGCTCTATGGCATAACTGCCATGCATCCCTTCAAGCACCTGCTGGATGATCGCTTCTGGGTCCTCGCTGCGTGGGTTATCGGAGGTCACCACAGCGGCATCCGCCAGCTCACTCACCACCTTGCCCATCAAGGCTCGCTTGCCTGGATCGCGATCGCCTCCACAGCCGAATACACATACCAATTTGCCTTTAGTTTGGATGCGTAGTGCTTTCAAGACGTTTTCCAACGCATCCGGCGTGTGTGCATAATCCACCACTACCGATGGCTGGTCACCACCACCCATCTGCTCCATCCTGCCGGAAACTGATTTGATGTGGGATATCGCATCCACCGCATCCGTCAACTTGACATCAGATACCAGCAAAGTAGCCAATACTGCGAGCACGTTATATACATTGAACTGCCCGACTACTGCCGCGACAACCTCAGCCTCGCCAGCCGGTGTATGTACCCTGAAGGACAGATGGCTAGAACGCAGGCGGATATTGCTGGCGCGCACATCACCTGCACCGATACCATAGGTCATCACTTGCAATGGTTTATTCAGCATCGCATGCTGAAGCTGCCGGCCAAATTCGTCATCAATATTGATGACGGCCGCCTTCAGGTCACTCATCTCGAATAGTTTACGTTTGGCTGCCGCATAATTTTCCATGGTGCCGTGGTAATCAAGATGGTCACGCGTTAGATTGCTAAGCACTGCGACATCGAAATGCACGCCATTCAGCCGCCCTTGATCCAACCCGTGAGACGACACTTCCATTGCCACCCCTTGGGCGCCCAGCTGTAAGTAATCTGCTAGCAGCCCATGCAAGGAGACTGCGCCAGGCGTTGTGTTGTGTGTGGCTGTCAGAGCATCAGGAAAACCATTTCCTATCGTACCAATCACTGCGGTCTTACGCTCTAGATAACTCAGCGCTTGCGCGACCCATTGCGAGATAGAGGTCTTGCCATTGGTACCCGTCACAGCCACCACCCATAACTGGCGCGAAGGATGCCCATAGAACCTGTCTGCGATAAGCCCTGCTTGTGTACGCAGGTTCTTGACCGGCAGATTTTCCACAGACCATGCTGCGTTCCAGTCAAACCCATCCGGCTCCCACAACACTGCAACAGCACCGTTTTGGATAGCATCTTGAATATATTGACGCCCGTCAGCCTTTTCGCCAGGGTAAGCCAGAAAGAGGCTGCCTTGGCGTACCTGGCGGCTATCCACAGCAATACTAGTTGGTGAGGTATTGAAGACATGCAAAGTCACATGACCTCCTTGACATCTTCAGCCGCTGACGGTGGAATGACTACATTGTCATTCGCCGCGTCCTGAGGCACGGCCAGCATGCGCAACGCATCTGACATCACCGCACTGAATACAGGTGCAGCGATAGTACCGCCGTAATATTCACCGCTGGTCGGCTCATCAATCATGACCGCCATAATCAAGCGCGGATCGGACGCTGGTGCCAGCCCGACAAAAGAACCCACATATTTGTCTTCCTCATACCCATGCGGGCCAAGCTTGTGCGCAGTTCCTGTCTTTCCAGCGACGCGATAACCCGGTACTTGTGCGCGAATCGCCGTACCACCTGGCTGCACTACTAATTCGAGCATATCTTTTACATCATTGGCCACTTGCGCCGAGAAGACTTGATGTCCAACAGGTGACTCCTTCAATTTCATCAAAGACACTGGCTTCAGTTCCCCCTCGTTCGCGAAAACCGTATAGGCGCGCGCCAGTTGCAGCAAAGTCACACTAATGCCGTGGCCATAAGACATCGTCGCCTGCTCGATAGGTCGCCAAGTCTTGTAGTTCCTTACTTTGCCAGAGGCCTCACCTGGGAAACCGATTTGAGTGGGCACGCCAAAACCCAGTTGGTTGAACGTACTCCACAACTCTTCACGCTTGAGGCTCAGCGCCATTTTTGCCGCGCCAACATTGGACGATTTCTGAATAACCTGTGCCACCGTCATCAAGCCATTGGGATGGGCATCATGAATGGTGGCCGGCCCGATGGACATATAGCCTGGCGCAGTCTGGATCTGGGTCTGAGGCTGATAGTCACCAAACTGCATCGCGGCTGAAGCTGTAATCGCTTTCATGGTAGAACCTGGCTCAAACATGTCAGTGATGCACCGGTTACGTGTTTTACCTTTAATGTTGATAGGGTTATTAGGGTTATATGTCGGGATATTGGTCATCGCCAGCACTTCGCCAGTCTTGGCATCCAGCACAATGGCAGCACCCGCTTTGGCCTTGAACTGTTCAACCGCCTTACTTAACTCGCGGAATGCCAGATACTGGATGCGGCGGTCTATACTCAACACCAGGTCTTGACCGTCCTGTGGCACCTTGACGGCTTCCAGATCCTCTACGATACGACCCTGGCGATCCTTGATCACACGACGGCTTCCAGCTTTGCCTGAAAGATAATTGTTTCTAGCCAGCTCCAAACCTTCCTGACCATTGTCATCGATGCCCGTGAAACCAACGATATGCGCTGCCACATCACCTGCTGGATAGAACCGCTTATATTCTCGTTGCAGAAAGACTCCGGGAATCTCCAGACTCATCACCTTGCTCGCCAACGCAGGAGAGACACGACGTTTGAGGTATACGAATTCACGCTCGGGATTGGATATCTTTTTATTGATGTCGGCCAATTTCAACTGCAACAGTTTCGCCAATGCTTTTTTGTTCTCACCTGTCAGCTTGAGGTCAGGCGGACTCACCCAGACAGACTCCACCGGGCTACTGACCGCCAGCAATTCACCGTTTCTGTCGGTGATTTTTCCGCGATGGGCCTGCAAAACTAAAGTGCGGCTGTAACGAGCGTCGCCTTTTTGCTGCAAAAAGTCTTTGTGCAAGCTCTGCAGATAAATTGCGCGCGTCAGCAGGGCCATAAATCCCAGCAAAACCGCAATCAGCAGCAATCGCCGGCGCCATGCCGGCAACTTGACCAACTGATGCTGTGGAATCTTATACGCCATCAGTGCACCGCCTCTTCCAGCGAGATGACTTGGATGCGCTTAGCATCTGGCACCTGCATATGCAGTTGCTTGTTTGCCAACTCTTCGATACGCGAATGCATCGCCCAGGTACTTTGCTCCAATTGAAGCTGTTCGTATGCGGTTTCCAGCCTTTTGGTCAGTTGCTGCTGCTGCTCCAACTCGAAATACAACTTGCGCGACTTGTGCTGTGAGGTAATCAAACCAATGCTCACAGAAATCAACACGAAGAACAGAATCAGGTTCAGACGGGTCATGGCGCCGCCGTCCTTTCTGCCACACGCATTATTGCACTGCGCGCACGCGGGTTGGCCTTCACCTCGATAGCGCCCGGCTTGATTGCCCTGCCTATCGCGACCAGCCGTGGCTGCGGAAGGTCAGCAGCTTTGATTGGCAAGCGCGACGGCAAGGTATCACGATCTTCCTGTGATTGGATAAACCGCTTGACCATGCGGTCCTCCAAGGAGTGAAAGCTAATCACCACCAAACGCCCGCCTTCCGCTAACAGATCCGCACACTTCGGCAACACTAACGAGAGCTCTTCAAGCTCCTGATTGAGGTAAATCCGTAAAGCCTGAAAGGTGCGCGTTGCAGGGTTCTGCCCCGGCTCAGCCTTGGGGATTGCGCCTGCCACGATCTGGGCAAGCTGCCCTGTAGTGGTGATGGGGCACCCGTTATCGCGCTCTTTAATAATCGCCCTTGCAACCTGCTTAGCAAACCGTTCTTCACCATAATCTTTTATTACCTCCCTTAGCTGCTGCTCTGAAATATCAGCTAACAGCATCGCTGCCGTTTTGCCCCTTGTCTGGTCCATCCGCATATCCAGCGGGCCATCGAACCTGAAACTAAACCCCCGCCCTGCTTCATCGATCTGCGGGGACGAAATGCCTAAATCCAGCAGAATGCCATCCACTTTTTTCAAGCCTTCAGCTTGAGCAAGCTGCTCTATCTCTGAAAAGTGCAAGTGCCGGATATGGAATCTGCTATCTGCAATCTGGCGACCAGCCTCATACGCAGATACGTCGCGATCTATCGCATACAAGCGGCCTAGCTGGTTTAATTTGCTCAGGATTCTTCTACTATGCCCGCCACGGCCGAACGTACAGTCGATGTAGGTGCCGCCTGGCTTGATATCAAGCGCATCAACAGCCTCGGACAACAATACGGTGAGATGCGGCATGACACTGGGTCTTTGAACTTCGGATTTTGCTGACAATGACACTGGGACTGCTGGGGGCGCAGAATTTGCGCCCATCATCATAGCGAGAATCCCTCTAATTCTGCGGGCATGACAATCTCTTCGCCACGCATTACGATATCCAGCTGCTTGCGCCAAGCCTCGATATTCCAAAGCTCAAAATGGCTACCCTGACCTACCAGCATCACTTCTTTTTCAAACTTGGCAAATTCACGCAGTACTGGCGACACCAGAAGGCGGCCCGTGTTATCGAGCACGATATCCTCGGCATAACCCACCAACAGACGCTGGAATGAGGACGACTGCTTATCAAAGCTGGACAAAGCCATCAGTTTGGCCTGTATCGGCTCCCAAGCGGGCTGGGGATAAAGCAGCAGGCAACCATGCGGGTGCGCGGTAAGCACCACATTACCGGCAGATTCTGCCAGCAACGCGTCACGATGCTTGGCAGGCACAGCAAGCCTGCCCTTTGCATCCATGCTTATATTGGTCGCACCCCTGAACATATTGATTGTCTTTATCTATGCTTCGTTTATATATTCAAAATGACGATTAGCAGGGAATGCCTCGCCCCCTTAGTTTGGCGAGACACTCCCCACAAAACTCCACTTTTCCCCACTAAATTGCACTATAGATAAAAAAAAAGCGCAGCGCAAGCACTTTTTGTGATTTTTTCTTTATAAGACAAAGACTTAGCGCATTTTTGCGCTAAAAATAATATTGTTAATAATCAATAGGTTGTGATATGTAGTAAAAGTGAAATATCAGTATTGATATTTATCTACTTGAATTGCATTGACGGGGTATACGAAGGATGTGAAAAAGAAAGCTGACCGATAAGCCGGGTTCTGTAATTATCTTGCGATAAATGACAGTCATTCATCTAGGCACACCATTGCTGATGTGCTCGAGCAACCTACCCGCTGGCGGCGCGAGCCACGCCGTTGCCAGCCTATTTGGTCTTGCTGCGGATGGAGGTTACCGCGTTTCACGTCCGCCTTACGGCATACTCGTCTCTGTGGCCCTATTCCTCGCCTCACGGCGTACGGCCGTTAGCCGTCATCCTGCTCTGTGCAGCCCGGACTTTCCTCTCCCCGGCAAACGCCAAGCAGCGACTGTCTGGTCAGCTTCCATTGATATTTTAGCATGCGCCATGAAGGCAATCCCCAACAAAACGCCTACTGGATAAAATAGACAATTAGCCGCAAAATATCGTTCATATCTATTAACAAATTAAAACAGCATGCAAACTTTCGGCATCTATATCATCGGCGACGAGATCTTGTCTGGCAAACGCAAGGATGCCCACCTAACCAAAGTCATCGAGCTCCTCAACACTCGCGGCTTGCAGCTAAGCTGGGCCAATTATCTGGGTGACATCCCGGAACAGATCACCCATTCACTCAAAGCCAGCATGGCGCGCGGCGACATCGTATTCAGTTTTGGCGGCATCGGCGCGACGCCAGACGATTATACGCGTCAGTGTGCCGCCGATGCGGCTGGCGTTCCAATTGAACGTCACCCTGGCGCGGTAGCCGAGATTGAGGCACGCTACGGCAAAGACCCCAACTCCAAGCGCCTGCTGATGGCAGACTTCCCCAAAGGTTGCGATTTGATACCTAATCCCGTAAATCGCGTCGCAGGGTTTAGCATTCACCAGCATTATTTCGTGCCTGGCTTCCCTGACATGGCGCATCCGATGGTGGAATGGGTGCTGGATACTTACTACCAACATCTTTTCCACCAGCGCGATTATATTGAAGCCTCTATCTTGGTCATGGAAGCGGGAGAAAGCCGGCTGATAGATCTTATGAACGAGGCGCTGCGCAAATACCCACAGCTCAAGCTTTTCAGCCTGCCAAAGCTCGACGAGCGGCGCACGACCGAAGTGGGTATGAAAGGCAAGTCAGCACTGGTACAAGCGGCGATGGCCGATATCAAGCAAGGCGTCACTGCGCTTGGCTTCCCCTGGAGAGAGGCTTAAGATTCCCACGCCCGCATTCATTATAAAAACCGCTTCCCTAGAAGGCAATCAGGATAAGGCTTGCAGGGCATCAAAAATGACAATGAAGTTTTAAGAACGATCATGGATTGTAGACCACATTGTGGCGCCTGCTGCATTGCGCCCAGTATCAACAGCCCTATTCCAGGGATGCCACTGGGCAAACCCGCCGGTGTGCGCTGCATTCAGCTGGACGAGGAGAATCGCTGCAAACTCTTTGGAAAACCAGAACGTCCAATTTTTTGCGGCAACTTGCAGCCTAGCATAGAGATGTGCAGCGAAAGAAAGGAGCACGCCATTGCCTGGCTCACGCGCCTAGAAGAGTTGACTAGACCGTAATCGATTTTGTCTCGCGCATTGCCCAGACAGCCCCTAAGCTCACCAGCGCCATCACTGACATATACATGCCGACCCATGCTAACCCACCTTCAGATACCAGCAATTGGGAAAGATATGGCGCCAGCGAAGCCCCCAGAATACCGCCCAATTGATATGCCACTCCGGCACCGGTATAGCGCAACGCCACCGGGAACTGCTCAGGTAGAAATGCGCCCATCGGAGCAAAGCTAGCGCCCATCAGGAATAACGCCAGGCCCAGAAACACCGCAATAGCCACCACACCACCCTGCATCAAAGGCGCAAGCGCGAAACCAGCCAGCACAGCCAGAAAGTTGCTGAAGATCAACACCGGCCTGCGTCCGAAACTGTCGCTCAAAGCGGCCGAGATGGGTGTAGCTAGCGTCATGAACAACACTGCGATGCACAGCAATTGCAGAAACTCTGCCCTCGGGATACCTAACTCCCTGGTGCCATAACTCAGGCAGAACACAGTAGCCGTGTAGAACAGGTTATAGCATACCACCATAGCCAGTGCGCCCAAACCAACAGCGCCAAGATATTGATGGAATAAGGCTTTTAGCGGGACTGCATGCAGTTCATGCCTTTGCCGAGCCGTGACAAAAGCAGGCGTCTCCGCAAGCCTGAAACGCACATACAGACCAACCCCGACCAGCAGAGCACTTGCGATGAATGGAACTCGCCAGCCCCATGCATTGAACTGCGATTCTGACAAAAACAAAGTTAATGCCAGATAGCTCAAAGTAGCCAGCAAAAAACCAATCGACGGCCCCAGCTGTGGAAACATGCCGAACCAGCCGCGCTTGCCTGGCGGCGCATACTCGGTCGCCAGTAGCGCTGCACCACCCCATTCCCCACCTAACCCAATGCCCTGCCCGAAACGCAAAACGCACAATGCGACAGGCGCCAGCCATCCAAGCGTTTCGTAACCAGGTAGCAAACCAATCAGCAGCGTACAAACCCCCATCACCAACAGCGATGCCGCCAGTGTCGTCTTGCGTCCGAACTTGTCACCGAAGTGCCCGAACATCAACGCCCCCAAAGGCCTGGCGACGAAAGCGATGCCAAACGTCAAAAACGCATTCAGCGACTGCGCCGTGGCGTCGCCTGCGGGAAAAAAGACCGGGCCTATCACTAAAGCGGCTGCCATGGCATAGATATAAAAGTCATAGAACTCTATCGCCGTCCCGACAAAACTGGCAAAAGCGATTTGTTTGATAGAGATGCTGGCCATGCTAAATCCTTACTCAGAAGGCAGCATTGTATGCGCAAATTCTGCATATTTTGGTTTTCTAGAAAGTGGATTGCGTATAAAATAAGCAGTCTTTTCCAAAGTCGGCAAAACCCATTTAGAAAAATGCAAATTGGCCCATATTTATTGAAAAACAATCTAGTCGTTGCACCTATGGCAGGGGTAACCGATAGGCCTTTCCGCATTTTGTGCAAAAAGATGGGCGCAGGGCTGGCCGTCAGCGAGATGGTCACATCCAATTCGCTGTTATACGGTAGCGAAAAAACCAAACGCCGTGCAAATCATGAAGGTGAACCAGACCCGATCTCCGTCCAGATAGCCGGCGCTGACCCGAAAATGATGGCGGAAGCGGCCAAGCATAATGTAGACAATGGCGCCCAGATTATTGATATCAACATGGGCTGCCCAGCAAAAAAAATATGCAACGTAATGGCGGGCTCTGCCCTGCTCAAAGACGAGCCGTTAGTCGCGCAGATCCTGAAAGCCGTTGTGAGCGCTGTAGATGTGCCGGTGACACTTAAGATTCGCACCGGCTGGGACAAACAGAACCGCAATGCCCTTCAAATCGCCAGAATGGCAGAAGATATCGGCGTGCAGGCATTGGCCATGCATGGCCGTACCCGTGCATGCCTATACAATGGCGAAGCAGAATACGACACAATTGCCGCAGTCAAGCAGGCTATCAAAATACCGCTGATTGCAAACGGCGATATCACTTCGCCGGAGAAAGCCAAATTTGTACTTGAACACACCAAGGCCGATGCAGTGATGATAGGCCGCGCAGCTCAAGGCCGCCCCTGGATATTCCGCGAGATTCAGCATTATCTGGAAACCGGCACCCATATGCTGCCTCCCACCGTGGATGAGATTCACCAGGTGATGCTGGAGCACTTGCATGATTTATATGCATTTTATGGCGACTTGACCGGCATGCGCGTAGCACGCAAGCATATCTCCTGGTACACAAAGGGACTGAAGAATTCAGCGCATTTCCGACACAACATGAACACATTGCAAACCATCGAATTGCAATTGCAGGCCATCAATGACTTCTTTACCGCATTAAAAGCCGACAATGATCGCCTGGTGTATGCAGATGACGAAAACGAACCCGAAGAACTGGCGGCTTAAACCATGTGTGAAAAAAGCATACTCCGAAAAGCTGTCAAAGAGTCCCTAGAGGATTACTTCACCCATCTGGATGGTCAACCTCCACACGCGGTTTATGACATGGTGTTAGCTTGCGTCGAAAAACCGATGCTGGAATACATCCTGGACAAAGTCGGCGGCAATCAAAGCAAAGCTGCTGAAATCCTCGGCATCAACCGCAATACCTTGCGCAAGAAGATGGCGCATTACAATCTCGAATAACCAACTCTCCGAACTATCATTATTATGGCTACTATCAAGCGCGCACTTATCAGCGTTTCTGACAAAAACGGTATTGTGGACTTTGCAAAAGCCTTGGTTGGCTTTGGCGTAGAAATCCTCTCCACGGGCGGCACTGCCAAGCTGTTTCGCGACAACAACATTCCGGTCATCGAAGTCAGCGATTACACAGGCTTCCCGGAAATGCTGGATGGCCGCGTTAAGACATTACATCCTAAAGTACATGGCGGACTCTTAGGCAGACGCGACTTGCCCGAGCATGTTACGGCGATGCAAGCTCAGAGTATCCCCAACATCGATTTGCTGGCAGTAAACCTTTACCCTTTCGAAGCGACTGTTTGCAAACCCAACTGTAAACTGGAAGATGCGATAGAGAACATCGATATTGGCGGTCCGGCGATGGTACGCTCAGCCGCCAAGAACTGGAACGATGTAGCCGTATTGACTGACGCCAGCCAATACGATGCTGTTCTGGCCGAGCTGAAAGCCAACAGTGGTGCACTTTCCAAAGCCACCCGGTTCAAGCTGTCTGTAGCGGCATTCAACCGCATCGCACAATATGATGCTGCAATCAGCGACTACCTCTCATCTATCGATTTCGAAGCTTCCCAGAACTCTAGTCTACCCGTACGCGGTATGTTCCCGGACCAAGTCAACAGCAGCTTTATCAAAGTACAGGACTTACGCTATGGCGAGAATTCCCATCAACAAGCTGCGCTTTATCGCGACCTATATCCAGCCCCAGGCAGCTTGGTAACCGCTCAGCAATTGCAAGGTAAAGAACTCAGCTACAACAACATCGCCGATGCGGATGCGGCCTGGGAATCGGTAAAATCTTTTGACAGCAAAGCATGCGTCATCGTCAAACACGCAAACCCATGTGGCGTGGCACTAGGGGCTAACGCATTGGAAGCCTACAGCAAAGCCTTCAAGACAGACCCGACCTCCGCATTTGGCGGCATCATCGCTTTCAATTGCACTTTGGATGGGACAGCAGCTGAAGCAGTTTCCAAGCAATTCGTAGAAGTATTGATTGCTCCAGACTATACACCTGAAGCGTTGGCGATATTCCAAGCTAAAGCCAATGTCCGTGTACTCAAGATCGCTTTGCCCAAAGGTGGTGATACAGCCTGGGAAAAAGGTCGTAACTTTATGGATAGCAAGCGCATCGGCTCCGGATTATTGCTGCAGACCGCTGACAACCACGTAATCAGCGAAAATGATTTGAAAGTTGTCACCAAGAAACAGCCAAGCCCAGCGCAACTGGCCGATATGCTTTTCGCTTGGCGTGTGGCGCAATATGTGAAATCCAATGCCATCGTCTTCTGTGGTGACGGCATGACTCTCGGCGTCGGCGCTGGCCAGATGAGCCGCGTAGACAGCACCAAGATCGCTGCCATCAAGGCACAGAACGCTGGCTTGAGCTTGCAAAACTCTGTCGTGGCATCTGATGCATTCTTCCCTTTCCGCGATGGTGTGGATGTGCTGGCCGAAGCCGGTGCAGTATGCGTGATTCAGCCGGGCGGCAGCATGCGTGACGAAGAGGTGATTGCCGCCGCTGATGAACATGGCCTGGCCATGGTGTTTACTGGCATCAGACATTTTAGACATTAATTATGAAAATACTCGTTATCGGTAGTGGCGGCCGCGAACACGCCCTGGCATGGAAAGTCACGCAAAATAAGGAAGTCAGCCGTGTGTATGTCGCCCCCGGCAATGCAGGCACCGCCACAAACCCTGACATGGTCAACGTGCCCATTACCAAAGTAGATGAACTGGTTGAGTTTGCAAAAAACGAACAAATTCATTTGACGATCGTAGGCCCGGAAGCACCACTTTCTCAAGGCGTCGTGGATGCGTTCCGCGCAGCTGGACTGAAAATCTTTGGCCCGACTAAAGCTGCCGCACAACTGGAATCCAGCAAAGATTTCGCTAAAGCCTTCATGATGCGCCACCACATCCCAACAGCGAAATACGAGACCTTTACCGACGCCGCCAAAGCGCATGATTACATTAATCAGCAAGGTGCGCCAATTGTAATCAAGGCCGATGGCCTGGCTGCGGGCAAGGGCGTCGTAGTAGCTATGACGAATGATGAAGCGCATCAAGCCATCGACATGATGCTGGCGGACAACAAGCTCGGCGCCGCAGGCGCGCGCGTGGTGATCGAGGAGTTCCTTGAAGGCGAAGAAGCCAGTTTCATGGTGATGGTGGATGGCAAAAACATCCTGGCACTTGCTACCAGCCAAGACCACAAGCGGCTTTTGGACAATGACCAAGGCCCCAACACGGGCGGCATGGGCGCTTACTCGCCTGCACCAGTCGTCACGCCGGAAATCCACGCAAAAGTGCTGCGCGAGATCATCCGCCCAACTGTGGAGGGCATGGCTAAGGATGGTATCCCATACACCGGCTTCTTGTATGCTGGCCTGATGATAGGCAAAGATGGCTCGGTCAAAACGCTGGAATTCAACTGCCGCATGGGCGATCCTGAAACGCAACCTATCATGATGCGCCTGAAGAGCGATCTCGTTACCTTGGCCGAGCAGGCTATCGACGGCACACTGAATCTGGCCGAGACTGAGTGGGATCGCCGTTTTGCGTTGGGCATAGTCATGGCAAGCGCAAACTATCCTGAGTCTCCCAAACTGGGTGATGAAATCACCGGTTTGCCAAAGGACTTGCATGACGCCTACGTGTTCCATGCCGGTACCACACTAAAAGACGGCAAAGTCATCACGAGCGGCGGACGCGTACTATGCGTGACCGCGCTTGGCGAAACAGTAAAATTCGCACAGCAGCAAGCATATCGAATCGCTGAACAGATTCATTTTGATGGTGCGCAATACCGCACCGATATTGGTTATCGGGCAATCAAAGGCTGATCCATGTCACAAAATATCAACACCCAAGCCGTTTACAACTATTTACAAAACCTGCAAGCCCGTATCGTCGAAGCTGTCGAGCTAGTGGACGGAAAAAATTTTTTGCAGGATAGCTGGCAACGCCCGGAGGGTGGTGGTGGCAATTCCTGTATGCTGGAAAACGGCAATGTGTTCGAGCGCGCCGGCATTGGTTTTTCGCACGTGCTGGGGAACAAACTGCCCCCTGCAGCTAGCGTGGCGCACCCCGAAGCCGCAGGAAGGCCTTGGGAAGCCATGGGTGTGTCGCTGGTATTCCACCCACGCAACCCGTATGTGCCCACCGTGCATATGAACGTGCGGTTCTTTATTGCCAAAGCACAAAACGCCAATGAGCAGGATATCTGGTGGTTTGGCGGCGGCATGGATTTAACGCCATACTACGGTAACGAGGAAGATTGCATCCACTTCCACCGCGTCAACAAAGAAGCGCTGGCACCATTCGGCAACGACTACTATGCCAAATTCAAAAAATGGTGCGACGAATACTTTTACCTCAAACACCGCAAAGAGCCACGCGGCATAGGCGGCGTGTTCTTTGACGATTTCCTTGAGTTGGGCTTTGAGCAAAGCTTTGCGCTGCAACGCGCAGTGGGCGATGCATTCATCAACGCCTACCTGCCTATCGTCCAGCGACGCAAAGATACACCGTACGGCGAGCGCGAGCGCGATTTCCAGGCCTATCGTCGCGGCCGCTATGTCGAATTCAACCTCATCTTCGACCGTGGCACCATCTTTGGCCTGCAATCCAACGGCCGCACCGAATCCATTCTGCTCTCTATGCCACCTATCGTGAAATGGCGCTACGATTGGAAACCTGAAATTGGCAGCCCTGAGGAAAAACTCTACACCGATTTCTTGATTGGTAAAGATTGGCTTAAATAAACCAATTTTGCGGTAATATCCTTTTTGGAAGTCGTTTCCAGTATATAAGGGTATCTGCATGAGTCAAATCGAAAGCATTATCGGCACACTCTCCGGATGGGTCTGGGGCCCGCCAATGTTGGTCTTGCTTGTAGGCACCGGCATCTACCTCACTTTCATTCTCAAAGGCCTGCAATTCAGGGCGCTACCACTGGCCTTTAAACTCATTCTACAAAAAGACCATGGACATCATGGCGATATCAGCCATTTCGCCGCACTGATGACAGCACTAGCCGCCACCGTCGGAATAGGCAATATCGTCGGTGTAGCAACAGCCATCAGTCTAGGTGGTCCTGGCGCAGTGTTCTGGATGTGGATGACCGGCCTAGTCGGCATGGCCACCAAATATAGCGAGGCTGTACTTGCCGTTAAATACCGCGAACACGGCAAGCATGGCATGCGAGGTGGGCCTATGTATTACATCAGCAAAGGTGCTGGCCTACCATGGCTTGGGACAGTATTTGCAGTTTTCACAGCATGCGCAGCCTTTGGTATCGGCAATATGACACAAGCCAACGCTACTGCTAAAATTTTCGAGACTACCTTTCAAATTCCAACCGTAGCAACGGGCATCGTACTGACTATACTAACCGGCCTGGTGATTCTGGGCGGCATTAAATCCATCGGCAAATTCACTTCGTTCTTAGTGCCTTTCATGATCATTGGTTACGTAGGAGCATCCTTGATCGTTTTAGGCCTTAACGCTCAGCAAATCCCGCACGCCCTTAGCTTAATTTTTGACCACGCATTCTCACCAGCTTCTGCTACTGGCGGCTTTGCAGGAGCAACAGTTGCTGCTGCAATGCGTTACGGCATCTCACGCGGAGTGTTTTCCAATGAATCTGGCCTGGGTTCGGCCCCAATTGCCGCTGCCGCTGCACGCACACAAGACCCAGTGACTCAAGCACTAGTCAGCATGACGCAAACCTTCATCGACACTTTGGTGGTTTGTACCATGACTGCATTGGTGATTCTCACTGCTGACAGTTGGACGGCTGGTGTCACCGCATCCGCTCTAACAAGCGCGAGTATGGCCGAAACTCTTGGCAATTCAGGCAGTATTATTGTTGCCATTGCTACCAGCCTGTTCGCATATTCAACACTGATTGGCTGGAATTACTATGGTGAGAAAGCCATTGAATATCTGTGCGGCGAAAAATCGATTCGAATCTATCGCGTATTTTTCACTGTTGCTGTCATGGTGGGAGCGACAACCAGCTTGGAATTCGTATGGAATTTCTCTGACCTGATGAATGGCATGATGGCCATTCCAAACCTGATTGGTTTGTTGTTATTATCGAAAGTCATCAAATCTGAGACAGAGCGCTATTTCACCGCAAACAGACAATGAGTCATTTAACCCACAAGAGAGTGACCTGGAAGAACCGCTGGACATTCATGCTGGCTACAGCCGGATCGGCGATTGGTTTAGGTAATATCTGGAAGCTTCCCTACATGATTGGGGTAAATGGAGGCAGTGCTTTTGTCATGGTGTTCCTCGCTTGTATCCTTTTTGTTGGCATCCCACTCATGATGACGGAGGTTTTACTTGGCCGCCGCGCTCAAAAAAACCCTCACGATGGCATGGAAAATTTAGCAAAGGAAGCAAATGCAAGCCTTTCATGGAAGTACATCGGCGGCATGGGCATGATTACTGGCCTGTTAATTTTGGGATTTTACAGCGTGATTGGCGGATGGGTCTTGAGTTACATCCTGTTTGCGCTACAGGACACTTTCCTCAATATTGATGGGGCACACGCCCAAGCGAATTTCAACGCGCTATTGGCGTCTCCCCTCACGCTAATTTTTTGGCATACCACATTCATGATACTCACCATGGGCGTTGTAGCCAATGGTGTCAATCAAGGACTAGAACGTGCCAACAACATTCTTATCCCTGCACTTTTTGTAATTTTGCTTATCTTGCTAGGCTACAGCATGGCCGTTGGTGATTTTACTGCTTCCAGACATTTCATGTTCACCTTAGATTTTTCCAAAATCACGCCTATAGCCGTATTATCTGCTCTTGGTCACGCATTCTTTTCCCTCAGCCTTGGCATGGGTGCCGTCATGGTATATGGCTCTTATTTGCAGCGCGACGTTTCCATCGCCCGCACCACCATATACATCGCCCTAGCCGATACGGCCTTAGGTCTATTAGTGGGACTTGCAATTTACTCTTTGGTCTTTGCAAACCATCTAGAACCTGCGGCTGGCCCAGGACTAATTTTCCAGACCCTGCCTATTGCTTTTGGCCATATGCCCGGCGGGCATATCATCGGCGTACTGTTTTTCCTGCTTGTTGCCTTTGCCGCATGGACATCTGCCATATCCTTAGTTGAGCCTGCCATCGCCTGGATTATTGAGAACACCCACATTAGCCGTCTGCAGTCAGCCTTGATGATAGGCCTTGCTGTGTGGCTACTGGGGGTAGCAGTCGTTTTATCTTTCAATGATTGGAGTGATATCAAGATTATATTCGGTCTTAATATCTTCGAGACGTTGGATAAACTAACATCCACCATATTGCTACCTTTAGGGGGGATTTTAATGGCCTTGTTTGCAGGTTTCATTATGAAGAAAGAACACGTACAAGAGGAGCTTGGCTTACATGACATCGGCTACAAATGCTGGCGCATCGCCAATAACATCCTTGCCCCTATAGCCATCATGGCTGTCTTTTTTTACCTGTTTGGCATTATAAAATAAGATTATAAGCAATAAAAAAGCCAGTCAAATGACTGGCTTTTTATCAAACATTGAGCGACAAAAATTACAGACTCAATACCCACTTGACGATAGTCTTGATGTCTTCGTCTTTTACTTGTGGGCTGTTTGCTGGCATTGGCATAGGTCCCCATACACCGCTACCGCCTTTTTTCACTTTTTCTACCAATTTGGCTTCTGCACCAGCTTGACCTTTGTATTTAGCTGCAACATCTTTGTAAGACGGGCCCATGACTTTGTTATCTATACCATGGCAAGCTAAACATCCGCTTTTTTGGGCCAATGCTTTAGCGTCTTCTGCTTGAGCTACACCAGTCATCAACATGCCGGCTGCAGCAACTGCTGTCAATAATGCTTTCATGCTATCTCCTTGAATTCTGAACTGTTTCGTCTGCAATCTTTTGCAGCGCGTATGATACCCGTAATTTGAGTTTCCTGAAAGCTAAGCAACTATTTTCAAGAGTTCTTTCAAATCATTTATCTTAGGTAGGCAGTTAACGCCTTGACATACCCATGCGTTGACATCAGATGAAAATTCTTTATCCAGCGTCTCAGGCAATTCAGTAAGGTTTTTTCCTAGATAGAATAAAAGACTATGTGGTGAGAAACAGGCATCCAGGTGCTTACGCCATATCTGCATCTGCACATCCTCTCCCCGAACAATCGCCAAGCTTGGCGGATCAAGGTGTTCGCGCAATGCGAAACACAAGCTGGCACAACCAGCCGGATTATTGCGAATGTGCCTGTCGAACACAGCTAACGCACGTTCCGTCGCATGCATATAACGGGATTCCCCAAGCAAATGTCCCAAGCGCTGTAAAACTACCGCAGCAATGCCATTACCATTGGGGGTTGCATTGTCATACGGCTGCATAGGCCTGTGAATCAATGACTCATGCTGATGACTGGTAAAGTAGAAGCCACCATTCTCAGACTGGAAATTCTCCAACAATGCGTCTGCGATTCTTCTGGCAAAATCAAGGTCAATTTCTCGAAAGTCGGCTTGCATCAATTCAAACAAAGCATCGAGTAAAAACGCATAATCATCCAAATATGCGTTCAAGTGAGCTTTTCCATCCTTATAAGTAGCGAATAGCAGGCCGTTATGCCACATCGTGTTGCGGATAAAATCGATTGCTGCCTGCGCCATTTCAATATAGTCACGACGCGATAGCGCCCTACCCGCCGCAGCCAATCCCTTGATGGCGAGCGCATTCCAACTGGTCAAGATTTTGTCATCTCTACTTGGCCTGGCTCTTTTTTCTCGAGCCAGAAACAACTTGGCTCTTGCCTGCTCAAACATGGCCAATTCTGAATCTTCGGGTGAAACTGCGACATAGAAATGCCAAGTCTTTCCCTCAAAATTTGCTTTTCTGTCCAAACCATAAATCGGGCTTAGCAGGACAAACTCTTGTTCTGACAACAGAGATCTGACTTCCTCCCTCTGCCAGACGTAAAATGCACCCTCCTCGCTGTGACCACTTGCCGTAATCGAGTCTGCATCCAAAGAAGAATAAAACGCACCTTCAGGAGATATCATCTCTCGTTTAAGCCAATCCACTGTTTCTTCAATCACGCGTTTATACCTGACTTTACTGGTCAATCGATGAGCCTCGGCATATAAACCCAGCAACTGCCCATTGTCATAAAGCATTTTCTCAAAATGCGGAATATTCCAGCGCTCATCAACACTGTAACGGCAGAACCCACCCCCAAGCTGGTCGTAAATACCTCCATCAGCCATGGCATTCAGCATTTGCAAAGCCATCGCCTGTGCACGTGAATTTCCGACTTTAGCTTCATGCAGCAACAGAGTGATATCCGCCGGGTTTGGAAACTTAGGCGCATGCCCAAATCCGCCATACTCAAAATCAAAACTCTTTTCCAGCGCGGTAAACGCAGATTTGATTATCTGCTTATCTAAAGAGGTTGTACTGACCGGCGCTGGATGCATACGGGCAAAGGCCGCCATCAATTGGACATTCTGTTGCTGGATCTCTGCTTTTTTTTGATGATAAAACTGGGCTATGCGCGGAATCAAATCGGCAAATCCGGGTAGCTGATAACGTGGGGTCTTAGGGAAATAAGTCCCTGAGAAATAAGGTTGCTGGTCAGGGGTGAGAAAAACGGTTAATGGCCAGCCGCCGCTACGCTGGCTTAGCATGCTGTGTGCCGTCTGATAGATTTGATCCAGATCTGGTCGTTCTTCTCGGTCCACTTTAATATTGATGAAATGTGCATTCATCAGCGCCGCCATTTCGTCGTCTTCAAATGACTCATGCGCCATGACATGACACCAATGGCAAGCAGAATAACCTATAGAGAGCAGGATAGGTTTATCAAGCTTTTTTGCAAGACTAAGTGCTTCCTCGCCCCAAGGGTACCAATTTACCGGGTTCTCTGCATGTTGCAGAAGATAAGGACTCGTCTCTTCTGCAAGCTTGTTAGACATAAATGCTAAAGCGTCTCGATAAAGTATTCAGCGCTGATCACATGCGTGCGGCCAGGATTGATGACCACCATGTTATCAAGTGCATTGGTAGTTTCAACACAGATAGTCTTGCGCCATTCATCCGCTACGCCCATATCACCCATCTGTGCTGCCTTTTCTGCCCCCGGGCTCCACACTACTGTAGTATCACTACCCGATTTAGCTACATGGATGATGCGATTGAATCCTGTATCATGCACCAGACAGTCACTGCTATGATCAATAAAAACGCGATCGAATTCGCCACCATCGAACGTTAATGCGTGATGCTCAACTTGGCGCTCATACTTGAGAATCTTGTCCGCATAAACACAGTCCTGCATTCCGGTGATTTTCACATTCGTGATGTCGCTGACATTCAAGTAGGTATGAAATGCCTCACCAATCACAAACGGATGATCCGCTTTATTGGTCGTAGCCATTTCGATACGCAATCTTCTGCCTATGGTAAGGGTGATCGTCAGCACGTATGGGTAAGATAATTGGCGTTGCGCTTCCGGTGTCTGCTGCATTTCTAAGATAATACGTGTAGCGCCTGTCGGTGTGGCATCGATATCCATGACACGCCAGGGAATAACGCGAGCGAAACCATGCGGACAAAATGTGCTATCTGTAGGGTGGGCTCCGAACCATGGCCAGCAGATTGGCACGCCACCACGAATGGAGCGACCTTTCACATAACGCGCATTGCTCGAAAGCCATAGCACCGGATTTGCCAAGAACTTGGGCTGCCAACCCATCAGATGAGCCCCTTGCAAAGCAATCTTGCCTGTCGCCAGCGGATTGTCGATTTCAAGATATTGCAAGCCGTTCTCATCTTGCGTTTGCATGACATGGGCATGCAACTTCAAGCGTTTTTGCGCAGCAGGTTCGCTAGTTCCCTTGATTGTTTCTGTGGTCATTATTTTCTCTATCGTTCTATTTGTGTGACATCACGTACAGCGCCGCGTGCCGCGCTAGTAGTCATTGCAGCATATGCTCGCAAAGCAGCAGATACATATCGCTGACGATTAACTGGCTTCCAGGCCGCACTGCCTTTGGCCTCCATAGATGCGCGGCGACGTTCGAGCTCTACTTCTGAAACCGCCAGATGAATTCGACGGTTTGGGATATCGATCTCAATCGTATCACCCTCTTCCACCAATCCAATTGCTCCGCCTTCTGCAGCTTCCGGCGAAGCATGGCCGATACTCAAACCTGAAGTACCCCCAGAAAAACGGCCGTCTGTCAGCAATGCACAAACTTTACCCAACCCCTTGGATTTAAGATAAGAAGTCGGATAGAGCATTTCCTGCATACCAGGGCCGCCGCGCGGACCTTCATAGCGAATCACAACAACATCACCTGCAACTATTTTATCGGCAAGAATTTCTTCAACTGCAGCATCTTGTGATTCGAATATGCGTGCACGCCCAGTAAATTTCAAAATACTGTCGTCCACACCTGCGGTTTTGACGATGCAGCCATCCATGGCGATATTGCCATGCAACACAGCCAATCCACCATCTTGGCTATACGCATGCTCCTTGCTACGGATACAACCGCTTTTACGATCAGTATCCAAATTGGGCCACAGCATACTTTGGCTAAACGCAATGGTAGTTGAAATACCCCCAGGTGCGGCACGGTAAAACTCTTTCACTTCCTCGTCTGTGGTGTTGATGATATCCCACTTATCGAGCGCTGCACCCATAGTAGGGCTGTGTACCGTGGGCACATCACGGTTAATGACTCCAGCACGGTCAAGCTCAGCCAAGATGCCCATCACACCACCAGCGCGATGAACGTCCTCCATATGAAATTTATTGGTGGCAGGTGCAACTTTGCTCAAACAAGGCACCTTGCGCGAAATACGGTCAATTTCTTTCATGGTGAAATCAAGGCCAGCCTCATGCGCGGCAGCCAGCAAATGCAATACCGTGTTGGTGCTACCGCCCATGGCTACATCCAAACTCACCGCATTCTCAAAAGCTTTAAAATTGGCAATATTGCGCGGCAATACTGAATAATCATCTTGCTCATAATGACGTTTGGCCAATTCCACAATTAACCGTCCAGCCTTTAAGAACAGCTGCTTACGTGCAGCGTGCGTCGCTAATGTAGAGCCATTCCCTGGCAGGCTCAGACCGAGCGCTTCAGTCAAACAGTTCATGGAATTGGCAGTAAACATGCCAGAACATGAACCGCAAGTTGGACATGCACTACGTTCCACCTCAGCGACTTCGGAATCACTTACATGACTATCCGCAGCTTCTACCATCGCATCGACAAGATCCAATTTGCGGGTTTCGCCATTCCAATTGACTTTTCCAGCTTCCATCGGCCCACCAGAAACAAAAACCACAGGAATATTCAATCGCAGCGCAGCCATCAGCATGCCGGGCGTGATTTTGTCGCAATTGGAGATACACACCAATGCGTCGGCACAATGGGCATTGACCATGTATTCGACAGAATCAGCAATCAAATCGCGGCTCGGCAAGCTGTACAGCATACCGCCGTGTCCCATCGCGATGCCATCGTCTACCGCAATTGTATTGAACTCTTTGGCAACACCACCTGCTTTTTCGATTTCTCTGGCAACAAGTTGTCCAAGGTTATGCAGATGGACGTGTCCAGGCACGAATTGGGTAAATGAGTTTGCAATCGCAATGATGGGTTTTGAAAAATCCTCATCTTTCATACCGGTGGCACGCCAAAGTGCGCGAGCACCTGCCATATTGCGACCGTGTGTTGTAGTACGTGAACGATATACTGGCATAGATATAAACCTTAATATGTATTAACCTCTATAATCGATATTTTACCGCAATATAGTCAGTCCATATGCTTGAGAACAAAATCTTCGTACATCCCCAGTTCGACCCCGTCGCCATTCACCTAGGTAGCTCCTATGGAATCCATTGGTATGGCCTGATGTATCTGGTTGGATTTATTGCATTTTTAGTACTGGGCAGATGGCAGGCACAGAGAAAACCTTGGTTTGGCTGGAATAGTCAGATGCTGGATGACGCACTATTCTACGGCGCACTAGGCGTAGTACTAGGTGGACGCATGGGTTACGCGTTGTTTTATCAAGGCAGTTATTTTCTTGAGCATCCGCTTGATATTCTCAAAGTCTGGCAGGGTGGCATGAGCTTCCACGGCGGCTTTCTGGGCGTACTTGTCGCAATGTGGCTATTTAATCGGAAACACCCTCAACCATGGCTGAAAACCATGGACTTTGTGGCACCTCTGGTTCCCATTGGCTTGGGTGCCGGGCGCATGGGAAATTTCATCAACGGCGAGTTGTGGGGAAGACCAACTGGCACAGAGTTTGGAGTAATTTTTCCTCAAGTAGACAACATTGCGAGACATCCTTCCCAATTATACGAATTCGCATTGGAAGGATTACTGCTGTTTGCGATCTTGTGGTGGTTTTCGCGCAAACAGCGTCCAGCAGGTGCCATCTCGGCACTCTTCCTGATGGGTTATGGCTCCTTCCGGTTCTTGGTAGAATTTACCCGCGAACCCGATGCCAATCTAGGCTTGTTACAAATGGGCTTAAGCATGGGGCAATGGTTGAGCCTGCCCATGGTGTTGATTGGATTATGGATGTGGACTCAAGCACAACGGCAACGCTTTCAATGACACTGTCAAAAAGTCATCAAACACATCGAATTTCTGGCAGGACTCCTCACCGCTCCGACACAAGGAGTTATAAAAAACAAATAAAATCATATAGTTGCTTTCATACATTTTCATTTCTTATCTAGGCACATGATTTGCAGAATATCACTCAGCTAAATGCAGTGTAGATAGGAAAATGAAATGTTAAAGTGGTTGGAAAGATTCTTTAAACCGGAAGTCCCTCTGGACTATATTATTGCGGACTATAAACCTGAGCAGCTAAACCGACTTAGGGATGAGTTCAGGCTGGATGATTTGGAACAAGAGCCATCAGATGAGATGGATGTGGACAATCTGTATCAAAAGCACTAGCAACAACGTTTGATACCCTGCCATTTATTGTCTTGCCAAAGCTTGTAGAACTCTTTGCGGGACAATAATGGGGGTGCGTCAAGGGTATTTGCATGAAATGCTAGATGATGCCTGAGGTACTGCTCATAAGCATCATCGCCAGACAGTCTGCGAATCAAATGCCAAACGTGGCAAAGTCTCTTAAAAACATTTTTCAGCATGACTAATCCCTCACCCAACCTTCGACAAGCCGGCTTGACTCATGAGGCGTTTCGGATAATTTCAGTACCGGTTTTCCTGTCAGGGCGCGCAAACTTACGCGAAACATGTCCAATACGACCACCCACAGTACCACCACGAAGAACAAGGTCAGATAGGCATCCAGGTGCTGATTGAAAATCAGCTGCGGTGCAACCGCTGCTTTATCCGCTGTCAGTCCGTCAGTTGCCAGTTTGGCACTCAAATCATTTGCCGCGGCAAAAAAGCCAATGCGCACATCGTCGCTAAAAATCTTCTGAAAAGCCGCTGTCGTTGTGATGGTGACTAGCCAGAGTAAAGGCAATCCTGTCACCCAGGCATATCTCAATTTATTCGATTTAACCAAAATGCCTGTTGCCACACTCAGCGCAATCGCCGCCAGCATCTGGTTAGCGATGCCGAACAATGGCCACAGGATATTGACGCCACCATTCGGGTCTATCACGCCAATATAGAGAAAGTAGCCCCAGCTCGCCACCACGATCGCACTCGTGAAAATCACGGACGGCGTATAGGAAGTCTCTCCCAGCGTTTTATTGAAATTGCCCAACAGATCTTGCAGCATGAAGCGCCCAACGCGCGTCCCAGCATCTAGGGTGGTGAGGATAAAGATCGCCTCGAACATGATGGCGAAATGGTACCAGATCGCCAGCATCCCTTTACCAAACGCGGTGCCGAAGATACTGGCCATTCCTACAGCTAGGCTGGGCGCCCCGCCAATGCGTGCAAACAGGCTCTGCTCGCCCATATCACTTGCCAGCTGCTGCATCTGCTCGACAGTCACAACGAATCCCCAGCTATTGATTTTTGCAATGGCGTCCACCGCCTCCTTGCCCACCACCCCCGGCGGGCTGTTGATGGCAAAGTAAATCCCCGGTTCCAACACCGTCGCAGCAATCATCGCCATCATCGCGACAAAGCTTTCCAGCAACATGCCGCCATAACCTATCATGCGAATGTCACGTTCATTCGCCAACAGTTTTGGGGTGGTTCCAGATGAGATCAAGGCATGGAATCCGGATATCGCGCCGCAGGCAATGGTGATGAACACGAACGGAAACAGCTTGCCGCCAAAAATCGGGCCTGTGCCATCCACGAACTGCGTCACTGCAGGCATATGAATCTGCGGGCGTAATAATAGAATAGCGATCGCTAATAGAAATACCGTTCCTAGCTTGACGAATGTCGAGAGATAATCGCGCGGTGCGAGCAACAGCCATACTGGCAGCACGGCAGCCGCAAAGCCATATGCAATCACAGCATAGGCTAACGGTAGGCCGTCATGGTCGAACAACGAACGCAAGCCTTCCTGGTGGTCTATCCACCCGCCCAGAAACACCGATAGCAACAGTAAGACCAGCCCTAACAAACTTGCTTCCAGCACCCTGCCTGGGCGCAGGTTGCGCATATAGACACCCACCAGCATCGCAATCGGTATCGTCGCTGCCACTGTGGAAGTTGCCCATGGGCTATGTTTCATCGCATTCACGACCACCAGCCCAAGCACGGCGATCAGGATTATCATGATCATGAACGTGCCAATCAGCGCCGCTGTCCCGCCTATGGCGCCTATCTCGTCACGCGCCATTTGACCTAGGCTACGCCCGTTACGACGCATGGAAAAAAACAAGGTCACCATGTCTTGCACAGCGCCGCCCAGCACAGCGCCGATCAATATCCACATGGTGCCTGGTAAATAACCGAATTGTGCGGCCAAAGTTGGGCCTACCAGCGGCCCAGGGCCTGCGATTGCGGCAAAGTGATGGCCGAATACCACCCACTTGTTGGTCGGCATGAAGTCACGCCCGTTATCCAGCCTTTCCGCAGGCGTGGCGCGCGTTGCATCTACCGTTAGTACTTTAGCCGCGATCCATGCCGCATAGAAACGGTAAGCGATAGCATAGATGCATACCGCTGCAGTGATCAGCCATAAAGCATTGATACTCTCACCTCGGTGTAGCGCGATTCCTGCCAGTGCAAATGCACCAAGCAATGCCACCAAGGACCACCCTGCTTTTTTATGCCAAGCCATCATCTTTCCCACCTTATAGCAATCCTTTTTCCTTGAAAGACAGTAACTGATTCTCCGCCACTACAAAATGATCCAGTACACGCGTGCCAACCAGCTCGAGCGCCTGCATGAGATGTTGCGTGAGCAATTCGTCTTCACGGCTTTGTTTGGCAGCGCCCGTAGGATGATTATGCGCGAAAATCACTGCGGCTGCATTATGATGTAAAGCCCGCTTGACCACCTCCCTCGAATGCACGCTGGTCTGCATTAGGGTGCCCGTGAACATCTCCTCCGCCGCAATCAGCCGATTCTGCACATCCAGAAACAACACCAGAAACACTTCATAAGGCAAATGTGCCAGCTTTAGCTGCAGATAATCGCGAACTTGGCCTGGCGATTCAAACACATCGCGCTGCTGTAACTGTTCGCTCAATGCGCGACGGCTCATTTCAAAGATTGCCTGTAACTGCACGTATTTACTGGATCCCATGCCATGCACAGTGCTTATCTGCTGCTCGCTGGCAGCGAATATCCCATTCAGACTGCCAAATTCCTTCAACAGGTCACGCGCCAGATCAACCGCACTCTTGCCAGTCACACCGACACGCAAGAAAATGGCCAGCAATTCTGCATCCGATAGACTTTCAGCCCCATTCTGCAGCAATTTCTCACGTGGACGCTCGCCTTCAGGCCAATCCGTGATTGCCATATTTTCTTTCCAATTTTAAAAGAGTTATTTTACCTGCCTTGAAAGCCAATCTGGATGCGCCTTCCTGGGCATCAAAAATTCCTCGAAAGAGAATACATACGATTATTAGTATATATTTCTGCCGAAAGAATCTGCTTTTATCTACTTCACCCAACCAATCTCGCGTGCACTTTTCTCGCCGATCAGCACCTGACTCAGACTTTTTGGCGTCACCGCTCGAGTCTCATCCACCGGCAAATATCCACCCATCAGCTCAGCAAAATCCTGCGGATAAAGTGGTTGTTTTTCGGGATTGGCAAAACCATCCGGGAAAATCGGCAGCGTGCTATTCAAATCATACTTATCCGTTGCGCTTAAGGTGTGCAGCAGCTCATGCGCCACCACGACCAGGTTCTGGTTGCTATAGGCCTTGTCGGCAAACAGGTTGACCCGCCCGATTCTGCCCTTATCCAGTGCAGTGGAATGCACCAAATGTCCACTACTATTCGGGTCATAATAAAGCAGGTAAAGCCGAATCTCTGGTTTCACCAATACTTTTGGGCTATTGTTCCAGGCAAACCAGCGGAAATTCAAACTCCAGAGCATATTACTCAACACACTACCATCACTTGGCGGCGCCGGAGGAATAGATTTGACTTCAGGCCCAAGCTGTACGGCGATTGGCCGCCGCATCCCAAGTACATAGCGTTCAGCTTCTTCCGCAAAAAAGTCTTCGATTGCTAGAAAATCATCTTTAGTGAGCGTTTTGATGTACTCGGTAGCGGCAATTGTGCCATCGGCATTAACGGGATATAACGCCACGTAAAAATTCTTTTTCCATTCAAGATCCGCTCTCGCCATGAATGATTGTTGCAGCACCATCGCCAAGATCAACAGCAAAATCGTAATTCGGATGAATTTCCACATGCGCTTTCTCACTTTATTGCTTTTTTTGCATAAGATAGCAGGTAATAGGCTGAATAGATATGCTCAATCCCAGCTAGCGACATTTTGCCGGCACACATGCTAAACTTAGCGCCAGCCTTCACTCAGGGCGTATCTGGAATTGAACATGAGCATGCTGAAAAATAAGCGTATCGTATTGGGCATCACTGGCGGCGTCGCAGCTTACAAGGCCGCTGAACTGGTACGCCTGTTAATTAAGGCAGGTGCCCATGTGCAGGTCGTCATGACGGAGAGTGCTCAGCAGTTCATCACCCCCATCACGATGCAAGCCTTGTCCGGGAACCCAGTGTTCACCAGCATGTGGGATGGCGGGGTGCCTAACGGCATGCCGCACATTGAACTGAGCCGCAATGCCGATGCAATCGTTATTGCACCGGCCAGTGCCGACTTCATCGCCAAGCTGTTGCATGGCCGCGCGGATGATTTGCTTTCCACGCTATGCCTGGCTCGCGACTGTGCGCTTCTGATCGCGCCGGCAATGAATAAGCAGATGTGGGAGAACCCCGCCACACAGCGAAATGTGGCACAGTTACAAAAAGATGGCATTACGTTGCTGGGCCCTGATAGCGGCGATCAGGCATGCGGCGAAACGGGTATGGGGCGAATGCTGGAGCCCGAGGACTTGCTATCTTGCATCAACAGCTTCTTCACGCCAAAACTGCTGCAAGGAAAGCGGATGCTAATTACAGCTGGTGCAACGCAGGAAGCCATCGACCCGGTACGCGTTATTACCAATCTCAGTAGCGGCAAGATGGGTATCGCACTTGCACAAACAGCCTCGGATATGGGCGCTGAAGTGACCTTGGTGCATGGCAAGATAGAGATTCCTTTGCCAAGAACTACCAGAAACATCTGTGCGCTTGACGCTGAAACCATGTATCAAACCGTGATGCAGCATGTGGCGAACCAGGATATATTCATTGGCGTAGCTGCTGTAGCCGATTATTCGCCCACACAAAAAAGCACACAGAAAATCAAAAAAAGTGAGTCAACACTTACAATAGATCTCAATAAAAACAAGGATATTCTGGCGGATGTCGCCAGCTTGCCGAAACCGCCGTTCTGCGTTGGCTTCGCTGCAGAGAGCGAACATCTGCTGCAACATGCCGAACAGAAGCGTATCGCTAAAAAACTGCCTTTGATTGTCGCCAACCTGGCCACGCAGGCCATGGGCAGCGATAAAAACGAAGTCACCCTGCTTGATGAGACCGGCAAACACCATCTACCACGCGCATCCAAAACCGAAGTCGCCCACCTATTGTTGCAACATGTAGCACAGATGCTTTAGCCCTTATGGGCCAACTGCCTGCTATTCATGAAAATACTGATTTTCAGATGATTTTAATCACGTAGAATCGAGTTTGTTCATTTATAACCATACATAAATCAAGGTTTATCATGTCTTCCAGTATTTTGAAAATCAGATTATTGCCCATTGCTGTTTTGAGTGCCTTGTTGGCAAACTACAACGCCAATGCTGAAGAAACTGACACAAAAAACATCGTGACTACCCCTGTGGTTGTCACTGCGACACGAATAGAACAAAACAGCTTTGACCTGCCCGTTGCTATTGATGTCGTGGATATGGAAGATATCCAGACCGGTTTCTTGCAGATGCAGCTTTCAGAAAGCCTGATTCGCGTGCCCGGCATCAGCGCGCAAGACCGTACCAACCAGGCACAAGACCCCAAGATTTCTACGCGCGGCTTCGGCGCACGCTCCAATTTTGGCGCACGCAGCATTCGCATCTACGTAGATGGCATTCCACTCACCATGCCAGATGGTCAAGGCCAGCCCGGCATCGTAGATTTGTCTTCGATACGCAGCATAGAAGTCATGCGCGGCCCATTCTCAGCCTTGTACGGCAACTCATCTGGCGGCGTCATTCAATTGCTCACCGAGAAGGCGCCTGCAACGCCACAGATTAATACGACCGCGATGTTTGGCAGCTTTGACACCAAACGCCAGGTTTTGGAAGCTACCGGCACAGCAGAAAATATCGAATATTTCGTCAGCACGTCTAACTTTGAAACTGATGGCTATCGCGATCACGACTCTGGCCAAAAACAAGCGGCAACCGCCAATTTCAAAGTAAACATTTCTGATGCAACCAAACTGACCGCTCTAGTTAACTGGTTTGACCAAAAAGCGGAAGACCCGTTAGGCCTGACACGCACAGAAGCTTTCTCTGATCCGGAAATGGCGGCACCTGCATCCATCACATCCAACACGCGTGTTTACCGCCGCCATACACAAGCGGGATTTAATCTCAGCCATGCCTTTAACGAGAACAACACATTAAATGTAATGACCTATGTGGGTACGCGCTATAACGAGCAATATTTGTCACTAGCTCTACCAAACGCAGCCAACGCCAATGGCCGCGCCAGTATGATTGATCGGGATTTCTGGGGTGGTGATATCCGTTGGGATAACAAAGGCACATTGTTCACCATGCCTTATAACATCAGCCTTGGGCTTAACTACGGCAAAATGAACGATGCCAGATTGGATATCAATGCCGATAACGGCGTGCAAAGGCCTGTCGGCGCAGCAAACAGACTAAATCGTGTTGAGGACAACATTGCCACAAATTACGACCAATATGTCCAAGGCAAGTTGTCTGTGACAGATAATGTTGATGTGCATGCTGGCGTAAGGCACACCAAAGTCAGAATGAAAGTCGAAGACAAATTAACACCTCCAGATAATAGCGGCTCGGTCGAATACAAAAAAACTAACCCTGTAATCGGCGGGGTATGGAAAGTAACTCCCACTTTCAACCTGTACGCCAATTATGGCCGTGGCTTTGAAACGCCCACTTTTTTTGAACTGGCTTTTAACTCCACCGCAACAACTGCCACGCCAAATCTTGCCTTAAAACCAAGTGAAAGTAGCAACTATGAAATTGGCGCAAAAGCCTTCGTGGCCGACAACACCCAAGTCAACCTGAACATCTTCAGAATCAACACCAAAGATGAATTGGTAGTCGCACAAAACTCTGGCGGCAGAAGTGTATTCGCCAATGCCAATGACAGCAAACGTACCGGTTTAGAGTTATCGGTAGATTCGCAATTCGATCACAACATCTCCACTTATTTTTCATATTCGTTACTCAACGCCAAGTATGACTCGGACTTCTACTCCAATGCTTTGCCAGGCTTGATTGAGTCTGGCAATCGCATCCCTGGCACTTATCGTAGCCAAATTTATGGTGAAATCGCTTGGAAATACTTACCACTTGGATTCAATGTTGCGTTTGAAGGACGTCATAACAGCAAGGTCTACATTGACGACCTGAATACCGCGACAGCACCTTCATACACCATTTTCAACCTGCGCGCAGGCTTTGAGCAAAACCTTGCTAACTGGAACTTTAAAGAGTATCTGCGCGTAGAAAATATGTTCGACAAGGAGTATATCGGCTCGGTCAGGATTAACGATGCAAGACCTTACGAACCAGCCGCAGACAGAAACTACCTGCTTGGCCTGAGCGCAAGCTACAAGTTCTAAGTAACTGTAGAAAGACTTTCCAAAAGCCAGCTTGAACAAGCTGGCTTTTTTTACGGAAAATGAATGTTCTTCATGCACGCGCATTCATTGAATCAAGCATCGGCCTGGGAGCCAAGCTGGATGCGGCCTCCAGGCACGCCGTTTTTACAATGAAAAATATGCGGTTTAAAGCACTTTTTGTCGGCATGGCTTGGTGATTTTCGCGCCCAATTAGTGTTTAATGTCACCTATTCAAATATCGTTCAAATTTAATCACATGGCCATTTCAGTCGATTTAAAAATTCTTGACCCACGCCTGCATCACATGATGCCCAGCTATGCCACGCCCGGCTCGGCAGGACTGGATTTGCGCGCTTGTATTGAGCATACACAGACCATACAGCCAGGCGAAACGGTGATGATTCCCACCGGCATGGCGATTCATATCGACAACACTTATTATGCGGCATTGATCCTACCGCGTTCTGGCTTGGGGCATAAGCATGGCATCGTGTTGGGCAATCTAGTCGGACTGATAGATTCCGACTACCAAGGGCAATTATTGGTAAGTTGCTGGAACCGAAGTCAGCATCCTTTCATCCTGAATCCGATGGAACGAATTGCGCAACTGGTGATTGTGCCCGTGGTACAAGCAGATTTTCATATCGTAGATGAATTTACCAGTTCTGAAAGAGGAGAAGGTGGTTTTGGCAGTACAGGCAAACATTAATCAAAACAACGCAACCATCCTTAAAACGCTAAAAAATCTTATATTTAGGTTGAAACGTCCTTCGATTTCGTACTATAATCACGCTCTTTCTCGAAAAGCAGATATTTGGAGTAAACCATGGCACGTGTATGTCAGGTAACTGGTAAAAAACCTATGGTGGGTAACAATGTGTCCCACGCACAAAACAAAACAAAACGCCGCTTTTTGCCTAACTTGCAAAACCGCAAGTTCTGGGTTGAAAGCGAAAACCGCTGGGTGAGCCTGCGCATCACTAATGCCGCTTTGCGTACCATTGATAAAAACGGCATTGACGCTGTACTGGCTAAAATGCGCGCTAACGGCGAAAAAATCTAAGGAGAACTAAACCATGCGCGAAAAAATCAAATTGGAATCAAGTGCAGGTACTGGTCACTTTTATACCACCACAAAAAATAAACGTACAATGCCAGAGAAAATGGAAATCAAAAAATTTGACCCAGTGGCACGTAAACACGTAATGTATAAAGAAACAAAATTAAAATAATAATCTTGGTTTGATTAATAAAAAGCCCGCTTTTGCGGGCTTTTTATTTATATACTCAATTAAGAAGCCACGGTGCCCAGGAGCTTAATTTCTCGCTGAGGAAATGGAATTTCAATGCCTTGATCTTTAAACAGATTCCAGATAGCCAAATACAGCTCTGTCTTTAACACTGCCGACCCTTCTTCCGGATCTGGAATCCAGATCACCAGATTCATATCTATCCCGCTTTCACCAAACTGAATAATATTGGCCGATGGCTCCGGTTCCTTAAGCACTCTGGGATGGTTCAAACCGGCTCCCTTGAGCAACTGCATCACTAACTGCAAATCACTTTTATAACTAACTTGTATCGGCAACTCCACCCGTGCTTTTTTTTCAGAATGCGAGTGGTTGATAACGACATTAGTAATTAGCGTCTCGTTCGGGATAATGACTTGAGTCCCGTCCAACTTGCGTAGCACCGTATAACGAGATCTCAACTCAGAGATTACCCCATAGTGGTTTTCAGTCGTAATCACATCGCCAATCTGCATGGATTTATCCAGCAGCAGGATAAATCCACTCACATAGTTACTGGCAATTTTTTGCAGGCCAAAACCCAGCCCAACACCAAGCGCCCCACCAAATACCGAGAAAAGCGTGATATCAAAACCAACAATTGAAAGAGAGAATAAAACGCCTATGGTAATGAAGAAAATGCGCACCAACTTCACCATTGCTACCCGAATATTGACGCTCAGTTGTTGTGCGCGCATCAGCTTGTTTTCAGCCAATCGGCTTAGCCAAAGCGTAAAGAAAAGTGTAATGATGATGGTGAATATGCCCTGCAGCACCATCCAGAGATTGGCTTCACCTTTACCGATATTAAATTGCACTTCTTCTAGTGTCTTTACTATACGTGACAAGTCGCCAGTAAAATGCAGCGCCAGCACTAGCCATATAGCCCAGGCGATCACACGTTCGAATGCTTTGAGCCAACCACTTGGGTCAAATATATAACGCAATGCATACACACTGAGTCGAATCAGCGCTAGCGCCAACATAAGTTTAATAACAATCTGCAACATTGCTGTATGCTGCCAGCCAGCTAATAACCACTTACCCAGCCCAACACCTAGTAACGCGGTTAAAGGAAACATTACTCGGTTAATACCGCCGATTGCTAATTTTGTGCTTTCTCGTGCATATCGCATCACATATACACGCAAGATGTCGTTCATCAACCAAGCCATACCAAAAGCTGCCATTAAAACGACTAATTGCCACAATATGTGCTGGCTGCCGAGATCGCTAAGAACCTCTTGCCAGATTTGCTGGATTTCGCTGTTCATATTATCAATACTAGAGCAGGTAAATAGTTGCCAAGCCGAGGAAAATAAAGAAGCCGCCACTGTCTGTCATCGCCGTAATTAGGACACTGGAGCCAACCGCAGGATCTCGGCCTGATTTGTTCAGCACAAGCGGGATCATCACCCCCATGACCGCAGCCAAGAGCAGATTCAATGTCATTGCCGCGGTCATGACCAGGCTAAGCTGATAATTGCCATACAGCATATAAGCAATCAATCCCAGCACCCCTCCCCAAATCAATCCGTTCAGCAACGCTACCCCTAACTCTTTGGCAATCAATGAGCGTGCGTTATGCGCGGCAATCTGCCCCAATGCGAGACCTCGCACAATCATTGTAGTTGTTTGATTGCCTGAATTGCCACCGATTCCAGCCACAATAGGCATTAAAGCAGCCAGAGCCACTATCTTTTCTATTGAACCTTCAAATAAACCTATGACGCGCGAAGCAACCAACGCTGTTATAAGATTGATAGCCAACCAAGCCCATCGGTTTTGCACAGACTTCCAGACTGATGCAAAAAAGTCCTCTTCCTCTCTTAAGCCCGCCATCGAAAGAATATCTGCATCTGACACTTCCCGAATGTAGTCCATCACTGCATCAACAGTAATGCGCCCCATCAGTTTATTGTTTTTATCTACAACCGGCGCACTGACCAAATCATATTTCTCGAATGCCTTTGCTGCATCATCTGCAGTATCTAGCGGATTAAACACTACCGGGTCGTCAGCCATCAATTCGACCACTTCATCCTCAGGGGCATTCAACAACAATCGTTTAAGCGGTAAAACACCGTGCAATATATCATCACGGTCCACAACGAATAGTTTATCTGTGTGGTTAGGCAGTTCTGCCAAGCGACGTAGATAGCGCAGGACAACTTCTAGTGTGACATTCTCGCGAATTGTCACGATATCGAAATCCATCAACGCGCCAACTGTATTTTCGGGGTATGACAGTGCCGACTGCAAGCGCTCACGGTTTTGGGTATCCAAGCTATCCATGAGCTCTTGCAACACATCTCTTGGCAAATCAGGAGCAAGGTCGGCTATCTCGTCCGTATCCAGTTGCTCAGCTGCGGCAAGCAGTTCATTGGAGTCCATCTCAGCAATCAGCGTTTGCCGAACGGCATCTGATACTTCTAGGAGTATCTCACCGTCTCGCTCAGCTTTTACCAAATCCCAAACAACTTGGCGATCTTCTAATGGCAAGGCTTCGAGAACATTCGCCACGTCAGCGGGGTGCATTGCATCCAGCATGCTACGCAACGCCTCAGCATTTGAACCACCAAGTACCAGCGAAAAACCATCGCCTGCTTGACGTGCCTGATCCAATATCGCAATTACTTGCTGCAGATACTCTGCTGGCCCTTCTTTATTGTCTTGGATGTCCGACATAGATAGAATTGAAATATTTTCTTAATATTCGTTATTATGATGGCTTTTATAGCTTTCAGGCGAATGACATCTAAAAATCTTGCACAAATGCAAACAGCTTTTCACTTTTTCACCACCTCTGGCTGCCACCTTTGTGATGAAGCTAAGCATGTCATTGAAGGCGAATTAGATTTGCATCAACTATCAGAGATAGAAATAGCCTTTTCTGAGGATCTGCTTAACCAATATGGCACAAGAATTCCAGTACTTAAACGGCTAGACAATCAACATGAATTAGGATGGCCCTTTAATAAAAATGAATTGCAGCACTTTCTCAAATAAAAAAGCCAGCATTAGCTGGCTTTTTTATGGTTATTTTTTTCCTATGTACTATTCTGCGGCTGGTGCTGCTGCTTCTGGGCGATCTACCAATTCCACAAATGCCATTGGAGCATTATCGCCATCACGGAAACCACACTTCAAAATACGCAGATAACCACCATTACGTGCATTGTAGCGAGGCCCCAACTCATTGAACAGCTTGCCTACGATTTCGCGGTCGCGCAAGCGACTAAATGCTAAACGGCGGTTCGCTAAAGTAGCGTTCTTACCTAATGTAATCATTGGTTCTACAAATTTGCGCAACTCTTTTGCTTTAGGCAAAGTTGTTTTGATTACTTCGTGACGCAACAAAGATGTTGTCATGTTGCGAAACATTGCAGCACGATGACTGCTGGTGCGGTTTAATTTACGATTGCTGTTACCGTGACGCATGGTAATATCCTTATTTAACTTAATCTGTTCTTGATTGTTAGGCTTTTTCTAAGCCAACTGGCGGCCAGTTTTCCAACTTCATGCCTAATGTCAGGCCTTTAGAAGCCAATACATCCTTAATCTCATTTAGCGATTTACGACCTAGATTAGGCGCTTTCAACAACTCATTCTCTGTACGTTGAATCAAATCACCGATATAGAATATGTTTTCTGCTTTTAGACAATTTGCCGAACGCACGGTCAATTCAAGGTCATCCACAGGACGCAACAACACTGGATCTACTTGTGGAGCAGCCTTAACTTCCACTTCGCTTGGTGCACCTTCCAAATTAGCAAATACAGATAACTGACCAATCAGGATACGCGCTGCATCACGAATTGCTTGCTCTGGTTCAATGATGCCATTTGTTTCAACATCCATGATCAGTTTATCCAAGTCTGTGCGCTGCTCTACCCGAGCACTGTCAACATGGTAACTTACTTTGTTGATTGGACTGAACGACGCATCCACCATGATGAAGCCCAGTACGCGGTCTTCCTGGTTAGCTTTTTGACGAGTCGGGACGGGCTGATAGCCGCGACCCATTTCCACCTTCACTTCCAAATTCAGCTTACCGCCTTTAGTTAGATGTGCAATAACATGATTAGGATTTGCAATCTCGGCATCATGGCCTGTTTCAAAGTCGCCGGCAGTAACTACGCCCTCACCTGATTTGTTTAAAGTCAAAATCGTCTCTGATTTGCTATTGAGCTTAAGCGCAACGCCCTTGAGATTCAGCAAGATATCAACTACATCTTCTTGTACACCATCAATTGTTGAATATTCATGTACTACGCCATCAATTTTCACTTCCGTGATAGCATAACCTGGAATAGAAGACAACAAAACACGACGCAGTGCGTTACCTAAAGTATAGCCAAAGCCACGCTCCATCGGTTCTAGCGTAACGCGAGCACGCAATGGGCTAATCACTTCAACGTCTACCACACGAGGTTTTAAGTATTCAGTTGGATTATTTTGCATATCTTTCTCTTAAATGGCCTATTAGTTGAGGGTTAAGTTGTATCTAATTATTTCGAATACAACTCAACTACCAACGACTCGTTAATTGTAGACGGCAAGTCATCACGCTGTGGTTTAGACTTAAATTTGCCTGTCAAGGCTTTTACATCTACTTCGAGCCATTCTGGGAAACCACGCTGCTCCGCGGCTTCCAATGCACCTTTTACACGTAATTGTTGTTTTGCGGACTCAGCCACAGAAATCACATCGCCGGCTTTAACTTGGTAAGAAGGAATATTTACACGTTTACCATTCACTAAAATGCCATTGTGGCGCACGATTTGACGTGCTTCTGTACGAGAACCGCCGAAACCCATGCGGTATGCAACGTTGTCAAGACGACATTCAAGCAACTGCAAAAGGTTTTCGCCAGTAATGCCTTTTTGTCGATCAGCTTCAGCGTAATAACCACGGAACTGAGCTTCTAAAATACCATAAATACGACGTACCTTTTGTTTTTCACGCAATTGGACACCATAGTCAGAAAGACGTGCATTACGACGTTGACCATGCTGACCAGGCGCGAAATTGCGTTTTTCAATAGCACATTTGTCTGTAAAGCATTTTTCTGCTTTCAAGAACAGCTTCTCACCTTCGCGGCGGCACTGACGGCATTTAGGATCTAAATTTCTAGCCAAGATATTCTCCAGTAATCTTTTCGCAATAAATTAAATGCGACGTTTTTTCGGTGGGCGGCAACCGTTATGTGGCACAGGGGTCACATCGGTGATGCTGGTAATTTTGAATCCAGCAGCATTTAATGCGCGTACTGCAGATTCACGACCTGGGCCAGGACCTTTGATACGTACTTCCAAGTTTTTAACACCCGATTCTTGCGCAGTCTTACCTGCCACTTCCGCCGCAACCTGCGCTGCGAAAGGAGTACTTTTACGCGACCCTTTAAAACCTTGGCCTCCTGAGGTCGCCCATGACAGTGCGTTACCTTGGCGATCAGTAATCGTGATAATGGTGTTATTGAAAGAAGCATGCACGTGGGCAATACCCTCAGCAATATTCTTTTTCACCTTCTTTTTAATACGTACATTAGCTTTAGCCATGTTGTACAGTCCTTAACAAATTCTCTTAAAAAATTATTTAGCTTGTTTGATAGCTTTTACGGGACCCTTACGCGTACGCGCATTTGTCTTGGTACGCTGACCACGCACAGGAAGGCCACGGCGATGACGCACACCACGGTAACATCCCAAATCCATCAAACGTTTGATGTTCATTGATACGTCACGTC
This sequence comes from Methylophilus sp., assembly GCA_035423825.1. GTDB lineage: Bacteria > Pseudomonadota > Gammaproteobacteria > Burkholderiales > Methylophilaceae > Methylophilus. Next base: position 11,546 of record DAOMMM010000013.1, on the reverse strand, counting down.
GTAAGTCACCTTCTACCTTTAGCTTGGCTACTTCATCACGCAACTTTTCTATATCTGCATCGTTCAAATCTTTAATTTTTGTGCTGATAGCAACGCCAGCCGCCACGCAAATCTTTTGTGCTGTTGGGCGACCAATACCGTAAATCGCCGTCAATGCGATTTCAGCATGTTTATGATTTGGGATATTTACCCCTGCAATACGTGCCATAACTAAAACTCCAAATGCGCTAGCAACTATCTAGCCAAATAAAAAGCCGAATATTTTAACAGTTTAATCTGAGTAATTCAATGAATCACTTTTTCGCCAATCAAACAACTAGCCTTGGCGCTGTTTATGCCGAGGGTCAGTGCAAATAATACGCACAACGCCGCGACGGCGCACCACTTTACAATTGCGGCACAATTTTTTTACTGAAGCACGAACTCTCATCTTAAACCTCTTTACTTTACTATTTGGCACGGAAAGTAATCCGTGCCCTTGTTAAATCATAAGGTGTCATTTCTACTGTCACCTTGTCGCCTGGCAAAATACGAATGTAGTGCATCCGCATCTTGCCTGAAATATAGCCCAATACAGTATGGCCATTTTCTAGCTTTACTTTGAAAGTCGCATTTGGGAGATTCTCGAGAATCTCACCTTGCATCTCTATAGTATCTTCCTTAGCCAACCGTGTAACTAACGCAACGCGTTACCTTTAAAATTAGCCTTTTTCAACAGGCCTTCATATTGCTGCGACATCAGATGCGATTGCACTTGAGCCATGAAATCCATTGTCACCACAACAATAATCAGCAATGACGTACCACCAAAATAAAATGGTGTATTAAATTTCAAAATCAAGAATTCTGGCAGCAGACATACCAAAGTAATATAAAACGCCCCTACTAAAGTCAACCGACCCATAATCTTGTCGATGTATTTCGCTGTCTGTTCGCCTGGGCGGATACCTGGAACAAATGCACCGCTTTTCTTTAAGTTGTCAGCCGTTTCCTTCGGATTAAATACGAGTGCCGTATAAAAAAAGCAGAAGAAAACAATTGCAGCAGCAAACAGCAATATATAAATTGGTTGACCTGGTGATAATGTGCTGGCGATATCTTTGAGCCAGTACATCTTCTCGCTGCTACCAAACCAACTGGCCAATGTCGCTGGAAACAAAATAATGCTCGAAGCAAAAATCGGGGGTATCACACCAGCCATATTCAATTTCATCGGCAAATGCGTTGTCTGCCCACCGAATACTTTATTACCCACCTGACGCTTAGCGTAGTTCACAGTAATCTTACGCTGACCACGTTCTACGAAAACCACCAGAGCAGTGACCATCAAAGTTGCTGCCAGCAAAAACACCACCAAAGGTATAGAGAACGCACCTGTCTTGGCAAGCTCCAATGTGCTACCAATAGCATGAGGCAAGCCAGCCACAATACCCGCAAAAATTATGATGGAAATACCATTTCCAATACCACGTTCTGTTATCTGCTCACCCAGCCACATCAAAAACATGGTACCACCTACCAGTGTTACTACTGTAGTCAATCGAAAAGCAAACCCTGGATCCATCACTAGCCCAGCAGTTCCTTCAAATGCTATAGCGATTCCTAACGCTTGAAATGTAGCTAACAACACAGTCCCATAGCGAGTATATTTAGTAATCTGCCTTCTACCTGCTTCACCTTCCTTTTTCAACTGTTCGATCTTAGGTGATACAACCGACATCAACTGCATGATGATCGATGCAGAGATATAGGGCATTATCCCCAAGGCAAACACAGTAAAACGTGACAGGGCGCCGCCAGAGAACATGTTAAACATGCCCAAAATACCGCCACCTTGCGAATCGAACAACTGCTTCAACGTATTAGGATCTATACCTGGAACGGGAATATGCGCACCCAAGCGGTACACCACCAGCGCTCCAAGCACGAACCACAAACGGCTTTTCAACTCGCCTAGTTTGCTCATACCACCAAGAATATTATCTTGCGCCAAGGCTTATCTCGTCTATACTTACTCAGTAGCCTCAACCACTTTGCCACCAGCTGCCTCAATCGCGGCACGCGCACCTTTGGTCAACAACAAGCCCTGCACATTAAGTTTTTTAGTTACTTCACCAGACAAATACACTTTTACTGACTTAGCATTGCCAGATACAAGTTTGGCTGATTTAAGAGCTAGTAGATCAATCACTTTGGCATCCAGATCAGCCAACTCACTGGTTCGGATACGCGCCGTGTCATCCTTAGTCAAGGAATTAAAGCCACGCTTTGGCAAACGGCGCTGCAAAGGCATTTGCCCACCCTCAAAGCCTATCTTGAAGTGGCCTGCACGTGAGTGTTGTCCTTTGTGGCCGCGACCACATGTTTTGCCCAAGCCAGAACCAATACCGCGTCCTACGCGACGCGCTGCCTTTTTAGCACCTGCTGCTGGTTTAATGGTATTTAATTTCATATTCACCTCTTACTCTACTTTCAGCAGATAGCCAACAGTATTAATCATGCCGCGCACTGCAGGTGTATCTTGCAGCTCCACCGTATGATGCATACGACGCAAGCCCAAACCACGAACAGTAGCTTTATGTGCCTCGATACGGCCAATGGTGCTTTTAACCAAAGTCACCTTAACGGTGCCAGTGTCTTTCTTTGCTTTTGCCATGATTAACCTCTGATCTCTTCCACTGATTTACCGCGTTTTGCAGCAACCTCAGCTGGCGTATTCATGGAAGCCAACCCATTCAAGGTCGCGCGCACCACGTTGTATGGATTGCTGGAACCGATACATTTCGCCAATACGTTAGTTACACCCATCACTTCGAAGATAGCACGCATTGCACCGCCTGCGATAATCCCAGTACCTTCGGACGCTGGCTGGATAAACACCTTGGCCGCGCCGTGCGTACCAGTTACTGCGTGATGCAACGTACCATTATTCAAATTGATTTTCAGCATACCGCGACGGGCTTCATCCATGGCCTTTTGTACGGCAACCGGCACTTCACGCGCCTTGCCCTTACCCATACCCACTGCACCATCACCGTCACCAACAACTGTCAGAGCAGCAAAACTCATGATACGGCCACCTTTAACCGTTTTACTTACACGATTAACTGTGATCATTTTTTCACGCAAACCATCAGTTTGCTGTGCTTGTTGTTCAATCTCTTTCGCCATCTTGTGTCTCGCCTAATTAGAATGACAAGCCGTTTTCGCGCGCTGCATCAGCCAACGCTTTGATTCGGCCATGATATTTATAACCGGAACGGTCAAAAGCCACATTTGTGATACCGGCTTTTTTCGCTTTTTCTGCGATGAGCTTACCAACCACCGCTGCAGCTTCAACATTGCCACCGTTTTTAATTTTCTTACGCACGTCCGCTTGGGCTGTAGAAGCACTTGCCAACACCTTATCGCCTGTCTCGGCAATAATTTGTGCATAGATATGCAAATTTGTACGGTGCACACTCAAACGAGTGGCGTTTTGCTTGGCGATTTTGGCACGGGTTTTACGTGCGCGGCGCAAGCGGTTGTCTATAGTTGTCATGATTTAGCCTTCAATATTGAGCTGATCTAAATAACTTTATCTAAAAAGCTTTACTTATTTTTTCTTGGTCTCTTTAATCGCCACAACCTCATCGTCATAGCGAACACCCTTGCCTTTATAAGGTTCAGGCGAGCGATAAGCACGAATCTGCGCTGCCACCTGACCTATCACCTGCTTATCAACACCAGTAAGAATAATCTCTGTTGGCGTTGGTGTTTGTGCTTTTACACCCTCAGGCAAATTATGTTTTATAGGATGCGAATAACCCAAATCTAGATTCAATACGGTTCCTTGTGCAGCAGCCTTGTACCCAACACCAACCAACATCAATTTACGGGTAAAGCCTTCAGAAACACCCTTAACCATATTCGCCACTAGAGCACGCGTTGTGCCAGACATAGCACGTGCATGCTGACTATCTTGAGCAGCAGCAAAAGTAATAACATCACCTTCGCGCGTTAATTTGACCGCATCAGTTAATGTCTGAGTCAGCTTACCCAATGGACCGCTGACTGAAATATTAGTTGGGTTTAAAACGATTTCTACTTTAGCTGGAATCGCAACAGGATTTTTAGCAACACGTGACATCTTAAACCCCTTACGCAACCACACAAAGCACTTCACCACCAACACCGGCAGCACGCGCTTTATGGTCTGTCATTACACCTTTGGATGTAGATACAATCGTCACACCCAAACCATTCATTACTTTAGGAATGTTGTCGCTACCCTTGTAGATGCGCAAACCAGGCTTGCTAACACGCTCGATCTTCTCAATCACGGGGCGACCTGCATAATACTTCAAGCTAATGCTTAGCAATGGCTTACCATCATTTGGCAATACAGCAAAGTCCTCAATGTAACCTTCATCTTTCAAAACACTGGCAATAGCGCCTTTTAGTTTAGATGCAGGCATAGAAACCGATAATTTGTTGGTTTGTTGCGCATTGCGAATGCGTGTCAACATATCGGCGATTGGATCACTCATACTCATAAGTCATTTATCCTTTTGCTAACCTAATTACCAGCTAGCCTTGGTAACGCCAGGCACTTGGCCACTCATCATAAGATCACGCAATTTGTTACGCGCAATACCGAATTTACTAAACACGCCGCGTGGACGGCCAGTCAATGCACAGCGGTTACGTAAACGTACAGGGCTTGCATTACGCGGTAGAGCGGCCAATTTTTGGCGTGCGGCGCGACGGTCTTCTGCAGAAGCCTTTTGATCATTGATAGTAGCAATCAAAGCTTCGCGCTTAGCTGCAAATTTTTCTACAGTTGCGCGGCGTTTAAATTCGCGCTCTGTCATACAGGTTTTAGCCATGTCTTAACCTCTGAAAGGAAAGTTAAACGCAGACAACAAAGCCTTAGCCTCTTCGTCCGTTTTAGCAGTTGTGGTAATCGTAATATTCATACCGCGCAAAGCGTCGATTTTGTCGTACTCGATTTCCGGAAAAATGATTTGCTCTTTGACACCCATGTTGTAGTTTCCGCGTCCATCGAATGATTTTGCAGAGATGCCGCGGAAGTCACGAATACGCGGAATAGCCACAGTGATCAGGCGATCCAGAAACTCATACATACGTTCACGACGCAACGTAACCTTACAACCTACCGGGTAATTATCACGAATCTTGAACGCAGCTACAGATTTCTTAGCTTTGGTCACTATCGCTTTTTGACCAGCAATTTTCTCCATATCTGCGACCGCATTTTCCATCACTTTCTTATCAGCGACAGCTTCGCCAACACCCATATTCAATGTGATTTTTTCAATGCGAGGTACCTGCATCACAGAAGTATAGCCAAACTGCTCGGTAAGCTTTTTTACTACCGTGTCTTTGTAAACTTGTTTTAAGCGTGCCATATATTGTCCTTATGCGTGTCGATTAAGCGTCAACCGCCTCACCGTTTGATTTGAACACGCGCACTTTGCTGCCGTCTTTCAATACTTTATAACCCACGCGATCAGCTTTTTTAGTTGCCTGGTTGAACAAAGCAACATTAGAAATCGCGATTGGCATTTCCTTAGCCACAATACCGCCAGCTACACCCTTCATTGGATTAGGCTTCGCATGCTTCTTAGCAATATTGATACCCTCTACCACCACATGTCCAGTATCAAGCACGCTTAGCACTGCGCCTTGCTTGCCTTTATCCTTCCCTGTGTTAACGATAACTTGATCGCCTTTACGAATTTTGCTCATTTGAATTATCCTTACAACACTTCTGGTGCTAACGACACAATCTTCATAAAGCGCTCACTACGCAGTTCGCGCGTTACAGGACCAAAAATACGTGTACCAATCGGCTCCAGCTTGTTATTAAGCAGAACTGCAGCATTGCCATCGAACTTCACCAAGGAACCATCTGGGCGACGCACGCCTTTAGCAGTGCGTACCACTACTGCGTTATACACTTCGCCTTTTTTTACACGACCACGAGGCGCCGCATCCTTGATGCTTACCTTGATAATGTCGCCAATACTGGCATAACGACGCTTAGAACCACCCAGCACTTTAATGCACTGCACGGAACGCGCACCTGTGTTATCGGCAACTTCCAGCCGAGATTGCATTTGAATCATGAGAATAATCTCCAACTTAATCCGTTTTAACCAATACCAGCCGCTATATAAACGGCCGATAGCCACGGTCAGTATTGGGGCGCTAGCTTTTGCAACTATTGACGTTATCACACGGCAAAATTTGCGAGCGCCGAAAAGTCCAACATTATAACTATATTTGCCTATTTAAATCAAGCAAACAATAACATTACTTAAAAACTAGACTGTTTGCGCCTTACTTACAATCTTGCTCACCACCCATGTCTTGGATTTAGACAGCGGGCGGCTTTCGGTAATAGTTACCAAATCACCTTCTTTGCATTCGTTGTTTTCGTCGTGTGCATGAAATTTTTTGGACTTGGCAACAACCTTACCAATCACCGGGTGTTTCACTTTACGCTCAACCAACACGGTTACGGTTTTGTCCATCTTGTCACTTACCACACGGCCGCTAAAAGAACGCACAACTTTTACTTGCTCAGTCATTTCTGATTGTCCTTAATTAAGCCTTGGCTTTCTGTGCCAGCACAGTCTTCACGCGAGCGATATCTCGGCGAGTCTTACTGATTTGATCTGGCTTGTTTAATTGCTGCGTTGCTTGCTGCATGCGCAATGAAAATTGTGCACGGCGCAACTCAACGAGCTCCTTATTCAACTCTTCTGCAGATTTGTTTATCAAGTCTTTTGCTTTCATAGCGATTCCTTAACTACCAACATGACGTGTCATGAACACGGTTTCGATTGGCAATTTAGCCGCAGCTAAGCGGAAAGCTTCGCGCGCCAACTCTTCACTTACGCCATCCATCTCATAAAGCATCTTGCCAGGCTGTATTTGGGCTACGTAGTATTCGGTACTGCCCTTACCGTTACCCATACGCACTTCAGCAGGCTTTTTGGAAATAGGCTGATCTGGGAAAATCCGAATCCACACACGACCACCACGCTTAATGTGACGGGTCATCACACGTCGAGCAGCCTCGATTTGTCGAGCTGTTAAGCGACCACGGCCAACTGCTTTCAAGCCAAAATCACCAAAGCTCACCTTGTTACCGGTAGTCGCAATACCCTTATTGCGGCCCTTTTGCATCTTGCGATATTTTTGTCTAGATGGTTGCAGCATCTTTAGCCCTCGGCTTTCTTACTTTTTTTTCTGGCTCTGCGTCAGGAGTCGCTGCAGCAGCTTGTGCTGTTGCATTATCGCCAAACACCTCGCCCTTAAATACCCAAACTTTGATACCGATGATACCGTAAGTGGTAGAAGCTTCTGCCACACCGTAATCAATATCGGCACGCAAAGTATGCAGTGGCACACGACCTTCACGATACCACTCTGTACGCGCAATCTCGATGCCATTCAAACGACCTGAAGACATGATTTTGATGCCTTGCGCACCTAAGCGCATCGCATTTTGCATTGCACGTTTCATAGCACGGCGGAACATCACACGCTTCTCCAATTGCTGTGCAATAGATTGCGCAATTAAGGTCGCATCCAGCTCAGGTTTACGCACCTCTTCAATATTCAAATGTACAGGCACACCCATCAGACCCTGCAGACTTGCACGCAAAGATTCAATATCTTCACCTTTTTTGCCAATAACCACACCTGGACGAGCGCTGTAAATCGTGATTTTTGCATTCTTAGCAGGACGCTCGATCACAATGCGACTAACTGCCGCAGCTGCGAGTTTCTTATTCAAGAAATCACGCACCTTGATATCGCTTTGTAACATCGCAGGAAAGTTCTTGCTAGTTGCATACCAGCGAGAAGCCCAATTCTTTTGCACACCAAGGCGGAAGCCAATTGGATTAATCTTTTGTCCCATACGTAGCTCCTATGCCTTGCTATCGCCCACTGTCACATGGATATGACAGGTAGGTTTAGTAATACGACCCGCACGACCTTTAGCACGCGCACGGATACGCTTCATCACCAAGCCTTTATCCACATAAATTGAAGTTACCTTCAACGTGTCGATATCGGCGCCATTGTTATGTTCAGCGTTGGCAATCGCAGATTCCACTACTTTTTTAATGATTTCTGCACCACGTTTAGGCGTAAAAGTCAAAATATTCAAAGCATGATCCACTTTCTTACCACGCACCAGATCGGCCACCAGTCTCGCTCTTTGCGGAGAAAGATGCACACCTTTTAAAACAGCAGTTACTTGCATCATGAACCTCTATTTCTTCGCTTTTTTGTCAGCCGCATGACCTTTAAACGTGCGAGTTAACGCAAATTCACCAAGTTTGTGACCAACCATGTTTTCAGAAATGAGCACTGGCACATGTTGCCTGCCGTTGTGCACCGCAATCGTTAAGCCAATAAAATCTGGCAGAATTGTAGAACGACGGGACCAAGTTTTAATTGGTTTACGATCGCGAGCAGCTTGCGCCACTTCTACCTTCTTCGCCAAATGTCCATCTACAAATGGACCTTTTTTAATTGAACGTGCCATTTAATTACCTCTTATTCGCAGGGCGGCGGCTAACACGCATGTTATCCGTACGCTTGTTACTACGTGTACGATAACCCTTGGTTTTAACACCCCATGGGCTCACTGGATTCATACCAGCAGCAGTACGACCTTCACCACCACCGTGTGGGTGGTCAATCGGGTTCATTACCACACCGCGCACCGTTGGGCGTACACCGCGCCAACGCATTGCACCGGCTTTACCGATAGAGCGCAATGAATGCTCTTCGTTGCCAACCTCACCCAACGTTGCTTTACAGTCTACGTGTACGCGGCGCACTTCACCTGAACGCAAACGCAACTGAGCGTAAGCACCTTCGCGCGCCAGCAACTGTACAGATGTCCCAGCAGAACGCGCCAGTTGAGCGCCTTTGCCTGGTTGCAATTCGATACAATGAATCGTGCTACCCACAGGGATATTGCGCAACGGCAATGCGTTACCCGCCTTGATCGGTGCTTCTGAACCACTAATCAGTTGACTACCAGCTGAAATGCCACGCGGCGCAATGATGTAGCGACGCTCTCCATCCGCATAACATAACAACGCGATGTTGGCAGTACGGTTAGGGTCATACTCGATGCGCTCCACTTTCGCCGGAATGCCATCCTTGTTACGACGGAAATCAATCACGCGATAATGCTGCTTGTGACCACCACCTTGGTGACGTGTAGTGATGCGGCCATTGTTGTTACGGCCAGCATTTTTACTTTGACTTTCCAACAGCGGCGCATGTGGTTTGCCTTTATATAAATCAGGCGTTACCACCTTCAGCACGCCACGGCGGCCGGGGGAAGTTGGTTTGACTTTAACTAATGCCATCTCTTCTCTCCTTATTCGCCAGCTGCAAAATTAATTTCTTGACCTGGCTTTAAGCTTACATAAGCTTTTTTCCAGTCGTTACGCTTGCCCATGCGGCGACCTGCGCGCTTGGTTTTACCCAACACGTTGGCAACTGTTACCCCCTGCACTTCAACTTTGAAGACCAGCTCAACTGCAGCTTTAATCTCTGGTTTAGTCGCATCGGTGCGCACTTTGAATGCGATTTGCTGGTGTTTATCGGCCACAAAAGTCGCCTTCTCGGTAATCGCCGGAGCCAGAATCACTTGCAGCAAACGGTCTTGAGTTTGCACGCTCATGTTTTTTGTTTCACTCATGCCAGCATCTCCTCAAGTTTCTTCACAGCACCCGTTGTCGCCAACACCTTAGGGAAACGCACCAAACTTACTGGATCTGCATATTGCGCTTCAATCACTAAAACATTTGGCAGGTTACGTGAAGACAAATACAAGTTTTCATCAAAACCGTCAGTCAACAACAATACACCGCCGTCATAACCCATGCCTTTGATTTTTTGCACAAACTGCTTGGTTTTTGGCGCTTCGATTTTAAAATCTTCCACTACAGCAATACGATCCTGGCGAACCAATTCAGACAAGATCGCCTGCATACCAGCACGGTAGGCCTTACGATTTACCTTGTGGCTGTAGTTCTCGTTAGGACTATTTGGGAAAGCACGACCGCCTCCACGCCAGATCGGACTGGATGCCATACCTGCACGAGCATTACCAGTACCTTTTTGTGCGTATGGCTTATGTGTGGTGTGTGCAACTGTTGCGCGCGTTTTTTGAGCACGTGTCGCAGTACGCGCATTAGCCATATAGGCCACTACAACCTGATGCACCAGCGCCTCATTAAACTCGCGGCCAAAAGTCGTTTCGGAAACAGTCAAACCTTTTTTCGAGGCTTTGCCATTTTTATCTAATAATGTAATTTCCATGATTACGCCCCCGCCTTAGCTGAGGCTTTCACTGCTGGACGCACAACGACATCGCCGCCTTTAGCGCCAGGGATAGCACCCTTAATCAATAACAAGTTACGCTCAGCATCCACGCGCACCACTTCCAAATTCTGGGTCGTCACTTTAATGTTGCCCAAATGACCTGGCATGCGCTTGCCTGGGAAAACACGACCAGGATCCTGCGCCATACCGATAGAACCTGGCACATTATGTGAGCGTGAGTTACCGTGGGACGCGCGGTTAGAACTAAAGTTATGACGCTTGATAGCACCCGCAAAGCCTTTACCAATTGAGGTGCCAGTAACATCCACCAATTGACCTGCCTGGAAAAGCTCTACAGTGATATTGCTAGAAACCGCATGATTAGCAGCAACGTCCGCATTTACATTGAATTCTTTAATGCCAGAACCCGCACTGACACCAGCCTTAGCAAAATGCCCGGTAAGTGCTTTATTTACGCGGCTGGCACGACGCTCGCCGAAAGCAACTTGAACAGCTGAATAGCCGTCAGTTTCGACAGTCTTGACCTGTGTCACACGGTTAGGTACAACCTCAAGCACCGTTACTGGGATGCTGTTACCATCGTCAGTAAAAATGCGGGTCATCCCCACCTTGCGACCAATAAGCCCTAAGCTCATGATCGATTCCTTATTATTTAGTTAAAAAGCCGATTACAATTGACCGACTTCGGACAAAGAGGCAGGATTATACCCGACTCATCTCTTTAATACAACTACTAGATTACAGTTTAATTTCTACATCTACGCCAGCAGGCAAATCCAGCTTCATCAATGCATCTACCGTTTTGTCAGTAGGATCAACGATGTCCATCAATCGCTGATGCGTGCGAATCTCAAACTGATCACGCGATGTTTTATTCACGTGTGGTGAACGCAAAATATCGAAACGTTCAATACGAGTTGGCAACGGTACTGGGCCTTTAACGACCGCACCAGTACGTTTAGCTGTTTCTACGATTTCTTGAGCAGATTGATCAATCAAGCGATAATCAAACGCTTTCAAGCGAATACGAATTTTTTGAGCTGCCATTTACTTTATCCTTTAAAAGAGCGAAAGCGGTAGGCCATGACTCTACCGCTTGATTTAAAAATTACTCAATAATTTTAGCTACGACACCGGCACCAACAGTGCGACCGCCT
>DAOMMM010000012.1:0-48994 GCA_035423825.1 Methylophilus sp. | reverse complement strand
GACCAAGCAAAAGCCAACTTTGAAGTTGGCACCGCTACGATTACTGACGTGAATGAAGCACAAGCCAAGCATGACTTGGTGAATGCGCAAGAAATCGCAGCACGTAACGAACTGGAGATCAAAAAGCGGGCAATTCAATCCATCACGGGAGAAGCCCCTAGCGCATTGATGCCGGTAAAAACCAGCCTTGAGCCAAACAATCCTGAACCTAATGACATTGAGAAATGGGTAGAGTTTGCCGAGCAAAACAGCCTTGCCATTCAGATTCAACAGCAGGCGCTCGAATTAGCGCAACAGGAAGTGGATCGAAACCAGGCTGGGCATCTTCCTACCTTGGATGCTGTAGCAAGTTTTAATGACAATCGCACGAACGGTGGTGTAAACGGCTTTGGTAATTACCTGCAAAGCGCAGTGATTGGATTTCAGTTCCAGATTCCTCTCTATCAAGGTGGCGCTGTTAGCTCCAAGGTCCGTGAGGCTGTCGCCCTCAAACAAAAAGCTCAGGACGATCTTGAGGCAGTACGTCGCAAATCCGCGCTAGATACGCGTCAGGCATACCTAAACCTGACCAGCAGTGTAGCGCAGGTCAAAGCTTATCAACAGGCGCTTGTTTCAAGCCAAAGCCAGCTGGATTCAACCAATCTGGGCTATGAAGTCGGCGTAAGAACCAGTGTGGATGTCCTGAATGCTCAGCAGCAATATTTCAGCGCCAAGCGCGATCTCCTGCAGGCAAGGTATCAATACCTCCTCAGTATTCTGCAACTAAAGTTCGCGACGGGCCTAATCGCAGAAAACGATCTTGCTGAGGTCAGCCAGCAATTCGGTAATGCCAGCGATCCAGCCAACGTAGAAACCACACCAATTAGTTCATCAGAAAAAACAGGGGTCAGCGAAGCCGTTTCAGACAAAGACGCATTCATCGTCAGCACATTAGATATAGAAGATATTCAAAATGCTGTTAAAGCATGGGCAAGCGCTTGGTCATCAAAAGATATCGACAAGTATTTGGCTAGCTACGCGAACGACTTTCAGCCATCGCAAACGCAAACGCGTGAAGCATGGCAGCAAACCAGACGACAACGAATCCTCAAGCCAGAACCAATCCTAGTGGAAGTAAGTGATATAGAAATCTCAACGCTGGATGAAACATATAAAAACGTTCACTTTAAACAGCTTTATCAGTCGGGAAAGTATTCTGAGCGTAACAGCAAGAATCTAGTCATGAAAAAAACCGATGGCATGTGGCTGATTGTGAAAGAAACCAGCGGTCCGATATAATAAAACAACGACAATAAAAAAACAGGCTCATGATGAGCCTGTTTTTTTATTCCTTGGCTGCACGTTTGCGCTCGTGCTCCTGAAGATGCCGTTTTCGCAGGCGTATCGTTTTTGGTGTGATCTCTACCAGCTCATCGTCATCGATAAACTCAACTGCAGACTCAAGTGTAAGCTTGATTGGTGGCGTTAGACGCACCGCCTCATCGGTACCGCTAGCTCGCACGTTGGTCAGTTTCTTGCCTTTGATAGGGTTTACCACCAAGTCGTTATCCCTGCTATGAATCCCGATAATCATCCCTTCATATAGCTTATCTCCCGGGTTCACGAACATGCGGCCACGATCTTCCAGATTCCAAAGTGCATAAGCCACAGCCTCTCCATGCTCTTGAGAAATCAAAACCCCGTTACGGCGGCCAGGCATATCAGGCTTCACGGGGGCATATTCATCAAAAATATGCGCCATCAAACCCGTGCCGCGGGTCATCGTCAAAAACTCAGACTGAAAGCCAATCAAGCCTCGTGCCGGGATACGATATTCCAAACGAGTGCGGCCATTACCATCAGACTCCATATTGGAGAGCTCACCACGACGTCGCCCCAACTCTTCCATAACCGCACCCTGGTTATCATCTTCCAGGTCAACAGTCAGAATCTCATACGGTTCACATTTTTCACCATCAATCTCACGGTAAACCACGCGAGGTTTACCAACCGCAATTTCAAATCCTTCGCGGCGCATGTTTTCCAGCAAGATCGTCAGGTGCAACTCTCCACGACCAGACACACGAAACACATCGGTATCAGAAGTATCTTCTACTCGCAAAGCCACGTTGGTTAATAATTCTTTGGTCAGTCGGTCACGGATCTGGCGGCTGGTCACGAACTTTCCTTCCGTTCCCGCCAAAGGAGAAGTATTGACCATAAAATCCATGGTCAACGTGGGTTCATCTACACCCAAATGTGGCAAGCCGACAGGATTATCCCTATCTGCGATCGTAAAGCCTATGCCGATATCTTCGATACCGGAAACAATAACGATATCACCTGCTTCTGCTTCTTCTACAGGCACTCGCTCCAAGCCTTTGAAGCCTAGGACCTGATTGATACGACCTTGCGCTACCTGTTCGTCTTCACGCATCACAGCGACCACCTGACCAGGTTTGATTCGTCCGTGCAAAATACGGCCAACGCCCAAACGGCCAGTGTAACTGGAATAATCCAGCGCGGAGATTTGCATTTGCAATGGTGCGCTTGAATCACCAACAGGTGGTTTCACATGACTTAAAATCGTTTCAAATAAAGGACGCATCGTGTCTGAGGGCTTATTCAAATCCAGCGTTGCAAAACCATTCAAAGCAGACGCATAAACAACCGGAAAATCCAGTTGATCGTCATTCGCACCGAGGTTAGCGAACAAATCGAAAGTCTGGTTAATCACCCAATCCGTGCGCGCACCGGGTCTATCCACTTTGTTGATAACCACAATTGGCCGCAAACCCAAAGCCAGTGCCTTTTTGGTCACAAAGCGGGTTTGTGGCATCGGCCCCTCAACAGCGTCCACCAACAACAAAACGCCGTCCACCATGCCCAATACTCGTTCTACCTCACCACCAAAATCAGCGTGCCCAGGGGTATCAACGATATTGATGTGCGTACCCTCAAAGTTAACCGCGGTATTTTTAGCCAGGATGGTGATGCCGCGCTCTTTTTCAAGATCGTTGCTGTCCATCACACGTTCAGAAACCTGCTGATGCGAAGCAAACGTGCCGGATTGCTGTAAAAGTTTATCCACCATGGTAGTTTTACCGTGGTCAACGTGCGCGATGATGGCGATATTACGAAGATTGCGAGACATGAATGAAACCGTTTTGTTGGAAAGGGCGCGATTTTATCATAGTTATGTGAAATAAACCTTTGACATTATTAGAAATATGCCTATAATGCGCCCAACTTTAGAACATATGATGTTCTGAATTCATCGCCCTGACCCTTCTTTTGCGCGTGCTACATAGTCGCAAATCTTTTAAGTCCCACTTAAATGTTACTGGTTAGCGGCTTTGCTCGTGCGCTAGTAAACATTTTTATACTATTAATAATTAGTTTAAAAAATCATAATGGCCTTTCAGGTCATTTTTAAAGTTTTTGGCGCCCTTTTTACTTTTTTGAAAGGGACGATTTTGTCTTTAGATAACTTAGATTTAGCTCAGGATACAGTTGAAACAAAACAGGATGTGTCGTTTGAATCCTTAGGCCTACACCCATCTATTCTGCGCGCATTGCATGACGCTGGTTATACACATCCAACTCCTATTCAAGCCCAGGCGATTCCTGAAGGCTTGGCTGGTCACGATATCATGGCCTCTGCCCAGACAGGCACTGGCAAAACTGCCGCGTTCACTTTACCTGCACTGAATCTGCTTGCAGAACCGCATCCGGCGAAAAGCCGCGGTCCACGCATTCTGGTGCTGACACCGACACGTGAATTGGCTGCCCAAGTCAACGATGCTGCCCGCAAATATGGTAAATACATCCGCGCCCGTTGCGTCAGCATCGTAGGTGGCATGCCTTATCCTCTGCAGAACAAATTGCTCTCGCAGCCTTTGGATATTCTGGTAGCTACCCCTGGCCGATTCATCGACCACATGGAGCGTGGTCGGATTGATCTGAGCCGTTTGCAGATGCTGGTCTTGGACGAAGCAGACCGCATGCTGGATATGGGTTTTATGCCAGACGTTGAGAAAATCTGTGCGGCATTGCCAGAGCAACGTCAGACATTGCTATTCTCAGCTACCTTGGATGGCATCACACATATCGGCAAGCAGTTCTTGAAAAACCCGGTGACCATTCAAATCGCCAGCCAGAAAGAAAAACATGCCAATATCGAACAGCGTCTGCATTTTGTGGACGATATGCACCACAAAAATAAATTGCTGGAACATTTACTGATTTCGCCAGAGGTAAATCAAGCAATCATCTTCACCAGTACGAAAAAACATGCTGATGTATTGGCCGATGACCTGTATGCTGCCGGACATCGCACAGCCGCTTTGCATGGCGACATGACACAAGCAGCGCGCAACCGCACTTTGACGAAGCTGCGCCATGGCGACATCAAGGTTTTAATCGCAACCGATGTGGCCGCACGCGGCATTGACGTGAAAGGCATCAGCCATGTCATCAACTATGATTTGCCTAAATTCGCCGAAGATTACGTCCACCGAATTGGCCGAACCGGACGCGCAAACAACACTGGCATCGCCATTTCATTCGCATCGCGTGCCGAACGTTTCCAGCTCAAAAAGATCGAACAGTTTACCGGTCAACGCATCGAAGTCAGTGTCATACCTGGTCTGGAACCCAAGCAGAAAATGACGGCTGACGATGCGCCTAAAGGCAGACGTGGAGGATCACGCAACGGCAAACCTCGGATGAACAATGAAAAACGTGAAGCCAAGTCTTTCAACAAAAAACCGAATGGCAACCGCATACAGCCTGAGCGAGAAGTGAATGGTAACAGTGTGCACTACACCAAAAACACTGACTTCCAGTTTGCACGTGAGCTTGCAAAAGAATTTGCAAAAAACGCTGGGAACGGACGCAACGATAAACGTCAGGCCAGCCGTGAAAGCATCAGCAAACAAAAAACCGGTAATAAGAACCGAGTAAACTCGGGCGAATTTTTTGGCAAACCTCGCGCCAACAAAGCCCCTCAACGATCACGTGACTTCAGCTAAAAACATCGATTAGACCATGACACAAGAAAATCCTGTTTTATTTACCGATTTGGGTCTGGCTGAACCACTGTTAAAGGCCATCACAGACACTGGCTATGTCGCACCTACGCCTATACAGGCCAAGGCGATACCGCTTGCCATGCAGGGCATGGATTTGATGGCCGGCGCCCAAACCGGTACCGGCAAAACGGCGGCGTTTTCCCTGCCAATCCTGCAGAGGTTATTACCGCTAGCCAGCACAAGCACATCACCGGCCAAGCACCCGGTGCGCGCGCTAGTACTTGCCCCGACACGAGAGCTGGCGATTCAGGTTGCAGAAAATGTAAAACTGTATGCTAGGCATACAGCGCTGCGGAGCCATGTGGTATTTGGCGGCGTGGACATCAAGACGCAACTGCCTGCTTTGAAGCAGGGCGTAGAAATCCTGGTGGCGACACCAGGGCGCTTGCTGGACCATGTCGAGCAAAAGTCGGTTCAGCTTAACCAAGTGCAGATTCTAGTGTTAGACGAAGCGGATCGGATGCTGGATATGGGCTTCATGCCAGATTTGAAACGGATCCTGGCTTTACTGCCCAAGCAGCGACAGAACCTGATGTTTTCGGCAACATTCTCCAATGAGATCAAAAAGCTGGCTGATGACTTCCTGACCAATCCGACGCTGATTGAGGTCGCCCGCAGTAATGCCACCAACGAGAATGTCAAACAAAGTGTCTATATGGTAGAGAGTGCTGATAAACAGGCGCTATTGACGCAATTGTTGCAAGCAGATGATGCCAAGCAAGTCATCGTGTTCACTAAAACCAAGCTGACCGCCAGCCGCTTAAGTCGCGCTTTGCAAAAAAAAGGCATCAATGCCGATGCGATCCATGGCGACAAGAGTCAGAAGGAGCGTCTGGAAGCTCTGGAAGCATTCAAGGCCGGAAAAACAATGGCTTTGATTGCAACCGACGTAGCAGCGCGTGGCTTGGATATCAGCGAATTGCCGATGGTCATCAATTACGAAATCCCTTCCGCCCCTGAAGATTATGTTCACCGTATTGGCCGCACTGGCCGCGCCGGCGCCTCAGGCGTCGCGATTTCGCTCGTCAGTCCGGACGAAGAAAAATACTGGCAGGAAATCGAAAAACTCATCAAAATATCCGTGGCCAAAGAGATTGTTCAGACAGTTGCACCGCGAGCCAAGCGGGATGCGGCTTCTAAGCCTGCTGATTCGGCCCGCACAACCAAATCGGTCGCCAAACAGAAATCCAGCCAAGACCCATGGTTCGATAAACCCTACGAACCAGCGCTAAAAACCAGCACCCCTAAGGTTGTTATGCAAACTTCCGGCAGAAGAGCTCCTGTGGCAGCGTTGTTGGGTGGCTTGAAACCAAAGGCTGATACCCCGTCCAAGAAATAACTAAGGCTAATGCGCCAGCATTAGGCTCATTTCTCTGGCATTCATGGACTGAGCATAATAGTATCCTTGTAGTACCGTACAGCCACAAGTTGCAAGTACGTCGACCTGCTCCTGATTCTCGACACCTTCGCCGATCAGGTTCAGGCCAAGCGCATGCGCCAACGCCACGATTGCACGGACAATCGCACGATCATCTTCGCTATCCACCAATCCTTCGACAAACGTTCGGTCAATCTTGACCTCATCCACTTCCCAGCGTTTCAGGTATAGCAGCGAAGAATGCCCCATCCCAAAATCATCTAGGGAGATAGCCAGGCCTAGCTCCTTGATCGTGTGCATGTTTTTCTTGACGATTTCTGCCTCTTCCAACAGCGCGTTCTCAGTAATCTCGATACACAACATATTGGATGGGATTTCATACTTGGCCATCACCGAAGCCAGCAGTTTGCCTAGCTTGTCTGATCGCAGATGCCGCGGTGAGATATTGATGGAAACTCTCGGCACAGCATACCCATTATCTAGCCAAGCTCTCATTTGCTTGCAGCATGAGTCTAATACGAATTCACCAATGTCATAGATAAGCGATGACTGTTCTGCGATGCGGATAAACTCCAATGGTGGAATCAACCCACGCTCAGGATGTCGCCATCGCAGCAATGCTTCCATGCCGACAATTTCTCCGGTGATATTTTCTATTTGCGGCTCATATACCAGAAAGAACTGATTTTCCGTCAATGCATGACGAATGCCATGCTCCATCTCTAGCCACTGATGGGCGATGAAATTGAGATTGCTGGTATAGAACTGGAAATCATTGCGGCCGTTCTGTTTGGCACGATACATCGCCAGATCAGCATAGACCACCATCGCCTGCGGATCCGTCGTGTCATCGGGATACACGCTCACCCCAATGCTCACTGTGCAATATACACGCTGTTGCTGAATCTCGAATGGTCTCGAAAACGCACGGATGATCTCTCGTACACAGCGGTGCCCATCCTGCGGGGAAGCGCCTTCCATGATCATAACAAACTCATCGCCGCCTAGCCTGCACAGCACATCTGTCGTGCGGACTTGTTCAGTGATGCGCTTGGCAGCCTGCATCAACAACTGGTCGCCAGCATCATGCCCTAAGGTATCGTTCACCATCTTGAAATGGTCCAGATCAAAGAACATGAGCAGTACCTGATGATTGGCACGCTCCGCCTTCGCCAGCGCATGCTCCAAGCGCTGCCGGAACTGGGCGCGATTAGGCAATCCAGTCAATTCGTCATGTGTCGCCAAGAACTCGACTCGACGATTCAGTGCAACTACGTCGCTTACGTCACGCGCCACACCGCGATAACCGCAGAACTCACCATTAGAGTCTAATACCGGTTTGCCAGATATCCTGAGATATTGCAGCTTGCCATTCTGATTGTTGGTATGGATCACGAAATCTGCAAACTTCTGTCGCGTCTCTAGAGTTTTGAGCATCTCGTTTGAAGTGTGGCTGTGACATGCTGCTGCCATTTCGATTAAGGATGAAAATGCAATATCGTGCGGTGCATTTACCACCGCTGTGATTATTAATTCGCTGTCAGATTCCCAGAACCAATCGGCAGAAGCTTCAGCAAAATCTTTGAAACGTTCTACATCCTCTGACAGTCGGTCCACTTGCACCGCGCTTTTTAGATTGTTCTTCAGCGTTATTCCCCTCTCCCATGACGCTACCGACTTTGTGCTTATAATTTTTCGGCTTATTTGCAGGCTTACAAGTGAATATAGCTTATTTCCTTGGTTATTATCAACTTTTTAGCGATTGCGCATGAAATCCGCGACACCATACAACTGCGTCGCCAATTTTGTCATGATGGTTTCATCGAGCTGCAATTGATGCATAGCCTTGATGATGCAGTACATCCACTGGTCACGCTCAGATTCGCCAATTGGAAACGGCATATGCCGCGCTCTAAGCATCGGGTGCCCATAACGCTCGATATACAGCTGAGGCCCACCTGTCCAGCCGGTAAGGAACATGAACAGTTTTTCTCTGGCCTCGGTCAGATCAGGTTTGTGCATTGCACGTATCCCCGCTGCTTTTGGGTCGCTGTCCATGATGTCGTAAAAGCTCTCTACCAAACAACGAATGGTTTCAATCCCTTTCTCATCGCCCCCTAGCAATTGAAAAAAGGTTTGCTTGGTACTGTTCGGCTCATCTAATTCGTTGACTGCCATGCTAAACAGCTCTGGGTTTTACTAACGAAGCCGCCAATTTGGCGCGGTCTCTGGACTCATCGACATCCTTGCCATTCGCAAGCGCCACACCCATGCGACGTTTAATGAAAGACTCTGGCTTTCCAAACAAACGGATGTCACTGCCAGGGACGCTCATTGCGGCTTCCAGTCCATCAAACTCAAGTTTTTTGCTTTCTACCCCACCGTAAATCACAGCACTCGCCCCGACTTCACGCATTGCCACATCAACAGGCAAACCCAAGATAGCGCGCGCATGCAGTTCAAACTCGTTCAGACGCTGGCTGCACATGGTTACCATGCCAGTATCATGAGGACGCGGGCTTACTTCGCTGAACCAGACTTGATCACCTTTTACAAACAGCTCGACACCAAACAGCCCCATGCCTCCTAGTGCATCAGTGATTCGCTTAGCCACTTCCTGAGCGCCTTTCAATGCAGCCGGCGACATGGCTTGGGGTTGCCAGCTTTCCACATAATCGCCGCTTTTCTGCACATGCCCGATAGGCTCGCAGAAATAGGTTTGAATCTCTCCTTGAGCATTCTTGGCTCTCACAGTAAGCAAAGTAATCTCATAGTCAAAGTCGATCTGTCCCTCTACAATCACCACGCCTTGATTCACTCGACCGGCACTGGCAGCGTAATCCCAGGCAGCCTTGACTTGTGATTGTTCCGTCACGCGCGACTGGCCCTTACCTGAAGATGACATGGTTGGCTTGATGAAACACGGATAGCCAATCCCTCCGTCAATACTAGCTTGCAGCTCAGCCTCACTTTTGGCGAAGGCATATGGTGAAGTTGGTAATTTGAGTTCCTCTGCCGCTAGGCGACGAATGCCTTCACGATTCATGGTCAACTGTACCGCCTTGACCGTGGGCACGACTGTAACGCCAGTCGCTTCAATCTCTGCCAGTGCATGTGTATTCAACGCCTCGATTTCCGGCACGATAAAATGCGGCTTCTCACTGCTGACCAAAGCCTTCAAGGCATCAGCATCCGTCATGTCTATGGTATGCGCACGATGCGCAACTTGATGGCCGGGGGCATTCGGATAGCGATCTACCGCAATTGTTTCGACGCCAAGACGCTGCAGCGCGATGATGACTTCCTTACCGAGCTCACCGCTGCCAAGCAGCATGACGCGTGTTGCAGAAGAGGAAAGAGGGGTACCAATAGACATGAAAAACTCCGGTCAGACAATGACCGAAATCATACCACTGCCGGGCCTGTAATTAAACCGAAATGCCGTGTTTATCCATGCGGTAACGCATGGTCATGCGGGTGATACCTAGAATGCGCGCAGCTTTCGACACATTGTTGCTAGAAGCTTCCAGTGCATTTAGAAGCATGGTTTTTTCTGCCTCGTCTAGCGTTAGTAGCGAATCATTTGCAGGTGTTTTGCTAATTGGGGCATGCGTTGATGTTAGACCAATATCTTTTGCAAGAATCAGCGCATGGTTACTCAACAGAACTGCACGGCTGATTTGATGCCGCAGTTCGCGCACATTACCTGGCCAGGCATATTGACGGATAGCTTCTACGGCATTTTCACTGAATGTATGTCGCATCAACCCGTAACGCTTCTCTGTCATCTCCATGAAATGATGTGCCAATTTCAAGATGTCATCACCCCGCTCCCGCAGTGGAGGCATTGTCACTGTCATCACGTTGAGACGATAGTACAAATCTGAGCGAAAACGTCCGTGATTAGACATCTCATGCAAATCGCGGTTTGTTGCTGCAATAATTCTTGCAAAGACAGGACGCTCTTTTGTGGAACCGAGCCGCCGCACTTTTCGCCGCTCCAGCACATTGAGTAATTTAGCTTGCAGGTTTAACGGTAATTCACCAATTTCATCTAAGAAAAGTGTGCCATCCTCTGCAGCTTCTATAAGTCCGGGACGAGCTGAAACAGCATTGGTAAATGCACCTTTTTCATGTCCAAATAATTCACTTTCAATAAGCTCTGCAGGTAAAGACGCACAATCTACATGCACGAAGGGCTTATCATGCTTTGCACAGTGAAAATGCAGCAAACGAGCTGCAACATCCTTACCAGTACCGGTTTCGCCTGTTATCAATACTGTAGGTGGTATCGAATCGCTTAATCCACCAAGTTGTGAGATACGCTCAATTTGCATCCGCACACTTTGAATGGCTGAACTTTCTCCAACCAATTCAACACCCTCAGCCGCATGAGAATCACGTTGACGAGAATAATCAAGGCTGGCTCGTAACTCCGCCGTCTTGCAGTTTTTTTGCACCACAAGTAGCAACTCTTCCAGATCCAGCGGTTTTTTAAGAAAATCCACAGCACCAGACTTCATCGCTAACACAGCGTCTCCCACATCGCCATGCGCTGTCATCACAATCGTAGCTATTCCCTTGGATACAAGCTCAGGCAATATATCCATCCCGTTTCCATCTGGCAGTCGCATATCTAATAGAACTGCATCTGGACCAAACTGTTTAAGAATAGCTCGTGCGGCCTCTATAGTTTCAACTTGTTCACACTCGAACCCAGCTTTGGATAATTGCTTTGAAACAGCTCGCGCAAACAAAACCTCGTCTTCGACTATAAGAACCCGCCTAGCTTCTTGGCCAAGCGGGTATGAATGAGTTTTTTGTGATTGGGCTAACAATGCAACCTCTAATCATTGTCAACTGCAGATTTTTTGGCACCGCCGAAGTTATAGCGTACACCAATCCAACCAGCTCGTGGAGCACCCGGAGCAACTAGGAACGAGCGTTCATTCTCGCCATCCTCGAATTGACCAGTAGCATCAAAGAAAGATTCACCTAGCATACCAGCGCTGTAGTATTCTTTATCGAATACATTATTGATACGACCGAACAACTCCCAGCCTGTATCGGCAAAACCATAGCGCGTATCCAGGTTAACAACAGTATAGCCACGCACCTTAGCGCCTTTACCCTGGTCTTTGTTGTTTTCATTGCCGAATGAATATTGGCTTGAGAAAGCCACGACATTAGTACCAATTGTCCAATTTGGCAGCGCTTGCCATTCACCCCTTAATTTAAACTGGTGTTTTGGAATCCCGGCCAGATAATCCCCGCTTCTCACGCGAATCGTATCTGGATCTCCGTCAGCATTCGTATCCTCTGCACTAGTGTTCACTTGATTAGCAATACCAAATGATGATTGATATGTGGCGCGAACATAGCTATAACCAACATTCCAACGGAAATTAGACCATCCACCGTTCAAACCCAGGTCCAAACCTTGGCGACGTGTTTTTCCTACGTTCTTGAAATTACCTTGACCATTGGGATTGGAAGCAATGAATTGGATATCATCGGTATTTTGCGTGCGGTAGACACTGGCTGTGTAGCCCAAATCGCTCGTCAGCTTACCTCGTACACCCGCCTCAAAAGTCTTGGAGACAACTTTTTTGAGGGGAGGGTCCCCCGCCATCGCATTTGGGAGGCGACAAGGGGTATCACCTTGGCCATCCCCATCCAAATCTTGAAATGCACAACCTAGTTCGATAGCCGTTGGGGCACGACTACCTTCATTATAGCTGCCGTAGAAAGAGAAATCTTTGCTTGGCGTAACGGCCAAACCAATAGCAGGATTGAAGCGATTGTAGTTGAAACTTTCAGTCAATGATTCTGGATCTCCCTTAGGAATCAATCCATCCTTGTTTCTAACCTGAGTGTAATTGTAGCGGCCAGACAGGGTCAAATGATACATATCGCTTAAAGAGATTGTATCGGTGGCGAACAGACTGTAGGTCCTGCTCACGGCACGTAATTTCACCTCGGCTTCATCGTTAAACTCACCAACACCGTCAACCCCACGGTCTTGATTCAAATTACCCAATTCTGTGGACTGCTTGAATCTTGTCTTGCCGTAATCAAAGCCCAAACCAGTAATGAGTTGATTCTTGTATCCAAACAAGTCTTGGTTAAATGTAAGCTGTGTAGTGAAGCCGAACCCTTCCCTGCTGGAGCGGCTACGATTAAGTGCCCCGCCACATTGCACTTCTGGATCAGTAGCCCCGGTACAATCTGGAGCATAAAAGTCAGGAACTATCCCATCATCTGCCAGAACATCATCATTGACGTCACCATTCAAAGTTTTGGTACGCGCATGACGATAGTAAGTATTAAACCCCAGAGCCACGTCATCATTAAAATAGTGGTTCAAGTTGAAGTTTAAAAAAGCCATCTGGTTATCAGTGATATCCGGTTTTGTGTTAATGGCATCGTAGCTGATGTTGTCAAGGAACTCTTTTTGCACCAGACCGTTGCCTACAAGCTCGTTATCAGCAACAGTCAGGCTCAGGTTCGCATCGGTTTTTTCACCTTGCCAACCGAGTTTGGCAAAACCTTGACGCACATCTGTAGGAGAAAAATCACGCCAGCCTTGCTCATGAAAAAGGTTACCAGCTACGAAAACGTCTACACCGTTTTGCAACACCCCGCCAAATTCACCGCTTCCGGCGATGCGCCCCCAAGAGCCGCCATACACCTCAACACCGCCACCTGGATGGGTCCGGCCACTCTTGGTTTGCAAGGATAATGCACCGCCCAAAGTATTCAAGCCAAACACAGGGTTAGAACCTGGAATCAAATTCATGCCGGCTAGAGCGTTCAAAGGTATCAAGTCCCAGTTTACGACATCGCCGAATGGTTCATTGATACGCACACCATCATAAAAAACTGAGAGGCCCTGCGGCGTGCCCAGCAAAGGTGAAGCGGTAAAACCACGATAGTTAACGTTTGGCTGATATGGGTTATTTTGTACCTCGTTAACATTTACACCGAGCATGCTGCTACCCATATAATCCGAGATGCTCAAATTGTTCTGCCGCTGCATTTCCTCTCCAGCGACACTCTGGATGTTAGCTGGCACACGCTCTACAGGTAGGCCGACGCCCTGCAGGGGCGTTGTGCTGATTACTTCAATCTTGTTTGTAGTTAGCTTGTTTTCCTCCGCATACGCACAGTGCTGAGCCGCAAACGTAGAAACAATGGCTAAAGTAATAACTTTTGGTTGCAAAGCTTTCATAATTACGAAAATACCCCCTTGAATTTATGCAGTCTGTTAACTTACAGACACTAATCTAAACATTAATTATATGCAAAAAATATGCCAAATATAATATAATAACAAATTAATATTAATAATCAATATCTTATAATTATTATTGTAATATTAACAAACCACCAGGCTTTCCAATATGGTTGTTTACAACCTATTTTATGGTTTATTACAACCTACTTGGTTGGCAGGATGCCACCTAACCACCAAGCCAAGCTCGTTTTGTTCTGCTCGAAGATGTGAATCACAACCAATATTTGGAATTGCGGCTAGCTTGTCGTTCAAATATAACATTGGCATATTCTCTCGTTGCCACGGAGGAATGCCATACATCTGAAAATAAGCTTTTAGACCCCTACTAGGTCGGTTACCTTCTAGGCGAATCTCTGAACCTCCTCGTCTGTAGCCTATGTATAAAGACTGGCTCAAATATTTAAGTGCTATACCTTGGCCTAGAACCTGTTCAAATATTAGCATCGAGCCGTCATCCAAAAGGATTTCGGATTCACCTTTCCAAGATATAGCAGGTCCCCTAGCAGCATTATTGAGCCTAAGCTCGAGCAAATAGGCATTTCCTTGATAAGTGCGCATTTCTATTCTGTCCGAAATCTTAATACGCACCGATCTACCTTGACTAGCAACAAATAGTTGACGGCAAACTTGGTTAAGACGGGCCTCACTAGGCATTTGAATCGATTTTCCCGCAAGCCACCAACGCAAAAAATTACGCTGACGTGCTTCACTCATTTCGACAAAATGAGTCAAGACCAAACGATTCTCAAGCAATACACGCAAAGCATCTTGCATAGCCAGCTCATCTAGCAAATCATTTGCCTCAGCTAAGTGCCTTGCACTTCTCGCCAGCGATGCCACAATTGCTGGGTAACGCATCCTCAGTAAAGGCAATATCTCAAGTCGCCACCAATTACGGTCGAATGCCTTATTAAAGTTGCTTTCATCCTGAATCCAACACAAACCATGTTGATTTGCGTAACTGAGCAACTGAGAACGATTTAAATTTAAGATAGGTCGAAAAATCTTTCTGACACCATCAATCCCAGACATTCCGGACAGCCCTTTGACACCTGCCCCGCGTGCCAGTTGAATCAATAAGGTTTCTGCCTGATCATCCTGATGGTGTGCCAGGCAAAGCCAATCTGATTCCACACTACGCAATGCGCCATATCTTACCTTTCTAGCTTCGGCTTCAAGGCCAATGCCAGCCGAAACATTGACTGACACTTTTTCCAGTAAAAATGGAACCGAAAGACCTTTACATGTTTGTCTGGAAAACTCTGCCCATGCATCGGCATTAGGACTCAGCCCATGGTGCACGTGCATAGCACTCAGTTCAAATGGAATGCTGCGCCTGAGTAGACATAGCGCATGAAGCAATACAAAGGAGTCGAGGCCGCCGCTGAAAGCCACCAACAGTCTTGATGAAGGGTTGACCTGAATCGCTTTAAGTTGTCGGCCGACTTCCGACAGCACCAGACATTGCTTATTTGGCTGCGACTTCTTTGAATTTGCCATAACCCATTAGCCTGTCGTAGCGGGTTGCCAGCAATTGAGTTATCTTGCGCTTTTGCAACTGCGTCAGTTGTGTTTTAAGCGTTTCACGCAATGTTTTCATCATGGCCTGATAGTCGCGATGCGCCCCTCCCAAAGGCTCAGCGACGATGTCGTCTATCAGACCAAGTTCCTTCAGGCGCGGCGCAGTGATTGCCAGTGTTTCTGCGGCCTCGGCAGCCTTGCTGGCACTCTTCCATAGGATACTCGCGCAACCCTCGGGAGAGATTACAGAATATGTCGCATACTGCAACATCAGCAGCTGATCTACGACTCCCAGCGCCAATGCGCCGCCTGACCCACCCTCACCGATGATGACGCCGATTATCGGCGTTTTGAGCTCACTCATGACATAGAGGTTCTTGGCAATCGCCTCGCTTTGACCGCGCTCTTCTGCGCCAATTCCGGGATATGCGCCAGGTGTATCGATAAACGTGATAATCGGTAAATTGAATTTCTCGGCCAGCCGGTAAAGTCGCAAGGCTTTACGATAGCCTTCTGGCCTTGGCATGCCAAAATTACGGTATTGACGCTCTTTAACATCGCGACCTTTCTGTTGACCAATCACCATGACTGGAATACCTTCAAACCGTGCTATACCACCAACAATCGCAGGATCATCGGCATATAAGCGATCTCCATGCAACTCATTAAAGTCGGTGAAGAGTGCTTGGATATAATCCAGCGTGTAAGGGCGCTGTGGATGACGTGCCACCTGCGAAATCTGCCAGGCAGACAAGCTTCGGTAAGTATCTTCCAGCAGTTTCTTATTCTTCTTTTGCAACTGATCAAGCTCTTTGCTGATATCCAAGGCATCATGCTCATCATGCGAAACTTGCAGGGCTTCGATACGCTTCTCCAGTTCCGCGATAGATTGTTCAAACTCTAGATAGCTAATTTTCATGCCGTAATAACCTTTAAAAGTGCAGTCAATTATAAATGATTTTTACATTGTCTTTTGAAAGCCAATGTTCTAATTGTGTGATTAAGTCATCATGCAGTGTCACGCGCCAATCATCCCCAAGCATAAGACTGACGTGCCCGTGGGCATTATGGTATTCAACTTTAACAGGGCAACGCTTGATCTCGCCGTCATTCAGACGGTAAGGCTGCAAAATCGTACTGAGTTTCTCGGCATCCGATTGGCCGTTACAAGAAATTTTAAGCAAACTTGCAAATTGACTACGCGCAGCCGCCAAATCATAAATCTTGCGTGCGCTAACCCTGATACCATCGGTAAAATCATCGTGGCTGATACGCCCCTCAATAACCAAAAGCTGGTCTTCCTTAATCAAATTGCCCGATTGAGCAAGCAACTCGGCACCCACCACCACTTCCACGCGAGCAACTGCATCATCCAACGTCACGATAGCCATTTTTCCACGCTGTGTCATGCGGATGCGTACTCCCATCACCACACCAGCAATCAGCTTGGGTTGTTCTTGTGGCACCAAGTCCGCAAGCGAACCTTTCACAAAAGCGGCCAAGCTTGCCTTGTGCGCCAGAAAAGGGTGACCACTCATATAAAATCCTAGCGCAGACTTCTCTTCTTGCAACGTTTGCTCAGGCCCCCAAGCTAGCACTTCAGGCAAGCTGTGCTGCTGAGTAACCACATCACCAAAAAGACAGTTCTGGCCAGCCTGACTGTTGCTTTGTTCGGCAGCAGAAATCGCCAATCCAACACCCGCAAGCAAAGCTGCGCGATTCGGCTCCAGTTTATCGAATGCACCCGCACGAATCAGGGATTCGATCACGCGACGATTCACCTTACGCAAATCCAGTCTAGCGCAAAAATCAAACAGGTTTCTAAATGGACCACTCTCCAATCGTGCAGCTTCGATCAACTCAATCGCAGCAAGCCCTGTCCCTTTGATTGCTCCTAGCCCATAGAGCACCTGATGTTTACTCAATGGCCTGAAACGATACACACTTTGATTGATATCGGGCGGCAATACTTCAATGCCATTCTGTATGCAGTCATCAAAGAACATATGCACGTTGTCGGTGTTGTTCATATCTGCGGACATGGTAGCCGCCAGGAATGCTGCTGGATAATGCGTTTTAAGAAACGCAGTCTGATAACTGACCAACGCATAGGCTGCCGCATGGGATTTATTAAAACCATACCCAGCAAATTTCTCCAGCAAATCGAACAACTCGTTAGATTGTCTCTCGCTCAAGCCATTCTTGGCTGCGCCTTCATTGAATATCGCGCGCTGGGCAACCATTTCTTCCGGTTTCTTCTTGCCCATCGCTCGCCGCAGCAAATCCGCTCCGCCCAAGCTATACCCTGCCACCACCTGCGCAATTTGCATTACCTGTTCCTGATAGACGGCAATACCATAAGTCTCTTTCAAGATAGGCTCGGTAGAAGGGTGGGGATATTCGACACGTTGCTTGCCATGCTTACGACGACAGAAATCTGGGATCAAATCCATCGGGCCAGGTCGATACAGCGCCACCAACGCAATGATATCTTCAAAGCAGTCAGGCTTTGCCTGCTTCAGCATGTCTTTCATGCCGCGAGACTCTAGCTGGAACACCGCTGTGGTATTGGCTTTCTTGAGGAGGTCAAAGGTGGCTTTATCATCCAACGGCAGTGCCTCTAGGCTCAAGGCAGGAAGCCCTTCCTGAGCACGCTGCAGATTGGCGCTTTCAATCGCCATCGCCAAGATGGTAAGCGTACGCAAGCCCAAGAAGTCGAATTTGACCAATCCGACCGCCTCTACGTCGTCCTTATCATATTGGCTGACTAGACTATCGCCATTCTGCTGACAATAGATCGGGGAAAAGTCGGAGATTTTGCCAGGTGCGATTAGTACGCCGCCAGCATGCATACCTACGTTGCGCACCAAACCCTCCAGCCGCAAAGCTAGCTCCAACAGCTCAGCTACTTCCTCTTCTTTTTCCCTCCGTTCCTGTAACTGCGGCTCTTTCTCAAGCGCAGATTGAAGCGTAATTCCTAGCTCTAAAGGCACTAACTTTGCGATACCATCTACAAAATTAAAAGGCAAATCCAGTACACGCCCGACATCGCGAATCACAGCTTTGGCCGCCATAGTACCAAAGGTAGCAATTTGCGAAACGCTGCCAAGGCCATATTTGCGCTTGACGTAATCAATGACGCGGTCACGTCCTTCCTGACAAAAGTCGATGTCGAAGTCAGGCATTGAGACACGCTCCGGATTCAGGAAACGCTCAAACAGCAAGTTGTATCGCAGCGGATCCAAATCTGTGATGCGCAAGCTATATGCCACCAGAGACCCTGCACCTGAGCCCCTACCCGGGCCAACCGGCACTCCATGGCTCTTGGCCCAGTTGATGAAATCTGCAACGATTAGAAAATATCCGGCAAAGCCCATCTGATTGATGATTTGGCACTCAAAAGTAAGGCGCTTCTCATAATCAGGCGTTTTATTTACGCGCAACGCTTCATCAGGGTAGAGCTCCAACAAGCGCTCATGTAACCCTGTATGCGACTGCGCAATCAAATAATCATTTAAACTTTCCCGGTCAGGTGTCGGAAAATCCGGCAAGTAGTTTTTACCTAGCGTCAACGTCAAATTGCAGCGCCTGGCAATCTCCACACTATTTTGTAGCGCTTCTGGCATATCGGCAAACAATTCATGCATCTGCCCCTGTGTCTTGAAGTATTGTTCTTCACTGAAATTTCTAGGCCGCCTGGGATCTGCCAACATGTACCCTTCGGCAATGCACACTCGCGCCTCGTGTGCCTTGAAATCATCTGCTGATATGAATTGTATTGGCTGCGTGGCGACCACTGGCAAATCTAGCTTGGAAGCCACTTGCAACGCCATCGAGATTTGGTGCTCCTGCGGCAACTGGGGCTGAGGCAATACCATACGTTGGATTTCGATATACAACCGATCGGGGAACACGTTTGCCCAAAAAGCGGCTGATTTCTGTGCAGTTGCCTGATTACCTTGTTTCAAGGCAATTTGAAACTCGCTTTGGGTTCCCCCAATCAGCATCAGCAAGCCGTTACTATTAGCCTGCAGCCACTCAGGCTTGATCTCTGCACGTCCCTGATATTGATTATCCAAGTATGCCCTACTGAGCAACTCACAAAGCAATCGATAGCCGCTATCATCCTGGACTAGCAGCAAAGCCCGATATGGCTGTTCACGTTTTGCGGAGTTCTCAAGCCAGACATCACAGCCTAGAACAGGTTTGATTCCTTTACCGCGAGCAGTTTTGTAGAACTTGATTGCGCCGAACAGATTATTCAAGTCAGTCAGAGCTAGCGCAGGCATATCATCAGCTTTGGCAGCCGCCACATAATCATCAATGCGCACAATTCCATCAAGAACGGAGTATTCACTATGACAACGCAAATGTACGAACTTAGGCATTGTTTCGGCGACTTGTTGGGGGACTTGCATACCCGATATTTTACCTTCCTCAACCGCCCTTGCGTGGCTGAAAAACAAAAAAGCCGCTAAAAATTTAGCGGCTTATTGCCTAGCACATCAACTGAAATTATTGACTAACAGGTGCAGATCTAATCAACTCATTGATTTTATTAATCAACTCTTCATCCTGCACTGGTTTACCAAAGAACGCATCAACACCAATCTCCCTAGCGGCATTTTGATGCTTGTCCGCAGTCCTGGAGCTGATCATAATCAATGGCGTCTTAGCAGTACGCACATCATCTCGAATATTGCGCGACAATCCAAACCCGTCCATGCGAGGCATTTCGATGTCGGTCAGGATCACATCCGGCACAGAGTCTTGCAGTAACTGCATTGCATCCATACCATCCTTGGCAGTCATCACTTCAAACCCTGCCCTTTCAAGCAAACGCCCAAGCACTTTGCGCATTGTCAAAGAATCGTCTACCACAAGAGCCCGAAGCTTGACCAGCTCCATCGGGGTTTCGGCTACTTTAGCTTTGACCATGACGTTACCCGCAGATAGTATCTCACGGTTAGCGATTTGCACCGGGTTAATGATCAGCACAATCTGTCCATCACCAGCCACTGTTGCACCTGTGATACCTGGAACCCTAGCAAGTTGTGGTCCAATGGGTTTCATGACCACCTCCTGATTACCAATCACCTCGTCCACATGCAGTGCCAGATGGTAAGTACCACTTCTCAGCAAAAGAACCGAAACATAGGGATGGTCCTCAGGCTGATGTTCCTGATGATCTAGCAACTTGGACAGGTAATGTAACGGATACTGCTTGTCAGCCCACCGAATTTGCCCCTGCTTGTACGCTTCAATTAAGTCAGCCCGCTTGATTTTTTGTGCGTGCTCAATCATGGCAACTGGCACGGCGAAATGATTATTTCCTGAGCGGACCATCAATACTTGTGCTACGGATAATGTCACTGGCAAATGAATATCGAATGTCGCACCATTGCCTGGCTCGCTAGTCAAATCTACACGACCACCAAGGCCGCTGATTTCATTGCGCACCACATCCAGGCCCACACCACGCCCTGCAATCTGTGATGCACGTTCCGCAGTACTAAACCCTGGCTCAAAAATAACCGACAGCAATGCTTGCTCCGTTGGGTGTGCATCTTTATCTATCAAATTGTTTTTAATGGCTTTTTCTTTGACTTTTTCCAGATTGACGCCAGCACCATCGTCAGCAACTGAAATGCTGATTTCATCATTTTGCTGTTGTACGCGTAATTTGATTGTGCCCATTTCCGGCTTGTTACGCTTACGCCTCTCTGATGGAGACTCGATTCCATGTGCAACCGCATTCCGCAGCAAATGCTCCAGGGGCGCACTCAACTTGTCTAGCATACTGCGATCAATTTCGGTGGCATCGCCTATGATTTCCAAATCTGCCGATTTTTTAAGCTCGCGCGCTGTCTGTCTGACGATACGCTGCAGTCGCTCGCTGATCTGTTTAAAGGGCAACATACGCACGCCCAGCAAGCCTTGTTGCAAGTCACGATTCATCCTGTTCTGTTGTTGCAAAGCGGCCTCGGTTTGCCCCACAGATTGCAAAATGTTCTGCTGAATGGTTGAAACGTCGTTCACACTCTCGGCAATCATCCGCGTCAACTCTTGGAGACGTGTAAATCGGTCAAACTCCAGCGGGTCAAATTCCTGATGCGCCTCCTGCAATGTACTCATGCGTGACTGCATTTGGGTCTCAGCTTCGATTTCCAATTCACGCAGGTACCCGCGCAAACGTGTCAAGCTCTCAGTCAAGTCACTTGAAGATTGCTTGAACCCAAGCACCTCTCTGTCCATGCGGGAGCGGATGATCGATATCTCGCCCGCTTCGTTGATCATCCGGTCCAAGGCATCTGCACGCATGCGCAGGAATTGGGCTTTCCTGTCGACCGCACGCGCAGTAGGTACCGTATCAGCACTTTCAGCTTTCTTGACTACATCTTCTGCTGCCTGGCCTTTGCTTTCTTCAAAGACACCGCTGATTTGGTCAAACTCTTCGAACATGACCAAAAAGTCTTCTGGGACTGGCTGGCGCTTTTGTGCACGAACGACTTTATCTTCCAGCTCATGGATCATATCACCGAGGGCTTTCTGGTTCGCCATCCGCGCACTACCCTTGAGCGTATGCAGTGACCGCTGTAATGCCTCAGGGTATTTATTCTCACGGGGATTAGAGCGCCAAGCTCTAAGCTCCACACCTATTTCTGGCACAAGCTCCTGCGCCTCTTCTACGAACATCGTCAGCACTTCGTTGTCGACATCTGTCCTGTCGAGCGCAAGGGACTTGGCACCTGTCGCCAGCTTAACCTCTATCGCACTGACATCATTTTCTTCCTGCGTAGAATTAGGCTCATTTGAGATAACTGTGATTGACGTTCCAGATTCTTCAGCGCTAGATTTCACAGCCTGCGCAAAGGTGCGATCAAAGGCTTCCATATCCAGTTCTTCAACCTGAAGATTCTCAACGTCGCCAACCTGGCTTGCCTTGGCGACTTCCGCTGCTTCATTCAACACTTTGATTAGGGCACGTGCAGCACGCGGATTTTTAAGTTCGGAAACTTTTTGCCACATCCCGGATATTGCATGCACTGCACTGTCATATAGCTCAGTCTGTTTAGGTGTCCAAGTCTTGGCTTCATCCAGCCAGCCTTCCAAGGCCCTTCCCAACTCACCCAAAGGGGTAAATCCTGTAGCAAGCGCATTGCTGGCTAATGTATGCACGGCACGTTTTGCCTGAGCGCTCGGCATCTCGGCATCAGCTTGTTTTAACTTAGCTAAATCCTGTTCAAGCTTGGTTACATTCTGCATGCTTTCGTTGATAAATATCTCATACAAACCGCGCGCCAGCTTGCGTGTACCACCAACTAGTACATAAGCATCTTCTTTTTGTCCAGACTTACCTGCTTTAGCTTTTTTCGGTTTAACGACGGACGTGTCTGCGATCATCGCTTCAGATACAGGAGGCTGCTGGTCGGAAAGATTTGGCAACCCTGCAATCCTAGCCAACCAGTATGCCTGTGGCACTTCCACACGATGCTCTGTACGTAATGCGGACACCAAGTCTGCGAATGCAGCAGTAATCTGTTCTATGCCCGAAATCTGTGCAGAATTGAGATTAGATTTTTTATCCAACAACGCGTTCAGGAAAAACTCCACTTTACCTGCCAGTTCGCCCAACGCAGCCAGCCCGACTGTGCGACCACTCCCTTTTAGCGTGTGGTAGCTGCGACGTACTTCTACTAATGCATCTGGCTCGGTAGGATTTACTCGCAGTGCTTGCAGATTCTGTGCGATATGCGCCAGCACTTCCTCAGATTCCGCCAGATAAATATCCAGCAGTTCATCGTCATAAGCTTGATCAACGACCTTATCTTCTCGATCGGACTCAGATGTTTGTGCGATATTGCCGGACTCTAATTTTTCTTCTGTGGTTCCAGCAACCGACAGTGCTTCCAGCGCCGTATTCAGCCGCACCAATGCATCGCCTAATGCAGCAGCAGATTCTTGTCTAGGTTTAGGTAGCTCGTCAGCAAAAAAACCTAACATGCTGATACTTTCCGCTACCAGTTCGAAATGTGAGGTTTGAGGTTGATAGCCTTCTTGCTGAAAATGATGAATGAACTTCTCACATGCCTGCAAAATGCCGGTAGGGATTGCCTGATTGAGCATGTCAAAAATACTAACCACCTGCCGAGTATGCTTAGGAGTGCTCAGCAAGGTCGATTTTTCAGTCGGGTTACGGAAGAAAGCATCTAGCGCCTGTTCGACTTCCTGCAGCGACTCCTTGATTTGTGATACCACTGCCTTTACGATGCTTATATCAAGCGCTTCCAGGCGCTCTGGGGCTACATTCTCTTCAAAATTGCCAGCAATCACATTCTCCAGCCGAAATGTTTGCTCCTGTACGCCCTGTGCTCTTTCGGCATCAAAAGCCTGGTAGTTCATCAGCGCATCTTTAAGCAAATGCAACCCTGCGGCGATTTCAATCAAAGCGGCCTGAGTGGCTTTTGCCGTATTTCCTTGCAAAGCGCTTACTGCAGACCGCGTAGCATGATACAAGGCTTTAATCACCTCGTGTGATAGCGCCTCGGCCTCTGTTACATGTTGCTGCGCCAAATCAGTAAATCTGGTAAGCAATACATCATCAACTTTCACGTGAGATGCTACGCCTTCAGTCATTTTTGTAAAGTCAATCGCATTGGACACTTCATCCCATATCTCATGCAAGGCGTCGATTACCGACATGAGTTGCGATACATTAGCCAGTTCTGTCTCGCCCATTTGAATTGGCTTGAATTGTGTTCCAGCGCTAACGCGTCCTGTCAGGCTGTCCAGCGCAAACACTTGTTTCACACGATTGACGATTGGCTTATTCAGACTGCTGACTGCCACATAGTAGAGCACATCACGAAGCAGACTGCTGTGTGGCTTTTGTACGCCTTCTGACAGAGAACGGAGTTCCTGGTCCAACCTTCTGCATAAGCGTTTAGCGCCAGCATTCTGCGCCATGCTTTGCTCTTCCAAAGACTCGGTGAATGCGCTAGCTGCCCACCATAAGGTCTTATCACTGCTTTTTTTCTGCACCTGACTAACATTAGCCATCGCATCCGTCATTCGACGGACAGCATCGTTTTGCTTATTCTGCAGCCAATCAAGCAAAGACTTCTGGAACGATAAGCGCTGCTCGACAAGGTATTGCGCATAAGCACTACCTTCCAGTTCTTTGCTAGGAATATCCTTTGGGGCAGTGCTGGTAGTATCAGGAAAAAACAGCTCGCTTTCTTCCAGTGTACCGCCTTGTGCTTCTACAAGCGGCTTGAGTGCAGGATACAGACGCAAAGGCACATCCATCGCACCATTCAGAAGATCTTGAATATATGCTTTGAGCGATCTGACTGCTGTGGCGTAGTCATCGGCAAGTTCAGGGGTTAAGGCAATTGCCTTCTGTTCCAGTTTACCTGCAAGTTTTTCCAGTTCGTCGCTGAAACGCTTGCAGCCTTCCAAGCCAACCATATCCAATGCGCCACTTGCTTGATAAAGATGGGTCTTGGAAAACCTGAAAACGGATGTGTCATGCGGATTTTGTTTAGCCGAATCAATATTTTCCAGCACTGCATCCAGCGCCTGGTTAATCTCATCCTTCACCCAAGTGAGTGGGCCTACATCAAAATTTTCTGGCACGAATTCTTACCTCAAATCAGGCATGGTTTGGCAACCGTAATCGCCAAGCTAGCCAATTCATACTAAGCCAATTTAAACCCGGCCACCGAATCCCGTAACTCTTCTGCTAGCGCTGTCAACTGGCCAATAGAAGCTGCAGTCTGTTTAGTACCTTCAGTCGTTTGCGTCGTTACTTCCAAAATCTGCTGCATGTTTTTGGTCACTTGCGATGCCACCTGTGTTTGCGCCTCAGTAGCGGAGGAAATAGATTGAATCAACCGCGCCAGATTGTTGGAAACGGTCTCGATCTCCGTCAGCGCTTTACCCGCTTCATCAGACAGTTTAGCCCCTTCCACCACACCCTCGGTAGATTTTTCCATCGCAGCCACTGCGCTGTTGGTGTCAGTCTGAATGGTCTTCACAATAGCCCCGATCTGCTTGGTCGCTTCGGATGAACGTTCCGCCAAGCGCTGCACCTCCTCTGCAACCACGGTAAAACCTCTACCTGCCTCACCCGCTGATGCCGCCTGAATCGCAGCATTCAACGCCAAGATGTTAGTCTGTTCGGTAATGTCGGAAATTAGCTCAACGATCTCACCAATCTCTTGGGAGCTTTCACCCAAGCGCTTGATTCGTTTAGAAGTTTCTTGAATCTGCTCTCTAATGCCATTCATACCCGCAATTGTATTCTGTACCGCTTGCGAACCTTGTGAAGCCGCTTGCAGTGAGCGTTGCGCAACCTGTGCCGCTTGGCTCGCATTGCTAGACACCTCCAGGATAGAACGGGTCATGTTGTTCACCGCATTGGTGGTTTCAGTAATCTGAGTGGATTGTCGCTCTGTCGCAACCAGCAGAGCCGCTGAAGTTTCTTGCGCCTGATTGGTCGCGGAGTTCACCTGCTCGGACGCACGGTTAATCTCCGTCACCACATCACGCAGGCTATCAATCGTATAGTTAATAGAGTCAGCAATCGCTCCGGTAATATTCTCCTTCACCTGGGCGCGCACAGTCAGGTCACCATCTGCGAGGTCGCCCATCTCGTCCAGTAGATCCAGAACAGCCATTTGATTCTCCTGGCCGTCTTTCTCCAGAGTAGCCATCGCCTCATCAATGGCGGCCGCCTGCCTTTTGCCCAAGAAATACACAAGCAGAGCAATTACTACGCCCAACACGGCTAACGCCAGCAACGCAAACCTCACCAAGTTCTGGCTTGAGGATTCGATCTCTGCTGACGCCTTCTCCACCTCACGCACCATCGCAAGCGCTGTCTGCTTGTTCACTTCATACGCTTTGGTCAGCTCGCCTAATGGCGCAGAAGCAGCTACAGCACCCAATTTGATTGCAGACAAATATTCTTTATTGAAGATACGGTAGAAGTTCTCGTTGGATTTGATGACCGCCTGGAAAGAACCACCCATAACCTGATTGAATTGACTAGATTTCCAATACTCAGAACGCTCCTTGAATTGTTTCTCCAGCTTCTTCACTTCCTCCAGTTTCTTGTCTCGTTTTTCGTAGTCACCTGCAGCCGTAGCCACAAAAGCCTCATTAGCGGCAGCATACGCATCCACCGCGTACAGCGAAGGTGGCAAAATGTCGGAACGCAAATCAAAACCGGACTTGATCTGGCCGTATACAGGACCATTTACGCGCACCTGGTTAATCACATAGAAAGCCAATGCCGCAAACAAGATCAAACCCACTATTGGCCAGACGATTTGCGCACCAGCTCGCGCGGCGCCATCACCTCCTTTGGAGAACAGTTTGGTGAACTTGCCCGGAATATCTTTTAAAAATTCTAGCGCCATGTCGTTTCCCTCTTATTACCAATCTAAAATGCAATATACTATTGATTGAATTATATTTTTAATTAACATCAAACCAGATATGGCGCGGAAAACTCGCGTGACCGCACCAATTTATCGCTGTCCAACACATACCAAAGCCGCTTATCCGCATCCTCGTAACTTTCCGGCTTAAGACACAACTCATCATCCACTACGTTTGTTGTCAGCTGCATTTCATCCAGTTTCCGCAAACCTACCAGCTTATCCACAAGAAAAGCCACGTTACTGACGACACTATCATTCATCAACAGTAAACGCGTACTGGAAGTCATCACTGTCGATACACCATCCAGCATCCTTGCCAAGTCGTTAATGGCATACAAGACACCGCGCACGTTGGACATACCCAGAAACCACGGCTTCACCAATGGGACCGGCTGAATCTCGACGATTGGCGATGTCTCACTGATATCCTGCAGGTTGACCAGCACATGCCGTTCACCAATCATGACTCCAAGATAGCTTTGCGACACCTCGGCACCTGCCGCTTTAACGGCTTCCAGCCTTGCGATGATGCCGCTTTGGTATTCCCTTAAACTCGAGCTTTTAGCCATTGTCTATATTATTTATTACATCTTAAATTGGATTAAAGCTTTTCAATTGCAGCCTGTAGCTCTTCTTTTTTGATAGGCTTAAGCAAACAGGCTCTGGCACCCATTTTCTCAGCCCAACTCAAATCAGTCACTTGCAGTTTGCCGGAACACAGGATTACCGGAATATTCGCCG
Organism: Methylophilus sp.; assembly: GCA_035423825.1. GTDB lineage: Bacteria > Pseudomonadota > Gammaproteobacteria > Burkholderiales > Methylophilaceae > Methylophilus. The sequence continues at coordinate 21,535 of DAOMMM010000012.1, read as the reverse complement.
TGGCTGGATCCTTCGACAGTGCACGTGCTGTCTGAAACCCCGACAAGCCAGTCATGATAATATCGATGATAGCCAAGTCAGGCGCAATCGAAGCTGCTTTTTCCACGCAAGCCTCCCCGCTCTCCAGCGCAATTACCTGAAAACCGGAGCTTTCCAACAATTCGGTCAAGTGAAACCTGTCTGTTGCCGAATCATCCACGATTAATACTTTATTGATAGCCATCGAGTTATTTCTCCCTGATCATTTAATCCGCATTTAGCTGTTTTTATTCGCGAATGCAGCAACCGCCTCGGTCAGTGTTTCCTGAGTGAAAGGCTTCGTAAGGTATTGATCCGAACCCGCCATACGCCCACGTGCACGGTCAAACAAACCATCTTTACTAGAAAGCATGATGACAGGAGTAGCCTTGAAACGTGCATTACGCTTAATCAATGCACATGTCTGATAACCGTCTAGGCGCGGCATCATGATATCGACAAAAATCACTTGGGGGTGCTGCTCGGCAATCTTGGCCAATGCGTCAAATCCATCTTCGGCAAGAATCACTTCACAACCAGCAGATTTCAGGAATATCTCGGCACTACGACGAATCGTGTTACTGTCATCAATCACCATTACTTTTACACCGGCCAAATCCGTTTGCGCCACTTGCATGTCCTTTTAGTGATAAAAAAATAGCTTATAACAACCAAAATATTTTGCTCAAAAAACAACTTTTGTTTTGCAGATTATTTTTACAGTTCTGTTTTATCGCTTACAAAATATTACATTCTTTAAAATAATTTGCAACACTTACGCAATATTTGTAATATTTCACTTTAAGTGTGTTGTACAAGATTAACAACCCGCCTGATTGAGCTTACGATCTGGCCGGTATTTTTATTTCAGTAGGAATGCCAATATGTTGATTAGACAGGAATCTCTCAGCGCTTCCAAGGCAATTAGCAGCCTATCAGGACCTTCTCCGCTGGCTACCGCAAACCTGGTCCTGGTGTTTGGTTCCATCAAACGGTTCGGTGAAGCCAAGCTGCAAAGCACGCTTAAAACGCGTTATCCGGTGGCACAAATCATCGGCTGCACCACCTCTGGCGAGATTGGCCCGGACGGCGTACAAGACGACAGCCTGCAAATCACCGCTATCCAATGGGAGAGGACAACCCAGCGTGTAGCACAAACCACCGTCAACAGCATGCAAAGCTCGTTTGATACCGGTGCAGGCCTCGCCAGACAGTTGAAAGCGGACGATTTGCGCACCGTATTAGTCATTTCCGAAGGACTGAACGTCAACGGCTCCGAATTACTGAAAGGCTTTCAAAGCGTATTGGGTGAAGTCCCCATCGTAGGTGGCTTGGCTGGTGATGGCGGTGCATTCGTGAAAACACTGCAGCTATTCAACGATACAATAGCCAACAATCAGGTCATCGCTGTCGGCCTGTATGGCAATGCGCTGGTAACTTCCAGTGGCGCTTTGGGTGGCTGGAAACCTTATGGCCCACCGCGCAAGATCACCAAATCCAGCAAGAACGTGGTTTACGAGATGGACGGGAAACCTGCGCTGCCACTCTATCGTATGTACATCGGCGAGGCGTTTGCGCGTGGATTGCCTGGCACCGGTCTCAAATTCCCGCTGGCAGTCATCGAGGAAGGCAAAAAAGATGTCGAGAAGATTCGCACCCTACTGGCTATCAACGCATCCGATAACAGCCTGACTTTCGCCGGCAACGTGGATGAAGGCGAGACCGTACGTTTATGCCAATCCAACCATGACCGTCTGGTAGAAGGCGCCGCAGGTGCCGCCAACATCGTGCTGGAAGGTCTCACCAACCAGTCCACCAACAAGCCTGGTCTGGCGCTTTGTGTCAGTTGCGTGGGTCGCAAAGGCGTCATGGCTGAGCAGGTGGTGGATGAAGTGCGCCAGGTACAGCAGGTACTTGGCCCACAAACCAGCGTGACCGGCTTCTATTCTTACGGTGAACTGGCTCCGCGTCCCAAAACACAGGATAGCGTCCTGCACAACCAGACCATGACGATTGGCTACCTGAGCGAAAACGTTTAGTCGCTATTCGGCATGCTCAACAAAAGCACCTGTTCCGCAGGTGCTTTTTGTTTTATGATGTTCTCAACAATAAAAATTAATAACCCACTAAAGGAGAAGCATCATGTCAGCCATCACTGTCATCAAACTTGGCGGCCAAGCCACCAATGTCACTGGCGATATGCCGAAAGTCGGAAGCAAGGCACCGGAATTCACGCTGGTAGACAAGAGTCTGCAGGATGCCACGCTGGAAACCTTTGCAGGAAAACGTAAGATATTGAACATCTTCCCCAGCATAGATACCCGCACCTGCGCTACATCTGTCCGCACATTCAACCAGCATGCAGCCAACCTGAGCAACACCGTCGTGTTGAATATCTCCGCAGACCTGCCCTTCGCCCAAGGTCGATTCTGCGTGAGTGAAGGGATCGAGAACGTCATCAACCTATCCACCTTGCGTGGCCGCGATTTCATGATCAATTACGGCGTGCTGATATCCAGCGGCCCGATGGCCGGCCTATGCGCACGCGCCATAGTGGTGTTGGATGAGAACAATATCGTCAAGCATGTGGAACTCGTGCAGGAAATCGCGGACGAACCGAATTATCAGGCGGCGCTGAACGCTCTGAAATAACCCACAAATATAACTTTTTCAACCCAGATTAGGAGTAATACTATGGCAACTGTCACCCTCAAAGGCAATCCAGTGAACATCGGCGGCATTCTTCCGCAAAAAGGTGAAACCGCTCCCGCTTTCGAACTGGCCGATGCGAAACGCAACCCCACGACTTTGGAAAACTTTGCCGGGAAACGCAAAGTGCTGAATATATTCCCCAGCATCGATACGCCTACCTGCGCCACCTCGGTACGCACTTTCAACCAGAAAGCTGCCGGCATGACCAACACTGTGGTCATCTGCATCTCGGCAGACCTACCCTTCGCGCAAAGCCGCTTCTGTGGCGCAGAAGGCATCGAAAAGGTGACCACTCTCTCCACTTTCCGTAACACCGCCAAGTTCGCCAACGATTACGGTGTCTACATTCAGGATAGCAGCCTGGCCGGACTTTGCGCGCGCGCCGTCGTCGTGCTGGACGAGAACAACAAAGTGCTGCACAGTGAGCTGGTCAGCGAAATCGCCAACGAGCCGAATTACGATGCTGCCCTGGCAGTATTGTAAAAGTCGTGCTGTAAGCTAGTATCGCCAAATAAAAAAGCCGGCAAACGCCGGCTTTTTTGCGCACTTCTCTTTCATTATCAAAACAGATGCCCTGAAAGGCAATCTGGATGCAGCTTCCAAGCCAGTGATTTTGGCAAAGAACGCGCGCGTATGTAAGAAAAACTACTCTGCTTTAACAAAATTTCCGTGGTCTGCGCCTTCCAGCAGCTTCAGCAAATCGCTGCCTTTCAGCTCCAATGCGTAACCCAGCACGCCGCTGCCTATCACCACTTTTTCATAAGCTTTTACGCTGCCATCCACCAGCACCTTGATTTCGGCGGGCAGCGCTATCGGCGGCACGGCACCCACCACATAACCGGTCGCCTCAGGCACTTCGTCATATTCCGCCATACGCAATTTGCGCTCGCTCAGGTGATTGCGCAGAATCGCCCAATCGGCACGCCCGCCACCCGCCACCGCCAGCATGCAGAATTTGCCGGACTCCGCGCGAAACAGCAAGCTACGCACTACCGATTTTGGGTCCAACCCTTTCACTGTCAGCAGCTCCTCCAGACTGCGCACCGGCTTCTTGTCTTCACTCAGCGGAATCTCTACCACATCAAAAGCGATGCCATGCTGCTCTAGCAAATCGGTCACAGGGGAAGTCAATATCGCGCTCATCCAAAACTCCTTACTTTTCATATGCTGTATATTTTGCATTACTGCCGCGTACTTTGTCAGCGGGGTATTTCTTGGCATTCAGTTCTATTTTCTCATTCGCAGCCTGAATCAAATCGATACCAAGCACTTCGGCAATACGCAGCAGGTACACAAATGTATCGGCCAGTTCATGACTGACCGCCTCGCGCTTTTCGGGAGTCAGCTGCGTACTTTCCTGCGGCGTATCCCATTGGAATTGCTCGACTAATTCCGCCGCTTCCACAATCATCGCCATCGCGAGGTTCTTGGGGGTATGGAACTGCGCCCAATCACGCTCAGCGACAAAGTTGTTCACGCGTTTTCTTAGTTCATCAATAGAATCAGTCACTTGGAATCCTTTCTATTACTCCCTGCCACCATCTTGATCTCGAATAAGCGACATTCTAGCGGGCCATTGAAGAGTGGCGTTTTTTTGCTTGGCGCCAAGCGCATCAGCTTGGGCAGGCGCAGGTCGCTGGTGAGGAAGTACGCATTCCAGCCAGCAAATCGCTTTTTGAGCACTTCGCCCATTTTCGGATACAACGCAGCTAAGTCGGCATCCTCGCCGATGCGCACGCCATAAGGCGGGTTGGCCACCAGTACGCCGCTTTCGGCGGGAGCTGGCGCCTCAAGGAAATCCAGATGCGACACCTGCACCACATCGCCCAAGCCTGCCTCGGACAGATTCTGCTTGGTTACGCGCACGGCACGCAAGTCCATGTCGCTGGCGTAGATTTTTTGAAAGCTATTGGGTTTTACAGCTTTTACCGCCGCGTTTTTGATCTTCTTCCAGGTATCCGATTCAAAATTCTTCAGCTGCTGAAAACCAAAGTCACGTTTCAGGCCTGGCGCAATATGCAGCGCCATCATCGCAGCCTCCAGCGCAAACGTGCCGCTGCCGCACATCGGGTCCAGCAATGCTTGGCCTGGTTGCCAGCCTGACAGCAGCAGAATGCCCGCCGCGAGGTTCTCGCGCAGGGGTGCCTCGATGCTGGATTTACGGTTGCCGCGCTGATACAGCGGATTGCCAGAAGTGTCGATATAGAGGGTATAGCTGTCCGCAGTGAGATAAGCATGGATGCGCACTGCCGGGTAACGAGTATCGATATTCGGCCTGCTGCCAACGGCCTGACGAAACTTGTCGCACACTGCATCCTTGATGCGTAGCGTGACGAATTCCAAGCTCTTGAGCGGACATTTCACACCGGTCACTTTCACCATAAACGCATGCTTCACATCGAATAGATTCGGCCAGTTCAGCTTGAATGCACCTTGATAGATATCCTCTTCTGTCGCATATTTACCACGCCTAACCTGCATCAGCACCCGCGTTGCGACGCGTGAATGCAGATTAGCGCGATAGCAAACGCCCAAATCACCGGAAAAGCTGACACCACCATCCGTGACCTGCACGCGCTTGGCCTGCAAGGCCTGCAGTTCTGCCGCCAGAAGATTCTCCAGCCCGCGCGGGCAAGTGGCAAAATAATTCAGTTCCATATCAGTCCAATTCTATTCAATCAATAGTGATGCGGTGCGGTGTATTGGGATTATGATCGCGCAGCCGCTCAAGCAAGCCCATTAAATCCAGTCCGAATTGTGCGTCCAGTTCGCGCGCTTTGGCTCGTATCGCATCCCAGCGCTTTTCATACAGCGGTCTGTTTAGGCCGAATACCACGATATTTCCCGGACGCCCAGTGGGTATTACCAATACGCGATTGTCAAAGCTCTGCTCGATTCGCTGCAGGTAGATGTCGAAATTCTTATCACTACCCCACAGGTTCACGGCCATCATGCCTTCCGGCTTGAGTGCGGCACGGCAGGTGTCAAAAAAATCCTGCGCATATAAATCCGGCGGGATGCCTTGTCCATCGAAAATGTCGAGCATCAGCATATCCGTCGTTTCTGGATTTTGCTCAAGAAACAGCTTGCCATCGCCATGAATCACTTGCAGCCGGTCATCATCTTCCGGCAGGTAGAAATGGCTGCGTGCGATGGCAATCACCTGCGGGTTAATTTCCACTACGCGGATGCAGATGTCTGGCAAAAAATGATGGATATACTTTGGGACAGAGCCTCCGCCCAGCCCTAACATCAGGACGTCCCCTGTGCGTTTGGCGAACAGCAGGAAAAGCATCATCGCCCGGGAATACGGCAACTCCAGGCTGTAAGGCGTTTTGACGCGCATGGAGCTTTGGATGGTGCTGGAGCCGAGATAGAGCGAGCGGATGCCATCTACTTCGCTGACTTCCACGCTTTCCTCGCCGCTAACGCTGCGATGCATCTTACGACCAAATCTAAACATTTTTTGGCCTAAACATCAGCCGCTCCCTCTTCATCTACCAATGTTTGCACTTGCGTTTCCATGACTGATTTGAACTTACAGTCCAACTCCATCAGCAAGGTATCCACACGTTTGATTTCCAGCAACACACGAGTACCCGCCTTGAGTTCCGGCAGGCTATGCACTTTGGTCATGTAAGGCATATTATCCAATCGCACCAGATTCTCGCGCCAGACGGTGGCGCCGATTTCCTGCATGTTCTCCTGGATCAGGTATTGCAAGCACCAGTAACGCTCCATACGGGTCTGGAAATCGTTGTAGATATTGTAAGTCACATCGAAATTACGCATGTGCGTGCCAATATCGCCATTGCCAACAGAATAATCAGGTGCTGCACCTTGTACTGCGGCAATCAGTTGGCGCTGGTTGATGAGGTCTACTGCACGGCGTAGCGGAGAGGTACTCCAGGCATACTGCGCCACCCCCAAGCCTTGGTGAGGTTCGGCTTTGAGCGTCATGTAGACCTTGCCATTATTCTGCGCGCGGTAGATGCCGGGCAGCTTATGCTCAGCCAGCAACGCGCCCCAGTGGTTGTTGGCCGCAATCATCAGTTCCGCTACCAGTTTGTCCATCGGCGAGCCACGCTGGCGGTTGACGATGCGTACTTTGCCATCATCGACATAAAAATTGTAGTCAATCTGCGCGGCACGATTCGGGTCGTATTTGCCGCGCGCTTTCTCAAGTGACTCGGCAAAATGGAATAGATACAGCAACTTGCCCCAGTATTGGTGCCCGCTGTCATTTTCCAGCGTCGTTTCGTTAAAGTAAGGCTCCAGGGTGTCATGGCGCAGATTCTCTGCGATGCGTATGCGCTCCAATTTGGTTTGCTGCGACACGATACTAAAATCTGGGGCAACTTCAAGATACAGTGATAGCGCCGGTTTAACTTCTCCGGCATCAAGGCTAAACGGACGTATCGCAGCTTCTGGCAGCATGGTGATCTTATGACCCGGCATGTAGACAGTAGAAAGCCGCCGCATCACTTCCTTGTCTAAACCAGTATCTGGCCTGATGCCCAAAGCCGGCGCGGCGATATGGACGCCCACCTGCGTATTGCCATTTGGCAAATTCTTGAGAGAAAGTGCATCATCAATTTCAGTCGTGGTGCTGTCGTCGATACTAAACGCCTCAGCTTCCGCAAGCGGCAGTTCCGGCAATGCGGTCAACTGCTCGAAGGGAGGGTAATCGGTGCCATCCGGGAAATATTCGCGCAGGAAAGCCCCTAGATGATAGTCATGTACCGAAGGAATCGCGCCAACTTCTGCTAGCAGCTGGATATGCAATTTTTTAAGATCGCTAGCGGCTTGATCCAACGCTTTCCATTCCGGCGTGTTCTTATCCGGCGCATATAGCAAGGCTTCCAGTTTGAGCTTGAACGATTCCGGCAGCTGATGCGCCTTAAGCTCTTCCACCATTAGCGCAACTTGCTCGGCCTGCAGGCGTTTCTTCTCCATGCCAGCCAGCGCAGCTTTCAACGTATCTTCTGGCGCTGCCTTGTAACGGCCTTTGCCCTTGCGGTAAAAATACATTGGCGCACTATGCAGTTTTACGGCAATCGCTGCGTTCTGCACCGCGCTGGGCTTGTTGCCGTAATAGGCTTCTGCAAGTTGCTGAAACCCAAACTCGCCCTCACCGCTATCCAGCAGGCTACAGCTTTCCCATAGAAAGTCGGTATCTAGTGTGTCCGCCTCGCTGTTTGCCGCCTCCATGAAGCCTAGCATCGCTGTATCGAACCTCATCAGCACGTTGGCAACTTTGATCTTGGAACGTTTGCCGCTGGCAGATTCCACCTGAAGCGTGCTATCTGACTCACTCATTATGCTGGCAATCTTGAAACTGCCTTCTTCTTCATACATCACATTCATAGGCGTTATTTTACCTTGCTTTGGGTAGTGCTCTGTTAAAATACTGTTATGGACCAACGTATTCCTGTCACTCTACTTACTGGATTCTTAGGCAGCGGCAAAACCACGCTACTGAACAAACTGCTGTCCCATCCCGGCATGAAAAACACCGCCGTCATCATCAATGAACTGGGTGAGACTGGGCTAGATCACATTCTGGCGCAAAACGTAGAAAGCAGTTATGTGGCAGACAATGCTGTACTGCTGCAAAGCGGATGTGTCTGCTGTACGATGAGTAACGAGCTTGCCGACACGATGCGGGACTTGTTCTTTAAACGGGCAATGCAGGCAATTCCGCAATTCAACCGACTCATCATCGAAACCACTGGCATGGCTGACCCGGGGCCGATTCTGGGCAATTTGCTGAATGAGCCGGTGATTGAATCCGTATACCGGCTCGATGCTGTCGTTGTCACCATCGATGCAGCATATGGCGCTCAACAGATCGATGCCCATCCCGAGGCCCGCAAGCAGGCGGCGGTAGCTGATGTGTTGTTGATCACCAAGACCGACTTGGCCACAGATGCGCAAGTCACGGAATTGAAGGAAAAGCTCATCGAATTGAACCCCGGCGCGACACAGCATAAAGTGCTGCACGGCGAGATTGAGCCGGAGTTTTTGATCGATGTTGGCTTATTCGACCCCAGCGGAAAGCGCCCCGAACCAGAGCGCTGGTTGCGCGCACCTGCCGGTTCGTTGGCGCGCAAAGGCACACTGCCGCAAAAACCGCATGCGGATGACATCCACAGCTTCACTGTCACATTGCCCAGCCCAATAAAATGGAGCGATTTTCGCCCAGTGCTGCTGAAGTTCTGCCAGCATTTCGGCGAACACCTGCTGCGCCTGAAAGGCATTTTGCACGTCACCGACCAAGCACACCCGATTGCGGTTCATGCGGTGCATTTCACACCTTACCCCTCTACCTTGCTGCAGGATTGGCAGGAAGACGAACCTGTCAGCCGCATCGTCATCATCGGCAAAGGGCTGGATGAAGCGGCGGCACGATCTGCACTGACACAATTTTGATATTGAAGGAAACCACAATGCTCAACAAAGTTTGGCAAACGCATCTACAAGAGCAAGGTGCCACATTTGATAACGATAGCGTAGTGCATTTTGACAATCGCAAAAAAGAATTGCAGATCACTACTTCAGGCAATGTACTGTGTGACTTGTCACATCTCGGCCTGCTTGAGATAAGCGGTGCAGATGCTGTGAGTTTTCTGCAAGGTCAAGTCACTAATGATGTAAAGCTGCTGACAGGCAGCAACGCGCATTACACTGCCTACTGTAACCCGAAGGGCCGACTGTTGGCGCTTTTCCTCGCCTTCACCCACGCGGATCACTTGCATTTGCAACTGCCAAAATCACTGGTCGAACCAATCGCCAAACGCTTACGGATGTACGTTTTGCGCAGCAAAGTTGAGATCAAAGATGTCTCTAATGAAATCGTAAAGTTCGGAATCAATGGTCCTGAAGCCGCTTCCATATTGGCTTCCAGCCTTGGTGATTTGCCCTCGGAGGATTTTGATCTGCTGTCATTGGAAAATTGTACCGTCATGAGACTACCAACCATCTCCGACCACAGCCGTTTCGAAATCTTCGCAAGCGCAGAAAATGCAATCGCGCTTTGGAATTTACTCAACAAGCAGTGCCAGCCTGCTGGTAAAGCTTGTTGGGATTGGCTGGATATTCAAGTTGGCATACCAGAAATCTATCCGTCGACGCAGGAACAGTTCGTCCCTCAGATGCTGAACCTAGATGCGCTGAATGCCATTAACTACAAAAAAGGCTGCTACACCGGACAGGAAATCGTCGCCAGGACTCATTATCTAGGCACTGTGAAACGTAGGACTTTTCTGGCACATATCACCTGTCAGCATGAACCCGCTGCGGGTGATAAGTTATTGGATTTGCAAGGCAATGAGTGTGGTCAAATTGTGCGTGTCGCTGCCGGATTGGATAAAGGGTTTGATGTGCTTGCGGAATTGCGCCTGGAAGCACAGGCGAATATGCAAATAGTTTGGAACAATCATCCGCTGGCTTTTAAAGCCTTACCGTACAAATTGGAATAAAAGACTTACAGAAACAACTGCCTCAAGGTTGTGCGGGCACCACTGGAGGCAAGTCCTTGACCTTGATCTGGTCCACTACCTGATAGAACACTTCGTCTTGTTTGACCATGCCAAGTTCGCTGCGGGCACGCTCTTCGATAGCAGCGCTTCCCTGCTTCAAATCACGCACTTCAGCGCCTAGCGTTTCATTGCGCTGCTGATAAGCCTTGTTGATTTTTTTTTGATCTTCAATCTGCTGATTGACGTTCCATACCCGCAACCAACTCCCCTTGCCCAGCCACAGTGGATACTGTAGCAAGGCAATGAGGATGACGAATATCAGGGTGAGCGCTTTCACCTATTTATTTGAAAAGCTGGTAAAACGCCGACAAGCCGGCATAGCTGGTGGCATCGCCCAATTCCTCTTCAATACGCAACAGCTGGTTGTACTTCGCAACACGCTCAGAACGGCACAAGGAACCGGTCTTGATTTGCAAGGCATTAGTCGCCACAGAAATATCTGCGATGGTGGTATCCTCAGTTTCACCGGAACGATGTGAAACCACCGCTGTGTAGTTGGCGCGTTTTGCCATTTCGATGGTTTGGAAGGTTTCTGTCAAGGTACCTATCTGATTCACTTTGATCAAACAGGAGTTCGCCACCCCGCGCTGGATGCCTTCGCGCAAGATTTTCGCATTAGTAACGAACAGGTCGTCACCCACCAATTGCGTGGTTTTACCCAAGCGTTTGGTAAGAATATCCCAACCATTCCAGTCGAACTCATCCATCCCATCTTCGATGGAAATGATCGGATACTTGTCGCAAAGCGTTGCCAAATAATCGGCGAATTGTGCAGAAGTCAACGCGGAACCTTCGGATTCCAGATGGTACATGCCATCCTTATGAAACTCGGTGCTGGCGCAATCCAAACCAAGGTAGATGTCCTTGCCGGCTTCGTAACCTGCGGCTTCAATCGATTCCATAATCAGCTGCAAGGCAGATTCATTGGAAGGTAAGTTAGGCGCAAAGCCGCCTTCATCACCCACGGTAGTGGCCAAGCCTTTTTTATGCAGCGTTTTCTTCAGTGCGTGGAACACCTCGGCACCTGCGCGCAAAGCCTCACGGAAAGTCGGCAGGCCAGCCGGGATGATCATGAACTCTTGCAGATCCACGGAGTTATCCGCATGCGCGCCACCGTTGATGATGTTCATCATCGGAGTTGGCAATTGCATCATGCCGGATCCACCCAGATAGCGATACAGCGGCAAGCCAGATTCTTCGGCAGCTGCGCGTGCGCATGCCATGGAAACACCCAAAATCGCATTTGCTCCCAAGCGATCCTTGTTCTCGGTGCCATCCAGTTCAATCAAGGTTTTATCAATAAAACTTTGTTCTTCACAATCTAGGCCGATAATGGCTTCCGTAATTTCGGTATTCACGTTTTCCACTGCATTCAGCACGCCTTTGCCGAGATAACGCTCTTTGTCGCCATCACGCAGTTCCATGGCCTCTTTCGCACCTGTAGATGCCCCAGAGGGAACTGCAGCGCGACCAATCACGCCACTTTCCAGCAATACATCCACCTCGACCGTTGGATTTCCGCGTGAATCTAGAATTTCGCGGGCGATAATATCTACAATTGCACTCATGACTTTTTCCTTCCCTCTCTACAAATCTATCCTGCTAAAGGCTTTGTTCAGCAAAGCCTGCTTTCTTGACTAGTTTATCCAAATCGACCAACACATGTAACAAATCTTCCATCTTGCCCAATGGCCAGGCATTTGGTCCGTCCGATAACGCCTTGCTTGGGTCTGGGTGCGTTTCCATGAATACACCGGAGATACCACTGGCGACCGCAGCGCGGGCCAGGACTGGCACAAACTCGCGCTGACCGCCACTCTTGTCGCCTTGCCCGCCGGGTTGCTGTACCGAATGCGTAGCATCGAACACCACTGGGCAGTTGGTCTCACGCATGATAGCCAAGCCGCGCATATCGGACACCAAGGTGTTGTAGCCGAAAGACGCGCCTCGTTCGCAAACCATAATATTGTCAACACCGCCGTTGGCCTCTTTGGCTTTGTTGACGACCTGCTTCATATCCCATGGTGCCAGAAATTGGCCTTTCTTGATGTTAACCGGCTTTCCTGATTTGGCACAAGCCACGATGAAGTCCGTCTGGCGGCACAAGAACGCCGGGGTCTGCAACACATCCACCACGGCAGCCACGTTCGGCACTTGCTCCTCAGTATGCACATCGGTCAACACAGGCACACCAATTTGGCTTTTGACTTCGTCCAGGACCTTTAAGCCTTCTTCCATGCCAAAACCGCGAAAGGTCTTGGTGGAACTGCGATTCGCCTTGTCATAAGACGATTTGTAGATGAATGGAACACCTACACGTGCAGCAATCTCTTTTAGTTGTCCTGCGGTATCCAAAGCCATCTGTTTGGATTCAATGACGCAAGGGCCTGCGATCAGGAAGAGCGGATGCTCTAGGCCAACTTCAAATCCACATAATTTCATTTTTTTGCCTCTTTGTACTTCAGTGCTGCATTCACATACGCTTCAAACAACGGATGCCCAGTGCGAGGATTGGACGTGAATTCTGGATGGAACTGACATGCCACGAACCACGGATGAACATCTTGCGGCAACTCGATCATCTCGCAAAGATTTTCGGTCTTGGTGCGAGCAGAAATCACCAAGCCAGCATTTTGCAGCTGCTCCACATAATGGTTATTGACTTCATAACGGTGACGATGACGTTCGTTGACCTGCGCACCATAGATGCTGGATGCCAGCGTATTAGGCACTATCGGGCAACTCTGCGCGCCAAGCCGCATGGTACCGCCCAAATCGGAACTTTCGTCGCGTTTCTCCTGTTTGCCGCTAGCGTCTTGCCACTCGGTAATCAGTCCGATGAGTTTATGCGGAGCATCCTGATTGAATTCCGTGCTATTGGCATCGTTCAGTCCAGCCACATGGCGTGCGTATTCAATCACTGCCAATTGCATACCTAGGCAGATACCCAGATAAGGCACTTTATGGGTACGCGCATATTCGATTGCCGTAATCTTGCCTTCCGTACCGCGCTTGCCGAAACCGCCTGGAATCAGGATTGCATCCATGGCTTCAAGCATACCTGTGCCTTCCTTCTCGATCTGCTCGCTATCGACATAATGGATATGCACTTTGGATTTGGTATGAATGCCCGCGTGAATCAAGGCTTCCGAGAGTGATTTATAGGATTCGGTCAAATCCACATATTTGCCGACAAAGGCAATATTCACAGTATGCTTCGGGTTAGCCAGCGCATGGGTGATGCTCTTCCACTCGGACAAATCTGCCGCTTTGGCCAGCACCCCTAGTTTATGGCAAACGATCTCATCCAGCATCTGGTCATGCAGCAATTCCGGTATCTTGTAGATGGAATCGCTGTCGATCGCACTGATCACAGCCTCGAAAGCCACGTTCGTAAACAACGCAATCTTGCGGCGCTCATCTTCTGGAATCGGACGATCGGCGCGGCACAATAGGATATCGGGCTGGATACCAATTTCACGCAACTCTTTCACTGAGTGCTGCGTCGGCTTGGTTTTCAGCTCACCCGCAGTCGGGATCCAAGGCAGCAAAGTAAGATGCACGTAGCAGGTGTTGTTTTTACCTTCTTCAATGCCCATCTGGCGAATCGCTTCCAGAAATGGCAGTGACTCGATGTCGCCCACAGTGCCGCCCACTTCGACAATTGCGATATCTGCGCCTTCAGCACCGGCTTTAATCTTGGCCTTGATTTCGTCAGTGATATGCGGAATCACCTGCACAGTCTTGCCGAGGTACTCACCACGTCTCTCCTTGCGGATAACGTTCTCATAAACTTGACCAGTCGTGAAATTATTGCGCTTACCCATGCGTTGGGAGATGAAGCGCTCATAATGACCTAAATCCAAATCAGTCTCTGCACCGTCATCGGTAACGAACACCTCACCGTGCTGGAATGGCGACATTGTGCCCGGATCCACGTTGATGTATGGATCTAGCTTCAGCATGGTAACTTTGATGCCTCGGGATTCGAGGATTGCGCCAAGACTGGCGGCGGCGATGCCTTTTCCAAGTGATGAAACAACCCCGCCCGTTACGAATACATATTTGGTCATGGAAAAGACTTTTGAATAATTGCAGACGGGATACAATTATACCGCAAAGCCCCTATCTCCACAATGAAGATTGCGACAAACATCCAGAAGAAATACAGAAAAAATGAATATCTGGTCGGGGTGAGAGGATTCGAACCTCCAACCTCCGCATCTCAAACACAGCAATCTACTAGGCTATGCTTCACCCCGGCTATGCTGCACCCCGAATCAGCGTCAAACAGTTCAGTTACCAATCATAAATTCAGCAGATACTTTCTACAATATGCTGGCTATGAAAGCGAACAAAAATTAAAACTTGCCTGTCCTTGGCGTTGATTGTCTAGACAGCAGACCTAAAACCAGCTTTGCATGCGCCTTGCAAGGAGGCTAGCAAACTAATGAAGTCGACTGCCTGTCGTAGACATAGCGCTCAAACTCTGCAATCGGCAAGGGTCGACTGAACAGATACCCTTGATAAAGTTCACATCCGTTACTTAGCAGAAAATCCCGCTGGGCTTCGGTTTCTACTCCTTCTGCAATAACACAATGCCCTAGATCTTTTGCCAGGTGAATGATATGGTTGGCGATCTTAGCATCCAGTTCATTCGCCAATATTTCCTTCACAAACGCCTTATCGATCTTCAGTTGGTCGATTGGCAGGTTCTTAAGGTAACTCAAGGATGAGTACCCTATACCAAAATCATCGAGCGATACGCCTATTCCCAACGCACGCAGGCTGCGCATCTTGGCAATCACTTGTTCCGTGTTTTGAATCACGATACTTTCGGTCAATTCCAGATTAAGTCTGCGAAAATCGATACCGTAGCTCTCTACGATCTTTTTAACCTGTTCCACGAAATCTGGCTCGTTGAACTGCTGGGCGCTGACATTCACCGACAGATGAAATCCCTCAAATAATGTGCCATTCCATTCAGCCAATTGCCTGCAGGCCTGAGTCAGCACCCAATAGCCGAGCGGAACCATCAACCCGGCGCTTTCTGCCATGGGAATGAATTGCATTGGGGACGTCAAGCCTTTTTGCGGATGGTGCCAACGCAACAAAACCTCCGCCCCCAGAATCCTGGATGAGCTATCAACCTGCGGCTGATAGAATAGCTCGAATTGCTGCTTATATAAGGCATCATTAATTTCGGCGCCACCCTGTATCCGCAGAATTGCATCAGACTGCATCACATAAAAAATCACGCACAAGATAAAGACCACGAAAAAACTGTTGACCCATGCACCTAATTCACGCACCTCATCAGAAATTCGATAGGTGGTGATGAAATCAAAATTCGAGCTTGCAAAAATGATAAACAGTACTAATGAAAGAGAGCTCACGCCGAAACGTAGCCAGTCGCTTTCGTATTCGTATATCCAGTAACTGCATAGAGCTATCACAAGAAAATAATAATGTGATACTCGCGGGGCAATCGGGCTTGGCAAATCCAGAAAAACGCATAACAAAACAAGTGCCACAATAATGAGCGAGAACAGACAATACGAAGCTGGCTTTGTATATCCGCGTTTGGTCAGTACATAAGTAAGGATGCCTGACAACAAAGTTAGAATATTTGCAGTTAGCAGAAGAGGGTTGGTATCACTGCCAAAAAATAGCATCCAAGCGATACCGTTAATCGCGCAAAAAACGGCTAAGTATTTAAGTGCAGACTTTACTCGTCTGGCATGGGTTTCATCAACAGAACGAACCGATATCCTGTCCGCTCTCATATCAATCAAGCCATGATAGATAAAAACAGACCCTTGTTTTCTTATTATTAGTATTCATGACACAGCAACCTTAATTTTTAGTTTTGTTAAACCAAATAATAAGAGTAACCTTCGGTTTCTACAACTCAATTTTGATATGTATTTAACCTACATCAATATTTGCATGACATATGAACCAAATCGGGAAAAGTACAGTCAATCAGTTGGGAATTATCCACAACATTATACTTTTTTATATAATGTTTTATGCTAGAATCCAATGATGCAACAAGCTCCGATTACCTTTCATAGCAGCAAGGTTTCCACCCCTTCCGACGAAGCGATTTGGCTGGCTGTAGACGACCCGGCAGAATGGATCAGCTTCAGTCAACACAAAAGTGATGACAACGAGATTTGGGAATCCCGCTTGGCTATTGAAGGCATGCACTGCGCAGCTTGTGCCTTGAACGTGGAACGGGCGCTCAAAAGCGTAAAAGGCGTGTCACAGGCCGAGGTCAACGCCACCAGCGGTCGTGCAAGCATCATCTGGTCATCCCGGTTAGCTAAGCCATCCGACTGGATGCGCGCTGTCAGTAAGGCAGGCTACCGCGCACTACCCGCTACCGAAGCCTTTAGCCAGGATGACCGTAAAAAAGCACAACGCTTGATGTTATGGCGTTGGCTTGTAGCAGGCTTCTGCATGATGCAGGTCATGATGTATGCCTACCCTACCTATAACGCCACAACAGGGGACATGTCCTCCGACATGCGCACGCTAATGCGCTGGGCATCTTGGGTTCTCACCCTTCCTGTATTGATATTTTCCTCTACCCCATTCTTCAATAATGCTCTTAACGACCTTAAGCAGCGGCAAATCAGCATGGACCTACCCGTTGCGCTTGGCATCTTAATCACTTTCATCGTCAGCACTGCAGCCACCTTCGAACCTAAAGGCTGGTGGGGAGATGAGGTCTATTTTGACTCGTTGACGATGTTCGTGTTTTTCCTTCTTACCGGACGCTGGATAGAACTCCGCATGCGTGACAAGACCGCCGGTGCACTGGATGCACTGATGCGGCGTATTCCAAACAGCATCGAACGTCAAAAAGCAGACGGAAGTTTCGAGAGGATCGCCGCTCGCAGGCTGGTCGTTGGGGACGTAGTACGTATCCTTCCTGGCGAGACTTTTCCTGCAGATGGTAAAGTCATCGAAGGCGAGACCAAGGCGGATGAAGCCTTATTGACTGGCGAATCAAAACCGGTAGACAAACCATTAGGTGCCGAAGTTATTGCAGGTAGTCATAACTTATCCTCATCAGTGTTGGTGCGAATCGACCGGGTTGGGCAAGCCACGCGTTATGCCCAGATTGTTGCACTGATGGAGCGCGTATCTGTAGAAAAACCCCGCTTAGCTCTGCTTGCCGACCGAATTGCACGTCCATTCCTGCTTGGCGTCTTATTTGCTGCAGCCGTTGCAGCGGCTTGGATGTGGCATATCGACCATAGCCGCGCGTTGATGGTTGCCGTATCTGTGCTGATAGTGACTTGCCCATGCGCACTATCCTTAGCCACGCCAGCTGCAATGCTGACCGTTTCAGGCGCATTAGCCAAAAGCGGTGTGTTGGTTCGCAAGATGCAGGCCCTTGAAGCGCTCACTACCGTAGACACTATCGTATTCGACAAAACCGGCACACTGACGCATGACCAGATGACAGTAGGCAATATCTCAACAGCAGAGAATTTGTCAAAAACAGAGGCATTGCAAATCGCCGCCGCTATAGCACAGCACTCACTGCATCCGGTTTCACGGGCACTGACTAACGCGGCGCAACCCATGGCAATCTATCCGAAAAATATCGAAAATGTGCAAGAAATCGCTGGCGCCGGGCTGACGGCGGATTCTGGCTTAGGCAAGCTCAAGCTTGGTTCGGCCGCATTTTGCGGAAACGAAACTGCGCAAGAACAAACAGCAGTAAAATCCTCCATGGTACACTTGGTCAACGAAAAGGGCTGGCTGGCAAGTTTTGAGATTATTGAAGCCATCAAGCCCGAGGCAGCCCAAGCTATCGCTGATTTGAAAGCGATGGGGCTAAGTGCACAGGTGCTTTCGGGTGACAAACAAGCTTCTGTGACACGGATAGCCGACGCATTGCACATCAGCCAAGCCAAGGGCGGTTGCACACCACAAGAAAAACTGGCACACCTGCAATCTCTGCAAGAGCAAGGTCACAAGGTTGCCATGGTCGGAGATGGCTTGAATGACGGACCGGTACTCGCGCGTGCCCACGCATCCATCGCCATAGGACAGGCGGTACCGCTGGCACAGGCGCAATCCGACTTTGTAATATTGAGCGGCGAACTCGACCGCCTGCCACAATTATTTACAGAAGCGGTCAGAACCATGCGTATCGTCAAACAGAATCTGTTATGGGCAGCCATCTACAACGCCGCATGCGTGCCTCTGGCTGTTGCTGGGATGCTACCAGCGTGGCTTGCAGGGCTAGGCATGGCAGCAAGCTCGCTGCTGGTTATATTAAACGCTGCACGCCTGGCACATATTGTCACACCGCGCTCAGAGGCGCATAATTTTGATTAATTATGGATATTCTATTTTTACTCGTTCCACTCTCCGTCGTACTGGTATTGGTGATATTAGGGGGGCTTTGGTGGGCCATATACACAGGTCAGTTTGAAGACACGGAAGCAGAGGGTGAACGCATTCTGCATGAAGATTGATTTATATCAAACGGCATGTACAGCGCCCTAACTTAAAATTCGGGTGCGGTAAATGACGCATTGTAATCATCGTGCACGCGTGTAACAGCCGTCACGAAAAAAACCAGGGGAAATTAAATGCAACTTTCAAATACACAATCGACCTATAACGACAAGGTCATCCGGCAATTTGCCATCATGGCTGTGGTTTGGGGTGTGGTTGGCATGTTGGTAGGCGTAATCGTAGCCTCCCAACTTGTTTGGCCAGAACTCAATCTCGGCTTACCATGGACCAGTTTTGGACGTTTACGTCCATTACATACCAACGCAGTTATCTTTGCTTTTGGTGGATGTGCGCTTTTTGCGACTTCTTACTATGTAGTACAACGGACCTGCCAGACTAGACTGTTCTCTGACAAGCTGGCTGCTTTTACCTTCTGGGGTTGGCAATTGGTGATTCTGGCAGCAGCAGTGTCGCTTCCGTTAGGCTACACTCAGGGTAAAGAATATGCTGAGCTGGAATGGCCAATCGATATCCTGATTGCACTTGTTTGGGTTGCTTATGCAATTAACTTCTTTGGTACGGTAGGTATTCGTAAAGTTAAACACATTTATGTGGCTAACTGGTTCTATGGCGCATTCATTATCGCAGTTGCCCTGTTACATATTGTTAACAGCGCCGCGATACCAGCCGGCCTGATGAAGTCTTACTCCGCATATGCTGGTGTACAAGATGCGATGGTACAATGGTGGTATGGCCACAACGCTGTGGGCTTCTTCCTGACTGCAGGCTTCTTAGGCATGATGTACTACTTCGTACCTAAACAAGCTGAGCGTCCAGTATATTCTTACAGCCTGTCTATCGTGCACTTCTGGGCGTTGATATTCACCTACATGTGGGCGGGTCCTCACCACTTGCACTACACGGCACTGCCTGATTGGACCCAATCACTTGGTATGGTGTTCTCCTTGATTCTGCTGGCACCTAGCTGGGGTGGTATGATCAACGGCATGATGACATTGTCTGGCGCATGGCACAAACTGCGCGATGACCCCATTTTGCGTTTCCTGATCGTATCCTTGTCCTTCTATGGTATGAGTACGTTCGAAGGCCCGATGATGGCAATCAAAACCGTTAACTCCTTGTCACACTACACCGATTGGACTGTAGGTCACGTTCACTCAGGCGCGCTGGGCTGGGTAGGTCTGGTTTCAATGGGCGCAATCTATTACATGATTCCTCGTCTGTTTGGTCAAAAACAAATGTACAGTGTGAAAGCCATCGAAGTACATTTCTGGTTGGCTACAATCGGTATCGTGCTCTATATCGCAGCTTTGTGGATCTCTGGCGTGATGGAAGGCCTGATGTGGCGCGCCATCAATGCAGACGGTACACTGACCTACACCTTTATTGAAAGCGTGAAAGCGAAAACTCCTTACTACTTCACTCGTGTTTTAGGCGGTACTCTGTACTTGACCGGCATGGTGATTATGTTGTGGAACGTGATCAAAACTGCACGCAATGGTCAACCTGCTGTAGTTAATATCCCAGCAGTCACTGCACACGCTTAAGGAAATTATTATGTCAAACCAAAACACACAAGGTGGCCTGAGCCACGAGAAAGTTGAGACCAGCAACTTTTTAATGATCGTATTGATTCTGGTTGTAGTGGCTTTTGGGGGATTGGTTGAAATCGTGCCTTTGTTCTTCCAGAAATCCACAACAGAGCCTATCAATGGACTGAAGCCATATACTGCTGTCCAACTTGCTGGGCGTGACGTTTATCAACGAGAAGGTTGTTATAACTGCCACTCACAGATGATACGTCCGTTCCGCGCAGAAACCTTACGTTATGGCCACTACTCTGTTGCGGGTGAATTCGTTTACGATCACCCTTTCCAATGGGGTAGCAAACGTACCGGTCCTGATTTGCATCGCGTAGGAGGCAGATACAGTGATGATTGGCATCGAATCCATTTGAATAACCCGCGTGATGTTGTGCCAGAATCTATCATGCCTGCCTACCCATGGCTGGAAACCAATCAAGTTGACTCAAGCACGATTGCTTCGCATATGGAAGCATTGCGTAAAGTAGGCGTACCATACACAGATGCAGAGATTGCTTCTGCTGCCAATGATGTAAAAGGCAAAACTGAGATGGACGCATTGATTGCCTACCTGCAGGTATTGGGCGTTCATCTTAAGTGATCCAGTAGCACCTAAAGGAGCTTAAAGTGGAAATCAACACATTACGCGCGATTGTTACAACGATGGGGCTGATCGTTTTTATCGGCATCATCGTCTGGGCATGGCGTCGTCGCAATACTGCGGACTTTAAAGAGGCAGCCAACCTGCCCTTTAAAGAGGACTAAATTGAAAGAGCTTAGAGGAAAATAAAATGGGTGACTTTTTTAACAGTTTTTGGCCACTTTTCATTGCTGCCATTACCTTAGGCGGTATCATTGGCTGTGCCGTGCTGCTCTGGTTTGCTAGCAAGATCAAAGTGGCTGCCAGTAGCGACAATACGAGCGGCCATGTATGGGATGGTGATTTGCGTGAAATGAACAATCCGCTACCAATGTGGTGGGTAGGCTTATTCGTGATTACCATCATATTCGGCTTGGCCTATCTGATAATCTATCCTGGCTTGGGTGTTTATAACGGCAAACTTGGATGGACTCAAGCTGGTCAGTATGAAAATGAAGTAAACAAAGCCAATGAGGAATTAAAACCTCTATACGCTAAGTTTGCGGCAATGCCTATCGAGGAACTTGCCAAGAATG
>DAOMMM010000011.1:0-58457 GCA_035423825.1 Methylophilus sp. | reverse complement strand
TACGTTCTGTCATTGAATTCAATAAAGCCGGTATCAATCTGGTATTGCTGACCAAAGCGGTCAATAGTATGGGTGTGCGTATGCCCGCCAATATGACTTTCAGCCTCGAATACGCTGATATCATGCGATTTATGCAGGTGCCAGGCTAATGTATTGCCGGCGATGCCGCTGCCTACGATTGCTATTTTCATTGAAGTATCAAGAGCCAATCAAATGTTGATGTAATTTGGATGATGGCACAGGCCTTAAGTCCCAGATCACCCGACATGCTGCCAGCAGTTTAAGTCCGTAATATGTGAAGTCCAGTTCCCACCAGAAAAAACCTTGTCGCGCTGAGCCAGGAAAGTGATGGTGATTGTTGTGCCAGCCCTCTCCAAGGGTCGCGATAGCGATTAGCCAATTGTTGCGACTATCATCCTTGGTGGCATAACGGCGTTTACCCCATACATGTGCAAGCGAATTTACGGTGAAGGTCATGTGGTAAAGCATGACTGTGGATATGGCATAACCCCAGACTACCATCTGCCAGCTGCTGGTATGCCATTGGGGAAAAGCGTTTTCCAGCCAGCCCCCCAATTGAAATAGCGTGACGATAAGTAGTATGGGGATGAGGGAATCAAATCTGTCTAGAAAGCGTAATTCACGGTAGTGCATGAGTTCTTTGACCAGAGCTGGGTTGGTGTGAAAGTTTTGGTTTACTAGGAACCAAGCCAGATGACTCCACCAGAAACCTTGCTGACGCGGGGAATGGACATCCTCCGGTGCATCGGAGTGGACATGGTGGTGACGATGATGGGATGCCCACCACAATGGCCCCCGCTGGGCGGCACTAGCTCCCAGCAAGGCGAAAATGAATTGCGCAATCCGTGTCGTTTTGAACGCTTTGTGTGAGAAATAGCGATGATAAAAAGCGGTGATCGCAAACATGCGAAGTACGTATAGTGCAGTACACACTGCAACGGCTATCCAACTGACGCCTACCCATATGACACCCAGGCAAGCCATGTGCGTAACAACAAAAGGTATGACCCGAATCAGCTCTACGCTTTTAGGAGATTTTTCGCATGCATGTTGACTCCTATACGGCTGGTTATCAAACCAGGCCACTATGTTTTTCCACATCCGCTCTACTCCCAACGTTGCGGCACTTTGACTAACTTGCTTGTGTCGTACCCCATGGCGCGGATACGTTCGACTTGCTTGTTATAAGATTCTTCGGTAATGCTCGGGGTGCGTGCCATCAGCCATACATAATCTAGGCTGCTTCGTGCAATAATGGTTTGCTGGTAATCTTCATCCAAATAGCTAATCACATATTCAGCCTTGATTGGCCAAATGAACTGCATGCCCCACACAGCATTGTTAGTATCTGCTCTCACAAATCCTTTCGGGTTGTATTTCTTTTGCGCACCATCAAAACTGCCATCACGAAAGGTGAACTCTGTGTCTATCGTGCCATCTTTATTCAGTGTGTAGGTCTCGGTAGCGTTATAGATGTTTTTCTCGATCATGGTGGGTATGCTCGCTATCACATACCATTTGCCCATGAATCTATTCAGTTCTACCTTCTCCACGACAGGTACGCTGGGCTTGCTTGCGCAAGCCGTTAGCAGGCTGGTAAGAATCATGATGATTGTTCCAATAAATAATGTGCGCATAAGATTTATTGCAGGGTGTAGCGGATTTTGCGGCCTTCTGGGGTAGTGGACTGCAATGCCATCCATTCACCATGTTCGTTGTACCATAGATCGATCTTGAATTTTGGCGTGTCCAGAACATGGTGAGCGGCTTTTACTGGCTCACCACGAACCTGGATGGTTTCTGTACCTAGATGCTTCACCTTGCTATCCAAGTAATCACCGGTTTGCGGGTTCAATAACTTTTGCTGACCTAGAATCTTGGGGTTCCAGTATGCAAAAGTCATGACGCATTCACCTAGGGATTCTGCTTGCTCGTCAAGCATGAACCCTGAGTCTTTCTGTTTTCCGCTTGTTTTGATAATACTGCCATTCTCTTTGGTTTGCGCTACTAGATTGGTCAGGCAATCGCCTTCCCAGGTCTCCGTAGCCGTGTGATGGTAATTGTAAGCGTTCACAAACAAAATCTTTACATTGAAGATAGCTTCACTTTTGAGTATGCGCAAGTCATTCTCTTGCTTGAGAGAGAATACATGCTTGCCAATCGGTTTGCCGTCCAGCAATACATTGAATGACCATTGCTGAGCATGAGACGACAATGCAAACCACAAGAAAAATGTCATGGAAACAAGTTTTAACACTCGCATTTCAACACCTTTCAAAATCTAATTTTTTGGGAACCAAGGAATAAAGCCGCTCGTGCGTTGGATGTATTCAGAATAACCAGGCCGTCGTTCGGCAATGTCTGCTTCCAATAATTTCTTTCCAGTCACATGGACTAGCAGGAAAGTCATCAGTATCGGTGAATAGATTGTCCAGGCAGCACCACTGGATGCAGCTATGCAGTAATAACCCCACCAAATGCAGGCCTCACCAAAATAGTTTGGGTGCCGGGTATAACGCCATAAGCCATGCTGCATGACGCTATTTTTATTTTCTATTTTTTGTTTGAAGCATACCAATTGTGCATCACCCACGACTTGGAAGCACATGCCTATCAGCCACAAGGCTGCACCAAGCCAATCTAAATTGTTAAGTGGCACAGATGAATGCAACGATGTATGCAAAGGCATGGCAATAATCCACGCCAATAGTGCTTGTAATAGGAACACCAGATATAGACTTTTGAGTTCGAAGTTAGGTTGGTTGCGGGCTCTTATAGCGGCGTATCGCTTGTCCTCGGGCCTGCCATGGTTACGCATGTGCAGATAGCCAGATAATCGCAGTGCCCATAGAGTTACCAGTACAAGCACCAGTATCGAGCGCATGGACAAATGCTCCAGCAAACTTGCATTAACCACTGTCAGCAATAGGAAAAATAATGCCCATAAGCTGTCCACAACAGTGACATTGTGTATGCGGCGACTGTATGCCCAGCCGACAATGGCCATAATACTCATTGCGATCAAGGCGAGCAGATAGTGGTTCCATACCAGCATTATGCGATTCCAGATTCTGTAAACATGGAGTCTTTTGAACTCATCTTGCGATTGCTGAGATAAAACAGCATGGGCATGGCCAATCCCCAGCCAACTGCAAGGTAAATGGTCATTTTGTTGAACTGCAAGATGTTAAACGCGCCGAGTTTTTGTCCTGCGATATAGGCTAGCGGTCCGCCAATCAATCCAAATGAAGCTGCCAGTAAAGGTTTGTTTTGTAACCAGCCAAGACTGCTGTTTAGCGTGGTAGCAAGGTTGCCCCACAAAACCAGCATCCATGCGGGTGCCAGTGCCGTGCTCCAGTAAGGCATGGCTGGAAAATCGACCCATCCTAGATATACAGGAATGGCATCAAAGACCAAGCCTGTCAGCAATGCATAAGCCAATAGTTCCAACGCTTGCTTTTTACGCGTATTCACTGATACATATATCAACATGATGATAATCGAGGCCCAAACCCCCAGCCATGGGTAGCCCTTGGCAGCGCATAGTACGCAGGCAAACCAGCCGATCTGGAACAATACAAAGTTGGAAATGATATTCATGTTTTTTTATCGAAGAGATAATGGCTCACCCACCATTCCTGGCCTTGGTTGTACCCAAATAGTTCAGCACATGCCATGAAAAAAATCCGCCAACGTTGTCGCCATACCTCTGTTTCTGTTTCGCCGTATGTGGCTGTAAGGATGTTGGTGATTTCATCATGTGCCGCATCCATATTTTGAAGCCAGGCATTTGCTGTTTTCTGATAATGGGTGCCATCCCAGCGCCATTGTTTTGTCAGTAATAAATCGCGCTGAAAGCGCATCGGGGTGTCGTCACTGGGCATGAACCCGCCAGAGAAAAAGAGTGCACTCATCCAGTCATCATCGCTATTTACTTCAAAAGCGTAAGGGGTGCTGCGGTGTACGAAGATGTGCTTGAAGAATTTGCCCTCAGGTTTGAGCCAGCTTGCTACCTTCCGATACAAGACCTCATAATTGCGCATGTGCTCAAACATCTCAACAGAGACTATGCGATCAAACTGAGTTTGCATGTCAAAATTGTTCATGTCGCACGTAATTACATGCAAATTGTTCAGCCTGCGTTTTTCCGCCTGTTTCTCAATATATGCGCGTTGCGAGTTAGAGTTAGAAACAGCAGTAATCTTGCTGTCAGGATAATTCTCCGCCATCCATAAGGAGAGTGAGCCCCATCCACATCCAAGCTCTAGTATATCCTGGCCATTTTGCAGGTCGGCATGCTCGCATGTTGTCATCAGAGCAGCGTGCTCTGCGGCGTCTAGGTTAGCAATGCCGGCAGGCCAGTAACAACTGCTATATTTGCGGTGCTTCCCTAGAATCAGACTAAAAAATTCCGCGGGAATCTCATAATGTTGCTTGTTGGCTTTTTCTGGCAATGGCGCGATCTCAGCAATTCTCATCTCGGCAAAAAAGCGCTCACGCAAGTTGCTAGAAGACTCACAGTCACCCGCATTTATCTCGGTAAGGCGCTGTTCGCATAGTCGTCTTATCCCTGCGCGTATGAAGTGGTCTGGTAGGAGTCCTTTTTCCGATAGGGAGATTGCTAAATTCGCTAATGCCATTATTAACCTTTTATGATTGAGGGCTTCTGTTGTCCATATTCAGCTAGTCGAACATTGCTAAATGTTCGCGCTAACAAAATGACAGTCCATCATCGTAATTTGTTCCGAGAGTTTGGGTAATTTATTGACAAAAAACGGGCCGTAGCCCGTTTTAAGTTTGGTATTCAGATTTGGCTCAAGGTGTGTGCTAATCACATAATCGGTCAATAACTAGCGATAATTAGCCACTCACAACAATCTTAATTAATTAGCTTGTTCGCTTGTCACGCTCTATCAAAGCATATGCGCTATGGTTATGGATAGACTCAAAATTCTCAGATTCCACGATGTATTTATCGATGCGTTTCTCTGCATTCAGTTGAGCAGCCACATCGCGCACCATGTCTTCCACAAACTTAGGGTTATCATAAGCGCGCTCAGTGACATATTTCTCATCGGGGCGTTTTAATAACCCGAATAGCTCGCAAGAAGCTTGCTTTTCAACCAGGTTGATGATGTCCTCAATCCAGATGAAGTCGTTGATCAGTGCAGTAACGGTAACATGGCTGCGCTGATTGTGCGCACCATAGTCAGAGATTTTTTTGGAGCATGGGCACAAGCTAGTAACCGGCACCAAAACTTTGACGGTGATGTCAAACTTGCCTTTATTGATTTCTCCGATGAACGTCACGTCATAATCCAGCAGACTTTTCACACCGGAAATTGGCGCAGATTTGTTCACAAAGTATGGGAAACGCATCTCGACATAACCAGATTCTGCTTCCAGGCGCTCTACCATCGTGCGCAGGATGTCCTCGAAGGATTCGATGGAGATGGCTTTTTCGTTGACGTTTAAAATCTCCACGAAACGCGACATGTGTGTGCCCTTGAAGTTGTGGGGCAGATGCACATACATGTCAAAAACTGCCACGGTGCTTTGCTCGCCGCCGGATTTATCCTTAACGACGACTGGGTGGCGGATGGATTTGATCCCCACTTTGTTAATGTCCAGATGGCGCGCGTCGGGCGTATTCTGCACATCTTCGATAGGCATTTTTGCGGTGTCTGGTAAGTTGGTCAGATTCATAGTGATAGTTCCGAAAAGGCGCACTTTTTGCACTGCGCTAAGTGTACTCTGAACTAGAGGCTAAAACAAAAATTAAGTTCAGTCTTTTAAATGGGGGTGCTGACCGCTATAACAAGGGCAGATTGCTGCGAAAGTTAGTTCAACCAATCTTTAATGGCTTTAGTAATGCCTGTGCCATCCAATCCACAGTCCGCCAGCATGGCTTCGTGGGTGCCATGCTCGAGAAACCGGTCTGGCAAGCCTAGGGTTAACACAGGGTTCGTGAGTCGCAGCTCTTGCATAGCTTCCAGCACTGCGCTGCCAGCGCCACCCATCAAGGTATTTTCTTCGACCGTGACCAGCAGGTCATGTGATTTCGCCAACTGTTGAATCAATCCGATGTCGAGTGGCTTCACAAAACGCATGTCGGCTACGCTGGCGTCAAGGATGGATGCGGATTCCAAGGCAGGTATCACCATGCTGCCAAATGCAAGAATCGCGATTTTTTTACCTGTCTTGTCGCTGGCGGTTCGTCTTAAAACACCCTTGCCGATCTCGATGGTGTCCAGACTGCTATGAATAATTGCACCTATGCCACAGCCGCGCGGATAGCGAACGGCTGCAGGGCCTTTGTGCTGGTAACCCGTGCTTAGCATGAGCCTGCATTCGTTCTCGTCACTGGGTGCCATGACTACCATATTGGGGATGCAGCGCAGATAACTCAAATCGAAGCTGCCCGCATGGGTAGGACCATCTGCGCCAACCAGGCCTGCGCGGTCTATCGCCAGAAGCACATCAAGATTTTGTAAAGCGATGTCGTGAATGAGTTGATCATAGGCGCGCTGCAGGAAAGTGCTGTAGATCGCCACGACAGGCTTCAAGCCATCGCAGGCCATCCCGGCGGCAAACGTAAGCGCATGCTGTTCAGCGATACCGACATCGAAGTAGCGCTTAGGGAATTTTTCGGCAAACGCATTCAAGCCGCTGCCATCGCACATGGCTGGCGTGATGCCAATCAGTCGTTCATCGGCATTGGCAGCATCTACAAGCCATTCGCCAAAGATTTCCGTGTAGGTTTTGCTGCCTGGCGCAGCAAGCGATGCACCATTGCCTGGGTCGAACTTGCTGACACCATGGTATTTGCTCGGGTTGTCTTCAGCTGGCACATACCCTTTACCTTTCTGAGTGACAACATGCAGGAACTGCATCCCTTGCAATTGGCGGATGTTAGTGAGGGTATCCAGCAATACCGGCAAGTCATGGCCATCGATTGGGCCGATATAGTTGAAACCGAACTCTTCGAACAATGTGCCAGGTGTGACCATGCCCTTGGCATGTTCTTCTGCACGCTTGGCGAATTCTTTTACCGGCGGCACGATTTCGAGCACCTTCTTACCGCTGCGGCGTACACGGTCGTAAAAGCGTCCGGATAGCAAGCGGGCGAGGTAGTTGTTCAGCGCCCCCACGTTGTCGGAGATGCTCATGTCGTTATCGTTGAGGATCACCAGCATGTTGGCATCCATATCGCCAGCATTGTTGAGTGCCTCGAACGCCATGCCAGCTGTCATGGCGCCATCGCCGATGATGGCCACGCTGCGACGATCTGAGCCAGCCTGCTTTGCGGCGATAGCCATGCCCAGTGCTGCGGAGATGGAAGTGCTGGAATGACCAGTCCCGAAAGTATCGTATTCACTTTCCTGGCGGCGCGGGAAACCTGCAATGCCGCTGGCTTTGCGCAGGTTAGCCATGGCTTCTCGCCGTCCAGTGAGTATCTTGTGCGGGTAAGTTTGATGACCTACATCCCATACCAGCCGGTCCTCCGGGGTATCGAAGACATAATGCAAGGCGATGGTCAATTCTACGACACCAAGGTTAGAGGCGAGATGGCCGCCGGTTCTGGCAACGCTTTGGATCAGGAATTCGCGTAACTCGCTAGCGAGCGACTCCAGCTGGTGACGGTCGAGTTTTCGCAAGTCATGCGGAGACTGTATTGATTCGAGCAGGCTGGTCATGGTTGGCTAAAGCTAAAAACTGCGGTGCGTGATGAAGTTGGCAAGGTGCCTCAACAGATCGGCCTCGCGACCATAGAACGACAATGCTGCCATAGCATTGGCATGCAGTTCATTTGCCAGCTCTTTGGCTGCACTCAATCCCAAAATCGTGACATACGTGGATTTGTTATTTTTTGCATCTTTTCCGGCAGTCTTGCCCAAAGTGGCAGTATCCGATTCACTGTCCAGAATGTCATCCACCACTTGAAAGGCAAGCCCAATTGCTTTGGCAAAATGGTCTACGGCTTTTACCTTGTCTTGATTAGGGTTGTCTGCGGAATAGGCGCCCATCAACGCTGCAGCGCGTATCAACGCACCGGTTTTATGGATATGCATTTGTTCCAGTTCTTCCTGGCTTAGCGGGATGCCCATGCTTTCCAGGTCTATCGCTTGCCCGCCAGCCATGCCACGTGAGCCGCTGGCTAAGGCGAGCACATGCAGCATCTTGATTTTCTGGCCGCTTTTTAGGGATTCTTCTTGGGATATTATCTGGAAGGCCAAGCTTTGTAGGGCATCCCCCACTAATAAGGCAAGCGCGTCACCAAACTGTTTGTGGGTTGAAGGTTTGCCGCGGCGCAAATCGTCATCGTCCATGCAGGGCATGTCATCATGCACCAATGAGAACGCATGAATCAATTCTACGGCGGCGGCGGGTATATCTGTCTTCTCCATTTTGGCATTGCAGAACTCGCCAGCAGCGTAGGCAAGTAATGCACGCACTCGCTTGCCGCCTCCAAGCACGGAATAGCGCATGGCTTCATGCAAGCGCATCGGTACGACGTCTGCAGGAGGCAGGTGCTGATCCAGCACATATTCTGCCTGTGCTTGCATCTTGCCTACCCAGGCACTAAATTGTTCTGCCTGCTCTTGCATGAGTTCTGGCATGGGCTTATTCATGGTCGATCTCAAAAGGTGACAGGGTTTGTGCTTCGTTCAAAACTTGCACTTGCTGTTCGGCTGAGAATAAGGATTGTTGACAGTGTTTCAACAGACTGGCTCCGCGCGTATAGGCTAACAGGGATTGTTCAAGTGGAAGGTTGCCTGCTTCCATTTGCGCGACGATGGCTTCCAGCTCGGCTATAGCTGCCTCAAAGCTGAGGTTTTCGACTGGCGATGAGATCGTGTTTTGTTTTGACATGGCGCAAGTTATATTACGGAAAGTATTCTAACAAACATTCAGGCTTTACGTGCCTATTCTGGTAAAACTTGTAGTAAAAAAGCCCGTATGTCTGCGATTTCTTCGGCGCATACACTATGTCCCATGGCATACTCATGCCAATCGACCTGATAACCTTCAGATTGCAGTTTCTCAAGGGATGTCATGCCAGTTTGGATGTTGATAATCTCATCATAGTTGCCATGCGCCATGTAAATGGGTGTATGCAGGCTAGCTACTGTTTTTTCTGTGGCTAAAGATGCCGCTATCGGTAAATAAGTAGATAACGCGAGCACCCCCGCCAAGCGTCCCTGTTGACGAGTCGCAGTGTGAAGTACGATAGCGCCGCCTTGCGAGAATCCGGCCAGCGCGATGCGCTGTAATGGGGAGCCTAGCAACACCTCATTTGCAATCAACATTTCTATATAGGATTGCGATTGTCGAATGCCGGCTTCATCTTGCTGACTACCTGGCGTCAGGCTAAAAATATCGTACCAGGCGCGCATTTCATAACCATTGTTGATAGTGACTTTCCGGTAGGGGGCATGTGGCAGGACGTAGCGGAGATGCGGCAAGTCGAGCATTTCGATGATGGGTACAAAATCATTCCCATCAGCGCCCAATCCATGCAACCAAATCACGCTGCCTTTTGGTCTTGGGCGCGGGCATATTTCAACTGGATTTTCGTAATTCATTTTGTGTTTCGCTAAGGGAGAGGTTATTCGCTACAATGCCCAAGGAGAGAAAGCTGTAGGTTACGATAAAAGTCCTAAAATTATACTGTTCATTTTAATCCAATCATGCCTTTTTTATCATACCCATTGATAGCAAATGTAAAGCAGCATGCAGTACGCACACTGTTGAGTTTGCTGGTGATCGCGGCAGCACTCTTGCATGTAAGCGGTGTTTCTCCGATAGGTTTTTTAAACAAGCTTGAGAATTTCAGCTACGACTTACGTTTGAACTTGCTGATGTCGCGCGGCATCGACCCACGCGTCGTGATTGTGGATATCGACGAGAAAAGCTTGTCCGAGCAGGGGCGTTGGCCATGGGGGCGAAATAGGCTAGCAGCTATGGTCGATACGCTGTTCGACTATTATCACATCGATACTTTGGGTTTTGACGTGGTGTTCGCCGAAAAGGATGAAAGTTCCGGTCTCAAGAACCTGCTACAGATTCAGCGAACCTACCTGCAAGATGATGCCGCGCTGGCGCGGGCTATCGAGAAAATCAAACCGCAATTGGATTATGACCAGGTTTTTGCCGACAGTTTGAAGGGCCGCAAGGTGGTGCTGGGCTATTATTTCTTGCATAACCAGGGTGCATCAAAGATTGGTCAGTTACCACAGCCTGTTTTATCATCAGCAGAAATTTCAAATAAAGACAGTCAAGCTGAGACAGCCTTAGGCTTTGGTGCTAATTTGGCCTCATTGCAGGAGCATGCCTTGGCGGCCGGGCACTTCAATCCACAGCCCGAAAAGGATGGAATCACCCGTAAAGTAGCATTGCTAACACCTTATCAAGGCGGATACTACGATGCGCTCTCTGTAGCTGTGGCCAAGGCTTATTTCAATCAGACAAAGCTTCGCCCAAAATATGCCAGGATTGGGGTCAGTCGGAGATATTCCGGCCTGGAATCTATTGTGCTTGCTGATAAAGAGATGCCAGTAGACGATCGCTTATCTGCATTGGTGCCGTATCGAGGCGGGCAAGGGAGCTTTCCATATGTGTCAGCGAGCGATGTATTGAATCAGAAAGTGCCTGCAGACACCCTTCAAGGCAAGATAGTACTGGTAGGCACCACGGCACCGGGGTTGATGGATTTGCGCGCGACACCCGTTCAAAGTGCATATCCGGGAGTAGAAATACATGCCAACCTCATTGCAGGGATTCTGGATAGCAATATCAAGGCAAGGCCGGGC
Organism: Methylophilus sp.; assembly: GCA_035423825.1. Lineage (GTDB taxonomy): Bacteria > Pseudomonadota > Gammaproteobacteria > Burkholderiales > Methylophilaceae > Methylophilus. The sequence continues at coordinate 47,622 of DAOMMM010000011.1, read as the reverse complement.
TATATGCTGGGAGCAGAGTTTATCATGGTGTTGCTGGCAGGTTTTTTGCTGATTGTCTTGTTGAATAGAGTTAATCCTGCCCGGGCAACGCTTGTTACACTCGTGCTGTTGGCAGTGATAGTTGGGTCGAGTTTCGTTTTATGGCAGTTTGCGAATCTGGTATTGCCGCTGGCTACCAGCTTGGTCTTGATAGGGTTGCTATATATTTTGAATATGAGCTACGGTTTCTTTGTGGAGTCTCGCGGTAAGCGCCAATTGGCGCGGGTTTTTGGGCATTATGTCCCTCCCGAGCTGGTGGAAGAGATGGCAGGTAATCCTGAGTCGATCAATCTTGCCGGTGAGAGCCGGGATATGACCGTTTTGTTCTGCGATATCCGTGGCTTTACCACCATAGCGGAGCAGATGGACCCAGCGCAGCTCAGCCTAATGATGAGTGAGTTCCTGACACCGCTTACGCAGATAATTCATCAGAACCGTGGAACTATCGACAAATATATGGGTGATGCCATCATGGCATTCTGGGGTGCACCACTAAAAGACCCGCAACATGCCAGGAACGCGCTGCAAACCGCACTGCAGATGCAGGCGGCGGTCAAACATATCAGCGATGGCTTTGTCATCAAGGGGTGGCCGCCGATTGAAATGGGTTTTGGCTTGAATAGCGGCAATATGGTAGTGGGGAACATGGGCTCCCGCTTCCGAATGGCTTATACCGTGATGGGGGATGCGGTCAATCTTGCATCTAGGCTGGAGGGGCTCACTAAATTGTATGATGTAAATATCATTGTCAGTGAGGCAATGAAGGATCAAGTCCCCGAATTTGCTTACCGTTATCTGGATACGGTGCGGGTGAAAGGCAAGGATAAAGCCGTGGCAATCTTCGAGCCGCTAGACGAGGGGATTGCTGGGCAATTGCAGGATGAGCTTGTCCTGTTTCGCGAGGCAATTCGGCACTATCGCAATCAAGACTGGGACCTTGCTGAGATGCAGTTGCTGAATTTGCAAAAAATATCGCCTGCACGGTTATATGCGCTTTATATCCAGCGCATTGCTGGTTTTCGTAAAAATCCTCCCGATGATCTATGGGATGGCGTGTTTAATCTGGAATCGAAATAGATGGGGATGCAAGTCAAAATATTGGGTTGTAGCGGAGGTGTCGGTGGTAATTTGCGTACGACCTCATTACTGGTGGGGGAGCATGCGCTGATCGATGCAGGAACGGGTGCAGCGGATTTGTCATTGGAAACCTTGCTGAAAATCGACCATATCTTTGTCACCCATGCCCATCTGGACCATATTGCCGCTATCCCGTTATTGCTGGATAGTGCGATTGGTTTGCGGGATACTCCGGTGACTGTGCATGCCCATCAGGAGACGATAGCGGCGCTAAAGACACATATATTCAACTGGAAAATCTGGCCGGATTTCAATCAGATACCTAATCCAGAGCAGCCTTTCCTGCAATATGCGGCGATAGCCCCAGGGCAGTCAGTAGCGTTGCCCGGTGTGACGATTACAGCTTTGCCGGCAAATCATGTCGTACCGGCTTTGGGATACCAAGTGAACGGTGGCGCCAAGAGCTTGGTGTTTACTGGTGATACGGGAGGGACTGATGACTTTTGGCAGCATGTCAACCAGATAGAAAACCTGGAATATCTCATCGTTGAGACTGCATTCAGGAATGCGGATGCTGAATTAGCCAGAATCTCCAAGCATCTGTGTCCAGAGACGTTGGCCTCGGAACTTGCCAAAGCGCGCTTGCAGCCTCAGACGTTCATTACACATCTCAAACCAGGTGAGGGCGAAATGATTATGCAGGAAATTGCGGCCAATCCCGCGACTCGGCATTGCCAGGCGCTCCTACAACACCAATTATTTGATTTGAATTAGAAAAATAGACACATGGACAATAAACCTTCTAAAGCAGCGCTTGTGGATAAGGGTCGGTTGGCGCAGTTCGAGCCTATTGCCAAGCTATCTCCCAATCGTTTGGATGAACTTGCGGATGTTTGTATCGTCGAGCAAATCAGTAAAGATCTGGATCCTACGCGCATGAGCGATGCACAGACACAGGCGATCTACTTGCTCAAAGGCGATCTGGGTATTCGGTATGAGAATGGTAATAAACTCATCCTGCGGGCGGGTACTGCAGCAGCAAAGTACCCGGTGGATACAGGCAGGTTGAAGATCAGGGACACGATAGCCCTGACGCCTTTGGAAGTGACTCGAATCGACCTTGATCTGATCGATATTATGATGACGTGGGATCAGATTGCTGGATACGGCTCCCAATCTGGCAACCAGATTGCGACAGGTGCGCCATATGTAGACACGAAGGCGCCAGAATTCAAACTGGATGCTGCTAGCTTTAATGCGTTCAAATTAAAGAACGGCGTGTTCAGTAAAGTACCGGCTGCCAACATCGAGGCGATGCTGGGACGTTTGACACCAATGAAAGTACACGCAGGGCAGGTGGTCGTGACGCAAGCTCAGGAGGGCGATTATTATTACCTGATTCAAGAAGGTACCGCCGAGGTCAGCCGTGTCAAGGACCCGAGCGAGCCGCCAGTGGTGTTGGCTGAAATATCGCGTGGCGCAGCCTTCGGTGAAGAGGCGCTGGCTTCCGATACCAAACGCAATGCGACTGTGACCATGAAGACTGATGGCGAACTATTGCGCTTGGGCAAGCAGGATTTTGTCGAGCTGCTGAAAGCGCCTATTGTCCATTATGTGGATATGGCTAGTGCGAAACAGAAAATCGCTGAGGGCGCGCAATTGCTGGATGTACGTTTTGCATCCGAATATCAGTATCAACATTTGGATGGCGCCATCAACGCACCATTGCAAGATCTGCGCAGTATTGCACCGACACTGGATACCAGCAAAGAGTATATCGTCTATTGCCAGACCGGGCGCCGCAGCAGTGCGGCAGCGTTTATTCTGGCACAGTTCGGCATTGATGCGATGGTGTTAAGGAATACCGTTTAATGTATTTAATCACCCTGCAGCAATATGTAGCGTTTGCTAGCAAACCTTGTGAACTGAATTGCCGTGAATAAGTGGGGCTTGGGGCAGAGGCATTAAGGTGCCGCAAACAAAAGCCGTTTGCGCAACCTGCGCTGGCTGTTGGTTTGTCTGCTAGTTACAATTTCCACTGGCCATGGTGCAAGTAACATTTGTCGTGTTGCCTGGCGGTATTGGCGTTGCAGTGAATGTTGCCGGCATCGTTGCTAGCGTCCAACCTAAAGCTGCGGCATCTGGAATATTGGTGCAAGTTGCATTATGGGGGGATGGCACATTTAGACCAGTGACATTTAAAGCTGCTAATACTGCATGTGTGTATGCCTTTGCTTCAGCCAAACAAGCATTGACAGCAGCGCGTTGAGTGTAGCCTCTGTAAGCTGGTATGGCGACTGCAGCTAAGATACCTATGATGGCAACAACAATCATTAATTCAATTAGTGTGAAGCCTTTATTTTGGCCTTTGGTCATTTTATTGCCTTTCAATTAAGACTGTCTTCTGAAAACATTTTAATTTTCATAAGCATTAGTTGTGCCAACTTTAATATGCTGAAAGGTAAATTTTTTCCTATAAAAAACAGATGGTTATTGAGAGTTTGGAGGTTTATTTTTTGCATTGCAAACGGATATTGGCGCTAGTGACGAAGCGTGTCAAGGCGTGACAATTTATGGCGTTTATCAATTCGATTAGTAATCCTGAATTGAATAGTCCTAATTGAGCTTGAATATATTTAAGTAATCAATTATAAAAAATCAATGAGTTTAAGATAAATAAAAACCCCTGACATGCAGGGGTTTTTAGGTTGTCTTAGTAAGTTATTAGAAGCCAGTACATGTGCCGCCAGCGTCCAAGTTACAGCTAATACCTACAGCAGTACCAGGATTGCGTGCATCGCCAGTGATGGCACCTGCGGTACCAGCTTGAAGGTTAGCAGCGTCAGCAGTAGCTGGGATCGCAGTGTTTTGGCAAGAACCATTCTGGATTGCAGGTAGAGGGTCGCCAGTGTTGATAGCTACTAATGTAGCATTGGCCAATGCTTTTAATTCCAAGCCACAAGAACGGTTTGCAGAACGAATAGTGTAGTCACGGTAAGCTGGGATAGCAATTGCAGCTAAGATGCCAATAATTGCTACAACGATCATCAATTCAATCAGAGTAAAACCTTTTTGTGCCATATGTTTTTTCATTTTCATTTCCTTTAACTAGTTAGGGTTAAAACAAAATTAACGTGGTATTAGCATTGCCACATTTGCATAGCACTGCCAATACCAGTGCTTGGTAGACTATAAGCAATCGGTGTGCCAACTTTGATTTTTCATGGGGGTGAAATTAAATTACATAATAAAAACATACTGATACAAGTTTTTATGGGTGCTGTTGATTGGGCTTAATTCCGGAGATGCGAGCTAATGAGAATCGAAGATTGACAATAACTGACAAGCATCGACATAGCGCGATGACGATTAATGTCATAAAAAAAGCGGGTTTTACCCCGCTTTTCTTGATTTCGCCAACTAGATGCTAACTTACCAGAACTTCCACCAAGGTTTCTTGGATGGGCTGGTCATAGTTGCACTGCTTGCGCCGGAATCGGCGCTCGTTACTTTGACCCTTCGGCAACCTTTTTCAGGCCAGCCAAACCGCCATCGTATACACCAGTCACGAATTTCACTGCAGTTTCGTCATCCTGGCCTGGTGGGATAGGTGGGTTGAGTTTGTAAGTGCGATAGAAGCGGCCAACCCAGGTAACGGTGCTCTCACCAGCGCCAGGGCCAGCAGTCACGGTCATGAACGAGTTGTAATCTGCAACCGGCGCTACACCGCCTGTGATTTCGTATTTGAGTTTCATGTCAGCGTCGTCTGCGCTGCGCAATTTCTCGTTGATTTCACCGCCGTCCTTCAATGTCAGTGTACGGAAGGTCTCGTCGCCTTTTTTCTCCAATTTGGTTTTTGCGACTGCTGGATGCCATGCATGCATGTTGCCAAAGTCTTTCACGATCGCCCATACCTTGGCTGGCGCAGCTTTAATGGTGATGGATTTTTCTACTTTCTGTGGGCTTGGGCCGTGCGCAGCGGCGTTAAATGACAGCGCTGCAAGGGCTATGACTGCTAACAGCTTTTTCATGCAAAGTCTCCGTTTAAACGAGTTTAGATAAATTTGATACGACCTATTAGGTTAGCTCAACATTATAAATGACTTGAGCGATAAAACCTACGCCCAATAACGTTGCTGTGTATGTCAGGGTTGACTATTGCAGGATAAATTGTCCAAAAGCCCGGCTTTTCTCACCCGTTTTAATCGTGTGCAGGGTCCTGTTGCTGCGCGCGTCAATGATGCTTACGTTATTATCACCCCAGCTTGCGACAAGCACTTGCTGGCTGGAGTCATCGAACACCAATCCTTCTGGCGTCATGCCGACATCGATCTTGGTGATGATTGTTTGTGATGCCAGGTCGATAACGGATACAGTGTCGTCACGGGTGTCGCTGACATATAATCGCTGGTTGTCGGTACTTACTGCAGCGCAGTAGGGATGATCGCCTGTCGCCAGGGTTTTCTGTGACCAATCCTGCGTATCAATGATGCTAATGGTATTGTCATAGACGTTGACGCTAAACAGTTTTTTCCCGTCATGACTCAAGGCAAGGCCAAATGGATGTTTGCCGACCTTGACACGTTTTGTGATGGCCAATTGCGCAGTGTCTATGATGGCGATGTCATTACTGTCGCGAGCTGCCACATACAAGGTTTTATTGTCTGGGCTGACGATCAAGCCTGCAGGGGCGTCTTTTACAGTCAGGCTTCGCTGTTGTTTGAAATCCTTAGAATCGATTTCGATGATGCGATGGCTATACCAGTCTGCGACATACAGTTTCTTTGCGTTCGGAGCGATGGCTATCCCGACTGGTGAGCCACCCACTGCGATGGTATCCACTACTTGTTGCGAAGTGGCATCAATGACACTGATGTCCTGACTGTCTACATTGGTGATGAAAGCGCGCTGCAATTTAGCTGAAACGGCAACGCCGACAGGCGCCTTGCCCACCTTGATGGTTTGAATGACTTTTGCCTGTCTGATATCTATGACAGATACGGTATCTTCACCTTGGTTGGTAATGTAGGCAAAACGCGAGATTTTTTCAATGGCCTGGCAGCCGCATAGAATAAGGCTTGTGGCGATGCATAAAAAAAGATGGAAGCACGATTGCATTTATAAACCAATAGTTAAAAGCATTAGCCTACTATCAAAGTAAGCCAAAATGTGAAAAAATTGCATTAGTTTAAGAATAATTGGCTTTGCAAAATGTTAGATAGAGACGGATATCGCCCGAACGTGGGTATTATCCTTTGCAACGCGCAAAACAAGGTTTTTTGGGGAAAACGTATTCGGGAACATGCTTGGCAGTTTCCGCAAGGTGGTATCAAATACGGCGAAAGTCCCGAGCAGGCCATGTATCGCGAGTTGATGGAGGAGGTGGGTTTAAGGCCCGAGCACGTCCAGATTCTTGGACGGACCCGTGACTGGTTGCGTTATGAGGTGCCTTCGACCTGGATTAAGCGTGAATGGCGCGGCAGTTACAAAGGGCAAAAACAGATATGGTATTTGTTGCGCCTGGTGGGGCGCGATACCGATGTGTCTTTGCGAGCCACTGATACGCCAGAGTTTGATGCTTGGCGCTGGAGTGAATATTGGGTGCCATTGGAAGATGTCATCGAGTTCAAGCGTGAAGTGTATAAAAGCGCTCTGAATGAGTTGGCGGTGCATCTGCGACATAAGCCACGTACCCGTCAACAAAAAATTTCAGAATAAAAAAGCCCACAATCGCGGGCTTTTTTATTCTGAGGACATGGCTTCACCGAGGCGAATTGTCTTGCTTGGGTGCCAACCGGGATTAAACATAAATTGACCCTCTTCAAACAGCATCACAACGGTAGAACCTAGCAAGAATCGACCCATTTCCTCCCCTTGTTTGAGCAGGATGTTTTGTCCTTGGTAATCCCATGTTTTCATTTTCCCGATACGCGGCGGATTGACTACCCCATGCCATACCGTCGCCATGCTGCCAACGATAGTGGCGCCCACCAACACTAATACGAATGTACCATGTTTCTCGGAGTCAAATTCGCATACCACGCGCTCGTTACGGGCGAATAGATTGGGAATGTTTTGCGCGGTCAACGGGTTGACCGAGAACAAGTCCCCTGGCACATAGGTCATGCTCTTTAGCATGCCGTCGCAGGGCATGTGGATGCGGTGATAGTCTTTTGGGCTTAAGTAAAGACAAGCAAACAGTCCCTTTTGGTATTGGCTTGCCAAAGCTGTATTGCCAGCCAGCAAGGTAAGTGCTGAGTAATCGTGGCCTTTGGCTTGAAAGATTTGCCCTTGTCTGATTTCACCAAACTGGCTGATGGCTCCATCGACCGGGCAGATGAGTGCAGCTTCGGCGACTGGCCGTGCATCTTTCTTCAGAGGACGGGTAAAGAACGTGTTGAATGTTGCATAGCTCGCCACATCCGGGTTTTCCGCTTCGGCCATATTCACCTGGTAGCGTTTCACGAACCAGCGGATGACGGTGGTGGTGAGTTTACCGCCATGTAGATTGGCCAGTTTCCCTGCCAGTGCTGTGAGTGCTTGCTTAGGTAAGCAATACTGTAAAAGTATTTTCGGGTGCATAAATGACATAAAAAATTGGCGATAAAAAAGGGCAAGAAAATCTTGCCCTTTCAAGTATACCTTTGAAAGGTATGAAATGCTTCGTTAGTTCTTAGATTGGTCAACCAATTTGTTTTTCGCAATCCAAGGCATCATTGCGCGCAACTGGCCACCCACTTGCTCGATAGGATGTGCGGCTGTCAGACGACGGCGTGCTGTCATCTCTGGATAGTTGGTGCGGCCTTCCAGAATGAAGCGTTTTGCGTATTCACCGTTCTGGATGTTGTTCAGGCATTCCTTCATAGCAGCGCGAGCTTGGTCGGCAATCACGCGTGGGCCAGTCACATACTCGCCATATTCAGCATTGTTAGAAATCGAGTAGTTCATGTTGGCGATACCGCCTTCGTACATCAGGTCAACAATCAGTTTTAGTTCGTGCAAGCACTCAAAGTACGCCATTTCAGGGGCGTACCCAGCGTCTACCAAAGTCTCGAAGCCGGCTTTTACCAACTCGACCGCGCCGCCGCATAATACTGCTTGTTCGCCGAACAAGTCTGTTTCCGTCTCTTCACGGAAGCTGGTCTCGATCACGCCGCCTTTAGTGCCGCCGTTAGCTGCGGCGTAGGAGAGGGCGATTTCTTTAGCTTTGCCAGACTTGTTTTGATATACGGCGATCAGGGATGGCACGCCACCACCTTTCAGGTATTCAGAACGCACGGTATGGCCAGGGCCTTTTGGAGCGACCATGATCACGTCCAAGTCTTCGCGTGGTACGATTTGGTTGTAGTGGATATTGAACCCGTGTGCAAAAGCCAAAGCAGCACCCTTTTTCAGGTTCGGTGCGATATCAGCGTTGAAAATGCCTGCCATGGTTTCATCTGGCAACAGCACCATAACGACATCCGCATCTTTGACTGCATCAGCGATTTCCATGGTTTTGTGACCAGCGCCTTCCGCTTTGGCCCAGGAACTGCCGCCTTTGCGCAAGCCGATAGTCACGTTCGCACCGGAGTCTCTGAGGTTCGCGGCATGAGCATGGCCTTGTGAACCGTAACCAACGATGGTCACTTTTTTGCCTTTGATGATGCTTAAATCAGCGTCTTTGTCGTAATACACTTTCATGTTTAGGTTCCTATTAAGGGTTTCTTTGTTGGGTCTGAATGCTAAAAATTTATACTTTCAAGATGCGGTCACCGCGGCCGATACCGGAGGCGCCGGTACGGACAGTTTCGAGGATGGCTGCGCGATCGATGGCTTCCAAAAAGGCATCAAGCTTGCTGCATGAGCCAGTCAACTCAATGGTGTAATGATTGTCTGCCACATCAATGATGCGCCCACGGAAGATGTCGCACATGCGCTTCATCTCATCTTTATATGGAGAGGTGGCTTTGACTTTCACCAGCATCAATTCTCGCTCGATATGCTTGCCATCGTTCAAGTCCAGCACCTTCACGACATCAACCAGTTTGTTAAGTTGTTTGATGATTTGTTCGATAACTTCATCTGATCCGGATGTGACGATGGTCATGCGGGATAAGGTGGCGTCTTCAGTAGGTGCTACTGTCAACGATTCGATGTTATAGCCACGTGCGGAGAAAAGCCCTGCAACACGAGATAGTGCGCCGGCTTCGTTTTCCATGAGTAATGAAATGATATGACGCATTACAGGTCCTCCGCCAAGATCATTTCAGACAAGCCTTTGCCATTTTCCACCATTGGGAAAACGTTTTCTTTCTGGTCTGTTACAAAGTCCATGAATACAAAACGATCCTTCATTGCGAAAGCATCTTTCAGCGCGCCTTCTACATCATTCGGATTTTCAATCCGCATGCCGACATGACCATATGATTCAGCGAGTTTGACGAAGTCCGGTAGGCTGTCCATATAAGACTCGGAGTATCGGTTCTCATAAAAAAACTCCTGCCATTGACGCACCATGCCCAGATAACGGTTGTTTAGCAATATTACTTTGATGGGTAGATGGTATTGTTTACAGGTCGAGAGTTCTTGGATATTCATCTGGATACTGCCTTCGCCAGTGACACAGGCCACTTGCGCTTTCGGGTCAGCGAATTGGCAGCCCATCGCGTAAGGCAAACCGACACCCATCGTGCCCAAACCGCCGGAATTGATCCAACGGCGCGGTTTGTCGAATTTGTAGTATTGCGCAGCCCACATCTGATGCTGCCCAACGTCTGATGTCACGTAAGCCTCGCCTTTGGTGACTTCCCAAAGTTTTTCGATGACGTATTGAGGTTTGATCAGGCTATTGGATTTATAACTCAAGCATTTTTTGCCGCGCCAGGATTCGATCTGCTCCCACCAGGCTTTCAGTGCGGCGCTTGGTTTGGCAGCTTCGGCAGCTACCAGTTCATTCATCTCTGACAGTACGGACTTCACGTCACCAACGATAGGAACATCTACCTTAACACGTTTTGAGATAGACGATGGATCAATATCAATATGGATGATCGTGCGTGGATTGCTAAAGAAATGCTTGGGGTTGCCAATCACGCGGTCGTCAAATCTTGCACCGACAGCCAGTAGTACGTCACACTCCTGCATGGCCATATTGGCTTCGTACGTGCCATGCATACCCAGCATACCAACAAATTGTTTGTCTGTCGCAGGATATCCGCCAAGACCCATCAGGGTGTTGGTCACGGGCATTTGTAATGCTTTAACCAGCTTGGTCAATGCGTCTGCCGCATCACCCAGTACGACGCCGCCGCCCGTGTAAATCATTGGGCGTTTGGCTTCTAGCAACAGTTTGACAGCTTTTTTGATTTGCCCGCTGTGTCCTTTGACAACTGGATTATAAGAACGCATTTCTATCGTTTTAGGATAGTGGAATTCGGCCAAATGTGCGGTGATGTCTTTAGGGATATCCACGACCACTGGACCAGGCCTGCCTGTACGTGCGATATGGAACGCCTTCTTGATGGTGATGGCGATGTCATTTACATCCTTCACCAAGAAGTTGTGTTTCACGCAAGGGCGAGTGACGCCCACCATGTCGACTTCCTGGAAGGCATCCAAGCCAATGGCCGGGACAGGTACTTGACCGCTGATGACAACCAGAGGAATGGAATCCATATATGCGGTTGCAATGCCAGTCACTGCATTTGTGGCCCCTGGGCCTGATGTAACCAAGGCTACGCCTACTTCACCAGTCGCACGGGAGAATGCATCGGCTGCATGTACGGCGGCTTGTTCGTGACGAACCAAGATATGTTTAAAGTGGTTCTGTTTATAGATGGCATCATAGATATGCAGCACAGCACCGCCTGGATAGCCAAACACGAATTTGACTTTTTCCTCTTCCAGGCAACGAATGACGATCTCAGCGCCGGTGGTGGGCTGAGTGTTGGTGTTTGTGTTGTGATGCGCGTCAGAATCCATAAAACCTTGATTTGTCCGTGATTTTTTATAATTTAATCGAAACCCTAAACCATAACGGTTTAAGGCGTTTTGGTCAAGATTTTAATGCTGGATTTGATGCAAAACATTCATTAAAGAGTGTGCGGAAAATTTTGTGCAAGTGAGATATTACCAATTTACAGACAGAAGCGAGTTAGTAGGCCTATGTTTGACAATAATAATGATAACGATTATCATTTAGATTAACTATATGTGATGTTATTTGAAAAACTGAGAATGAAAAGTAAAAAATCGAATCGAAAAAACTCGCTTAACTGGTTGACAGCTATTTTGTTAGCACAGTCTTCTAATGTGATGGCGGATGGGGTGAGGTCAACGCAACCTGCAACGGCTAATAAGAAACAAAGTGATATTAACCTAAAGTTGGAAGAAGTAGATGTACGTGAAAAAGCTTTGCCTAAACTAGGTTACCAGACTACGATAACGCGAGTGGGTAAAGTATTGCAAGACCCGCATAATATTCCTCAGGCGGTGACCTCGGTATCAAGGCAACTGATGGACGACCAACAGGTTGGCTCGCTGCGCGAGGCACTACGTAATGTTTCCGGACTGACCTTTAACGCAGCGGAAGGTGGTCGTTCTGGCGACAATATGATGTTGCGCGGTTTTTATACGTTCGGCGACATATATCTGGACAATATGCGCGATACAGCGCAATACAACCGCGAAACGTTCAATCTGGCGCAGGTGGATGTGCTGCGAGGTTCGGCTGCCATGCTGTTCGGGCGCGGTCAGGCGGGCGGTGTCATCAATCAGGTCAGCAAACTGGCCGAGCTGGAAGATGAGAACGAGATTACAGCCAGTGTGGGTGAATACGATTATCATCAGGTAACTGGCGATTTCGAACGCAAGCTCACCGATACTGCTGCAATTCGCGTCAATGTGATGGATAGGTACGAGGAAACTTACCGTGAGAATCCGGCAAATGGCGACCATCCCGAGTTTGATCGTAAAGGCATCGCAATAAGCTTTGGCGCTGGTATAGGTACAGAAAACGAGTTTTTCCTGAACCACATCTATACCCAGACGCGCGATGTGCCAGATTACGGGGTCGGGTTCGTGAACGGCCGCCCGGCAAACGATGAAGTTAATGGCCGCACTGATAGAACGTTCTGGGGCGGCAACAAGACGTTTGATGATAGTGATGTACGCATTACTACCGGGATATTCACGCACAAGTTTTCGGAAGATACACAACTACGCACCCAATTGCGCAGCGCGAGTTATGAGCGCGGCTACTGGGCCAAAACGCCAAATGTGAATCTACCCAACGCAGACTATAGCGTAGGTGGCAATGCGACGCGTTTTATGGATTACGATACTCTAAACTTGCAGTCGGATTTTTCTACCAAATTCAAGCTGGCAGGCATGCAGCACCAGTTTCTGGTCGGGATGGAATACTTGAAGGAAGACTCTTTACGTAATAATTTGCAAGCATTCAACCCCAAGACAGGCTTGGCATATACGCAAACAGGAGCGGCCTTGAATGCGGCAATCGCCGCGAACGGTGTGTTCTACAAGCGTCATGCTATCAACACGACGGGTGTAGCTACAGAGTTCGATGCGGATAATTATGCGGTGTTCGTGCAAGACAGCATTGAATTTATCCCAAAGTGGAACCTGTTGTTAGGCATGCGCCGCGACGAAATGCATGCCAATTATTCCAGCGCGACATCGCCCAAGTTGAGCTATGGTGAGAACAGCTACCGTACAGGATTGTCATGGCATCCGCAGGACGAAGCGCATTATTACCTGACCTGGAGCGACTCGTTCAGCCCGACGGCAGATTTGTATCAGCTGTCGGTGAAACCGCAACCGCCGGAACGTAGTAAAACTGCCGAAATTGGCGCGAAATGGCTGTTCTTTGATGGCGATGTGGCTTTTAGAACGGCTCTGTACCGCACTACCAAAGCATGGGAACGTAACACCGACCTAGAATCGACAGCCGCGATTTTGACCAAAAAACGCCGCACCGATGGCCTGGAAGTAGAGCTTTCTGGACGCATCACGGATGATTGGGAAGTGTTTGGCGGCTTGGCTCTAATGGATGCCAAGATTCTGGAAGTGGCCGAGAACGTCAATGCTACGACAGGTGCCATCACCAAGGCTGATGCCAGATTTGAGGGCGAGCGGGCCCGCAATACGCCGCCAGTCACCTTCAATATGTGGACAACCTACAAACTGGACAGTCATTGGCGAATAGGCGGTGGCTTCGAAGCCAAAGGTGAGCGTTATGGTTATCTTCCGACGACTACTAATGCCAACGCGCTGTTTGTCAACGGCAAGTTCAAGCCCAACACGCTACCAGGCTATACCCGCTGGGATGCAATGCTAGCTTATGAGCATCAAAAATGGACGGTGCGCATGAACGTCAAGAACTTATTCAACAAAGAATACTACGACGCCTTGTATGATAATGGCGGTTTTAGCGTGCCGGGCAACAAACGGCAGGCGATTGTAACAACTGAGTTCAGGTTCTAAGGAGCATTATGTTATTGCATATCCCCAAAGTGCTGAATGCAGAAGAGCTGGCCGAGATGCAGGCTTTGCTAAAGCGCGCCAACTGGGTGGATGGCAAGGTCACTGCCGGCACCCAATCCGAGCAGGTCAAGCAAAATCGGCAGTTGCCGGAGGATTCGCCAGAGGCCGAACGCGCGCGGCATATCGTGCTGAAGGCTTTGGGGCGCAATGCTTTGTTTTTTTCTGCCGCATTACCCAAAAAGATTTATCCGCCCTTGTTCAATATGTATACCGATGGCATGCACTTCGGCGCGCATATCGACAACGCAGTGCGTACATATGCGACCAGGGGCATGCACATGCATGTGCGTACCGATGTCTCGTCCACCTTGTTTCTGGCCGAGCCGGAGAGTTATGATGGCGGCGAGCTGGTGGTGGAAGATACCTACGGCCAGCAAATGGTCAAACTGCCAGCGGGCGATATGGTGCTATACCCCGGCACCAGCCTGCACCATGTGCACCCGGTCAGGCGCGGTGCGCGTTTGGCCTGTTTCTTCTGGACGCAAAGCATGGTGCGTGATGACGGGCAGAGAACGCTTTTGTTTGATATGGATGCGGCGATAGCTACTTTAAGGGAACAGGTGGGCGATAACGCTGCTGTGATCCGGTTAACAGGGAATTATCATAACCTGATACGGATGTGGGCAGATACCTGATATTGTTCTATTTAGTGTTCGTCCAGATGCGGGGCGACCTTTAATACTTCCTCCACGGTAGTCAAGCCAGCAGCGACTTTTTCGGCGCCATTCAGCATCAATGGCTGCATGCCTTCCTGATAAGCCAGTCTTTTCAATGCTGCTAGATCTGTATCTGGCGTGATCAGTTTGCGTAGTTTGGAGGTGATCGTCAGCATCTCGTAGATGCCAGTGCGTCCACGATAGCCTGTGTTACGGCATTCCTGGCAGCCTACCGCTTTCATCGCTGTAGTCGGCTTTGCAGCTTTGAAAGGGTGTGTTACCGACGACCATTCCTCATCGGTCAGCTGGGCTGGGGCCTTACATGCCGGGCATAGCGTACGCACCAGGCGCTGAGCCATGATGCCGAGTACAGTGGAATGGATCAGGTATGAGGGAACTCCCAAGTCCAGCAGGCGTGTGACGGCGGAAGGCGCGTCGTTTGTATGCAATGTCGATAGTACCAGATGCCCCGTCAACGCGGCCTGAATAGCCATCTCAGCCGTTTCGATGTCGCGGATCTCGCCCACCATGATGATGTCCGGGTCTTGCCGCATCAGTGTGCGGATGCCTTCTGCAAAGCCTAGTCCAATGTTTTGCGTTACCTGCATCTGGTTGAATGCCGGTTCAATCATTTCGATCGGGTCTTCCACCGTGCTGACATTGACCTCTGGCGTGGCCAGCCGCTTCAGGGTTGAATAGAGCGTGGTGGTTTTACCAGAGCCGGTCGGACCGGTGACGAGGATGATACCATTGGGATGCTTGGTCCACTCGGTCCATAGCGCGGCTTGCTTCGTGGAAAAACCGAGCTGTTGAAAATCTTGCACGATCACTTCCGGTGTAAAGATACGCATGACCAGTTTTTCACCGAATGCCGTAGGCATCGTGGAAAGGCGCAGCTCGATCTCAGTGCCGTCTGCGGCATTCACGGTTTTGATGCGACCGTCCTGCGGGCGGCGCTTTTCTACCATATCCATGCGGCCCAACAGCTTGATGCGGCTCGTGATGGCATTCATGATATTGCTGGGCAGTTGATATACCTGGTGCAGCACACCGTCGATTCGGAAACGCATCAGGCCCATGTTGCGGCGAGGTTCCAGATGGATATCGCTGGCGCGTTGTTCGAACGCGTATTTCAGGATCCAGTCCACGATGTTGACTACGTGTTGTTCGTTGGCATCCAGGTTCTTGTCTTTACCTAGCTCGATCAGCTGTTCAAAGTTCTGAACACCTAGGATCTGGCCAGCTTTGGCCTGATTCGCGTGGCTGATGGAAGCTGCCAGGCTGTATACCTCGGGCAGGTAGCGGTTGAGCTCCAGCGGGTTCACCATCACCGTCTTGATCTTCATGCCGAGGATGCGTTCGAGTTCGGGAATCCAATCGGTTTGGTAAGGTTCTGCCGTGGCAACGGTCGCCTCGCCGCCCTTGATGGCAATGGGCATAATCTTCAGGCGTTGCGCGTAGGCTTTGGAGACAATCTGCGCAGCGGAAGTGAAATCGATCTTGAGCGGGTCGATCTGATAGTACTCGATCCCGGCATGCTTGGCCATCCACTCGGTAAGATATTCCACACTGAGGGTCTTATGCGGTGGGTAAAGGTCTTTCCATTTCTGTTCACCAATCACAACCAAGGGATGCAGGTTGGAGCTATCCAGTTTTCGGTCTTTGTACAACTTCTCGGCAACGGTTTTATCCAGCCTGCCGTCGTTCACCAGCATGCGCAGCACATCGCCTAATTGCAGTTTGCTGTTTGATTTGGAGGCAACGCCGGAAACTTTGCTCATAAATATCCTGTGAGTGTTGACGGTATGCTATTTGATACGCAGGGATAAATCAATGGCTCGGATATGTTTCGTCAGGCTGCCGATGGAGATGCGGTCGACACCAGTTTCAGCGATATTTCTGACAGTGCTCAAATCTACGCCGCCGGAGGCTTCCAGTAAGGCACGTTGCTGCGTGATCCTGACTGCTTCGCGCATGTCCTCCAGGCTGAAATCATCCAGCAGGATGCTGGTGGCGCCGGCAGACAATGCCTGCTTCAATTCGCTCAGGGTTTCCACCTCGATTTGGACAGGTATTTTTTTACCTGCTTCGGAAGCCAGTCTGGATGCGGCTTCCAGGGCAGGCTTTATCCCGCCGGCAGATGCGATGTGGTTTTCCTTGATCAATATGCCATCGTAAAGCGCTAGGCGCTGGTTCATGCCGCCACCGACAGTGACAGCATATTTCTGTGCCAGACGCAGGCCGGGGATGGTTTTGCGCGTATCCAGAATCTGCGCTTGCGTGCCAGAGATGGCATCGACATATCTCCGTGTTTGCGTGGCAACAGCCGACAGCGTTTGCAGGAAATTGAGTACGCATCGCTCTGCAGATAAGATAGCGCGTGCACTGCCGGAAATTTCACATAAGGTTTGGTTGGCTTTGACACTCTGGCCTTCATTGGCATGCCAGGTGATGTCTACAGTGGGGTCGAGTTGTTTAAAGCAAGCTTCCGCCCAAGCCGTGCCACATAAGACCGCATCTTCTCGCGTAATGATGGTGGCATGGGCTTGCTGTTTTTCTGGCAGCAACGAAGCGGTCAAGTCCCCGGTGCCGATATCTTCCGCCAGCGCGGCCTCGACCTGTCTGCTGACAAGGTCGCGAAAAGCCTGCGAATCTGGCGGGTAATTTTGAATGAATAGTGGCGTTATCATCATGTCAATTGCATTATAATGTACTTAAATAGATAAAAAACGGTTGGTCGAGGATGAAGCTACTATATACCCCAAATAGCCCTTATGCGCGCAAAGTGCGCATAGTGGCGATGGAAAAGCACATTGAACTGGAGATGCAGGAAGTCGTGCTGAGTGACCCGGATAATCCAGTCAAACAATATAACCCATTGGGCAAGATACCTGTACTGGTGCTGGATGACGGAGATAGCCTGTATGATTCGCCCGTGATCTGTGAATATCTGGATCATCGTGCGCCGGTTGCCAGATTGATTCCGGCGGAGAACAACTTCCGCATCGATGTGTTGCGCTGGCAGGCACTGGCGGATGGCGTGTGTGACGCTGCCGTCGCGGTGATGCTGGAACAGCGAAAGCCGGAAGAGCAGCAATCCAAAGCAAACATTGAAAAACAGTTAAGTAAAGTCATTGCAGGTCTTGAGGTGATGGACCGCGATATCACCAAGAAGAAGTGGTGTGTCGATGAGACATTCAGTTTGGCAGACATTGCCTTGGGTTGTGCGCTAGGTTATGTCGATTTGCGATTGAAAGACCTGCATTGGCAAGATAGGTATACCAATCTTGCGAAGCATTACAGCATTCTCACCAAACGTCCCAGCTTCAAGGAAACTGCACCAGTCTAGTTTGGTGCATCAGATGCGCCTTCGCGCGTTTCATTCTGGATGAGCAGGCCTGAAAGCAGCATCCAGACTTGCCTCCAGGACATGCTTTCTGCAATGAAGATTTAAGGCGGTTCTGAATCTATATCGCAGTGGTAATGATGCCACCGCCCAGGCAGACATTGCTTTCATATACTACGGCGGATTGCCCCGGCGTAATGGCCCATTGTTTTTGGCCAAATTGGATGGTCACTTCCTTCTGGCCGATCGCGTCAATCTCGCAAGGCGCATCCGGCTGACGGTAGCGGGTCTTGGCGGCGTAAACCCAGTTTGTTTTCGGGTCTTGCCCGCTGATCCAGTGCAACTGACCCGCTTTGAGGCCATCATTGAGTAGCAGCGGATGGTCGTGTCCTTGCACCACAATCAGTTCGTTCCTAGCCATGTCTTTGCCAGCCACGAACCACGGTTCACCATTGCTGTCCCGGCTGCCGCCAATCTTCAAGCCTTGGCGCTGCCCAAGCGTGTAGTACATCAGGCCGTCATGCTGGCCGACGACTTTGCCTTCTGGTGTTTTGATCTCCCCAGGTATTTTTGGCAGATAGCGCTGCAGGAATTCCTGGAACGGCCGCTCGCCAATAAAACATATGCCAGTAGAGTCTTTCTTTTCAGCATTGGCCAGGCCAATCTCGCGCGCCATATCACGTACTTCGCGTTTCAGGTACTTCCCTAAAGGAAACAATGTCTTGGATAATTGCGCCTGATTGAGGCGATAAAGGAAATAGCTTTGGTCTTTACTGCCGTCATCGGCCTTCAGTAACTGGAATTCGCCGGGATTAACCGGGTTCTCCCGCACTTGCGCATAATGACCGGTGGCGATCAGGTCTGCGCCCATACCCATGGCGTGATCCAGGAATGCCTTGAACTTGATTTCTGCATTGCACAGGATATCCGGGTTGGGCGTGCGGCCAGCTTGGTATTCTTCCAGAAAATTGGCGAATACGCGATCTTTGTATTCCTTGCTGAAATTGACTGCTTCGATCTCGATATCCAGTTTATCGGCCACGCTGACGGCGTCGATCAAATCCTGCTTGCTGGAGCAGTACTCGTCATCATCGTCATCTTCCCAGTTCTTCATGAACAGGCCAACGACTTCATAACCCTGCTGTTTCAGCAGCATGGCCGCAACCGAAGAATCAACCCCGCCGGACATGCCCACCACCACACGCTTGCTCATCTCACCTAATCCTTGTCTATAAATGGGTAAGGGTATCTAAAGGATAACGCTTTCCAGCCAAATAATCCTCTATACACATCAATACTTGTGGGCTGCGTGTGACAGCCTGTTTTTCGCGGATCTCATCCGCCGTCATCCATACCGTGCGTACGATGCCACTGTCTAGCGCCTGCTGCGGATAATGCCTGCCTACTTTGCCAATGAACGCGAAGCGCAGGTAGGTCGTGTCGTTATGCTCATGTTTCCAGTGATAGATCCCTAGCAGGCCTTCCGGAACGAAATCATAGGCAGTCTCTTCCAGTACCTCGCGAACCGCTGCATGGGTCAAGGTTTCGCCGTCTTCGAGATGCCCAGCCGGCTGGTTGAAGCGCAGACCGCGGTCGGTTTCTTCTTCTACCAGCAGGAACTTGCCGTCCTGTTCGATGATGGCGGCGACGGTGACGTTAGGTTTCCAGGGTATCTTTTTCATTCTGCTATTTTACCTTACACCCAGCTGTGGAAACAAACCGATGAGTCCGTGCGCGATGAACTCTACCGCCATTGCGGTCAGTATCAGGCCCATGAGCCGTGTGATGATATTCATTCCTATCGTGCCCAGTTGTCTGGTAATCGCGTCTGCAAGCTGAAGTACCAGCCAGACAATGACGGAAATCATGAGAGCTGGAATAGCAAGGGAGATATGTCCCCATATGCTGGGATGCTGCTGGGCACTCAGAATCATGTTCGAGATGGCGCCTGGGCCCGCAAGCAGAGGAATGCTGAGCGGTACGATCGCAGTTGCCTGCTGCTCGGCTAAGGTTTGGGTCTCATGCGGGATTTGGCTTGCACTACCACGCTTTCCATGCATCATATTGATGGCGATCAGCATCAGCAGGATACCTCCGCCTACCTGGAAAGATGGGATGGTGATACCAAAAAAATCCAGTATCTTATCTCCGACCAATGCAGCTGTGACTAGCACAATGAAAACGGTCAATGCCACTGTGCGAGCAGCTTTGGTGCGATGCTTCTTGTTCCAGCCCTCTGTCGCACTGATAAAGATTGGCAGGTTACCGATTGGGTTGACGATAGCAAACAATGCGATAGTAATTTTTAGCAGCGATGACCATTCCATCCAATAAATCCCTTATCATGTTGGCGATGATGAAACGCATTATACTCGCCTCACAAAGTCCGCGTCGCTTGCAACTCCTCAGCCAAATCGGCGTCGAAGGAATCGTTCAGCCTGCAGACGTGGATGAATCTGAGCTGCCAAATGAATCGCCCAAGAATTATGTGCTGAGGCTGGCTATCGCGAAAGTCCAAGCGATCTCTGCTATGCATGCTGACGAGTTGAAGATGCCTATTCTGGCTGCTGACACGACAGTAGCGCTGACCGGGCATATCTTTGGCAAGCCGCAAGATGATTCAGATGCGGCAGCGATGCTGCGAACGTTCTCTGGTTGCACACACGAGGTGCATACTGCCATCGCTGTCGCTACACCTAAACGCATACTGAATGCCGTGAATACCACACAAGTAACCTTTTGTGCGCTAAGCGATGCTATGATAGCCGCATATATCGCCACAGGTGAACATCGCGACAAGGCAGGCAGCTATGGCATTCAGGGCTATGCCGGTGCTTGGGTGCAGCATATCGCAGGCAGCTACACAGGAGTGATGGGCTTGCCTTTATATGAAACTGCGCAGCTGTTAACGCTAGCGCAACCAGATTTTGAATGAATTGAAGTGCCAGAATGGGACAAGAGATATTAATTAATGTCACGCCGCAAGAGATCCGCGTGGCAATCATGGAACAAGGTATAGCGCAGGAACTGCTAATTGAGCGGACTTCTTCGCTTGGTATCATCGGGAATATCTACCGTGGCACAGTGGTGCGCGTACTTCCTGGAATGCAGTCTGCCTTTGTGGAAATCGGTTTGCAGCGCGCGGCTTTTCTGCATGCGGCGGATATTCGTGCATGCCGCGTGCAGGATGGCGACGATGTGTCACAAAAGCCCATTCAGGATGTACTGCAGGAAGGCCAATCCATTATCGTACAAGTCATCAAGGAGCCGATTGGTACAAAAGGAGCCAGGCTTACCACGGAAATCAGCATCGCCGGCCGTTTTCTGGTGTACCTGCCTCATGAGCGGCATATCGGAGTGTCACAGCGTATCGAGGATGAGACCGAGCGTGAACAGCTACGCCAGCGTTTGATTGGTTTGATAGGTGAGCCGACGGACGGTGGTTACATTATCCGTACGATGAGTGAGACCGCGACGGATAAAGAGTTGCTGGCCGATGTGGAATATCTGCATAAGGTGTGGGCCAAGATTCAGGAAGATAGTCTTCACGCTGGCGAACGGTCGCTCATTTTCTATGACCTGAGTTTACCCAGGCGGATTCTGCGTGACGTCGTTAGTGACGATACTGTCAGTATCCGGGTCGACTCCAAGGAGACCTACGAGCGCATGAGGGAGTTTGCCGAGTTGTATGTGGCTAAAGCAGTCAAGCCCTTATATCACTACACTGGGGAGCGTGCACTGTTCGATTTCTATGATGTGGAAAAAGAGATTGAACATGCGCTTTCGCGCAAAGTGGAATTGAAGTCTGGCGGCTATTTGATTTTCGATCAGACAGAAGCCTTGACCACCGTGGATGTGAATACAGGCAGTTTTGTTAGCGGGAAGAATCTATCGGATACCATCTTCAAGACCAACCTGGAAGCGGCGCAATGTATCGCACGTCAGCTCAGGCTAAGGAATCTTGGGGGTATCATCATTATCGATTTTATTGACATGGATGAAGATGCGCAGCGTGTGACTGTCTTGGAAGAACTGAAAAGGGCGGTCGCCAAAGACCGTGCACGTACCAGCATCAATGGCTTTACTGCTCTAGGGCTGGTTGAAATGACACGTAAAAGGACGCGTGAAAGCCTAGCACATCTGCTTTGCGAGCCTTGTAAGGCTTGTCAGGGGAGGGGGGAATATAAAACGGCACAGACCGTCGCTTATGAGATCATGCGTGGACTGACACGGGAATCAAGACAGTTTAATGCGAAGGGGTTCAAAGTCATTGCGTCGCCAAGCGTAGCCAGCCTGTTGCTGGATGAAGAGTCCCAAAGCCTTGCCAATTTGTCTGACTTTATCAATAAGCCGGTTACGATACAGGCGGACAGCCAGTATTCGCAGGAAGAATACGATATTGTCTGGATGTAGCTTGAGTGCGCCCCGCCTAGGTGCCAGCATGAGCTTCTGCATTGGACATGGCACTTAAAAATGGCATGTCTGGCAGGTTCATATGCTTGCCCAAGGAGAACGTTTTTTCTGCTTGCATGGCTTTTTTAGCAGGCTTAAGTGCTTTGACCATGTAGAGCAGCATCTCGTCCAGTGCTTGTGCCTCTTTGGCTACCAGATTGTATTGCCGCTCTATCTCCGCGAGCTTAAAATCCAGTGCTTCCGCATTGGCTTTGGCTTGCATGAGGTTGGCAGCGCGCTCTTCCAGATTTCTTCGGTTTGTTTCTATTTGCTGCTGTAATAAACCCATCACATCTTCCAGCCATTGTTTGCAGTCTTTTTCTGCCTGTTCAAAAATCCTTTGCGATTGCGTGCCTAGTCCCAGGAAGAATCTGCGGATCAGAAAACGTTTTTCAGTGAGCACATTGACAGGGTCTTTGCAAAAGTCATCTGTGATTTTCTCTAATGCCTGCATATTGCTTAAAAAAACACTCATGTCTAACGCAGGTGGAGCGATGACACGGAATCCATGCCGCGACTGGAATACCTCGTAAATGTTGCCAGCCAGCTTCTTGATGGTTTCGCTTTCGTTCTTGATATGGCTCGCAAGATCGATGGCCTGCCGCATCAAGTTTCGCATGCTTTGATTGAGCCCGACGGTTGTCCAGCTATCTCCCATGTCTTCACGGCTTTGGGATATGGAAGCATCTAGATAAGCGATACTCAAATGCCGCAATAACTTATTGCCAATCTGAGATATCTTGCCTTGAGCCTGGTTAAAGGTTGGGATGGCCGCTTCATAACGTTTTCTTTCTGCGACGACCTGCGCCAGAATATGTCTGGAATTGTCTATCGTGAGCCCGCGCAAGGTTCTCAATTCCAGCATCTGGGAACGCAGATCCTGCAGGCGTAATTGGAGGACTTTGCGTGACAGTTTGATCATTTCGCTGCATTCCGAAGCTGCAGTACGCCCCAAAATCTCTTGTTTGGCTTTGATGATCTGCTCGCCCAAGACGCGTTCAAGTTGCTTGATGCCACTATTTTCAAGCAATACGGGATCTTTTTTGATTTTTGCAGCCAGCGCTTTTTGTGCTGATACCGCAAATACGTTCTCTGGTGAGACACCAAGCTGATGTGAAGCGATATTCACTTGGCGGTCTATTTCGTTCTTGATTTGTTGCGCAGATTTAAGGTCGTCCCAAAGGATATCTACTTTGTTCAATACAGCCAGTTTGTAGTTTGCGCGGCTTTTCACATATTCGTTCCAGATTTTGAGATCGGATTTGGTAATGCCGGAGTCCGCTGCGGTGAGGAATATTACCGCATGGGCACTGGGGATAATATTGAGTGTGAGTTCAGGTTCGGCCCCTAAAGCGTTCAGGCCGGGAGTGTCCAATATAACCAGCCCGTTTTTAAGCATAGGATGCGGATAGTTGATGACCGCATGTCTCCAGAGGGGAATTTGGACCATTCCCGTCGCATGCAAATCTTGTTCCATGCCAATATCTTCTGGATTCCACAATCCAAGCGCTTCAGCCTCTTGTTTTGTAACAGATTTTTGATCGACTAATTTTCTGAGCGTAGCTACCATTTGCTCAGGAGAATTCGTGTCCAGCCGAAACTTATGCCAGATTTTTGGCGTAGTCTTTAGGTATGTCAGCGAGTCTTTCGTCAAGCGTGTTTCGATAGGCAACAGCTTCATACATGGTTCATCATGTGCATCCCAAAGTATCTCAGTTGGACACATCGTGGTTCTTCCTGCCTCACTTGGCAGCAGGCGTTGATTGAAGTCAGAAAAGAAGAGGGCATTGATAGTTTCTGTTTTGCCGCGTGAGAATTCAGCCAGAAATGCAACTACTAACTGGTCATGCTCTAGCGTCTGCAGGATGTCATATAGGCGGAGTTCTTTAACCGCGTCGGTTTGTTCGCTTCTGCTAAGCCAGTTGCGATAATTTTCAATATGCTGGATGAGGCCTGCCCGTAAGGCACGGTACTCTTCTATTTTGGCATCCAGCAGGCCAATGACAGGTTCTTGATGCATAGATTCAAGGGCTTGAATTATTATTTATGCACTCTAATACATACCAATGCTACAAAGCCACTAAAATTTGATTACAACATAATGCTTAATTGATATGTCAGCACAGATACCACAGATACATTCAACATTTGCAACAATATCAAAGCAACCAAAGGCGATAGATCAATGCCATTGGCTGTTGGTACTATCCGCCTGATAGGCTTGATGATGGGTTGCGTCAATGGGTTAAGGGCGTTATTGACAGGGTGGTACGGGTTGACCCAGCTGAGAATGGCCTGTAGCAGAATCGCGTAAAAGAAGATATCCAGCACAGTGCGCACCACCCCCAGCAGTCCAGATCCCAATATGACAGTCCAAACGGTGCCGCCTGCCAGACTGAACGGGTAGCCGCGCAATAATAGCAATAGCCACTGTAGCAATAGTTGAGAAGCTAGTGCCAGCAAGAGTGTGGTGATATCCAGTTTTCGCCAGGCGGGAATGAGTTTTCTGGTCGGCTTGACAGCAAAATCAGTCAATGCGATGACGATTTGGCCGACCGGGTTGGCAAAAGAACACCTGAGATATTGCATGAGGAAACGCAGCATGAACATAAAGCACATCAGGTTAAACACGGTACTTAATAAAAAATTAAGTGCTGAACTCAACATTATTCTGCGCCCCCCAATTCGTCGCCGAGTGTTTTTGCGCGTTCATAGGCCTTTTGAGCGGCATCAGCAATGGCTTGTTTAACGTGGTGTTTTTCTAGGCTCAAAATGCCCTGTTCTGTTGTACCGCCCTTAGAAGTGACTTGGGCGCGCAAAATATCTACAGGGGTAGCCACACCATCGGCGAGCAGGCTTGCACCTTTGAATGTGGCGATACTGAGACGTTTGGCAGCTTCGTCGGTGAGTCCGAGCGTCATGGCAGCTTGCTGCAAAGCTTCGATAAAGTAGAACACATATGCCGGACCGCTGCCGGAGATTGCTGTGACAGCGTCCAGCAGTGTTTCTTCTGACAGCCAGATTGTTGTGCCGGCGGCACTAAGCACTTCATCGGCTGCCAGTGTTTGTGAGGTGGATACGTCAGGCATCGCGTGCAGTCCCGTGATGCCTGCTTGAATTTGCGCGGGTGTATTAGGCATGGCACGGATTATCAGTTTGTAGTTCCCTAGCCAGCGGCTCAAATCCTTGATGCGAATGCCGGCAGCGATGGAAATGATAAGCTGGTTTTTTAGGTAGGGAGCCAAAGCCTTGCATACTTCAGCCATTTGTTGTGGCTTAATCGCCAGCACAATCACATCGCTGATTGCTGCATCGGCTAGTGTTGGGCTGGTTACCACACCATGGTGTGTGCTCAATGAGATACGTTTGTCGGCATCTGGCTCGATGACTGTGATGTTGCCGGTATCAAAAGATTTCTGATGTAATCCGGCTATCAGTGCGTTAGCCATATTGCCGCCGCCGATAAATGCTAGTTTCATGCTTTTGCTTCGTCCTTAGTTTTGATTGGCCGTGCACCAAATATGGCAGATCCTATACGGACCATTGTTGCCCCCTCGTGAATTGCTGCTACATAATCATCAGACATCCCGATGGATAAGGTATCCAGCTTATGTCCTTGTGCCTGCAGGGCATTAAAGGCCTCGCGCACTATTCTAAATTGTGCACGTTGTGTTGCAAAGTCTTTTGATGGTGCTGGAATGGACATCAATCCTCGCAACTTTAGACGTGGCTCTTCTTCGATGGCGCTTGCGAGTTCTATCAACTGTGTGATGTCAGCACCACTTTTGCTGGCCTCATTGCTGCTGTTGAATTGGATACATACATTCAGTGGAGGTTTGTGTGTTGGGCGGCCTTCAGCAAGGCGTTTTACAAGTTTCAGCCTGTCTACTGAGTGAACCCAGTCGAAGTGCTCAGCTATCGGAGTGGTCTTGTTGCTTTGAATCGGTCCGATAAAGTGCCACTCTATCGCGCAATCAGCCAAGAGTTCTTGTTTTGCCATAGCTTCTTGCAGATAGTTCTCACCAAAAGCGGTTTGCCCAGCCTGAAATGCCTGGCGCAGTTTATCCGGGCTTTGTGCCTTGCTCACTGCCAATAAGCGCACGTCATCCTGACGTCCAGCATCGTATTGGGCTTGCCTGATATTTGCGAGAATAGCTTGCAAGGAATTGGCAATTATGGTCATAATTCAAACATCTTAAAGAATAAACTTTGTGTAAAGTCTTAAGAGCCAACCTAAATTATAAAATAGAGCGGGAGCACATAGTGGATATTTCGGATTTGCTGGCATTTTCGGTCAAAAACAAAGCTTCAGACTTACATTTGTCTGCCGGCTTGCCACCTATGATACGCGTGCATGGCGATATACGTAAGATCAATGTGCCAGTGCTTGACCATAGCCAAGTGCATGACATGGTTTATGACATCATGAACGATGGCCAGCGCAAGGTATATGAAGAAACACTGGAATGCGACTTCTCGTTCGAGATTCCCAATCTGGCGCGCTTCCGCGTTAATGCATTCAATCATAACCGAGGAGCCGGCGCAGTCTTCAGGACCATTCCTTCAAAGATTCTGACGCTTGAGCAATTGAATGCTCCAGCGATTTTTAAGGAGATCGCCAATACGCCTCGCGGGATTGTTCTGGTCACAGGTCCAACGGGATCAGGCAAGTCCACTACTTTGGCAGCAATGATCGACTATATCAATGAGAATGAGATGGGGCATATCCTGACAGTGGAGGATCCCATCGAGTTCGTGCATCAATCCAAGAAATGCCTGATCAACCAGCGTGAGGTTGGTCCCCATACCTTGTCTTTCCAGAATGCTTTGCGAGCAGCGCTACGTGAAGACCCTGATGTGATTTTGGTAGGCGAGATGCGAGACCTGGAAACTATCCGTCTGGCATTGTCTGCTGCTGAAACCGGTCACTTGGTATTTGGTACCTTGCATACTAGTTCTGCCGCTAAAACTGTTGACCGTATCGTGGATGTGTTTCCTGCAGCCGAAAAAGAGATGGTGCGATCGATGTTGTCTGAATCATTGCGTGCAGTTATTTCACAGACTTTGTGTAAGACCAAGGATGAGCAAGGGCGTGTAGCAGCGCATGAGATCATGATAGGAACACCTGCGATTCGTAACTTGATCCGCGAAAATAAAGTGGCGCAAATGTATTCTGCCATTCAGACTGGACAGAA
Organism: Methylophilus sp.; assembly: GCA_035423825.1. Taxonomy (GTDB): domain Bacteria; phylum Pseudomonadota; class Gammaproteobacteria; order Burkholderiales; family Methylophilaceae; genus Methylophilus. Next base: position 20,314 of record DAOMMM010000011.1, on the reverse strand, counting down.
CATCGGCATGCAAACATTGGATCAGAATCTGCAAGACTTGGTGCGCCGTAATGTCATTTCAGCTGTGGAAGCTCGCGGCAAGGCCGCTAACAAAGAGTCCATCATTGGCTAAGGGTTAAGATATGGAAAAAGGTCAGGCAGAAAAGTATGTGTTTGATTTGCTGAGACTGATGCTCAGCAAAAAAGCCTCAGATATGTTCATCACGGCAGGCTTTCCCCCTGCGATGAAGATCGATGGAAAGATGACGCCCGTGAGCAATCAAGTGCTCACTGCGCAACAGGCGCGCGAAATTGCACGCTCCATCATGAATGACAAACAAGCTGCTGAATTCGATGCTACTAACGAATGTAACTTTGCGATAGGCATCCCCAGTGTGGCGCGCTTTCGCGTGAATGCATTTGTACAGCGTGGCTCCGTTGGCTTGGTATTCCGCACAATCACGACCAAGATCCCAAAATTTGAGGAACTCGGCTTGCCCGAAGTGTTGAAAGATATCGCAATGACCAAGCGTGGCCTCGTTATCTTTGTAGGAGGCACAGGGTCTGGTAAATCCACGTCCCTAGCAGCGATGATTGGTTATCGCAATGAAAATAGCTATGGGCACATCATCACGATCGAAGACCCTGTAGAGTTTATTCATGAGCACAAGAATTGTGTGATCACTCAGCGCGAGATCGGTGTGGATACGGATAATTGGCATATTGCGCTCAAGAACACCCTGCGACAGGCCCCGGATGTGATTCTGATTGGCGAGATTCGAGACCGAGAAACGATGGATTACGCAATCGCTTTTGCCGAGACTGGACACCTGTGCATGGCGACGCTGCACGCCAATAGTACTAACCAGGCATTGGATCGCATCATCAACTTTTTCCCAGAAGAGCGTCGGTATCAGCTGTTGATGGATTTGTCATTGAACGTGCGTGCTTTTGTATCGCAGCGGTTGATTCCCAAGTCGGATGGGATTGGACGTGCGGCGGCGGTAGAAATCATGATTAACTCCCCTTTGATATCAGACCTTATTTTTAAAGGTGAAGTGCATAGCATCAAAGAGATTATCAGTCGTTCGCGCGAACTGGGAATGCAGACATTCGACCAATCTTTATTCGATTTATATGAGAGTGGTGTCATCACTTACGAAGATGCGTTACGCAATGCTGACTCTGTCAATGATCTGCGCTTACGCATCAAATTGGAAGGCAAGGGGGCGCACGAGAAAGACTTGTCTGCTGGCCTAGACCATTTGGGAATTGTTTGACACAAAATACATAACAAGAAAGCCGATGTTTAAACATCGGCTTTCTTGTTATTAGAAACCTTACTCTATAGATACTTCAACGCGGCGTGCCTCTGCAAAATTACCATCACCCTCTACGACCTCTGGTTTGCGCATTTCAATTCTGGCTTCATCTATCCCAGAGGCTTTAATGGCTTCACGAACGGCCTTGGCACGATTTTTTGCCAATTCTTCATTGAATGCTTTGTCACCACGTGCATCATGATAGCCAGACAATACCGCTTTGCTGCTCGGGTTGGTTTTGAGCCATTGGATAGTAGCGCTTAATGTGTTGTCGGCATCCGCTGGAAGTGCTGTTTTACCCGTATCAAAGTAAAGCTTGACTGCTGCTGGTGGGGTAGGACTTTCAGCTGCCGCTGAATCAATAACGGTGAGTTGGTTGTCCACAGTGACACTAGATCCAAAAAAGGCTTGTAATTCTTCACCTCTTTTTTGTCTTTCGGCATCGGTGATAGCGAAACCTGTGAGTTTCACAGTCTTGTCGTTGCCTTCAACCTTCAAGTCCTCGCCAGCGTCGAGAATTGAACGCAGGCGTTCCGCGTTTTGCAGCCAGGGAACATTGCTCGTGTCGCCACTCGTTAGGACTTCGTCGTCAGTAGCACTAAAGCTGAATGCCTGCGCGACAGCCTCTGCCGACTGTTGAGTATTCATTTGTTCAGCAGATTGTGCTATCTCTGAAGGATGGCTGCAACAGGTGCTGGAAGGTCCTTGGTTGGCGAGCAGCATCCATAACAGCAATACAGCTAACAGCATGGCGACAATCCAAGTCCATCTATTGATACTTGATTGATCTTTTCGCATTATGGCTACCTTTGTTTTTCAATCCCTGCGGACAGTTTTTCTTGTAATGCTTTCAACTCGGTCCATTTGTTGTTCGCTGCCAAGTCGGCTTGTTGCGCCCATGAGCCTGGGTTTGCAATGCGGAAACGTGAGCCGCCCTTATCCAGAATCGTGCGCATTTGAGGTACGGTCGCTTTGGCAACTTGCGCAAAGGTTTTTAGGCCATTATCCTTGAATAGCTCGTTGATCTTTGGCCCGATGCCTTCGATGACGGTTAAATCATCTGCGTTTTTCAAGGCGAATCCCGCGGCTTTGGCAGCAGCAATGTCGATGATTTTGGCTTTCGGAGCTGCCTTTGGCTTTGCCGGAACCTTCGGCTTAGCAGGCTCTTTAGGCTTAGCAGGCGCTTTAGGCTTGGCAGTCAGTTCTGCAGGGGTGGCAGGCTGTGACGCATCTGCTACAGGGCTTGCAACTGGTGTTATAGTCGCGGACGGAATATCAGCTACTTTTGCAGCTGGGGGAAGAGTTGTCTCGGTTTGAGATGGGCAAGTGCCTGATTTGCAACAGCATCTGGACAGGAGATGATGCAGTAGCCATCCCAATAAAGTGCCAGCTATAAACCACCACAGACAACATCCAAAACTACTCATCTTCTACTCCCAGATAAAATAATGATAAGAAGGTATTGCTTAGGGCGTACTATCTTCGCCTTTTAGTCAAACGTCAAGAGCTGGTCTAGTTAGGGGAAATTGGCTGCTCAAAGTGTTTAGACTTTAAACATCATTGTAATTGATTTGCCCATTCAGCAACGTGTAGTGGACTTTCCCAGCCATTTCCAAGCCCAGGAATGGAGTGTTTTTACCCTGGCTTTTCAGTTGCCCCGGCGTTACCTGCCAATACTCGTCTGGGTTAAAAATCACAATATCCGCTGCTGCTTGTAAGCTCAGATGGCCGCTGGCAATGCCCAGTATTCGGGCAGGTGTGCACGTCACACTGGCAAGTGCGTCCAGTAGGGAGATTTTGTGTTGTGCAGCCCATTTCAAGGTAAGTGGCAGCAAAAGTTCCAGCCCTGTTGCACCTGCCTCGCTTTCGGCAAATGGTAGCAGTTTGGCATCATCATCCACCGGTGTGTGATCAGAGCAAACAGCATCAATCGTACCATCCTTTAATCCTTTGCAGAGCGCATCTTTATCCCGGATGGAGCGTAAAGGAGGCCTTAGGTGCGCATGGGCGTTGAAGAATCCGATGTCATGTTCAGTCAGATGCAGGTGTTGTGCGCTTACGTCGGCGGTGACTTTTAAGCCGATGGCTTTAGCCTGGCGCACTTGTTCAATTGCTTCTGCGGTTGATAGGCGGCATAGGTGTATGCGAGTTCCGGTTTCGGCAGCGATACGCAAAATGCTGTCGATAGCAAGACATTCTGCCGCTGCTGGTATGCCTTTTAAGCCTAAGCGGCTCGCCACTTCGCCATCATGTGCGGCCCCACCTTTGGACAGAAAGGGTTCTTCCGGACGCAAAAACAGTGTATAGCCAAAAGTGGCAGCATATTCGAATGCACGCCACAGCACCTGTGTATCCACAATCGGGTTGTCAGCCTGGGTGAAGCCAACACAGCCCGCTTCTGTGAGCTGGTACATCTCACTTAATGTCTTGCCTTCCAGATTGCGCGTTAAGGCGCCGAGTGGATAGATGCGCGCCATGTTGTGCTGCCAGCCTCGATGCTTTAGCATTTCGATAAGCCCTGGCTCATCAAGTACGGGATCGGTGTCTGGGGGACATGCAAGACTGGTCACACCGCCTGCAGCAGCAGCTTGGAGTTCACTCTTGAGGGTGGCTTTGTATTCGTCACCTGGCTCGCGCAACCTGGCGGACAAATCCACCAAGCCTGGCGCGACAATCATACCAGTCGCGTCGATGGTCTGGTTGGGTACAAATCCTGCAGGCGCTTGCCCGATGCCGACAACCTGGCCAGCGGCGATATACAAGTCCTGTAGGGCATCAATCTTGTTTTTTGGGTCTATCAGGCGACCGTTTTTGATATGTATCTTCATTCGTTATGCCCACCTGCTAATAGCGACATCACCGCCATGCGAATCGCGATGCCGTAAGTGACCTGAGGCAGGATGACTGATTGTGTGCCATCAGCGACGCGTGAGTCAATCTCCACGCCTCGGTTCATGGGGCCGGGGTGCATGACGATCGCATCCGATTTGGCTAGTTTCAGTTTTTCCGGGGTTAGTCCGTAAGTCTGATAATATTCCTGGGCACTTGGTAACAAGGCTCCACTCATCCGCTCATTCTGTAGCCGCAACATCATCACCACATCCACATCTTTAAGCCCGGCGGACATGTCGTGGAATACCTGCACGCCCAGTTTATTCACATCTGCCGGCAACAGGGTTTTTGGCGCGATGACGCGCACTTCCGGAACACCCAGTGTTGTGAGTGCATGTATCTCGCTGCGCGCCACGCGAGAGTGCAGTATGTCTCCTACGATGGCAACGCGCAGATTGTGCATGTCTGGCTTGTAGCGTCGGATAGTGAACACGTCCAGCAACCCTTGCGTGGGATGTGCATGGCGCCCATCACCTGCATTGATGACACTGATGTGGTCTGGTACGTGTTGTGCAATGAAATGCGCTGCACCGCTCTGGTTGTGGCGTACCACGAAGATATCAGAGTGCATTGCAATCAAGTTGTTGACGGTGTCCAAGATGGTTTCACCCTTGGATTGCGAGGAAGTGCTGACATTCAGGTTGAGCACATCCGCAGATAGGCGTTTTGCAGCAATCTCGAATGTGGTGCGCGTACGCGTGCTGTTTTCGAAGAACAGGTTACAGACAGTTTTGCCGCGCAGAAGCGGGACTTTTTTGACTTCGCGCTCATTGACGCCTATGAACGTCTCAGCCGTGTCCAAAATCTGTTGAAGGATAGTTTTGGGTAATCCTTCAATGGTCAGCAGATGTTTGAGCTTTTTGTGCTGATCAAGTTGTGGGTTATACATGTGGCTGGGGATCCCTTGCTTGCTTATGATGCCAACAATTTCAATTGTAATTTTCCTTGCGCGTTTTGGCTTAACTCCAAGGTCTGTGATGCATCAAGAGGCAATTTCGCACCAGTGATATCAGGCTTGATGGGCAATTCCGCACCACCTCGGTTAATCAGGACTGCCAGTTCTATTTTAGCAGGTCGGCCATAATCAAACAGCTCATTCATCGCTGCTCGGGTAGTGCGTCCGGTGAAAAAGATATCGTCGATTAAGATAATGTGTTTATCTTCCACTTCAAATTGAATGTCTGCCGGCTTGGGCTGGTTTTTCAGGCCGCGCTGCGCAAAGTCGTCACGGTACATGGCTGCATCCAAAGCCCCGGTCAGTGGTTTGCTGTCTAGTGTTTCAAGTATGCGTTTCATTAGCCATACGCCACCACTGTGAACGCCAACCAAGGCGGTGTTCGCAGTGATGCGGGGCGCGATTTCTGCAGCGATGTTTGCTAGCAACTGTTCCGGATCAGGTAATTGCATTCTGTAAATTCGTTTGTTGGTCAAAATAAGATTGCAGTATCGTCTGTGCCGCGCAGGCGTCCAACAAGGGTTTTTGCGCACGGCCGTGAATACCGCTTTCACCAAGGCGCTGCGACGCTTCTGCCGAACTCAGTCGCTCGTCGACCATCATTACTGGCAGCCTAAATCGTCCTTCCAGTCGCTGAGCGAATTTTTTCGCAAGCTGGGTGAGCATGTGCGAATTTCCATCAAGATGCATCGGTAGGCCTACCACCAGTAGACTAGGCTGCCATTCGGCAAGCAGTTTTTCAATCGCTGCAAACTTTTCATCATTCTTTTCGGCCTCGATGGTAAGTAGCGGGTGTGCGAGCTTGAGCATGGTTTCGCCCATCGCTACCCCAATACGCTTTTCACCAAAATCAAACCCCAGTACCGTGCCTTGAATATCAGGGTAAGTCCTTGCATCAATCGGCAGGTGACTTTGCGACATCACATGCATCGACTTCATGCGTGCCCCGCGGTTTCGGACAGGTTGGCGAAGTTCAATCCCATTCGTGACATTATCCAATCAAATTTGTCCATGTAGGGCACATCAAAAATGAGCTCTTGCGCAATGGAGATATCCGGGCTTGACCAGTTTAACCAGGCATTTTGGCTGATCTCGTTCTCTATCTGGCCGTGAGTCCATCCGGCATAACCCAGCGCGATCAGCAGCTTCTTAGGCGGGTTTTGGTCGGCAATGGATTCGAGGACATCCTTGGATGTGGTTAGGCTTATCCCAGCGTTGATCTCGATGGTTGAATTATAGTCGCCGTGAGGAGAGTGCAGCACAAAACCGCGTTCTCGCTGGACCGGTCCACCAAACATGACGGGCTGGGACGCTAGCTCTGGGATGTGGATCTCTAGGGAGATCTCTCCAAACAGCTTTGCAATATCCATGTCGATAGGGCGATTCAATATGATGCCAAAAGCACCATCCTGGTTGTGCGTGCAGATATATGAGACTGTTTTGGAAAAGTATGGGTCTGTCATGCCAGGCATGGCGATAAGGAACTGACCTGTGAGATTGATGTTTTCCATCAGCAGGAATTATCTCACAGAATGCCAGATTTTCTATATTCAAGAGATAAGACAGGCAAAATGTTGGTGAGTGCAGAGATGCATGTGCTCATTTCAAACACTGTATATTAACCATGTAAGACATAAAAAATCCCCCGGCCCGATTGGAGAAGAAGCTTGTTAAGCAAAGGCCGGGGGAGTAAGGAATCAATTTGACGGACTAACTGTTTTTATTCGAGGGAACCCCGCCAAACCTTACCTAAAACTTGAACATTTAACGATTCTCTATCAATTTGTAATCCGGCACATCTGTTGGCATACTTAAATTCCGTTCAGTTGGCATGCTACCGGAAGCCTCAGCTTTCTTATCCGGTGCAAATTGCCAGTTCAAACTAAACCAAATGCCGCGCGGCGCGCCTGGTGCAATAAAATTGGTACTGAGCCAATCTAAGGAGTTATGGTTATACCCACTCACCCCAATCGCGCCATTGATACTGGGTGAGAATGGGTTAATTCCCAAACGGCCGGCACTGAAATATTCTTTATCGAACAAGTTGTTAATCAATAAATTAGCTGTCCATTCCTTGTTGAACTTGTAACTGGTCTGGAAGTTGAAGGTGGCAAAACCCGGCACCTTGCCAGGGTTATTGGTTGGCGGAGTCTCTACCAGAGTTTTGGCACCAGTAATCTGGTTTGTTACTTCGATTGTTCTTCTAATTACACCTTTTTTGTGTTCGTTATTTTCATTGCCGCGCACAAAGCTTTCACTATGCGCCACAGCTGTTAGACCAACTTGCCACTGCGGGGTAATGTCATAACTCACTGTAGCATTCAGGTTATGCATTGGTACGCCTGGCATGCGATTTCCAGGTTTTACTTGTATCGTGCCATCGCCATATAAATCTACATATTTTGCGCTACTGTTGTCACGGCTAGTCATATAAAAGGTGTCTTGAAAGGTGGCATCAGTCAGTGAATAATTCACGCTAAAGCCCCATTTATCTTTTTTACCTGAAAGGCCAGCCTCTAGCCCGCGGCGGCGCGTTTTACCAATCGTGTCAAAAAAGCCAGCTCCGGCACTGCCTGGGGCGGGCACAAAATAAATATCGTCTTTTAAATCGGTTTGGTAAGCGCCTAAGTTCCACTCTAGACCATCGGTACCCAGCAACCCTGTCAAGTTACCGCGTATACCAATGTCATAACTGGTGGATTTGATTTGGGGTAAGAACGGGTCACCAGAGAGCGTGGTAGGTAAGGTGCAACTACGGTTCTCAAAAATACTTTTGAGCTGATACTGCTTTGGGTCACTTGGATCCCCAGTTGTGCCACCTGTATATACCGGTGTTTTATCAAGCGCACACCCCAACTCAATTACGCTTGGTACACGCGTACCTTTGGCGACGTTCGCGAATAAATTTAAATTCTCTTGAGCTTGCCAAGTCGCCCCCAGTGATGGGTTAAATGAGTAATAGCTGAATTTCTCAGTTTCTGCAGAGTCTAGTACATTATTAAGCTCTGGAATTCTAAAATTTGTCGGCACGTTAGTGCAGTCGGCATTAGGACAAATTCCTAAAGCACTAGGAAACCCCTGAAACACTGTGTCACCAATGGTAAAATTTGCAATACCACGGCGAGCGGCAATTTTATTTTTGACCTGTGTAAAGTTGTAACGACCAGACGCATTAAAGTTCCAAGTCTCAACGGGTGTCCAAGTCTCACTAAAATAAATACTTTTTGTGGTACTAGTACCCTCAAAATTATTATTCTCAAGAGGAACAAATGCCCCAGTAAACATTGGGTGAATCTGGTCTGGCGCTAAATAACCTTTACGGTTGGCATCTAACAGCCCTAAGCGTTGTGAGTTGCCATACTCTGCATTAGCAGCGTCTATTGAAACCCCAACCATCAATTTGTGTTTGTCCAGATTCCAGTTAAGTTGCATCGAGAAACCATCAACGACTTGATCAATTTGATTATCATTAAGCAGAGCAGTTGGGGTGAAGTAATCTTTCCCTGTAGAGGGGTCCCTAACACTAACAACGCCTGGCTGCGCGTACTGTCCACCGTCAACAGTTAGAAAGGGGGCATTCCCAGTTGGGTCAGTAATATTGAATTGCTGTTGGGCTGGATCTTTTTGCATCGCATAGCAGGCGGCAGCATTAGCTGGTGAAAGAGTTATTACGAAATTTTTGGTAATGACGCCTGTGGTTGGATCCTGCGTAAAAAAATAGTTATTCTGGTCTCCCATCACTCCACCCAGGTCTTGTAAAGATGAGACGGTGTTGCCACCGTCTAGGGCATTTCCAGCGAAAGAGCTACCGTAATCAGTAGAAAACGCAGGCTCTCCAAAGAAGCTTGGTGAGCCTTGAACTGGCACTGTTTGCAATCCACCTCTATTTAAATTCTGCTGTTCAGCAAAATTTGACCATAATTTAAAGTTATACTGATACGCTGCCAAAAATTCTGGCGATAATGGTTGGTTGATTAAACTTGCGTAATTAGCAGGGTTAAAGGTGCCATTGTTTAAATCTTCAAACAATGCAGAAAAACCTGAACCGCTGGGGTTTGAAGGATCATAAAGCCAGCTCGTTGTGCCACCTTGATTCGGGTTGGATGGGTCATAATTTGTAAATGGCAAGACGATATAGTCTGGTAAGCCGTATTGGTTAGCGGCACTGCCTGTCCCATACTGATTTGCCCCGCTGCTATTAAATAAGCAGGTATATTGCTCCCCAGCCTGAGGAATACGTTGAGCGAGTAAATCTTCATCCCAATCCCGCATCACATCTGCGCCAATTTGATGTCGCTTGCTTTTCCTGCGGTACACTTGTCCTGTAATAGTAAAATTGTCATTCACAAAATAACTGCCGGAAAGCTGAAACTGCGCCAGTTTGTTTTTCGTGGTATCTGGGCTGGTGAACACACTGTTACGGTCTCTTGCGTATTCTTCACTCGGTAGCAAGCCGTTACCTACCAAGTCGGTTTGCACCAGCAAGGTACTCAGACTCAGGTCCAGCTTATCCCCCCGGTAGCTGCCTTTGGTGAACAGTTGGTTCACCTTGCTGGGCGAGTTCTCTCGCCAGCCATCTTCTAAAAAGAAATTACCCGCGCCAAACAGGGCAAAGGTGCCGTTGTTGATGCCACCTTCTACTTGCAGTTGCTTTCTGCCGAATGAACCAGTCAGTACTTCTGCATCTACCCCTTCATGGGTAAAGCCATCTTTGGTCTTTAAGGTGAATGCGCCACCCAGTGTATTCAAACCGAATATCGGGTTTGAGCCGGGGAACACATCCACCCCGGCAATGGCGTTCATGGGGATCATGTCCCAGTTCACCACATCCCCAAACGGTTCATTGACGCGTATGCCATCAAAGAACACAGACAAACCTTGTGGGGTGCCAATTTGCGGGCCTGCGGTAAAGCCGCGGTACTGCACATCCATCTGGAACGGATTGCCTTGGTAATCATTCACCGTTACAGACTGCAGCTTTTTGTTCAGCAAGTCGGTCAGGCTAAGCGAATGGGCTTCTTTGATCTCTTTGGCGGTGATGCTTTGTACGTTGCCGGGGATTTCTTCTTTCGTCAGCCCTAAGCCAGGCAGAGGGCCGATTTCGTGAAAACGCTTGGCGCGGACATTCACGGTTTGCAGCTGTATATTTTCAGATTTCTGTAGGTTGCCTGGAGGTGCTTTTTTGATAATCACTTGAGTGCCTTCGATTTTGCCTGCCAACCCGCTGTTGGAGAGCAACCTTTGCAGCGCCTCTTTGCGACTCATGGTGCCTTTGATGGCAGGGGCGGTTTTGCCAAGCACTAACGCATCGTCAAAAGCGATATCCAGACCAGATGCAGCACCGAGCTTTTTAAGCGCGCCCGCCAAGGGCATGCGCGGTATATCCACGTTGACTGGTGCCATATAGGTATTGTCTTGCTCACCAGGCAGGCTGGTATTCAAGTCCGCTGCTTGCGTCTGCGCTTGCAGCAGCATCCATGCGCAACAAAGAGCAATTGTAGTTGGCACGGGTTTGTTTGATTTTTTCAGAAACACTGGCTTCTCCATGATTTATGCTGCTATAACCTGCACGAGAGAAAAACCCTGATGTCGAAGATGAAAAAATATGAAAATATTTTCTAATTTATATTTTGCTGATGGTGTTGCCTGGGTGCGATCAGTCTTTTGATTGAATAACAGTCTGGCGCGCCTGGTGTGTGACTTTTACTTGAGCAATGCTTGGCAGCGATTGTAAAAATTGTTCGGAATTATTGATGTTGATTACGGCGGTGATACGTGCTTTGTTGTTGCCTTGTGCAATAAGCGGCTGCTGGCGATAGCGCGACAGCGTTTCTGCAATTTCATAGATATCAGCCTTGTCAAAAACCAATTGTCCTTGCGTGAAACCAAATGCGTCGGCAGCATTGCGTTGGATGGTTTGAGGGGCTTCTCTCGGCTGGATTTCTGCCACTTGACCATCGTGCAGTATCATCGAAGCCCCGGTGTCTGATTCCACCTCCACACTACCATGATCTACACTAACGCGGACTAGACGGCTAAGTTTGTTTATCGCAAATCGCGTACCCAGCACCGTGATTTTTGCAGTACCGGTTTCCACCACAAAAGGGCGTTGCTTATCTTTGGCAACCTCGAAAACAGCCTCTCCCTGTTTAAGCAATACACGGCGCTGATGCCGATAGAATGTGACCTGCATTTGGCTGTTGGCATTTAAGGTGACATTAGTGCCGTCTTCCAATACCTGACTACTGATGCTGCCAATGGGGTTTGTGCGTGCCAGTTGCATCACAGGCTGGGCTTGCCATGTTTGATATTGCTGCAAACTTATCGCTGCCAGTAGCCCGCAGGAAATAAATACGCCAATACTGGCAAGCGTGTTTTTAATAGTTTTTTTGCGGGCAACCTTGTCAAGAAAAGTTTTTTGTTGCATGGCAGAGATGATGTTATCGAGGTCCTTTGTGGAGTCTAGTTGCTGCCATAGTTCAGCAATGCTCGCATATTCCGCCTGATGTGCCGGACTAGTCGAAACCCAATCCAGGAATCGCTTATGTTCCGGCGAGCCTTCCGTGATGTGCTGCATACGTATGAACCAGCGTGCAGCGGTTTCACCTAGTTTTTCTGGATTATCCATTGCGTTATAACAAGTACTGTTTAGCAGCGCGCAAATCCATCAAGGCGCGTATCATATGGCGTTCTACCATGTTTACAGAAATGCCCAGCTGTGCAGCGATTTGTTGTTGGGTTAGGCCTTCGATTTTGAATAGCCAGAACACTTCACGGCAGCGTCGGGGGAGTTTTTCGATAATTTGCTGCAACAGCATCAGGCGTTGTTGCATATCGGCCAGGCACTCTGCCGATGGCTCATAATGGGTATTAGCGGTGGCGGCGTGTAGATTGATGGCAGCCTGCCTTGCATCGCGATGATAGCTGTCTAGCAAGAGGTTGTTTACAATTACACGCAAGTACGCATGAGGTCGCTGGTGTTTATCTGGGTTGGCAGAAAGCGCAAACCGCAGTATTGCATCGTGTAAAACATCATACGCGTATTGGTTGCATTCCGTATGGCGCACAATGCCAGGGATGAGGTGTTTGTACGCCCACTGCAAATCTATACCAGACCAGATCATGATGAAACATACGCAAAAGTCGTTCCATCATCTTATTTTTTTATATCTTATTGATTTTTATATAAATATTTTTCTAACAAATGGCTGTTTGGAGTGGTTCTGGCTGATTTAATGGTTGTCAGGAACCAAATAGCCGGTTACCTCGAGTCCAAACCCTTCCATGCTCGGCATTTTGCGTGGTGTCGCCATCAGGCGCATTTTACCGACACCCAAGTCAATCAGGATCTGTGAGCCAATGCCATAATTACGCAATTCCTGCGGATAGCGAATGACCTTCTCCGCATGCTGGACGCGATGAATCAGGTCCGCACCAGACTCACTCGTGTGCAACAATAACATCACGCCCGCCTCGGCTCTGGATATGGCCTGTAAGGCAGGCAATGCATTCCAGCTGTGTGTGCGGCTTCCACTATCGAGCAGGTCCAGTATAGATAAGGGTTCGTGTACCCGCACCAAGGTCTCCTGTGCACTTTGCGGCATACCTTTCACCAACGCCAGATGGGTGTCTTTGGTAATCTTGTCCTGATATACGATCAAGTGCATTTCACCATAAGGTGTTTGAATCGTGCGCTCTGCAGCCCGTTTGACCAGTTTTTCGTTTTCATTGCGATAGCGGATCAAGTCAGCAATCGTGCCGATCTTGAGCTGATGCACCTGAGCGAACTCCAGCAAATCCGGCAGGCGCGCCATTTCGCCATCATCTTTCAGAATTTCGCATATAACTGCAGCAGGTTCCAATCCAGCGAGTTTGGCAAGGTCGCACCCCGCCTCGGTGTGTCCCGCGCGCACTAGTACTCCACCGTCTTGAGCCGCTAAAGGGAATACATGGCCGGGGCTGACGATGCTTTTGGCATCCGCGTTCTTTGCGATGGCTGCCTGAATCGTTCTGGCGCGGTCCGCAGCAGAGATGCCGGTGCTGACCCCGCTGGCGGCTTCGATCGATACCGTGAAATTGGTGCCCAAGCGGGTGCCGTTCTGCTGCACCATGGGCGGCAGTTTTAGCTGCTTGCAGCGTGCTTCGGTGAGCGTCAGGCAAATCAGGCCGCGTCCATATTTGGCCATAAAGTTGATGTGCTGGGCATCGGCAAATTCCGCAGCCAGGACCAGGTCACCTTCGTTCTCACGGTCTTCATCATCCACCAACACGACCATCTTGCCGGCTTTGATATCGGCAATAATGTCTGTGACAGAGCTAATTATTGTTTTTGTCATTTGGCAGGTTCCTTAGCCCATTCGGTCATGCGTTCAACATAACGGGCGATCTGATCAACTTCCAGATTGACTCCTGTCCCTGCTTTAACTTCTGATAATGTGGTGTTCTCAAGCGTGTGCGGGATCAGGTTGATGCTGAAGATATCCTGATTGATGCTATTCACTGTCAGGCTTACGCCATTTACACATATGGAGCCTTTGACGGCGATGTATTTTGATATCGCATGCGGTGCCTTGATGGTTAGTTGCCAGCAGTCTCCAATTTGGTCAAATGCCACTACTTGACCGATGCCATCGACATGACCGCTGACCAGATGCCCTCCCAGGCGGTCTGACAGACGCAGTGCTTTTTCCAGATTGACAGATTTACCCTCTGAGAAACCGCTTGTGACAGCTAGCGTGGCCTGCGAGACATGCACAGTAAAATGTGTTGGGGTAATGTGAGTGGCTGTCAGGCAAATGCCATTAACAGCGATACTGTCCCCAATAGCCACATCAGCCAAATCCAATTTCCTAGCTGCAATTTGTAACTCAACGTCGCTTTCCTTGCGGGTGAGCTTCTCTACATGACCCACTGCTTGAATAATTCCAGTAAACATAACGAGATTTTAACAGCATAGCGCCAAGTTTTCTCAAAAGTCCTCTCTTGCTTGTTTGATGTGCGTGATTCCGATGCTTGTTCGTTTGGCATGGATATTGCCAGATAAGGGGTAAGTAGTACGTTAAAAAGGTAAGAAATTATGTTGAATAGTGTCATGGAAAAGATTCATTCTGTGCTTACGTTGCAGCCAACAGAAGCTCCAACAGGTTGGTCTGACACGTTAAGTGGCATGGATGAAATGAAAGTCCTGAAAGAGGTAACTGCCCATCTTCAAGGCTTGCAGATGGTTCATGTGCCGCAGGCTGTGAAGTTGATCGATGCCGTGCTTTCGCTTGACAGGAAGATGGTCGGTCATACCAAGAAGGCGACGCGTAACTACATGATTTCATTAAATATAAGCAGGAAAATGCAGGGCAGGATACAGTCGGTGGTATACGATTATTATCGCCAGCTTTATATTGCCTACACCAAGTTCCTGGACATCTACCAGTATCAGAACAAAGTGCAGATTGATTTGGAGAAAATCAATCTGATTTTGGCACGTCATCTGAACGTGACTTTCCAGATGATGAAATGGCGTTATTTTGATGATCAGCCAGCACCTCCCGGCGCTTGGCTGTGTGTTCATAATATCATCAAGTATGCCGAAAATCTGGCAATCATGAACACCAACCTGTTCTTGTATGATTTTCATGAAAAGGAAACTTCTATTGCGTCCATCCTCGAACAAGGGTTGATGATGGATACCCTGCAGGCAGGCAACTTGAACCGGGTGCAGATGCAGTTGGCAGAGCGCATCTTGCGCACTTGGGCAAGTAATCCGATTTTTGTGACCAAATACAAACAGGACAGGTACCACTTCAGCATCAATCTGGGAGAAGACAAAGGCACACAACGTATCCGCACTGTCGAGAAGTTTGCTGATTATCGTTTTTGGAAAACTACACGACTGACAGATATGATCGAGGCGTATCTGTGTGCTGTGGATATGCAGAAATCTCTTGATCAGTTTGGCTTGGATGGTGTCGCGCCGGTGCCTGTGCTGGTAAAGCTGTTCAAAAAGCTGCGTGTGGAGTGGTGCACGGAAGGTTACGAACGTCAGCGCAGGAAAGAGAAAAGAACAAAAGCTGCCACACTTATCAATGTAAGTTATGGCTTGGATGATATTTGTTCCAGGCTGAACAAGATACAAGCGCGTAATACGCAATCCGGCAAAAATCAGGTAAGAGATAGTTTTGCCTTCGAGCAAAGGATCGCACAGCAGCGCCGCAATCGGTATTCTAACGGATGTGTCATTAACCCTTTAGGCAACGAAAACTGGTGGATGGTAGATGAGAGTCCAAGCGGCTTTGCGGTGGATCTGGGCAGGAATGTCAGTGATTGGGTAACCCAGGGCAGATTGATAGGCTACACCAAGGATGATGATAAAGACACCTTGTATATCGCCGAGATCAGAAGTGTCCGGAAATTGCCAAATGGTACCTATCGCGCAGGTATGGAGATCATTTCGAGCCACAGCCTGTCAGTGCAAGTGTCTAGCATGCAAAAAGAAAGTAGTAATATCGAAGGTTTGAGCGGATATTTCGTCAATAGTGTTGAGGCAAGCTACCTGCGAGAAGTGACTTTCCCTAGCCTTTATCTCGGAGCGACGGAAGATACGCGCCAACCGACCTCACTGATTCTGCCGCGCAAACGCTATCAGCGCGGTGCAAAGTACCGTCTGCGTCTGGATGATGATGAAAAAGTCGTCGTGGCGGGTCGTCCATTGCTGAAGCACCATGATTGGGTTCAGGTCGAAGTGACGGTATAGCTAACGAATCATTCCAGCCAATTTTGTTTGGCCGCGCAGTCTTATAGCTGATAAGATTTCGCGTATGTTGTTCTCAAATAAAAATCTGCCTTTCGAGCTGCTGGTCGGTCTGCGTTACACGCGGGCCAAGCGCAAGAACCATTTCATCTCGTTCATTTCCGTCAGCAGCATGATCTGCATGGCGATTGGTGTATGGGCGCTGATAGTCATTCTCTCTGTCATGAATGGCTTTCACGAGGAATTGCAAAATCGTACGGTCAGCGTTGCTTCGCATCTTGAAATCACAGGATTCAACGGTCGTTTGAGCGACTGGAACGCGCTGGCAGAAAAGTTGAAATCCGAGCCTAAGGTGTTGGCCAGCGCGCCCTATATCGCCGCGCAGGCCATGCTGAGTTACGATCAGGCAGTGCAGGGTGCAGTGGTGCGCGGTATCCTGCCGGCCGAGGAGTCCAAAGTGGCCAGCTTGGTCAGCCATATGAAGGTCGGCAAGCTGGATAATCTGCGGGCGGGTGAGTTCAATGTGGTGCTGGGTGATGACCTGGCCTATGCGCTGGGCGTGAATGTCGGCGAGAAAGTCGTCCTGATGGCGCCGCAGGGGCAGTTCACACCGGCAGGCGTCGTGCCCCGGCTCAAGCAGTTCACCGTGGTCGGGCTGTTCCATGTCGGCATGTGGGAATACGATGCAGGCATGGCGCTGATTCATCTGGATGACGCCGCCAAGCTCTATCGCATGGCAGACAATGTCTCAGGGCTGCGTTTGAAGCTTCCTAACCTCTTCGATGCGCCTGCGGTCTCTGAAGAGCTGTCTCAAAAATACAATCAGGCCGGCACGTTCTACATCAGTGACTGGACGCAGCAGCATGCCAATTTCTTCAAGGCGCTCAAAATGGAAAAGACCGTGATGTTCATCATCACTTCGATTATCGTATTGGTGGCCGCCTTCAGCATCCTGTCCTCGCTGGTGATGGCGGTGACTGACAAGCGCGCAGATATCGCCATCATGCGCACCTTTGGCGCTTCGCCGCGCAGCATCATGAAGATTTTTGTGGTGCAGGGCGCATTGATAGGCGTAATGGGCATACTGGTCGGGCTGGCGCTGGGGATACTCACCGCCGTCAATATCCCGCATATCGTGCCCTGGATCGAGCGCACCTTGAATGTACAGTTCCTGGCTAAGGATGTGTATTTCATCAGCGATATTCCATCCAGGCTGATGTGGTCGGATGTCAGTGCCATCGTGACGGTAGCTTTCATCATGAGCATTCTGGCAACGCTGTATCCAAGTTATAAAGCCAGCAAGATCAACCCTGCGGAAGCTCTCAGGTATGAGTGATATTATTTCCTGTAAGAATCTATCCAAAACCTATACAGGTCTGGATGTCACCGTCCTCAACGGTATCGATTTCGCGGTAGAGGCGGGCCAGCAAGTCGCTATCGTCGGCGCGTCCGGTTCCGGCAAAAGCACTCTGCTGCACCTCCTAGGCGGGCTGGATGCGCCGTCTGCTGGGCAGGTGAGCATCATGGGTAAAGACTTGAGCCAGCTCAACGAGACGCAAAAAGGCAGCCTGCGCAACCAGCATCTGGGTTTTGTCTATCAGTTCCATCATTTGCTGCCGGAGTTCACCGCGCTGGAGAATGTCGCCATGCCGTTGCTGATTCGCCGCGTTCACCGTGCCGAGGCCGAACAGGCCGCGCAAGCCATGCTGGGCAAGGTTGGCCTGGCGCAGCGCGTGCAGCACATGCCGGGCGAGCTTTCCGGTGGCGAGCGTCAGCGTGCCGCACTGGCAAGGGCGCTGGTGACAAACCCCGCCTGCCTGCTGGCCGATGAACCGACAGGCAACCTCGACCGTGTCACGGCCAATCACGTGTTTGATTTGCTGCTGCAGATGAACGCCGAGCTAGGCACCGCGCTGGTGGTGGTGACGCACGACTTGAGCCTGGCCGCCAAGATGCAGCGCCAATATCGCCTGGAAGACGGCAAACTTTCCCCGATTTAAATGATTCTGTTCGCGCTAGGCTTTGTATTGGGGGCTTGGTGTTTGCAACAACAAGCTGTGCTGCCAGATTTAATAGGTCTGCAAGGCGCATGGATATTGGCTTGCAGCCTGCCGGTTTTTGTCCTGGTGGTGCGCAGTCAGCATCGCTGGTTGAAGCAGGTCGGCGTATTTCTGTTAGCTGCGATGCTGGGTTTTGCATGGGCGGCTGCACTTGCGACGCTGCGCCTGAGTGATGCGCTGCCTGCAGAGTGGCAGCAAAAAAGCATCGTGCTGCAGGGCGTGGTGGCGGCATTGCCGGAGCGTAACGAGCGTGGAGAGCGTTTTCGTTTTGATGTGGAACGGGTGCTGACCCCGGGTGCACACGTGCCGCGGCATATCTCGCTAAGCTGGTACGGGGAAGACAAGGATGACATGGCGCCAGCGGCAAGGTTTTACGCGGGGGAGCGTTGGCAGTTCACCGTGCGCCTAAAGCGCCCGCATGGCACTTATAACCCGCACGGCTTTGATTTCGAGGCATGGGCGCTGGCGGAGAATATCCGCGCCACCGGCAGCATCCGGGCCAAAAGCGGTTATAAAAAACTGCAGGATTTCGTCTGGCGGCCGGGTTATGTCATCGAGGCGATGCGGGAACGAATCGGAAACCGTATCAGCCAGAGTTTGGTTAACAAACCTTATGCCGGGGTGATTCGCGCGCTGGTGATTGGCGACGATAACGCTATTTCTGCCAAAGACTGGCAAATCTACACCCGCACCGGTACCAATCATCTCATGTCTATTTCCGGCTTGCATATCACCATGCTGGCAGGGCTGGCTTTTGCGTTGACGGCGTTTGTCTGGCGGCATTTTCCTGCGTTGGTGATGCACCTGCCAACGCGCAAGGCGGCCACGATTGCGGGGCTGGCCGTGGCTTTGCTGTATGCGGCGCTAGCAGGCTGGTCGGTGCCCACGCAGCGTACGGTGTATATGCTGATGACATTTGCGGCGGCCTTGCTGCTGGGGCGCGCAATCAGCATCAGCCGGGCGTTGGCGCTGGCGTTGCTGGTGGTCGTGGTGCTCGATCCATGGGCAGTCATCGCGTCGGGGTTCTGGTTGTCATTCTCGGCGGTCGCGTTGATCGCCTATGTCTCTGCGGCCAGACTCAAGCGTGAGCACTGGCTTCAGCAAGCGATGCATACGCAATGGGCAATCAGTATAGGTCTGTTGCCTTTGCTGGTGGCCATATTCGGACAGACTTCCATCGTGTCGCCAATCGCCAATGCCATTGCTATTCCGGTGATTAGTTTATTAGTGGTACCTGCTTCCATTTTGGGAGCACTGCTGCCGTTCGATGCCGTGCTGCAGGCGGCGCATGGCATGCTTGCGCTTTGCATGCAGTTCCTGCATTGGGTCGCCGCATTCCCTTTGGCTACCTGGCAGCAGGCCGCGGCGCCCGTGTGGGCGATGCTGCTGGCGATAGCAGGTGTGCTATGGCTGTTGCTGCCGCGAGGTGTTCCACAGCGCTGGCTGGGTTTGATGCTGCTATTGCCCATGCTGCTGACCAAACCTGGGGCGCTACAGCAAGGCGAGGTGGCTGTGTCGGTGCTGGATGTCGGCCAAGGGCTGGCGGTGGTGCTGAAAACCGCTCACCATGCGATGCTATATGATGCCGGGCCACGATTCAATGCACAGAGCGATGCCGGGTCGCGCATCGTGCTGCCGTATCTACGCGGTCAGGGCATCCAGCATCTGGATGGCCTGGTGTTGAGCCATGACGATGTGGACCACACGGGTGGCGCGGACGCGGTATTGGCGCAGGTGCCGACGCAATGGCTGCTGGATTCGTTTGCTTATGAGGCCAATGACGGGCCCAGGCAGATGCGCTGCCATGCCGGGCAGCGCTGGCAATGGGATGGCGTGCGTTTCGAGGTGTTGTGGCCTAGTTTGGAGAGTTATCACGACAACACGCTATCAGACAACAACCGCAGTTGTGTGGTGAAGGTCACGAGTGTTCACGGCAGTATCCTACTGACGGGGGATATCGAGAAAGAAGCCGAAACGCTCTTGCTGGAAGCAAATCAGGACGCGCTTGGCAGCGATGTGCTGGTTGCTCCGCATCACGGCAGTAAAACCTCCTCTACACCACAGTTTCTGGAAGCTGTTGCCGCAAGGCGAGCAGTGATGACTGTTGGCTATCTCAATCGCTTCAAACATCCTAAGCCTTCGATACTCCAGCGTTATCAGGACAGCGGCGCACGGGTGTATCGCACAGATCATCATGGTGCGCTGGAGTTTTGTTTTTGCGAGGCCTCCTCAGGGATTGCAAAATCATGGCGTGAGATCGCACCACGCTATTGGCACGATAAACCTTCATTGTCATAGGCGCTGGCTTGTAACCCGCACCCAGATTGGCTTGCAGGGCATTGGTTTTGACAATGAACACGCG
>DAOMMM010000010.1:0-61590 GCA_035423825.1 Methylophilus sp. | reverse complement strand
AGGGGTTGTGATGCCTCACCATAAGGGGTACGCACGATCTGTCGCCGTGTCACCTTGAAATTTTCCAGTTGCCCTAAACCTGTCCCGCGTATGATTCCAAACATCATCTATCCTCACTACTGATGATACTTATTGTATCGCACCTCTTGATACACGATAAGCCAGCATGATAATTTTGTGGCATACTTTCGTCATGGGAATACGAAATAACTCAGCAAGAGCCGTCAAAGCAAGCAACTCTGCGAGCAGGCAAATCTCCAAGCAAAATGAAAGCTTGGCGCACGAGCATTATGAGAACTTTCCTGTTGCCTCTATTGCACTACCCAAACACCTGCGAGGACCTATCGCACTGATATACACCTTTGCAAGGCAAGCGGATGACCTTGCTGACGAAGGCCATCACAAGCCGGAGAAAAGGCTGGCAATGTTGCAGGGGTATCGTAATCAGCTGGATCTGATAGCACAAAAGAAAACCATCAAATCCCCATTCTTCAAGGAAGTCGCTAACACCGTCGAAAAATATCAACTTCCTCTGCAACCTTTCTATGATCTGCTCGACGCATTCAGTCAAGATGTAGTCAAAACTCGCTATGCCAATTTTGTTGAAGTGCTGGATTATTGCCGTCGCTCAGCCAATCCTATCGGCGCACTGCTGTTACACCTTTTCGGAAAAGCAACGCCTGAAAACATCATCTATTCCAACAAGATCTGTACTGCCTTGCAGCTCATCAACTTTTATCAGGACATCGCGATAGACTTTGAAAAGCCGCTAAACCGCAGCCGCATTTACCTGTGCCAGGATGAAATGGAGCAATTCGGCGTCACGGAGGCACAGATCGCTGCGCAGTATGTCAACCGCCACTGGGAAGAGTTTATGCTGTTCAACATTGAACGCGCCGAACAGATGTTGCTGGAAGGCAAACCATTGGAACATATTTTGCCAGGGCGGATCGGCCTGGAAATGCGCATGATTATTGGTGGTGGAGAGCGCATCATCTACAAGCTTAGAAACGTGCGCGGCGACGTTTTCAAGCACCGCCCTACCCTAAAAGCTTGGGATTGGCCCGTGATACTGCTAAAAGCCTTATTGCGCTAACAAAGATCCCCCTCACGCATGACACCTCTGCAATACTGCCAGCAAAAAGCCTCTCATAGCGGCTCTAGTTTCACCACCAGCTTCATCTTCCTGCCCAAACCCAAACGTGACGCGATGACAGTGCTATATGCTTTTTGCCGAGAAGTGGATGACGTGGTCGATGAATGCAGTGATTATCAGGTAGCTCAAGCCAAGCTCAACTGGTGGAAAAATGAAATCGAAGCAATATTTTCCGGCGTTCCACAACATCCCATTGCACGCGCCTTGCAACCAGTCATTACGCAATTTCATCTAGCTCGAGAACATTTCCTGGAAATCATCGACGGCATGGAAATGGATATCAAATTCAATCGCTACGAGGATTTCAAACAATTGCAGCTTTATTGTTACCGCGTAGCGGGAGTGGTGGGGCTTCTATCTGCACAGATTTTCGGCTTCCAAAATCGCAAAACTCTTAAATATGCACATGATTTGGGTATAGCTTTCCAACTCACCAACATCATCCGCGATGTGGGTGAAGACGCTCGCAGAGGCCGTATCTACTTGCCGCTGGACGAGCTGAGAAAGGCTGGGGTCACTGAAGATGATATCTTGCGTGGTCGCGAGACTGACGCCGTTAAAACTCTAATGGAATATCAAATCGACCGGGCAGAAAGCTATTATGATCGCGCTTTGCGTGAGCTACCAGCCGAGGACACAAAAGCGCAGCGTCCCGGGCTGATGATGGCGGCTATCTATCGCACCCTGCTTCGGGAGATACATGCGGATGGTGCAGAGAAAGCTCTTAACAGCAAGACCCGCATCCCACCATTCCGCAAACTGATACTCGCCGCCAAGACTTATTTCAAATATGCCTGAGGTAGCTATTGTCGGTGCAGGTATGGCAGGCCTGGCAGCCGCTTCTAGATTGGCTTCCAAAGGCATCACTGCAACAGTTCTAGAATCTTCGAAGCAACTTGGCGGCCGTGCCCGCGGTATAAATTATCAAGACTTGATGGTGGACAATGGCCAGCACATTATGCTTGGCGCCTATCATGACACCTTGTCTTTGCTAAAACAGGCGGGGGTTGAGGAGAACGAGGCGTTCTTGCGGCTACCCCTTCAATTGCACATCCATGACATGATAGGTGGGGAGACAATCTCCTTACAAACATGCAACTCATTGCCTGCACCTTTCCATATACTAGGTGGATTCATTTTTGCAAAAGGCTTGTCTCTGTCTAGCAAGCTAGCTGCAATACGTATGATGACATGGGCTCGATGCAATCGGTTCCAACTATGCTCTGACATGCCATTGGCCGCATTTCTAGCCCAGCAAAAACAATCGCAACAGCTGATTTCCAGCATATGGGAACCATTATGCCTAGCTGCGCTGAATACTCCGATTGCGGATGCAAGCGCGCAGGTATTTTTAAATGTACTCCGGGACAGTTTCGCCCGACAAAAAAGTGATTCCGACTTGCTGCTACCGAGATCCGATTTGAGTAAAGCGCTCGTCAACCCGCTTGCAAACTGGCTAAAGACTCGAGGCGTCAAAATCGCGCATGAAACAATCAAGTCTATCGAGCAAGCAGATACAGGTTTTCATGTCATAACCAATATACAAACTTACTCCTTCAGTCATGTCGTTCTGGCCTGCGGCCCGCACCAACTCAAGCACATAGCATTGCCAAGCTCGCTGGATAGTGTGCTACCGGCGTTCGAATACCAACCCATCACTACTGTTTACTTGCAGTTTGAAAAACACATAGAATTGCCCCGCCCCATGACTGGCATGGTCAATAGCATCACGCAATGGGTATTAGATCGCGGCAGAATGTGTGGCCAGAACGGATTGCTGGCAGCCGTGATTAGCGCTGACAAGGCCGCCTTGGATATGAGAAACGAAAACTTGGCAGAAAAAGTGATTACCGAACTTCAACAATCCTTCCCCGGTTTAGGCAAACCAGTATGGTATAAAGTGATTACCGAAAAATTCGCCACATTCTCATGCAAATCAGGCATGACGCGACCTACTGCTCTGACAACAGTTCCTAACCTATTTCTGACCGGCGACTATATAGAGAATGGCTATCCAGCTACCATCGAGGGGGCTGTACGTAACGGATTAAGCGTTGCGGATATGTTGCAAAGCCTGCTCTAGACGCTCCACAGCAATAATGTGCATATTCCCGAATTTGCCTTTTGGCGCATTGGCTTTGGGGATGATAGCCTTGGTAAAGCCCAGTTTCTCGGCTTCCTTCAAACGCACTTGACCACCCTGTACCGGGCGCACCTCACCCGCCAAGCCTACTTCACCAAAAACTATAAGTTTATTCTCTAATGATTTGTTTTTAAAGGAAGAGAAGATAGAAACCAATACTGCTAAATCCACCGCAGGCTCGCTGATTTTGACACCGCCAACCGCATTAATGAACACATCTTGGTCAAAACATGCGACTCCCGCATGACGATGCAGCACAGCCAGCAGCATGGCAAGACGATTCTGCTCCAACCCGACGCACAATCTTTTGGGGCTAGGTGCATGCGCCTGATCCACCAACGCCTGAATTTCTATCAATAAAGGACGTGTGCCTTCCATCGTCACGGTGATGCAGCTGCCTGGCACCTGCTGCTCATGGTGCGAAAGGAACAAGGCCGATGGATTGCTGACTTCACGCAAACCCTTTTCTGTCATCGCGAACACACCCAACTCGTTCACTGCGCCGAACCGGTTCTTGAATGCGCGAATCAGCCTGAAAGATGAGTTCTGGTCTCCTTCAAAATACAGCACGGTATCCACGATATGCTCCAGCACACGGGGGCCAGCCAAGCCGCCCTCTTTCGTCACATGACCGACTAGAATCATAGTGATGCCCAATTGTTTAGCGACCCTAGTCAGTTGCGCACTACACTCACGCACCTGCGCCACTGAGCCGGGTGCAGACTGTAGCGCTTCAGAATAGACCGTCTGAATCGAATCTATGACAACGACATTCGGGCTATACGCTTGCACGCTGCTAAGAATCTTTTCCAGATTGATTTCCGCCAGCAAATCGATCTCGCTGGCATCCAGCCCAAGACGCTTGGCGCGCATCGCAATCTGCTGTGGCGATTCCTCTCCACTAACATACAGCACTTGATTGGCTTTACCAAGATGGCATAGGGTTTGCAACAACAATGTGGATTTACCGATACCCGGGTCACCACCAATCAAAATAACACCGCCTTGCACCAAACCACCACCCAATACGCGGTCAAACTCTGTGATTCCAGTCGGCTGACGTGAAACATCCGCCGCCTGCACTTGACTCAGCTTTTGCAGGACGCTTGATTGTGCCAAGCCTTCGAACTTTTTGGCATAGCGGTTAGCTGACACGGTTTCTGCAATCGTTTCTACAAAGGTGTTCCAAGCCCCACAGCTTGGGCATTGACCCTGCCATTTCGGTTCGCTGGCACCGCATTCTGTGCAGGTGTAAACCGACTTGACCTTCGCCATCAATCCACCATGCGCATCGGCACACGCTGAGCGACCGCACACAACAACTCATAACCTACCGTGCCGGATTTCTCAGCCACTGCGTCCACCGGCACTTGCGCCCCCCACAGTTCTACAGGCGCACCAATGCTGGCTTCCGGGATATCGGTCAAATCCGCGAATAGCATGTCCATCGAAACGCGGCCTATCGTCCTCGTCAATTTACCGCCAACCGCCACAGGTGTGCCGTTTGGCGCATGCCGTGGGTAACCATCAGCATAACCACAGGCCACAATACCCACCCGCGTGGGTTTGGCAGCAGTAAATCGATTACCGTACCCTACGCTTTCGCCTGTTTGTATGCCTTGCACTGCAATAATTTCACTGCTTAACTGCATGACAGGCTTCAAATCAAATGCTGATACAGATGTGCCGCTTATTGGAGTAGCGCCGTACAGCATGATGCCGGGACGCACCCAATCGGCATGCGCCTGAGGGTGGCGTAATATAGTGGCTGAATTGGCCAGAGACACTTTTCCTGCAAGCCCTGATGTGGTTTTTTGAAACACGTCAAGCGCGGCCGCTATCCCGACTTCTTCATCCGCTGTCGCAAAATGCGTCATCAACGTGATGCCGCTGACGTTTTTGCAGGCTTTCAGGCGCTCATAGACGGTTCGATAGATCTCCGGCCTAAACCCAAGTCTGTTCATACCACTGTTCATTTTGAGATGAATATGCACTGGGCGCAAAAGATTGGTTTTTTCGAGCATATCCAACTGTGGCATTGCATGAACAACAAGATCAGCACTGTAGCTGCTTGCAATCTTGAGTTCTTGCACACTGAAGGCGCCTTCCAGCAACATGATAGTCTGGTCATAACCGGCCTCACGCAGGTCTATTGCTTCAGACAGGTTTAGCACTGCAAAGCCATCCGCATCATGCATACCCATCGCGACGTTCAGCAGACCATGCCCATAACCGTTCGCTTTCACAACTGCCATTATTGCGGAATTGGGAGCGTGTCTCTTCGCAACTGCAAGATTATGCGCAAGTGCACTAAGAGATATCGTGGCTCGAATGGGACGCATCAATACTCGTCCGCCATATAACCCGCATTAGCGTAGTTCTCAAAGCGCGTATTAGCGCCAATGAACGTTAGACGTACCCTGCCAATCGGACCGTTACGCTGTTTGCCAATAATGATTTCGGCCGTGCCTTTGTCCGGGCTGTCGGGGTTATAAACCTCATCTCGGTAGATAAACAAAATCAAATCGGCATCCTGCTCAATAGCGCCGGACTCACGGAGGTCACTCATCACTGGGCGTTTGTCCGGGCGCTGCTCAACACTACGGTTTAACTGCGACAATGCAATGACCGGACAATCCAGTTCTTTTGCCAGCGCTTTCAAAGAGCGGGAAATCTCTGAAATCTCGGTAGCTCGATTCTCGCCCTGCTTGCCAGCAGGGGCTGCCATCAACTGCAGGTAATCGACCACGATCAGGCCAAGCTTGCCGGCTTGTCGATGCAAGCGCCGCGCCCTGGCACGCACATCGAAACTGCTCAAGCCCGCGCCCTCATCGATGAATATCGGCGCTTCGTTCAGTCTGCCCAACGCTGTGGTTAATTTTTCCCAGTCCTCGTCTTCCAGCCGACCGGTACGCATCTTATGCTGATCCAAGCGACCTACTGAGCCAATCATACGCATTGCCAGTTGAGTTGATGCCATCTCCATAGAGAATACTGCGACTGGTAGTTTTGTATCCAACGCAACATTCTCGGCTATATTGATCGAAAAGGCTGTTTTACCCATGGAAGGCCGTCCAGCAACAATTACCAGATCTCCCGGCTGCAAGCCGGATGTCATCGAATCCAGATCCGAAAACCCGGTTGGGATTCCTGTAACATCGGATTGGTTTTCACGAGAAAAAAGCATATCAATGCGTTCAGCCACTTGAGGGAGCAAGGTCTGTATGTCCTGAAATCCTTGGCTGCTACGCTGCCCACCTTCCGCAATCTGGAAAATCTTGGCTTCTGCCTCATCCAGCAGTTGTTGCGCGTCGCGACCATTTGGATGATATGCGCTTTCAGCGATATCACTACCAACAGTCACTAATTTACGCATTACCGCACGCTCACGGACAATCTCCGCATATCTACGTATATTAGCTGCGGTTGGTGTATTTTGTGCCAGCGCTCCCAAATAGGCGACGCCACCGATCTGCGACAGTTCGTTAGTGCTTTCCAGCGACTCTGCCACCGTCACAATGTCCGCTGGACGATTTTTCTCGATCAGCCTGGCGATGTGTTCGTATATGAGCTTGTGGTCAAACTGATAAAAATCCTGTGGGCTGAGAATGTCGGCAATCTTGTCCAACGCCTCATTTTCCAGCAACAAACCGCCCAAGACGGACTGCTCCGCCTCAATCGAATGTGGAGGAAGTTTTAGAGAATCGAGTTGTTCGTCAGCCATCTAAGAATTATACCCAATAAAAAAGGCTGCCGAAGCAGCCTTGTTTGTATCACTGAAAATTTTATGCTTCAGCTGCCACCAAGACAGTGATATCTACCACTACGTCATGATGCAAAGCGATGCTAATTGGGTATTCACCAATTGCCTTCAATGGGCCGGTTGGCATGCGCACTTCAGATTTAGCCACTTGATGACCTGCTGCCACTAAACCTGCAGCGATGTCATGGTTGGTAACGGAACCGAACAGACGGCCGTCTACGCCGGCTTTTTGTGTCACAGTCAACACAAAACCAGCCAATTTCTCGCCACGAGATTTCGCTACAGCCAAAATATCAGCTTGTTGTTTTTCCAATTCAGCACGGCGTGCAGCGAATTCGGCTTTGTTAGCCTCAGTTGCACGTTTCGCTTTACCTTGAGGAATCAAGAAGTTACGACCATAACCGTCTTTTACCTTAACAACATCACCCAATGCGCCCAGGTTGGCCACTTTTTCCAATAAAATTACTTGCATGAGTGCTCTCCTTAACCTGGATGTTTGTCAGTGTATGGTAACAAAGCCAAGTAACGAGCGCGTTTAACAGCGGTCGTTAATTGACGTTGATATTTGGCTTTGGTGCCGGTCATACGTGCTGGAATGATTTTAAAGTTTTCACTCAAAAAGTCCTTGAGCAAATCCACATCCTTGTAATCCACTTCTTTGATGCCCTCTGCGCTAAAACGGCAATAGCGGCGGCGTTTGTACATATCTCTTGCCATGTTAAAACTCCTTCAATATCTTTAAATTCTGTATATGCAAAATCAACTGGGTGCTTTTTGCGCTCTGCTTCGCAAGAAAGCCGCTTACTTGAACATGATTGCCAATCGATAATGGACTTTTTGTTAAATCACCCATCACTACAGCATTTACTTCACATTCAGTCTTGCGTTTCATGTTTGCTTCCATCACTTCGGAAGCATGTTGAATCGTCAGACTAAGCAGCGGGATACCTGCGGGTGTATGTCTTATCGGCGTGAGCGCCACGACCACACCGCTTAGCACCACATTATTCAGCAGCAGCCTCGGCTGGCGCAGCTTCGCTCAATACTGATTTGGATTTCTCTTCTTTCATCATTGGGCTTGGTGCTGTCACAGCGGTTTTGGTTGCGATGGTCAAGTGACGCAAAACAGCATCATTGAACTTGAAGCCATGTTCCAATTCATCCATCGTTTCCTGGTTGCACTCGATGTTCATGCAAACATAATGAGCTTTGTGGATTTTTTGAATTGGGTAAGCCAATTGGCGGCGGCCCCAGTCTTCCAGACGATGAATCGCTCCGCCGTTGCTGGTGATTTGTGTCCGATAACGCTCGATCATTGCAGGCACTTGCTCGCTTTGATCAGGATGCACGATGAATACGATCTCGTAATGTCGCATGTAATCTCCTTGTGGTTTATAGCTACCCTCAATGCGAATGAGGTGCAGCAAGGTTGAAAAGCGCGAAATTATAGCCAAGAAAGCTAATTAAATCAAACCATTTAGTAAAAATCGCGCCAAAACACCCATTTGGATCTTATTTATCAGCCAGCTTGGCCATCTAACCTGGGTTTTGCAAGCATAGGCGCGTAATTCAGCACAAAAATGCCAAACCCCAGCACCCAGCAGACCGTGCCGATGATTAACCCATACCGATAGAACGACATATCCAGCATCGGCATCAATGCACGGAATACCATGCTGAGCACCATCAACACGAATGTCATCGAGACCCACTTCGGCGGTTGGTGAATATTGCGACCGGTATGCCCCAGGCTTACACGCGCCATCATGGCAAGGGTGATGAGGCCAATGCCGCCGATAGTGAAGACATGGATGGGCAAAGTGATGCCAATAGCCAGAAAGTCGCGCAACCCGTAAAGCAAGAATCCTAAGTTGATAGACCAGATAGCCAGATAGAGGCTCCAAAGCAAAGGCACTCGCCAAATACCATGCTGATACCAATTCATCATGCGATATCCATTTAGGGCAAACAAGGCAACGCATGCCCATCGTGAGACAATGCCGTGCCGTAGCAACAGCTCATCCAGCAACCATAGCAAAAAAAGCACCATGATACTGATGTCCAGCCATTTGTATTGAACGAGGTTATGCGTCAATCCTAGCCCACGTTCGATAAAGAATGGGATGACTCGGCGGCCAATAACCAGAATCAAACTCAGGATCAACAGCATTGCCAAGGTTTGAGATACAACTACTCCAATCTCAAGAATGCCTAACATCCCTAAATAGAAAAGCCCGTTGCCTAGCCCAAGCAATAGCACCTTGGAAATCACTGCAATCTGCCGCCATTGCCGGGCTTTGATAATCGGCATAGCTACTGCAACAATAAGGCCGAGATCAAATAACAGATCCAGCACCGCAGCAAAATTCCAATAGGATTCCGGCAGCATCATACACACTCTGGCAGCGAACCAAAGCCCAAACAAGCATGCAAGCGCTTTACCTTGAACGGTTTGAACATTTGTCCAGTTTCTCACTGCAGTTAGTAAAAACCCAGCTATGATGGACAAACCATAGCCGTATAGCATTTCGTGAGCATGCCATTGGCTGGGTGTCAGCGTGGATAATGTAAATGCTTTGGCGGTGAAGAAACGATGCATCCATATTAGAATCGACAGCATCGCGAACAATGCCCCTCCAAGAAAGAAGGGCCTGAATCCCAGATTGAACAGTGCAAAGCCCTTGATTGGCGCCCTTTTACCTGGCGGTGGGAGGATAGTCTGCAGCGACATTAATCAACTCGATTTCATCAAACAACAAAGCACCCATGATAGCAATAATCAGCACTTAGGTCTGCGTCCGTTTTTTCGTGCACGCGTGATTGCATTCGCTTTCGCCCTGCAGAAACCCTTAATAATTAAAGCTCGCAGAGCAATGCCTCGCATAATGATGATTGAGGTGTACAGTTAGCATCCCTTGCCAAGCTAAGCGTTGCCAATTACAGTTTCTTTATCATCACAAAATGCGAGCATGCCATGCAAGCCCTTATCTTTTTTGCCAAACGCTACCCTTATGCCTGCTTGCTGGCCGTGCAACTGGCAAGCGTGCTTTTTTATGGCACGATGACCGACTCTACATTAAGCCATATCGTCTTCCAGTGCTTTGGCTTGGGTGTGCCTTTGCTGGCCGTGTGGGTAGTGTACCGTAGTCCTGCGCTCAACTGGGTAGGCTACGTGCTCGCCGGGCTGGCCATCTGCCTAACGTTGTTGAGCAACCTGCCTCAATTTTCCGGCTGGATTGTCTTGGCGCAGGCCTTTGAAAGCCTACTATATTTCTACGCGGCCATCAGCCTAGTAATGTATATGTTCGAGGACAATATCGTGACGCGTGATGAGCTGTATGCTGCGGGCGCCACATTCACGTTGCTGGTGTGGGGCTTCGCACTGGCATATTCAGTATGCCAGCAATTATACCCCGGTAGCATCGGCGCAGCCATCCATGCGGAAGCGCCACGCACTTGGATGGAACTGTTATTCATGAGCTTTTCGATTCAGTCAGGCACCGGTATCGGAGACATCATCCCGCTTTCCAAACCAGCACGAGCCTTGAGTGCGATCCAAATGTTCACCGCGCTGATGTATATCACCATCGCGGTGTCTCATCTGGTCGGCTTGGCGGCTAGCATACGCGTCAAAGACGAAGACTAAAAAGCCACAAAGGGGGCCTATGGCTGGCCTAGCTTGTAAACTAGCACGGCGTCGCCTTGCTTGTAGCCAAGAATGGAGTTCCCCCCACTTGCCACGGCAATGTATTGCTGACCGTTGATGGTGTAGGAAATCGGCGGCGCGTTAACACCAAAATCCGATTTATCTTGCCATAGCAGTTGACCAGTCTGGCTATCGTAGGCGTTGAAATTTCCATTGCCCTCGCCCACAAACAGCAAGCCACCGGCAGTCGCCAGCACACCGCCCATCAAGGGTTGTGGCAATTTATTCTGCCAGGCAACTTTGCCGGTCTTCAGGTCAATCGCAGAGAGCACCCCCCATCGTGGATCATCCGTCGGCTCACTCGCCGCATAGCGTATCGTAGGCTGGCCATTCTTTGCGGGCGACTCATGCAAAGTATAGCGAATCGGTGCATGGATAGCTGCCACAAACACGCGCTGCCGCGCCTCGTCCAAACTGACCGGAGACCAGTTGGAACCACCCAGGATGCCTGGATAAATTACTGTGCCTTCAAAGGTGGCTTTGGCAAACATGTTCTGTTGCGGGACGAACGGCTGGGACTTTCTCAATAGTTTTCCTGTAGCGCGGTCATGAATATAGAACCATCCGGTCTTGCTAGCCTGTCCGACCGCCGCAATACGCTTACCATCTTGCATGTAATCAAACAATACTGGCGGGCTAGCGAGATCGTATCCCCACAAGTCGTGCGGCACCTGCTGATAATGCCATTTGCGTTCACCTGTGTTGACATCCAGTGCAACTAACGATACGGTATAAAGATTGTCGCCAGGCCTGGAGATGTCGTTCATCTGCGGCGAGGGGTTGCCAGTACCGAAATATAAGGTATCGGTTGCCGTGTCGATGGCGGGGGTGCTCCAGGCAGAGCCGCCCCCAAAACGCGCGGCATCGGGGAATTTGTCCAAACTCGCTTTTTCACTGGCGATATCGCGGTTCAGTTTGATTTCACCGTCAACAGCTTCAGCAAAATTGCCTTCCCAGCCTTTCCCGGGAATAGTATCGAACTGCCAGACCCGCTTGCCATCATTGATATCGAAAGCAGCCAAAAACCCAGGCCGTCCATAGCGCCCAGTCACGCCAATCACTGCACCTAAAGGTGCGTCCTCACGTGGATTATCGATATGTAATCCATAGCCCACGCCGGTGATGCCAACGATAACTTTTCCCTTGTATACTACTGGTGCCATCGCGATACCGATGCCGGTTCCGCCTGTCACCTTGCGCACAGAATTTGGGTCGTCCTTGTTTAAAGAATCCTGCCCTTCCGTAGTCACGCCCGCCTCAACAACATCGATATCCCATAATTTCTTGCCAGTAGCCGCATCCAGCGCAACCAACCGCGCATCGACCGTACCGATAAACACCTTGCCTCCACTAACTGCCACGCCACGGTTAGCCGGTCCGCAACACATCGCCCAGCCTTTGCGTCTGTTATGTTGATATCGCCAGATTTCCTGACCTGTCACCGCATTCAGCGCCACAACATGATTAAATGGCAAGGCGACATACATCACGCCATCCACCACGATAGGTGTCGCCTGAAAACTAGCCATAATGCCCGAATTGAATTTCCATGCACGCGTCAGCTGTTTCACGTTGCTGGTATTGATTTGCGTGGCATTAGCAAAGCGTTGTCCGCCGTAGTTTTTGCCATAACTTGGCCAATCGCTCGCTTGCTCTTGCTTGACTGGGTGGCTACAAGCCCCCAGCATCAAACTCAAAACCAATCCAAAAGCTTTCACATAATCATTCTTCATCGTCTACACATTCATGAACTATACTGATTTGTATACTACTCGATTTATCTGTCATTGCCAATCTGCATGGCACGTATGTTAATCTAAGCTTTTTAATTAGATTCTCTATGCAATTTTCCACCGTAGAATGGAAAAACGGAATGCCCTACTCGCCTGAATTTGGCGACATCTACTTTTCCGTCGAGAATGGTAGACAAGAAACAGAGCATGTATTCGTTCAAGGCAATCAACTAGAAAGCCGGTTTAAGTTTGCTCAGCATGGTTTTACCATTATCGAGACAGGCTTTGGCACCGGCCTGAATTTTTTCACTGTTACCGACAAGTGGCTGCAAATGGCGCCAGCGCAGGCTCAACTTACATTTATTAGTATAGAGAAATACCCACTAAACCACTCTGATATGCAACAAGCCTGCGAATGCTGGCCGGAATTTTCACGAATTCAGCAACAATTTCTAGCGCTCTATGCAAGCATCAAGCCCGGGCTAAATGATTGGCAGGTCACAAACAACATCAGCTTACAGCTATGGATCGCAGATGCGCTGGACGCTTTGTCAGTCATCACACAACCTACGGATGCTTGGCTACTTGATGGCTTTGCTCCCGCCAAGAACCCCGCCATGTGGAATGAACGGCTGTTTGCTCGCATGGCGCAGTTATCAAATCCTGGCATCAGCACCTTTGCAACATTTACCAGCGCTGGCCATGTACGCCGCGGCTTGCAGTCTGCTGGTTTTGAAGTCAGCAAGCATCCTGGTTATGGCAAAAAGCGTGAAATGAGCAGCGGCTACTACAGGGGTAACGTCTGATGCATGCAATTGTGATCGGTGGCGGCATCGCTGGCTGTAGCACTGCCTTTGCATTGGCTTGCCAAAACGTCAAAGTCACGCTGATCGAGCGCCTTCCAGATGTTGCGCAAGCCGCCTCTGGCAACCCCATCGCCATGCTCTACCCCAAACTCTCTGCTATATCGGACGCAGCCAGCAACCTCGGTATACAAGGGTTACGCTACACGCTGGACATGCTGAAAGCATTGGATCCATATGAGTTATTTCATGCCAGTAGCGGCCAAATCCAGTTAGCCTTCGACGCAAGAACCGCATTGCAGCATGCAAAAACAGCCCAGCAACCGTTTTTTCATGAGCTGCCCTTTACAGCCAGATTCGTGGATGCCGAGGAAGCCAGTGAAATCGCAGGCATTCCTGTCAAGCACCTCGGACTATTTATCCCAGAAGCGGGCTGGGTAGACCCTCATGTCTGGTGCACGCGGCTAACGTCACTTAACAACATCGAAAGGACACTCGATACGACTGCGCTGCGCATCGAACACACTGACCATGGCTGGCGCGTACATTCAGCAAAGCAAACTTTCGAAGCCGAGCATGTGGTGCTATGCAATGCATACGATGCCTGCGAACTGATCCCGCAACTGAGGTCATTTCTGACCCCAGTACGCGGGCAAATCAACTTTGCCGCCCCCAGTGAGCTAAGCCAAAACATTCGCTCTGTCATCTGTGCGCAGCACTTTATCAGCCCTGCGGTGAATGGTCTGCATACGCTGGGCACCACTTATGCCAATCATGACATGACACCCGAATGTACCGACTGCGACACCAAGACTAATCTACAATCTCTTTCACAGATCAATACAGATTTGCCAAAGACATTAGACCCGTCATTGCACCCAGGCCGTGTCGGCTGGCGCTGCGCCACAATGGATTATCTGCCGATGGTAGGTCAGATGCTGGATTTGGAGGCATTACACAACAAGCCTCCACGCCCCAATGCCAGCTCCAGAACGCTTCCTTGGCTGCAAGGTTTGTATGTCAATATCGGACATGGTTCCAAAGGCATGATTACCGCACCTTTGAGCGGCGATTGGCTGGCAGGCATCATCACAGGCCAGATTCCGCATAACCCATTGCTTGCACGTATACAGCCCAACCGCTTTAAGATGCGGGAACTGGGGCTTAAGCAGTTGGCACAGCATATTTATGGATAGAATCGCGTTATGGCAAATGATTTGAACCTCATGTTACACAATGCCCAGGCTGCACAGCAGGCAGGCAAGCCACATGACGCCTTGGCTTTGTACCAGCAGATTCTGACCGCTATTCCAGAGCACCTGGAAATCCAGATCGTCTGCGGCAACCTGTGCGTCGAGACCGGTCAGTTACCGCAGGCTGTCGATTACTTTCGCAGTGTGTATCAGCAACTGCACCAAAGGCGCGATGCGCGCGCTAATCACGCCAGAGATGCCTTGTGTTATGCATTGTCGGCTCAAGGCAACGCTGCTCATGCACAAGGAGGCTTTGAGACTGCTGTTAACTGCTTCAGCGAAGCGACCAAACTGAATCCACGGGACGCCGAATACTGGTACAACCTAGGCAACGCGCAACGTGAGCTGGGTGAGCCCTCGAAGGCGCTGCAGGCCTACCAAGCCTCGCTCAAGCTAAATCCGGACGATGCCGACACACACAACAATATGGGTAATGTACTACGCGAACTCGGGCGGCTTGATGAGGCCATCAACGCCTATGAAACTGCGCTTAAACTCAACCCAAACCTGCACCACGCTTTGGCGCATCTAATTCACCAGAAGCAACATGCCTGCGATTGGCACGGACTTGATGCGCAAATCGATACATTGCGCAAAAAATTGCTATCTGGCGTTGCGACTAAAATCTCGCCTTTTGCATTTCTTGCTATGCCGGGTACCGCCGCGGCCGAGCAACTGCTTTGTGCCAACGCATGGAACGAAAGTTTTGCGCCATCCTGCAAGCCAATATCCATGCGGGTTCCAGGGCATCAAAAAAAACATATCCATGTCGCCTATCTGTCAGCGGACTTTCGCCAACACCCCCTAGCCTACCTGATGACTGACCTGCTAGCCGCACATGACCGTCGTCATTTCATAGTAAGTGCGTACGTGGCCAATCGTGCAGATAACAGCACTGCCGAACGCACTTTTAAAGATGCTGTCGACCACTGGGTAGATATTACGCATATGAACGACGCACAGGCTGCTCGGCGCATGGCGGATGATGGGGTCGACATCTTGGTGGACATGACCGGATTCACGCAGAACAGCCGCAGCATGATTGCAGCCTATCGGCCTGCGACAGTGAATATCAACTGGCTGGGCTACCCGGGAACGATGGGGAACATTGTAGGCAGCACGCACGACAGACCATTATTCGATTACCTGATCGCCGATGCGGTGCTGGTTGCGCCAGACGAAGAAAAATATTATGCCGAGCGCATTCTGCGCCTGCCCTGCTACCAGCCGAATAACCAAACACGGCCAGTTTCTGAATCTGGAACCCGTTCGGAGCTCGGCCTGCCTGAAGAGGCTTTTGTCTTCTGCTGCTTTAATCAGACATTCAAGATCACCTCCGATATCTTTGCTATGTGGATGCGCCTACTCCATGAAGTTCCCAACAGCGTGCTCTGGCTATTGGAATGCAACCGTTGGGCACGCGACAATCTGCAAACTTACACCCAAGATTCGGGCATAGATTCAGCGCGACTGATTTTTGCACCGAGAACTAGTATAGACGCGCACTTGGCCCGCCAAATCCACGCGGATCTGTTTTTGGACACCTTACCCTACAACGCGCACACTACTGCTAGCGATGCACTTTATATGGGTTTGCCGCTATTGACATGCAAAGGGACCACTTTCGCATCGCGTGTGGCAGCCAGCTTGTTGCATCACGTGGGATTGGATGAGTTGGTGACAGACTCACTAGATAGCTATGCACAATGTGCACTTCGACTAGCCAACAATCCTGCTTATCTGCAAGATGTTCGCAACAAGCTCGCCCACATCAAACAGAAAAGCGACTTGTTCAACCCCGAGCGATTTGCGCGACGGTTAGAAGCAGAGTATCGACGTATATTGCGCGAATAGCATTTTCTGCCCGGCTTGTGATAAAGTTTTGCTAAATCGAATAAGGAATCACAATGGCAGCCGTTGACATCACCCCAGTACTCAAGTTCATGGTAGAAAAAAGCGGTTCGGATCTGTTTTTCAGCACTTCCGCACCTATTCACATGGAAGTAGAAGGTGAAACGCTGCCCATCAATGCTCAAGTCATGTCACCGGGCATGGTCAAAGATATCGCCTACTCGCTGATGAGTCAGGATCAAATCAAAGAATTTGAAAATACATTAGAGTGCAACTTTGCCATCAGCAGATCCGGATTGGGGCGCTTCCGGGTCAACGTCTTTCGCCAGCGTGGCGAGGTCGGCATGGTCATCCGCCATATCAAGACCGACATCCCGGAAATAGACGCACTAGGCTTGCCCAGCATACTGCGCGACATGATCATGCGTAAGCGTGGACTGATCCTAGTGGTCGGCGCTACAGGTTCGGGTAAATCTACCACGCTGGCATCCATGATCGATTACCGCAATACCAACGAATATGGTCATATCGTCACCATCGAGGACCCTATCGAGTTCGTTTACCAGCATAAGAAATCTGTAGTGGACCAGCGCGAAGTGGGTATCGACACGCTTAGCTTCGAGAATGCGCTGAAGAACGCCATGCGCCAGGCACCGGATGTCATCCTGATCGGTGAAGTACGCGATATGGAAGGCATGAAACAGGCATTGGCCTATGCGGAAACCGGCCACTTGTGTCTGGCCACCCTGCACGCTAACAACGCCAACCAAGCCCTGGAACGCATCGTATCGTTCTTTCCGCCAGAGGCGAAACACGGCTTGCTGCTTGGCCTGTCAATGAACCTGGTCGGCATCATTTCACAGCGTCTGATCCCCGGCAAAGTGCAAAAACGTGTAGCGGCCGTTGAGGTGATGCTGAATACACCTTACATCGCCGAACTGATACAAAAACAGAAACTGGGCGAAATCAAGGAAATCATGGCCGACAATAACGATATCGGCATGAACACATTCGACCAGGCTCTGTTCCGTCTATTCGCCAACGGTAAGATCGATGAAGACGAAGCCTTGTCTTATGCTGACTCTCGGAACGACTTGTCGTTGAAGATTCGCTTTGCCGCACAAGGCGGAACAGGCGACGTCAACAGTTTTTAGGCTGAGTTAATGCGGCAGGACTGCGGCCATCAGCGCTGCCGCAACAATCATTGCTCCACCCACCCATTCGTTCCATGTCATCACCTCATGCGCCAGATAATATGAGGCGACAGCCGCAACCACCAGTTCAAACAGAAATAGTACCGAGGCACGCACGGCTGTCATCTGCGTGACACCGAACTGCACGAACAGCGTCGCCGTCAGTAGCAGCAATGCGATTAGCGTCATGACACCCCAGTTTGTCAAAGTGAAATAGCTAGGGCTAGGAAATGATTCAGCGACTGGAAGCATCAGCAAAGCCATTCCCGCAACTCCGACCCAGACCAACATGGACTTGGCTGCGATAGTCAGATGTGCCGATTTGCGTGTGATGACATTTGTCAAGGAAAACCCCATACCCGAGCTCAATGCCAGCCACTCTGCGGCATTTTGCGGCAATGGCCATTGCCATCCATGCTGATTGAAATCGTGCAGCATGACAAAAGCCCCCAGCAGAGAGATAGCGATCGTCAAGAAGCCGGTACGGTGAATCTGCTCCTTGAGCCAGAAATGCGCTAGCAACAACGTCCATAAAGGCGAAAGATAGAACAGCAGCATCACTCGCATCACTTCGCCGTTGATGACGGCCAGCACATAGCTCAAATTAGTCCAGCCTGCGACAAGGCTTAGCCAGACGACACTTTTAGGTAACAGATGCACACGATCCCAACGGCGGCAGAACATTGCTGCGCCCATTAGCAGTGCGATGCAGTAAGTATAGAAACTGGAAGCAATCCCAGAGATTCCGGCCTGGTCCATCAAGCGATAGGGATACCAGATCAATCCCCAGCATAATGCGCCATATAACAGTCCAAATACTGCAAAAGAGTTTTTATTATGTGCCTCGGCCACTATAATATATCCTTATGAATCCAAACTTGAAAAAACTCCAGCCCTACCCATTCCAACGTCTGCGGGATTTATTTGCAAGCATCACCCCAAATCCAGACCTCAGTCCGATCAACCTGTCGATTGGCGAACCCAAGCATGCTACGCCGCTGCTCATCAAAGATGCGCTGAGTGAGAATTTATCTGGATTGGCCAATTATCCCACAACCGTTGGTTCAAATGAGCTAAGACAATCGATTGCCAACTGGATTCTACGCCGTTACGGCATCACACCACCCAACCCAGACAAGGCCATTCTCCCGGTCAATGGTAGCCGCGAGGCCTTGTTCGCCTTTGCACAAGCAGTGATCGACAACAGTAAACCCAATCCTATCGTCATCTCACCGAATCCGTTCTACCAGATATACGAAGGCGCTGCATTTCTTGCAGGTGCCACGCCTTATTTCCTGAACACTTTACCGGAGAACGACTATGCGATGGATTTCTCCTGCGTGCCAATCGAGGTACTTAGTCACACACAATTAGTATACGTTTGCAGCCCAGGCAATCCTTCCGGCAAAGTCATGTCTTTGGAACAATGGAAGAGCCTGTTCGAGCTGGCAGAGCGCTATGGCTTTGTCATCGCATCTGACGAATGTTATTCGGAGATCTACTTTGACGAAAACAACCCGCCATTAGGTGCTCTGCAGGCCGCGTCCTTACTAGGTCGTAGCTATGCCAACCTCATCGTGTTCAGTTCACTCTCCAAGCGCTCCAATGTACCAGGCATGCGCTCCGGTTTCGTTGCTGGCGATGAATCCATCATTGAGAAATTTGCTCTATACCGTACTTATCACGGCTGCGCGATGAGTCCTGCCGTGCAAGCCGCCAGTGTTGCTGCCTGGAACGATGACGCGCATGTGGTGGAAAACCGGAAACTGTATTCAGAAAAATTCGCGGCAGTCACTCCATTGTTACAGAGCGTACTGGATGTGCAGTTGCCGGATGCAGCGTTTTATCTGTGGGCAAAAAGCAAAACAGATGATACGGAACTGGCTGTCATGCTGTATCGAGACCTGAACATCACAGTACTACCTGGCAGTTTTTTGGCGCGCGAAGCGCACGGCATCAATCCCGGGAAAAACTTTATCCGCATGGCGCTGGTCGCCAGCCCGGCCGAATGCTTAGAAGCTGCCAAACGAATCAAGAATTATTTATAATTTACGTTAAATATTAGTAATAACCTATTGTTTTATATATTTATTATTTAATCTTACCGCCAGCGCGCTCATTACCATCATGGCGACCCCGATCATCACCAGCGCAATTGGCCAACCAAGCGTGTTGGCAAAATGCTTGGCCGTAAAATATCCGATATAAAGCAGCATCGCCAGCGTACCGACCAGCAGCAATGTCCTGCTCCTCACGTAAGTGCTCAGGAAGATAATGCTTGCAGACACACCGAGATAGACCAGCTCAAGGGCGGTATTCTTCACTGCATCGAAGACTGCCCACAGCAGAATCACTGAGCCGAAGAAATACCAGAACGGCGCAATCGCCAGATGGTGCGAGCGCTGAACTGCGTACGCGACGCAAATAAGCGAAACCCCAATCACCGACCCAATCAAATCTTCATCTAGCTCCCATACATCGAACAGGTAGGCAAAAAAGATCATGCCAAACAGGATCGCGCTGAATGCCAATA
Organism: Methylophilus sp.; assembly: GCA_035423825.1. GTDB lineage: Bacteria > Pseudomonadota > Gammaproteobacteria > Burkholderiales > Methylophilaceae > Methylophilus. The sequence goes on along the minus strand of DAOMMM010000010.1, from coordinate 41,456 downwards.
CCGTACGCCCCTTTGCAAGGAATGTCGCCCCCTGCTGAATCAGCATATACACCGCCATGAACAGCACACCGTAACGTACATCCCCGCCTGAGGAGTACTCCTGCAGCATCACCATGATGCCCGTAGGCTCAAGCGCTGCTGCAGCCAGGAACAAAGGCGTCGCGGCACGTTCATAACGCTTATCCTGTAAACATACCAGTGCCATCAAAAACGTAACGATACCGGTACCCAAAGTCACGACAACGCGCGCGGCAGAACCAAAATCGTCCCAGTACATCGAGATGAATACGCAAATTCCGGCAAACACGAAAATGCCACCAATATAGCCAAACAGCTTGGACAATACGCCGGATGATTGCCGCTTCACCTGCTCTGCTTGTGGTGTGTCCAGCGCCTGGGTGATTTCCGCAACCGAGATGTGATGCAGCCTCGCCAGCGAAACGATATCCTGCAAAGCCTGTTCTTTTTGCGACATGGCAGGCTCCTATTTCTTAAGCACCCAGCCGATAAACTGTGGCTGACTGTAATAGTAATTCGGCTGTCCGTTCGGCACTTTGTAGCCTATGCTGCCCTTCTTCAGGCGGAAAGTATTGTAATCATTAAAACCGAACAAGCCGCCCACCAGGCCGCCACTGTGGTAGTTCGGGCCTTCCAGCATATAGCCATCCGGCGAGATGGTAGCGTTATCCACCACCCAGGTCTTGGTCTCCTCCAGCAACACGGGCTGGCCGGATATGCCATTGGCGCTCCTGGAAATATCTACCGCAACCTCGCGCACGGTTTCCGTTTTGCCGTCGTAAATGAACAAGGATTTACTGTTGTAAACCGGATTCTTTTCATCGCCCTTTTTGGCAGTCACCATTAATTGCCGGTTCTTGACGGTAAAATCCAGCGCGTATTCCGGCTGCCTCTGGTAATCATAACGCATGCTGGCAAAAAGCATCTCGTACTGCGGCGGCGCGCCAAAGGCTTTAGGAATCACCGTAGCAACAAAAAACAGCACGATCAGAAGCAAAGGCAAGGTCAAGCCGACCACTAACACCAGATTCTCTTTGATCCAATTCTTCATGTTGGCTCCTGAATAAAATCCGTAATACAGTGCAGTACTATCTCATGCATGTTCGGGTTTAGGCAATCTACCTGCACCACATCGTCCATGCCGCGCAGCCATGTCAGCTGGCGCTTAGCCAGTTGCCGTGAGGCATAGATACCGCGATTGAGCAATTCTTCCGCATCATAATCGGCGCGCAGGTATTCCAATACCTGCCGATACCCCACACAGCGCATAGCGGTGCTTTCCGGCGTCAGCGCAGGGTATTTTGCCAGCAAGCTTTTTACTTCTTCCACCAGACCTTGTTTTAGCATCGCTGCGAAGCGCTCTGCGATGCGCGCATGCAGCACTTTCCTGTCACTCGGCACCAAAGCAATCTTCAGCACGTCATAAGGCAGCACCTCACTCTCCTGCTGCGCCAGCATCGCTGACATCGGCTGGCCTGTCAGTTCATAAACCTCCAGTGCGCGCTGAATGCGTTGCGAGTCATTGACTTTCAATCGTGCAGCAGTCTCTGGGTCCACTTTTGCCAATTTGGCATGCATGCCCGGCCAACCGATCTTCGCCGCCTCAGCGTCCAATTGCGCACGCACTACCGCATCCGCCTGCGGCAGGTCACTCAAGCCCTCCTCCAGCGCTTTGAAATACAGCATCGTGCCGCCCGCCAATAGCGGGATTCTGCCGCGCGCCGTAATCTCCGCCATCAACCGCAATGCGTCGGCACGAAACTGCGCGGCGGAATAAGGCTCCAGCGGCGAAGTCACATCTAATAAGTGATGCGGCGCTTGGGAAAGTGTCTCTGCATCTGGCTTGGCGGTACCAATATCCATGTTCTTGAACACCAGCGCGGAATCCACGCTGATGATCTCCACCGGGAGCTTGCCATGCAGATAAACCGCCGCGCCAGTCTTGCCGGATGCGGTAGGCCCCATTAAAAAAATGGCCTTCGGCATTATTTCCCGCGCATGAACATCTTGTCCAGATCAGCCATCGTCATCTGGAACCATGTCGGGCGGCCGTGGTTGCACTGGCCGCTGCGTTCGGTCGCTTCCATGTCACGCAGCAGCGCGTTCATCTCAGGGATGGTGAGCTGGCGATTGGCGCGCACTGCTGCGTGGCAGGCCATGGTGCCAAGCATCTCGTTACGCCGCTCCGTCAGCACACGGCTGCCGCCAAACTCACGCACATCGCGCAGCACAGCTCTGGCCAGCGCCACCACATCGGCATGCTGAAGCATCACCGGCACAGCACGAAGCGCCAGCGTGGTGGGTGAAAGCACAGCAAACTCGAAGCCTAATTGTGCAAGCACGGTGTCTTTGGATTCGTTGACTGTCGCGACTTCCAGCTTATCCGCCTGAAAACTGACAGGCAGCAATAAAGGCTGCATGGGGATGCTTTCCGCATCCAGCGCGTTCTTCAGTCGCTCGTACATGATGCGCTCATGCGCAGCATGCATATCCACCACCACCAGCCCCAGTGCGTTCTGCGCCAGCACATAAACGCCGTGAACCTGTGCCACCGCATAACCCAAAGGATGCGCCTGATTGCCTGGACCTTCCTCCGAGACCAAAACAGCACCTCTGAAAGGCGCGTCCTGATTGGCTTCCATGGCAGGTGTTTTGATGTCTGCGAACATCGTTTCATAAAAAGAAGTGTTTTGACGCATCTGAAATGGCATCTGCACCTGATCGCGTGGGTAGCTTGGCTGCTGCAAAGGCTGTGCCGGAATTTGCATAGGTTCAGCAAGCTGGCCGGCCGGCGTACTTAATGCCTTGTGCAGGGCGTGAAAGATAAAGCGATGCACCGCTTGGCCATCACGGAATCGCACTTCGGTCTTGCTGGGGTGCACGTTCACATCCACCAAGCCAGGATCGCATTCAAAGAAAAGCACATAGGCCGGATGGCGGTCATGGTGGAGTACGTCCTGATATGCCTGCCGGATCGCATGCGCAATAAGCTTATCACGAACGTAACGGCCGTTGACATAGACATACTGGGTGTCGCGCGCGCTGCGATGATAAGTGGGTTTTGCTGCCCTGCCCCATAAACGCAAGCCTCCGGCGGTTTCATCAATTGCAACGCTTTCTGCCTGGAATTCCACCCCCAACAAATCTGCAAAGCGCTTGTCTGCCTGACTTGCCAGCAACCGATGCTGTGCCTTACCGTTATGCAGGAGGGTGAATGTCACTTCAGGGCGCGACAATGCAATTCGGGTAAAAGCTTCTTCGCAATGCGCGAACTCGGTCGCCTCGGTTTTCAGGAACTTGCGACGTGCCGGTGTATTGAAATACAGGTCATGCACTTCCACCACGGTCCCAGCATCCAGTGCGGCAGGCTCGGGTGGCACAACCTGATTACCTTCTGAGGCGACGCGCCAGGCATGAGGCTCCTGCGGTGCCTTGCTAGTGAGTACTGTACGCGAGACAGAGGCAATGCTAGCCAATGCCTCACCACGAAAACCCAGACTGGCGACATGCTCCAAATCTTCCAATGAAGAAATCTTGCTTGTGGCATGACGTGCCAAAGCAAGATTCAAATCATGTCCTGAAATACCAAAACCATTATCAGCAACACGAATCTGCTTGACGCCACCCTGCATCAACTGCACTAAAATATCGCTGGAACCGGCATCCAGACTGTTTTCCAACAGCTCCTTCAAGGCTGAGGCCGGGCGCTCGACCACCTCGCCAGCGGCAATCTGATTGATCAGCTGATCGGGTAAAAGCTTTATCTGCATCATGCTTGCAGCATGGTTTCGATACGGTTGCGGCCAGCATTCTTGGCTTGGAACAAGGCTTTGTCAGCACGCTCAATCATACGCTCGGCGTTGTCATTCGGTGCCAGACTCGTAACTCCAAATGAGGCCGTCACGGAGATCACTTGACCTTCGAACATGAATTTCTGATTTTCGATCGATTGTCGCAAACGCTCCACCAGATGCTGTGCAGCCTGGATGTCTGTCATCGGCAGCATGATCAGGAACTCCTCGCCACCGAAGCGCGCGATGATATCACCTTGCCTAAGCTCGTTGGCAATTAGCAACCCGACAGTACGCAGCACATCGTCACCCGCAGCGTGGCCGTAGGTGTCGTTCACTTTTTTGAAGAAATCCACATCCATCATCGCGACGCAGCAGTTGAGATGGTGTCTCTTCGACTCGGGAATGACACTTCTCAGACGTTGGATGATATAGCGCCGTGTGTATAGGCCTGTAAGCTCGTCATGGGTGGCTAATTCCTTGAGTTTGGCTTGCAAGTCCAGCAACTCCTGGTTCCTGATCATCAGATTGAAATTCGTCTCTTCTATCTTCTTGTTCAAGGTTTCCAGCTCTTTGGTGTAGTCAATATTCAAGTAACGGTTCTCAAGCTGCTCGACGATATAACGGTGTGTCATCCAGGCAAAATAGATGCAGGAAGCCACCAGCCCCAGCAAGCCGAATGCCCACCAGGCATATTCGTCGAAGTTGGCGATGAAATATGCCAATGTCAGGATGCTGATAGGAATGATAAAGCTAAGCAAACCATGCAGTGATGCTGACATCGTGGATGCGGAGAATGCAAGAACGATTGCGATACATACTGCTACACGATAATCATCATTCCCTGGGTTCTTGGCATCCAGCAACATGGTGAAAGCTAGCCCCCATGCTATCCCAGCCAGCATATGCAATAACTGCTGCCGGTTCTTGAAAAAATCCACCTGCCTAGGCTCCATGTCCGGCCTGAACTGGTAAGACGTATAAACGATATATCCATCGATGAGCAACACTGAAAGCATCCAGAAAATGATGCGGTGCAAGCCAACATGACCGTAAAAACTCAATGCAAGATATGGCACGAGACCAAATGCGATAAACACCCCTACACGCGATTGCGCCAAATAGGTGCCCACCAGTTCAGCACGCACCCTATCTTGAACAGGGCTATGATTTGAAGTTGTCATTTAATCTAAACCTATGGTTTTGCTACCACCGCCGGATTACCAGCAAAATATTTCTTGATACCCATTACTATCGCATCCACTAGTTTATCCTGATATGCATCATCGTTAAGATTTCGCTCTTCCTCAGGGTTGCTGATGAATGCCGTCTCTACCAGAATCGATGGGATATCTGGCGATTTGAGTACGGCAAACCCTGCCTGCTCTACACGGCTCTTGTGCAGCTTATTCACCTCACCGATATGACCGAGTACTGCTTTACCGAGCTTAAGACTGTCGTTAATGGTAGCCGTCTGCGATAGATCGAGCAATGTCTTTGCCAACACCGGGTCTTTATCATCGAGGCTCACGCCACCAATCAGGTCGGATTCATTCTCTTTCTTGGCCAGATAACGTGCGCTGGCACTGGTGGCACCTCGTTCGGAAAGCGCAAATACCGAAGAGCCGCGAGCAGCCGGATTAGTAAATGCATCAGCATGTATGGAGACGAACAAATCGGCTTTTAGCTTGCGCGCCTTGACGACCCTGCCATGCAATGGGATGAAATAATCACCATCCCTGGTCAATATTGCGCGGTATTGTGCCTCTGCATCCAGCTTCTTTTTGAGCTTCTTGGCAATCGCTAGGGTGATGTCCTTTTCATGGCTGCCATTGGCCCCTCTGGCGCCAGGATCCTCACCGCCATGTCCTGCATCTACTGCAATAGTGATGAAACGGCCCTCTTTGTTGGTTAACTCTTCAATGTCTGTCTTCTGCTCTGCGATGACAGGTTTAACATCCTCAGCTGCCTTAGGCAGGACCTTGTTGTCGTCTAGGGCGTCCGCAGCATTAGGCTTTACTGTAGCTTGCTCCTTATTTTCCTCGCCCTGTGCTACAGGCTCCTGCTCTCCAGAACCAGCTGGCAATGGTTCAATCACTGGTTTTGGCTGTAGTTCTGAAGTTTCTTTTACTTGACTTTCTGCGCGCTTGTCCAGCATTGCCATGAGAGGATCCTGCAGCGGATAGATATCCAGCACAAGGCGATACTTGTAATCCCCTGCGGGCGGAAGCACAAAGACATTGGACTTCACTTCCGATTTCAGATCTACTACCAAGCGTATGACATTGGCCTTGTACTTAGCGACGCGCACTTGCTGGATATAAGGGTCGCTCGACAGGATCTTGTCAGAAAGCGAGCGAATCACCGGATTAAGTTCAACATCCTCGACATCCAGCACCAGTCGGTCGGGATTCTTAAGTACCAGCACTTGGTAGCGTATCGGCCCGGAAGCCTCCAGCGCCAAGCGGGTGTAATCCTGCGCCGGCCAAACACGAGCAGCTGTCACGACGTTGGCTGCCCATGTCATGGTCGAAATTGCCAGCAATATGATGCTGAACACAAAAGGTATCAAACGATTAGAATTGGCCATGCGCTGTTAAGTTTAGCTGTTCGTTAGCTGGTTCATGCAACTCTCAGCAGCGGTCGTGTTGGCCATGATATGCAATTTACGCCCTGCTGCCTGAATCTCCATTTTAATCTCAAAATCTGCTTTAGGTAACACATGCGGCGCTTTCTCCGGCCACTCCACCAGGCATATGTCATGGATGTTGAAATAATCCCGGAATCCCGCCGCCTCCCACTCTTCCTCGTCTGTAAAACGGTATAGATCAAAGTGATAAAGTGTAAAATCATTAAACACATATGGCTCGACCAGTGTGTATGTTGGGCTTTTAACCTTTCCGACGTATCCCAAGCCTTGTAGAACGCCACGTACGAATGTCGTTTTCCCTGCCCCCAGATCCCCATGCAGGAAAACCACACTGCCAGGCTGCAAACAACCGGAAAACTCCCTCCCCGCACGCAAAGTAGCAGCTTCGTCTACGAGTTCCTGTGTTAAATTATGTATCATGAATTTATCTAGTAACGAACTGACAGAACTAGCGGCCGACATCAAGCGCTGGGGTATCGAATTGGGTTTTGCCGAAATTGGCATCACGGATACAGATTTGGAACTGGCAGAAATCAGACACCAGATGTGGTTGGACAAAGGTTTTCATGGTGATATGGATTATATGGCAAAACATGGTACCAAGCGCACTCGTCCGACAGAATTAGTGCCCGGAACAGTACGTGTGATTACTGCACGCTTGGATTACTTGCCGCCAAACGTGCTTGACAGTTGGGAAGTGCTGGCAGACGGGACGAAAGCGTTCATATCACGCTACGCACTTGGACGTGACTACCACAAGGTGCTGCGCAACAAATTGCAAACACTGTGCGACAAAATCAGTTCAACAGTCCCCGGTTTCGAATACCGTGTATTCACTGATAGCGCGCCTGTCCTGGAGGTCGCGCTGGCTGAAAAATCCGGGCTAGGCTGGCGCGGAAAACATACCCTGCTGCTCAACAAAGATCATGGCTCGTGGTTCTTTCTTGGCGAAATTTACACCAACTTGACGTTACCAGTGGATAAGCAAACCAGCAACCATTGCGGTACTTGCAGCGCATGTATCGATATTTGCCCGACACGCGCCATCGTGGCACCCTATCTAGTGGATGCCAGACGCTGCATCTCGTACCTCACCATCGAACTTGATGGGGTCATTCCGATTGAGTTTCGGGCTTCGATTGGTAATCGCGTTTATGGTTGCGATGACTGTCAACTAACTTGCCCATGGAACAAATTCGCGCAAGTTACACAAACTCCAGACTTTCACGTCCGGCATGGTCTGGATGACATCAGCCTAGTGGAGTGTTTCAGCTGGGATGAACAAACCTTCAAACAAAGAATGGCGGGCAGTGCAATTTACCGAATTGGCTATGCAAAATGGCTGCGCAACATCGCCATAGGGCTTGGTAACGCCCCCACCAATACCGCCATACTGCATGCCCTAGAGCTTAGAAGGAATGACCCGGACCCAGTGATCAAAGAGCATGTGATTTGGGCAATTGAACAGCATCATGACAAAGCGAGCAAGGCAGCGCCTAACATGCCGGCCTGATCGCCACATCTGGATATATCTACATTCACCTTGCCTCGCAGCACTGGAATCAAGTCCGCATCGAGCTTACCTTGAAAAGCTGGCTGCATAAGATCCCATGCTTGCGCCACACCGCCACCAATCACGACATTCGGGATATCCACAACCTTGAGGACATGCGCCAAGCCGGTTGCGAGCGCCTCGGCAGCCAGCACGTAAGCTTCAATAGCATCACCATCACCTTGATGCGCTAAATCAGCGATTTCTTGCGCGCTGATCTTTTGTTGAGTGCGCTGGAAATAACTTTCCGTGACACCACTTGCTGATGCATATTGCTCAAGACAGCCACGATTACCACATCCACATTGTCTCCCAGAGGGATGCACCAAAAGGTGCCCAACTTCCATCGCACACCCATGCTGCCCTACGAAAGGCTTGCCCGCGTGAATAAGGCCACCTCCGACACCTGTTCCCAGTCCGAAATAGATCAATCCAGTTTTGGGTTTGCCTAAAAGACAGTATTCACCATAGGCCGCTGCATTCGCATCATTCTCCACAACAACCTTGCGATGCAGGATACCCCCTAAATCATGCGCCAGATTAACATTGATCAAGCCGGGGAAATTGGGTGACTCTGCGAGGACCTGCGTTTCAGGGCAGATAAATCCAGGGAAACCAATCCCGATAGCCTGTATATCTGAGAAATGGTTCAAGGCAGTTTGGATTGCATCGGCAATCGTTCTGAGGATCTGTTGCCATGCTGCGCTGGGCGCATGCTGGCGGCATATGGCGGAAAAATCAGCCTGGAATCGCCACTCCTGCAGTAAAGAAGCCTCTTCGAACACCCCAAGACGCAGGTTTGTGCCACCGATATCTATACCAATTGTCTTCATTGCTTAGTGTGGTGCACGACCGCTTCGCGAGACCATTTGCTTGAATTCCTCTTTGCGTTCGTCACTCAACTGTGCCCAATTGAATTGCCAAGACCAGTTGTGTGCGATAGTACCGGGAGTGTTCATCCGGTGGGCGCCATCTAGCGCCAGAATATCCTGCATGGGAATGATTGCTAGGCTTGCCTTGCTGTCAAGCGCCATCTGCATCAGTGCGTCTGGCATCCTGGGTGTCTCATTGCCGATGTAGGCGTGGAAATGCTGTATGACGTGTTTTTCTGCACTATTATACCAGCCTAGAGTGGTGTCATTGTCGTGTGTGCCGGTATATACCACGCTATCTAAACCAATATGATGGGGCAGATAGGCATTGTCATCGCCGCCACCAAATGCAAACTGCAGGATCTTCATACCTGGCAAATGATGCTTCTCACGAAGCGCGTTGACCTCGTCTGTAATCACACCAAGATCTTCCGCCACCAGGCACATGTTGGGAAAACGCTTACGAATTGCCGTCAGCAATGCATCTCCGGGCGCCAATGCCCACTTACCATTGATTGCAGTATCCTCTTTAGCAGGAATCTCCCAGGCCGCTTGGAGCCCCCTGAAATGATCGATACGCACCATATCGAACATCTCGCTCTGTGTTGCCATCCGCTCCAGCCACCACTGAAAGCCGTCCCGCTTCATCATCCGCCAGTTATAGTGCGGATTACCCCATCGCTGGCCTGTGGTAGAGAAATAATCTGGCGGAACGCCAGCTACTACAGTCATGTTACAGTGCTTATCTAGCTTGAATAGTTCTGGGTTTGCCCAGACATCGGCACTGTCATACGCAACAAAAATCGGGATGTCGCCAAACATCAGCACACCCTTTTGATTAGCGTATCGCTTAAGCTCCAGCCATTGCTCGAAAAAGATGAACTGTATGAATTTGATCAATCCAATCTCGTCTGCGTGCTGTTTCTTTGCTTCAGCAAGCGCTCTAACGTCACGATTCTTGTATTCCAGCGGCCATTGATTCCAGCCTTTCTGTCCAAACACATTACGCAGTACCAAAAACATGGCAAAATCATTCAGCCAATGTGAGTGTTTACGGCAAAAACTCCTGAATTTCCGTTGTCTGGGTTCATCGGCAAGCTCGCTGAAAACATTATAGGCTTTCACAAGAAGCTTATGTTTATGCGCAGGGGAATAATTTGAAAAATAGCTGACCAAATCGGTTGGCGTTACCAGTCCATTCTCGGCCAATCTCTGAATGCTGATGAAGGCTGGGTTGCCTGCATGCGCACTCAGGCATTGATATGGCGAGCCATCACTATGGGGCATATTCAATGGCAAGGTTTGCCATACCCTCACCCCAGTATCGACTAAAAAATCTACAAACTGGAAAGCGTTTTGGCCAAGTACGCCTAAGGGTAGCGAACTGATATGGAGCAGTACACCGGCCTGATATTGCTGTTTTGCTATTCTCATAAACCGTCAATCAGCGCATCAATGCTCCTGCCCTCTTCGCATCGTGCCGCTGTTCTCATCATTGGCGGCCGAGGTACCTAGACTGATTGGAGAATTGAGCGCCTTGGGAACAGGAAGCTTCAATAACTGGTAAAGATTAGTCAGATTGCGTCTGTACAGTTGGTCGAAACTACTCACGCTCATCGCGTTGTTGTAGTCGCCAAACCACCAGAACCAGTCTGAGCCTTCGCATACCGAAAGCTGCAACTCACACTGCTTCTTCTCTTCTGCGCTCAATGTCCCCGCCTTCATCACACGGTCATAGGCCGCTTTCGCATCGCACAGCAAATCCCAACCAAGATTCTTATCTGCACTGCCAATCCAGGTGCTGAAGCTGCCATACACCCAACTACCCGCTGCCACTTCTGGCAAGGGCTCACTCTGAATCTTATACGGACTCTTCTGTGGGGTCTTGAGCGCTTTGACCACATCCGAAGGTGTAACCATCTCGATGAACGGATGATTGGCTAGCGCCTGATAAAGCTCGGTCAGAAAGTAATAACCATTGTAAGGGTAATATTCCCATGCATTCTCACCATCCAGAATAACACTGACGACAGGATTTTCTTGGCGCTGGTATGTGTGATATATATGTTCTAGGTTTTGCACAAAATCATTCACTGCATCGGTACTGTGCATTTTGGAATACTCAAAGCCAATCTTATCTGATAGTCTGTCATCTCGAAAAAAACAAACGATTTCATTCTTATCGTTCTTAACGGTGTGCGGCTTGTAGAGGTAATCATGTCGCGACACTAGGGCACGTCCAGGATTGGATTTGCGCAAACTGTTGGCTAGCACGCCCTCACCAGATGCTGTCCATTGCACCCCTTCCTCCGCCATCAACAGCAGACTTTCTTTGGATACGGCGCCTTCTGATGGCCACATACCTATGGGAGCTGTCCCAAAACGCTTTTTGTGTGACAAGTTAGCATCGCTCAAGTGATCGCGGGCACGTGCCTTGCCGCCTGGATACTCGACAGCTTTCGGAAGCTTGGCGTTGGGCATGGCGTCACGCGCAGACTGAAAGTCTATCAGCAATGGTAAGATCGGATGAGAATGCGGTGTAGTCGTTATCTCGATCTGACCTTTTTGCTGTAGCGACTTATAGCGTGGTATAAGCCCTTTAATCACTTCGCCGATTAGATCAAACAATTCACGACGATTCTGAAGTGTAAAATGACTGCCTTTACCCATAAGGAACTGCACCAATCGATTGCTGCGCTTGATACTCTCCCCCATCCAAGCCAAGTGGTACCAGACCAGCAGGTCAGCCTTATATTGCGCGGAGAAATATTCCAAGTTGAGGTTACTGCTGGATTGGCTCGCCGTCAGATAAAGGTTATAGAGACGCTGATATTCCGCGAAAGGTGCCAGCATTTTCTCATGATGGCTTTTAAAACAGCTTTCAATAATAAGCTGACACTGCTCTTTAGTAGCGCATTCCAGGTTCTCTTCCCCCAGCATCGCCAGTAATGGGTCATTTATTTTGCTTGAAGCAAATTGTGCGACGTAGTCTTCCAATTGATCCAAAAGCACAGGCACATAATTGAAGCTGACACGAGCTTTCGGATTGGCTTCAAGATGATATGCCATATCGCTGTAATCTTTGATAGCATGGAGATACGTCCATGGCAATACATACTCACCCGTTAATGAGTCGCGGTAGTCCGGCTGATGCATGTGCCAAAAAAGTGAAATGAGGAGTTTGGGTTGCTGCATAGAAAAAATTCAGGTTATTGTTTAATTCGTAATATTTTTTAGTTGCGTCAGAGCATTTCCGCTGTTACCAAGACCGTGCCTTTTTCCGAAACATAGAACCGTTGCTTATCCGCTTTTTCATCGAATCCAATCTGCGTGCCCTCCGGAATCTTCACTCCCTTATCCACAACAACATTCCTGAGCTTACAGTGCCGACCAACCACTACATTTGGCAACAGCACAGCACCATCAATCTCCGAATAACTATGAACGCGAACACCCGAGAATAGCACCGAACTTGTGACACATGAGCCACTGATGATACATCCGCCTGATACGATAGAGTCTGTAGCTTGACCCGTCCGCCCCTCATCTTGGAACACAAACTTGGCAGGTGGCAATTGCTCCTGATACGTCCATATCGGCCATTGATTGTCATACATATTCAGCTCTGGCGTTACACGGGTCAGTTCCATGTTCGCTTCCCAATATGCATCAATCGTTCCGACATCTCGCCAGTAATAAAAACCGTTTCTGGCACCCACGCAACTATCCGAGAAACGGTGGGCATAGACTTTTGCACGCGTTATCAAATAGGGAATGATATTGCCGCCGAAATCATTGGCTGATTCTGGGTCAGCCGCATCACGCGCCAGCTGTTCATACAAAAACTCAGCATTGAACACATAGATTCCCATGCTAGCCAAGGCCTGTGTCGGGTCGCCCGGCATATGTTTCGGGTTGGCTGGTTTTTCTGCAAACTCAATGATTCTGTCGTCGCCATCAACCGCCATAACGCCAAAACCTTTGGCGTCTTCCAGCGGCACATTCAAACATGCGACTGTCATATCGGCATTCTTTTTAACATGTGTCGCCAACATCTGGCCATAGTCCATCTTATAGATATGGTCACCCGCCAGAATGACAACGTATTCTGCATTACTGCTTTTGAGGATATCGATATTCTGATAGACCGCGTCTGCAGTGCCTTTGTACCACTCCTCGTTTTCGTTCTGCTGTGAAGCCGGCAATAATTCGACGTATTCATTAAACTCAGCACGCATGAAACTCCAGCCGCGCTGGATGTGACGTATCAAGCTGTGAGACTTGTATTGCGTCACCACGCCAACACGACGAATGCCAGAATTGATGCAATTCGAGAGAGGGAAATCGATAATTCGGAACTTTCCGCCAAAAGGCACAGCCGGCTTCGCTCGCCTGTCTGTCAGATTCTTCAACCTGCTGCCGCGACCGCCTGCAAGAATTAAGGCGATGGTATTTTTGGTGATTGCACTAATAAATCTGGATGAATTGACATCTTGCGGCACGATATGCCCTCCTCGAAAATAATTAAGCATTTATAATCACACTAACCACAGGCATCATACGGGCAAATATGCGCCTGTCTGAATACCATTATAGGCCTCATACAGGGTATAATCTAGTACATACAGACAATATTTGGAATGCTTCTATCTTGAAAACACTAACCTCTCACGCACTCCAACTGATCCTAGATGCAAAACATCATGATCCCTTTGCTTATCTTGGTTTGCATCAAGAAGGCAAAAAATATGTTTTCCGTGCATTTTTGCCTTATGCAACCAAGGTAAGCCTAAAAACTCAGACTGGCTGGGTCGAACTCGAGCGCACACATCATCATGGATTTTATGAATGGCATGGCAATCAGGCTCCTGACACTCCATGCCTGATCAAAATCCAAATTGGTCAGCAGGAAATCATCACGTACAACACCTATAGCTTCCTTCCCGTAATATCTGAGGATGATCTTCATCTGTTCGGCGAAGGCCAACTTAACCAGGCTTACACAAGCTTCGGCGCCCGTATGATGGAGCATCAGGGCGTCAAAGGTACCCGATTCAGCGTGTGGGCACCTAACGCCGAACGCGTCAGCGTGATTGGTAACTTTAACCAATGGGATGGCCGTATCAACCCGATGCGCATCCGTGGCTCCTCCGGTGTATGGGAAATATTCATTCCCAACCTTGGTGAAGGCGAGCTTTACAAATTCGAGATTCGCAACCGGCACACTGGTGCCATCATGATCAAAACCGACCCATATGCTCAAGCATATGAAGTCAGACCCGGGAACGCAGCCAAAATAATCCCCGCCAGCCAACACCGTTGGCAAGATGAGCCATGGCTTAGCCAGCGTGCCAATTACGACTGGTTGCACAGCCCGTTTAACTGTTATGAAGCACATCTCGGCTCTTGGAAACGTAATGCGAACGGTGACTTTCTGAGCTACCGAGAACTTGCTGAACAGCTTGTTCCCTATTTGGTAGAAATGGGATATACCCATGTTGAACTGCTCCCTATCACTGAACACCCGTTGAATGAATCCTGGGGCTATCAGACAACAGGCTACTTCGCGGCGACCAACCGTTTCGGCTCACCAGATGATCTGCGTTACTTTGTCGACGCCTGTCACCAAGCGAATATTGGCGTCATCTTAGACTGGGTGCCAGGGCACTTCCCTAAAGACGACTGGGCATTGGCTCGTTTTGATGGTACTGCCTTGTATGAACATGAAGACCCCCGATTGGGTGAGCATCAGGATTGGGGTACTTATATTTTTAACTACGGACGAAATGAGGTCCGCAACTTCCTCGTCTCTAACGCTTATTTCTGGCTGAAGGAATTTCACATCGATGGGTTGCGTGTAGATGCAGTAGCATCGATGCTATATCTTGACTATTCCCGCAAAGAGGGCGAATGGATTCCGAACAAATACGGCGGACGTGAGAATCTGGAAGTGATTGAATTCATCAAGCAACTCAACACACTGGTCCACCAAGATTTTCCTGGTGCACTAACGATTGCCGAAGAATCGACAGCTTGGCCTGCAGTATCGCGGCCAGTTTACCTGGGTGGGCTTGGCTTCAGCATGAAATGGAACATGGGCTGGATGAATGACACTTTGAGCTATATGCAGAACGACCCAGTACATCGTCGCTATCACCATGACAAACTCACCTTTGGTCAATTGTATGCATACAGCGAGAATTTCGTTCTGCCGTTCTCACATGATGAAGTAGTGCATGGCAAGAAGTCATTACTGGACAAGATGCCCGGCGATGCCTGGCAAAAATTCGCCAATCTGCGTCTACTTTTCACACTTCAGTCGACGCACCCTGGCAAGAAGCTAAACTTCATGGGGAACGAATTCGCACAAGGGCGCGAATGGAGCGTCAACCAAAGCTTGGACTGGCATCTCCTCGACAATGAATGGCATCAAGGTGTGCAGCGTGTCAGCCATGATTTAAACAAGATATATCGTAATTCACCTGCACTATACGACCTGGATTTTGAATCATCCGGATTCCAATGGATAGATTGCCATGACAGCGAACAATCCATCGTCAGCTATATCCGTCGCGCACGCAATGGTAGTTTCTTAGTTGTCGTACTAAATTTCACACCCGTACTGCGCTCAGGTTACCGTGTTGGCGTGCCGCAACCAGGTTTTTATCGCGAGATATTCAATAGTGATGCAGCTTGCTATGGTGGTAGCAACCAGGGCAATGTCAACGGACTGAATAGTGAAGAACTTAGCTGGATGAATCTACCTTATTCTGTACAAATGACCATCCCGCCGCTAGCGGGCATTATTCTTAGCATTTAACATTAAAAATTAATTTTAACTTATTGTTTATATAATAAAATGGCACATCTTACTCAATACCCAGTGTGGGAAAAACTTTGCAAACATGAACAAAGCATTGCCAAAGTGCATATGCGTGATTTATTTGCTAATGACCCTAAGCGATTTGAAAAATACAGTCTGAAATTTGCCGATATCCTTTTTGACTACTCAAAGCACCGCATCACAGATGAAACTTTACCATTACTCTTTCAAATGGCCCGTGAAGCAAAGATTGAGGAATGGCGAGACCGTATGTTCAACGGAGAAAAGATCAATATCACGGAAAACCGTGCAGTACTGCACACCGCTCTGCGCAACCGCGCTAATACGCCTGTTTATGTAGACGGCAAAGACGTCATGCCGGAAGTAAATGCCGTTCTGGCTCAGATGCGCACCTTTAGCGATAAAGTTCGCGATGGTAGCTGGACTGGCTACACTGGCAATCGCATCACCGATGTGATCAATATCGGTATTGGCGGTTCAGACTTGGGTCCGGTAATGGTATGCGATGCGCTGACTCCTTATGCACATCCAGAAATCCGCATGCATTTTGTATCGAATATCGATGGCGCCCATTTGATGCGAGCCTTGAACAAATGCAACCCGGAAACAACCTTGTTCATCGTGGCATCGAAAACCTTCACAACGCAGGAAACGATGACCAATGCACATTCTGCACGTGACTGGTTTTTGCAAGTAGCGAAAGATGAGAAACATGTCGCCAAGCATTTTGTTGCGCTTTCTACTAACGCAAAAGCGGTCGCAGGCTTCGGTATCGATACCGCCAACATGTTCGCATTCTGGGATTGGGTAGGTGGCCGCTACTCTTTGTGGTCCGCAATCGGGCTCAGCATCGCGATCAGCGTGGGTATGGATAACTTCGAAGACTTGCTCACTGGTGGTCATGAAATGGACAACCACTTCAGAACAGCCCCGCTTGAACAGAACATTCCTGTTATCATGGCCTTGATTGGTGTCTGGTATAACAATTTCTTCCATGTGGACACACAGGCTATCTTACCCTATGACCAAGGCATGGCACGGTTCCCTGCTTACCTGCAACAGGCAGATATGGAAAGTAATGGCAAATTCATTTGTCGGGATGGCACTCGTGTCAAATACAAAACCGGCCCGGTCGTTTGGGGTGAAGCTGGCACGAACGGCCAGCACGCTTTTTACCAACTGATTCATCAAGGGACGCAGATCGTACCGGCTGATTTCTTGATGCCTGTGCATTCACATTATCAGGTTGGTAGCCATGGAGACGAACACCATCATATCTTGTTCGCCAACTTCCTCGCACAATCCCAAGCCATGTTGCTTGGAAAAACGAAAGAAGAAGCACGTATAGAACTGGAGAAACAGGGCATGTCCGGCGATGCGCTGGAGAAGCTATTGCCTCACAAAGTGTTCGAAGGCAACCGTCCTACCACTTCCATCCTATTTGACAAACTGACCCCCAACACCCTTGGCAAACTGATTGCACTTTATGAACACAAGATTTTCGTACAAGGCATTATCTGGGATATCAACAGTTATGACCAATGGGGCGTAGAATATGGTAAACAGATTGCCCAACAAATCCTGCCACAACTGCAACAAAACGGCGATGTGACAGGTTTTGACAGCTCAACCAACGGCCTGATTAATCATGCCAAGAAATTAAAGTGGTAAATTTTTTAAACTCTAAAAAGGCCTAGCGTAATTGCAGGCCTTTTTTTATGGAATCTACGCCTAAAGACTGCGCCATGGTTGCGCCAAGTTTCTTGGCAAAACGATCCGCAAAAGAATCCTGATATGTAAAATCAACAATCTCTTCCTGCTTGATTACTTCACGCGCAACATAATCTGCACTACCAAGCGCATCAGCCAAACCTAGCTTAATACCTTCCTCACCGCTCCAAAACAAACCGCTAAAAACCTCTGGGTTTTCCTTGAGACGTTGACCTCGACCTTGACGAACCACACGTTTAAATTGCTCATGCACCTCATTCAGCATCGCCTGAGCATAAGCCTGATGCCGCGGATTTACAGGTGAAAAAGGATCAAGCATCGCCTTATTTTCACCTGCCGTCATCAGACGGCGCTCAACACCTAACTTCTTCATGGTCTCAGTAAACCCGTAACCATCCATCAACACCCCGATTGACCCGATAATGCTGGCTTTGTCAACATAAATCTTATCCGCCGCAACAGCGATGTAGTAGCCCCCAGACGCACAAATATCTTCAACGACTGCATAAACAGGGATTTTCGGATGTAATCTTTTCTGGCGACGTATTTCATCATTGATAATCCCGGCCTGCACAGGGCTACCTCCCGGGCTATTGATGCGTAATATAATGCCTTGCGTGCCTCTGTCGTCATAGGCATCCCGCAAGCTTCCCAAAACAGAATCTGCAGTCACCTCACCACCCGGCTCAATCACCCCGGAAATATCAATCAGTGCGGTATGCTTGCCAGTCCTTGCTTTACCATCCCCCATCCAACCTAATAGATAAAACAAAACAACAAACAAATAAAGAAAAAGCAGCACCTTAAAAAAAACGTTCCAGCGGCGTGCAGCCCTCTGTTCTTTCAGGCCTGCACTTGCCAAACGCTCTAAAGCGTCTTGTGACCAGCTAGATTCTCCATTCAATTGTTTATTTTCTTCCGACATGACCATGAAGCCCTTCTAAATGTATTGTGATTTGTTGATTCATCTCAGTCACCGGAATTGACTGCAGTTTTTTACCTTGGCATGGCCCTAGCACACAGTGGCCAGTATCAGGTTCATACTGCGCGCCATGAGTCGCACAAATCAAATAGTCTTTACTGACAGTAAAAAACTCACCCTCTTTCCAATCCAGTTCAACAGGTAAATGCGCGCACTGATTAACATATGCATAGGCCTTTCCTTCGTATCGAACCAGAAAGCCCGTTGCATACTCGCCCAATTGCGGCAGCTTGAAGCGTAAGCCCAAGCCCTTCTCCAGTAGGTCGTGACTGTTAAACTGTAGATGATGCGTCGTCATGCCCAAGCAACCAATTCCTTAATTCGTCGAAGCGATGAAATATTTTCCTCGGATTATAACTGAGTAATCTCTCACGCGGATGCGCTCCGAAGGTCACGCCCACGGCATGCACCCCTGCGTTTTGAGCCATTTGGAGATCGAATCCAGTGTCTCCGACCATTAATGTGCGCTCTGGCGCTACCATGATTTCGTCCATCAGCTCTTGCAGCATTTGTGGGTGAGGCTTGGAAAAACATTCATCCACAGTTCTCGTCGCATCAAAGTAATCAACCAAACCGCTACGCTCCAATGCAAGATTCAAACCTCTTCTGCCCTTGCCGGTTGCCACAGCTAATTTTGTTCCGCGACGGTTTAAATCCATAATGGTCTCTTTCGCGCCAGAAAACAATGGAATTGCATGCTCCTCAGCGTAGTAGTTGGCATTGTAATATTTGGCAATTGCCTGCGCTTGTTCATCTGGCAACTCTCCAAACAACGTGTAGATAGACTCTCGCAATCCCAGCCCTATAATACTCGTGGCTTTTTCTGGGGCCAATGGCGGCAAACCCGCCTGTTCTGCCGCTTTTACAACAGCTCGGGTAATCATGCCCGTTGAATCCGCCAGGGTGCCATCCCAATCCCATACGATCAAATCAAATTCCGTCATTTATTTTGACACTTTCAACGTGTTTATGAAACAACTCAACTCTGTCGGAAGCGGTGCAATCAGATGTAACTTCTCTCCAGACACAGGGTGTCGCAGAATGGTTTCCGCCGAATGTAAGAACATACGTTTCAGGCCTCGTTTTTGCAATTGTTTATTCAAAGCAAAATCACCGTATTTATCGTCACCGGCAATCGGAAAACCCAAATGTGCGAGTTGGACTCGCAACTGATGCGTACGGCCAGTCACCAGCCTGGCTTCCAGTAAGGTAAAACCGCCAAATTGCTCTCTGAGGTAAAACACAGTCTCTGAGACCTGCGCATCTCCTCTTGCATTCTCGCTCACTACACTTACACGACGCTCGCCACTTGGCAGCACATATTTCTGCAAATCCAACACTACCCGTTTTTTTGCTTCTGCCCATTCGCCTACCACCAAAGCAAGATAACGCTTGTCAGTTTGATTATGGCGAATAGCCTCATGCAAAGCTACCAAAGCTTGCCTTTTCTTAGCCAGCAACAGCACGCCAGAGGTCTCCCTATCCAGACGATGCACCAGTTCCAAGAATTTAGCTTTTGGCCTTTCTAGTCGTAATTGCTCTATGACACCACGACTGACACCACTCCCGCCGTGCACGGCTAGGCCCGCTGGCTTGTTGATTACTAACAAAGCATCATCCTCATAGATAATGAATGGTTCTAGTTTTTTTTCCACGGGCTTATTGAGCACATTGGGTGAAATCTCTTTTGGAGCCATTCTTACAGGAGGCACCCGCACTAAATCTCCCATTGAGAGCTTGTAGCTAGCGTCGATACGCCCTTTATTCACTCGCACTTCACCGCTGCGCAAAATGCGGTAAATATGGCTTTTGGGAACCCCTTTGAGGACTTTCAGCAAAAAATTATCGATGCGCTGCCCTGCACTTGTCTCATCGATCTCTAGGTAGCTGGCCACGGGATTGTTCATCTGGATTTTTGATGCTCCTGACATCTATTGTAAAAAATTACTGAGTTTTTTGCTTAAATTCGAGATAACGCCTATACTGTGCAAGTTGTTGGTTTTTGTAGGTTTTAAGACCCTGCCAGCATACTCACTGTGACAAAAAATACTTGGCAAATACCGCTCGCCATTATTGAAGTAGCGATAAAACAAAAATATGCGCTCTAGTCGCGGCAGACAACGTCTAAAAGATGAAGCTCGACTAAAGTTGACTGAAGACAGAATTTTAACGAAATTTAATACCAAATTAACAAGATTGATATTAAATTTTTTGGGGAAAAGTACAAGCCACATAGACGTTCCCGGCTTTAAAACACCTGGGCTCTATTGATTAACTTTAGACAAACAATCCTGACGCGCCTCGCGCTGATGTTTTTTTGCAGGCATTAAAGCCAGCACCCCAGCTACTCGCTAGGCAAGCCTTGCGACATCTTCAGCACTTTATCCTGCCAACCAGTCTGCCCGTCATTGCGCGGGAGATAAAATGAAACGCATGTTATTTAATGCAACGCAAGAAGAAGAATTGCGCGTTGCTATTGTAGATGGGCAAAAACTCATCGATTTGGATATTGAACACGCTGGCAAAGAACAACGTAAAAGCAATATCTATAAAGGCGTCATTACACGTATCGAACCTTCACTAGAAGCTGCATTCGTCGATTATGGTACTGACAGGCATGGCTTTCTGCCTTTCAAGGAAATCTCACGCAGTTATTTCCAAGACAAGTCCGAAGGAGGTCGTGGCAAGATTCAGGACCAGATCAAAGAAGGTCAAGAACTTATTGTCCAGGTGGATAAGGATGAACGTGGCAGCAAAGGTGCTGCACTCACCACATACATATCCTTGGCTGGCCGTTATCTGGTATTAATGCCGAACAATCCCCGTGGCGGTGGCGTTTCACGTCGCGTCGAAGGTGAAGACCGTAACGAATTGCGTGATGTGATGGATCAGTTGGAAGTCCCAAAAGGCATGAGCATCATCGCACGCACTGCGGGCATTGGCCGCACAGCCGAGGAACTGCAATGGGACTTGAATTACCTGACCCAATTGTGGACTGCAATCGAAGATGCCTCAAATATTCAATCAGGCGCCTTCCTGATCTACCAGGAAGGTAGCCTGGTTATTCGCGCTATCCGTGATTACTTCAGCGCGGATATCGGTGAGATTCTGATCGACACGCCAGACGTATACGAACAGGCCGTTCAGTTCATGAATCATGTGATGCCAGGCAATGTGCCACGCGTCAAGTTGTATCAGGACGAAATACCTTTATTTTCACGTTTCCAGATCGAACATCAGATTGAAAGCGCTTTCGCCCGCGAAGTTCGCCTGCCTTCTGGCGGCGCGATCGTGATTGACCACACCGAAGCACTGGTGTCTATCGACGTCAATTCTGGACGCTCAATCCGCGGAGCAGATATCGAGCAGACTGCGTTCAATACAAATCTGGAAGCCGCTGAAGAAGTAGCCCGCCAACTCCGTCTGCGTGACTTAGGCGGCTTGGTCGTGATTGACTTCATCGACATGGAAAACCAGCGCAACCAGCGAGATGTAGAAAATGCCTTGCGCGATGCTCTGCACATCGACCGTGCCCGCATCCAAACTGGGAAGATCTCTCGTTTTGGCTTGCTCGAGCTTTCACGCCAGCGTTTGCGCCCAAGCTTGGGTGAGACTAACCATGAGACCTGCCCGCGTTGCAATGGCACAGGCCATATCCGCGGCATCGAATCCACAGCGTTGCATATCTTGCGTATCACGCAAGAAGAGGCAATGAAAGAAAACAGCGCCATGGTGCAAGTACAATTGCCCGTCGAAGCAGCCACGTTCCTGCTGAATGAGAAACGCGCAGACATTCACAAGATCGAACAGCGCACCGGTTGTGAAGTGGTATTGATTCCCAACATCCATCTGGAAACACCCAACTATCGCATCACCCGCATCAAGGCTGATGATTTGAGCGAAGAGTCTAACCGGGCAAGCTATAAACTCGTGGAAGTGCCACCAGAAACATCTTACGAACGCGGTTTGAACCAAGAGGCAAAACCTCAAGCCCCTGAAGCAGTAGTGAAGAGTATCACTCCAGCCACTTCTGCGCCTGTGGTTGAAGAAAAACCTGCTGCACCTGCCAAAACGTCTTTCTTCAGCAAAATCAAGAAATGGCTTGGCGGTGTCGGTGCTGTGGAGTCAGAAAACAGAACTGAAGATAAAACTTCCAGCCCACGCGAAAATCAGCGTGACCGCAATCGCGGGCGCGATCGCAACCGTAACCGCGGGAAAGACCGTGATCGTCAAGCCAACCGCGCTGAGCCTCAGCAACAGACGCAAGCAAAACTGACTCATGACAAGCAAGCCCAGATTAAACCTCAACCTGCTGCCAAGAGTGATCAAGTCACAGAGCGCGCTCGTACAGAAGGCATATCCGCAACCCAAACCGCAAGTAATGCTGAAGGTTCACAAGAGCGTGGCAGACGCCGTCGCCGCGGCGGCAGGAACCGTAACCGCAATGGAGACCGTGCCGAACGTAGCAATGACAATCCAATACAGGAACAAGCAACTCAGCAAGAACCTGTTCAAACCGAAGTTATCCAACCCAAGACAGCACAACCTGCTCCATTACAGACAGTCGTGGAAACAGCGGTAATGCCTTCTTCCGTTGCCAGCGAAGGCTTGCCAGAAAGTGTAGAGAAAAAATCTCCCGCTTCTTCTGGACGTAGCAAAGGCAAACAACAACGCCAGACTAAAGAGCCAAAGGCGAACGAAGGCAACGTCATAGAGATCACCGTTACTGAGTCAGAGCAGGCTTCTGTCAAAGTCGAGAAAAAGCCTAAATCATCTGCGCGGAAGCCTAAAGCGGAAAAACCAGCTGACTTGGCTGCAAGCGGCCTAGAGCTTGTGGAAACAAAATCAGAAATTAAGGCCGAAAGTAAACCTATAGAACCAGCAAAACCACGCGGACCACGCAAAACAGCCAATTGGCAGAAAAAAACCGAGGGATCCGAGGAGCAGGCCCCGATGGTAATGGTGGAAACCCAACAAAAATAATCCTATCAGCAATCTAAAAAGCCCGTCTTGACGGGCTTTTTTGTCATTTATAACAGATTTTAATGAAAAGGCCTCTTCGGCCACAGACGCATGTGACCTGTTATACTTTCTGTATACAAATAGCTCAGGATTGAATATGAGGTTGGAATTGCTGGTTGCTTTGGGAGGCGCTATTGGCTCTGTCGCAAGGTACAAGTTTGGCGGTTGGGTTTTACACCAAACCGCTGCTTGGAAGTTTCCGCTAGGAACCTTTCTTATCAACGTTCTCGGCTGCCTTGTGATTGGCGTTCTTGCCGGGCTCGCGGTAAAAGAAGACTATTTTTCCCCTGAAGCCAGGGTGTTTTTGTTCACTGGAATATGTGGTGGATACACCACATTCTCCGCATTCGGTCTTGAAACTTTTCATCTGCTCAGGCGTGATGAATTCATGGTTGCCGGCTCGTATGTGGCACTGAGCCTGATTCTTGGACTTTTTGCTTTATGGATTGGATTCAGCCTGATTCCGCATAATTTTCACAAGTAAAGGTTACACTTGAATAAAGCTCACGGAATCAGACCACTAAGCATCAAGTTACGACAATGCTTGCTCACTGCCCGCCTGTCCCCATCGTCATTTGCCTGCCAAAAAAGACATGAAGCCTCTATAATAGAAGGCAGTTCAGCCATCATAAATAACTATTAGATCGTTTCAGGGGTGTCATTTTGAATATTTTGTTTGTCACATCAGAGGCCTTTCCGCTTATTAAGACAGGCGGTTTGGCTGACGTCAGTGGCGCACTTCCTAAAGTAGTACGGACACTCCCCCAATACAGCGGCTCAATCCGCTTACTGATTCCCGGATACAATCCGGTTCTCGCCAAGCTAAAAAACGCGCACGAGATAGCCAAAGTGACTGTACTAGGCCAGCAATGCAGCTTGGTCTTAGGCACGATGCCAGATAGCGATTTGGCAGTTATTGCCGTGCAAAACACTTTCCTCTATGAAAGAAATGGCGGCCCATACAATGATGCCCAAGGTCATGACTGGCTTGATAACCCTCTTAGGTTCGCTATACTTTCACGAGTTGCCAGCATCCTGGCCAGTACCAATAGCCCATTACCAGACTGGAAACCGGACCTTGTCCACTGTAATGACTGGCAAACCGGACTGACACCAGCCTACATGAAACTGGTCGACCACTCACCCGCCAAATCCATCTTAAGCATTCATAACCTCGCGTTTCAGGGCAATTGCCACCCGGGCTGGTTGCACACCCTCGGCTTGCCGGAAGAGAGCTTTCAGATCAATGGTCTGGAATATTACGGGCAGATCTCATTCCTGAAGGCTGGTGTTTTCTATGCAGACAAATTGAGTACCGTCAGCCCCACATACGCTAAAGAGATTCAAACAGAAGCCTTTGGCTTTGGCATGCAGGGCTTACTAAAAAGCCGCGCGGACGACCTGATTGGCATACTCAATGGAATAGATGCCAACGAATGGAGTCCGGAAAAGGATATCCATATCAGCAAGCATTTCAGCAAATCAAATCTGGCCGGTAAAAAAGTCATCAAGGCTAATCTGCAGGAACATCTTGGTCTCCATATTGATGCAAACGCCCCAATATTGGGCGTTGTAAGCCGCCTGACTTATCAAAAAGGGCTAGACCTCTTACCAAGCATCATGCCAGAACTGGTTCAGGCTGGCTGTCAGTTCGCCATTCTGGGCAGCGGCGAAAAAGGGCTGGAGTCAGCATTCAACGACATGGCACAGCGCTTTCCTTCCCGAGTAAGCGTCACCAATGGTTATCATGAGCACCTTTCCCATAACATTATGGCGGGTACAGATATGTTCATCATGCCTTCACGCTTTGAACCGTGCGGGCTAAACCAGCTTTACGGCTTGGCTTACGGTACGCCACCTATCGTAACACGCACTGGTGGGCTCGCCGATTCGGTGTGCGACACCAACGAACTGAGTCTTAAACATCACACCGCCACCGGTTTTGTACTGGAAAATGTCAGTGAAATGTCATTATTGGTCACTATCCAGCGCGCGTTGTCTGTCTGGAAGGATCAACCCACCTGGAAAAAGATACAAATTAACGGAATGAAACAGGATTTAAGCTGGGAAACCCGCGCAATTAGCTATTTATCACTGTATAACAACACATTAGAGCAATAAATCTAGAAGTTGGCACGGTTGATGCTTATATAATATCAGCTTCTCCAAAGCTAACTTCTCCTCCCTGGGGGCGTAATCGCAAATCGCGTTACGCCCTTTTTTATTAACGAGACTGTCTCAAACTATCCCCTGGTTTTCATTCATTACCCAAAACGCTGCTCTGGAAGCCAATTACGGCTTGCATGCAGGGCAATCTTTCCATAATGAACGCGTGCGTATACGAGAAGGCTCAAGCTAGTACGACCACGCCAGCCTGCCTAGACCCAGTAGATTACTTGACGATAAAATGTTCGCGATAATATTTCAACTCATCTATCGATTCATAGATATCAGCCAGCGCTTCATGGCGACTGGCTTTCTTGAAGCCATTGTAGATTTCTGGTTTCCAGCGACGCGCAAGCTCCTTGAACACACTGACATCCAGATTGCGGTAATGGAAATACGCCTCCAACTCTGGCATGTAACGCGCCATGAAGCGCCTGTCCTGACAGATGGAGTTCCCGCACATCGGAGACTTACCAGCTGGCACATACTCTTTCAGGAAATTCAGCATTTGAGCTGCTGCCGCAGCTTCATTCAATATAGAGGCCTTGACCTTCTCGATCAACCCGCTCCTGCCATGCGTACCTTTATTCCATGCATCCATGCCATCCAATACGGCATCGCTTTGGTGCACAACCAACACTGGAGACTCCGCCAGAACATTCAGCTCTGCATCGGTCACCACAACCGCAAGCTCCAGAATACGATCAGAGTCAGGTAACAAACCGCTCATCTCCATATCCAACCAAATCAAATTATTATCGTTTTTACTTTCCGCCATCATGATTTCCATTAAAATAGTGCTAACAAACCCTGCGGGTATGAACTAAAGTTTTAGAATTGTTTCAGAAGATTACTAGTTTAACTTTTATATACATGAGATGGCACAGACTTTTACACTTATTTTTGTAATCCTTTTGCTCAGCACCAGCATCATCAAATTCTGGCTAGCCAAGCGTCAAATTGCTCATGTGCAGGCTAAGCGCGGTCAAGTCCCAGAGGCTTTTACCGAAAAGATCAGTCTGGATGCACACCAAAAGGCAGCTGATTATTCAACTGCCAAAACCCGTCTCGCCATTCACGAAATGGCTGCCGAGGCTATTCTATTGCTTCTTTTTACACTGGGTGGCGGCTTGCAATGGCTGGATGGAAATTGGGGGAACTTACTTAAAGGCCATGACATCATTCGCGGTGCGTTAGTTATCTCTAGTGCATTGCTCATCAGCGCGATAGTGAGCATACCGTTCGACTATTATCGTACCTTCACCATCGACGAAAAATTCGGTTTCAACAAAATGTCGCCAAAGATGTTCTGGGTGGACCTGTTAAAACACACCATGGTTGGCATCGTACTGGGCGCGCCCATCTTGTTTGTAGCGCTCTGGCTAATGAAAGGAGCTGGCCAATATTGGTGGCTTTACCTTTGGCTCGTTTGGAGCATCTTCAATCTACTCATACTGGCCATCTATCCGACTTTCATTGCGCCACTTTTCAACAAATTCACGCCCTTGACAGACAACGCGCTAAAAACCCGTATCGAAACATTGCTGCAAAAATGCGGTTTCAAATCGCAAGGCCTGTTCGTCATGGATGGCTCCACACGCTCCGGTCATGGAAATGCCTATTTCACCGGATTCGGCAACAACAAACGCGTAGTGTTTTTTGACACTTTGCTCGACCGTCTGGATGCTGACGAAATTGAGGCTGTACTTGCGCACGAGCTTGGGCACTTCAGGCACAACCACGTCATCAAACGTATCATCCTGATGTTTGTGCTGAGCTTTGCAGGACTGGCATTGTTGGGCTGGTTGGCACAACAGACTTGGTTCTATCAGGGCTTAGGCGTTGCCCAAAACAGCAACCACATGGCTCTCCTGCTTTTTTTGCTAGTCTCCCCGTTGTTCCTGTTTGTATTGCGTCCATTCATGGCGAGCTACTCACGAAAAAACGAATTCGAGGCAGACGATTATGCCGCTAAACATGCTGACGCCAAACATCTGGTGCAGGCATTGGTAAAGCTGTATCGTGACAACGCTTCTACGCTGACCCCGGATCCTGTGCATTCAAACTTTTATGATTCACACCCACCTGCCAGTATTCGAATCGCCAAACTGGCACCCTACCTAAAGGCATGAAGAGAATAAGATGAAAACACTGATATTTTTGATGATGATTTGTTGCGCTAATATGGCACATGCCGAGACATTGTTCGCAAATGCCGATGTCAATGCCGGCAAAGCATTACTAGAAATGCATTGTATCAGCTGCCATGCCAGCAGCTTTGGCGGAGATGGGTCTGGCATCTACACACGTGAAGACCATAAAGTAAAAAGCGCTAAAGGATTGATTGCCCAAGTACGCAACTGCAACACGATGCTTGGACTGAAATGGTTTGATGAAGATGAGCTCAATGTTGCTGCCTATTTGAACCAAACCTACTACAAGTTCAAGTAGCAACAGACATGAGTTTGCAAGGCTTGGTTGTTGCTGCTTATGGCAAACGCTACCAGGTAGAACTGCCAGACTACACACGATTAAGTTGTGTCACTCGCGGCAAAAAAACCGATCTAGCCTGTGGTGATCTCGTACAGGTAACTCAAACATCCTCGAACGAAGGCGTCGTGGAAAAATATCTACCACGCAAGACCCTGCTTTTCCGTAGCAGTGCGTTCAAGAGCAAGATGCTGGCCGCCAACGTTACGCAAGCTATCATCGTCCTGGCTACGCAGCCCAGCTTTTATGAAGGATTGTTGAACCGTTGTCTAGTCGCTGCTCAGGTCGCCGGGATACGTCCGCTCATTGTTCTGAACAAGTGTGACTTGAACGATGATAGTGATGCACATAACAGGCTGCAAAGATATGAGCAGCTTGGATATACTGTCTTGAATCTGTCAGCGACACAGGACGTGGCGCCGTTGCGTCCCTACTTGCATCAGCAAAGCAGCGTACTGGTAGGTCAATCTGGCATGGGGAAATCTACTATTGTGAATGCATTGGTTCCTCAAGCGGAAGTCCGCACGCAAGCAATCAGTGAGGTTTTGGATAGCGGCAAACACACGACAACCGCTGCTCATCTTTATCATCTCGATGCTCAGAGTAGCTTGATCGATTCTCCTGGTTTACAAGAGTTTGGCATCCATCATCTTAGTCAAACTGAATTGGAACTTGCTTTCCCCGAATTCAAACCATTTCTTGGTCATTGTCGCTTCAACAACTGCCGACATCTACACGAGCCGGACTGCGCCATACTGGCCGCTGTGGATAATGGGAAAATCACGGTGACACGGTTGCAGGCCTACCAGCAACTGACCCATGAAATTGGGGGATAGAGGACATCTGATGCCTCGTACAGCATTCATCTCACACCCGGACACATTGCAGCACGTCATGGATGGGCAGCACCCAGAGTCCCCTGCCCGTATCACTGCAATCCAGCAGGCCGTGGCTGCATCGGATATCCATACAAAGCTTGATTATTACCAAGCGCCTGAAGCCACTAAAGTAGAGTTGAAGCGTGTACATAGTGCTGACTATGTAGAGTACATCCATCGAATTGCGCCCAAGGCTGGATTAGTCAGGCTGGATGGTGACACAGCAATGGGACCAATGAGCCTATCC
The DNA here is from genome assembly GCA_035423825.1 of Methylophilus sp. Taxonomy (GTDB): domain Bacteria; phylum Pseudomonadota; class Gammaproteobacteria; order Burkholderiales; family Methylophilaceae; genus Methylophilus. Next base: position 12,213 of record DAOMMM010000010.1, on the reverse strand, counting down.
GCCGCCCTGCATGCCAGCGGTGCGCTAGTCCTTGCGACAGAATTAGTATTGAACAGGAAGGCCGCTAACGCATTTTGTTGCATCCGACCACCTGGTCATCATGCCGGTCATGCCAACAGCGCCGGCTTTTGCATATTCAATAATGTCGCAGTCGGTGTAGCGCACGCTATGTCCGAGTACAAGCTCAAACGTATTGCGATCATTGATTTTGACGTACACCATGGCGATGGCACTGAAGATATATTCAAAGACAACCCCAATGTGCTGTTATGTTCGACGTTCCAACACCCCTTTTATCCATACCGAGGTGCAGATAGCCGTAGCGACCACATGATCAACATCCCTTTAGCAGCAAAAAGTGATGGCACAAAAATACGAACTGTCTTTAATGAAGAGTTTGAACCCGCTATCGCGGCTTTCAGGCCGGAACTCATCTACATCTCGGCTGGATTCGATGCGCATATCCAAGACCCCCTTGCCGATTTGGCACTGAGCACGGATGACTACCGCTGGATGACCGAAACCATTTGCGCTTGGTCAAGAAAATATCAATCCAAAGGGGTAATATCTTCACTTGAGGGCGGTTATCATCTATCATCACTAGCAGAAAGTGCCTTAACACACATTAAAACACTGACAAAACATAACGCCAAAGAAAACGTATAGATGGACATTAAAAACGAGAAAATTGCCGTTAGCCAGCTTGCGTTAGGCATGTACATAAGCAATCTCGACCGCCCGTGGGAAGGTACGCCTTTCATGCTGCAAGGTTTTGTGCTTGATAACAAAGATGACATCGAAACGCTGAAATCGCTTTGTCAATTCGTATACATAGACAGAAGCAAATCCATAGGTAGCCACTTCGCCTCTGGACCCGCTATTGATGTAGCCATCAAGCGGGACATCAGCACGATCCGCGCCAAGAATACTGCAGCAACCTCTTCGGTAAGCACACCCATAACTGGAAAAGCACTTGGTGCTGGCAACCCAAAAGTCTCTTTTCTGGACATCCTGAAAGATCTGAGAAGCCAACCAGCAGGTCAAAGTGGAGTATCACCACAACAACCGCAAGAGGGTGTCATGTACAACGTGCGTCATGTAGCCAGCAGCATCTCCTCGCAGTCGCCGAAAACAACTTTAGAAGCAAAATCTAACTCTATTGCCCAACAGTTGGCGGAAGACGCAGGCGGTTTTTTTAGTGCGTTATTCCGTCGCGACAAGGCAAAAAACAAAGTTGCAAACTCCACCAAGTTTGAAAACACAAAATCATCTGGAAAACATGATACCAACATAAAACTCACTGTTTTTGAAGAAGAATTTCCAGTAGAGCAAGAGATTGCCCAAATCTACCCAGTTTATGAACAGTCCCAAATTGCTACGCGCAACATCTTTGAGGCAGTCGCCCATGAGCGTGAGCTGGATCTCAGCGCAGTGAGCGACATCTTGGATAACATGGTGGACAGTATCGGACGTTCTCCTGATGCGCTTTTATGGTTATCCAAACTCAAACAGACTGATAATCATGCCTATAACCATGCTCTCAACGTATCGATTACGATGATGGCATTCGGTAATTTTCTGGCATTATCGAAGGCCCAAGTCAGAGAACTGGGGCTTGCAGGACTTCTTCAGGATGTGGGTAAAATCAAAATCTCACCAGATGTATTACTGAAAGAAGGCAAGCTGACTCGTGAAGAGTACGAATATGCCAAAAAGCATGTGGACGAGAGCCTTAAAATCCTCGAGAAGACGCCAGACATCCCAATGACCACGATTGAAATCGTGGCACAGCATCATGAAAGAGCGAATGGCAGCGGCTATCCAAAGGGATTAAGTGAATCAGAAATCAAGTTACCTTCTCAAATCGCCGGCTTAATTGATGTTTATTGTTCGATTACCAGTAACAAAAGCTATGCAAAAGCCATTTATCATCAAAAAGCCTTGGATGAGATCTATAGCCTTGGCGGAAGCTTATTCAGCAAAGAGCTGATCGATCAGTTAGTTCAGTTTATGGGCATATATCCTGTAAGTTCTCTTGTGGAACTAAATACTGGTGAGGTTGCCCTTGTTATCCAACAAAACCAGGTACGCAGGCTCCTGCCACGGCTCATGGTCTTGCTTGGACCTGATAAAAAACGCTATCAAGCTCCAGTAATACTTAACTTATTGCTGCAACCGAATACCCCCACAGGAGAACCATATAAAATCATAAAAGGGATCCCACCTGACAGCTATGGTCTTAGTCCAGAAGATTTCTATATCTAGTTATAGAAAAAGATGTTAAACGAATTAAGTTCTTTACTAATGACTGATAGCGAGATCGATATCAGTTACAAACCTCATCAGTTAACAGAAAAATTATCTTATTATGGCCTAAACCCTGCCCTGCTTTGCAAGAAACTTGCGGTCGATGATACAAGGCTAGACTTTATATTCAGCGAACTACCAGAATTGCAACAGGATAATTTAAAGCAACTAATGTCTGCTCTTAAGGAATGGAGAAGTCTTTCTACATTCGATGAACTCACAGACATGATAAATCATTTAGTGCATGAGTGGTTATTTGCTCTTGAAAATGGTGTAAGTATTGCAATCATCCAAAGATTTCTTCACACTTTTTATTTGAAGAGTTTGTTCAGAGCTGGCACAAAGTCAATTAACGCATTTTTTCTAAGTCTGCTCACTGAAACAAACCATGCCTATCAAAGCGCTCAGCTTAATTGGATAGCAAACTTTGAGCCCAGCACTAAACTTCCACGATCTTCAAAATTACCCGACATCATTGACTTGATTGCTAAAGAACCTTCGCATCAAGGAAATCTTGCATTAATGTCCATCATGTTTCACCCCTTCAAGCACAGTATTATTTTTTCCAATCAAGAAAATATAATTTTGAATCAAAGCATAAAAAACACATTGGCTAATAACATTCCGACCAATGCAAAGTTATTCTATAGCGCAAATTTACAGTTTGATATTCTTTTATTTGACGTCGAAAGTGGTTTGAAGCTCAATTTGTTAGCAGCCAAGCTATTTCGCGCATTTGAAGAAATGATGCAAGGCGAACACCAATCAGTGCTTGTGGTTCCATTCATTGGAGCGGCTTTAAATTCTAATATTGAAGAATTAGGCTCCTTGCAAGGAAATGCTAAGCTGGCGCTAGAACGTGCCGTGCAAACTCAGCAATATCTTATTATATATTCAGAAGATCTTCGCAAAGAAATCACAGTAAAAATTCACCTTGAAAACGAAGTCTTGAATGCATTTTCTACAGATTCACTCGAGCTACATATGCAACCTATCGTGGATAGCAAAACACGCATATGTAAAGGTGCGGAACTATTACTTCGTTGTCCAAGGTTAGCTCAGTTCCACATATACCCTAGTCACACAATCGATATACTTAATAAAATAGGCAAGGGCAAACTCTTCACCCGATGGCTGATTAACTCGGCATGTCGTATTGCGAGTGAATTGAATGAAGTTCATGATCTGTACATTACTTTCAATCTCCGTGCTGAAGACTTGTATGACATCGAATTGCCACATTTGCTCGAACAAGCCATGAATCTATGGAAACTTGACAGCAAAAAGATCGTGCTGGAAATTACCGAAGAAGGAATACTCGAACTAAATGAAATATCTAACTCAGTAATCAGTAGCCTTGAAAAAATGGGTTTCTCATTAGCGCTTGATGATTTTGGCACAGGATTTTCTTCGCTTTCTAGGCTAAAAAACATGCCAATTAGCCTAATAAAAATCGACCAATCTTTTGTAAAGAACATAACCCGGTCAGAAGAGGATTTTAAAATTGTTGAATCAATAGCCTCTCTAGCTAACAGTCTTGGTAAAGAGGTACTTGCTGAAGGTATAGAAGATGAAGAAAGCTTTGCTTTGGTAAAAAAAATCAACATCCACAAATGTCAAGGCTATCTATTTGCAAAGCCTATGTCATACGATGATTTCGTAGCTTGGTTGCAAGCATAAGCCTATAGTCTGCTGATATAATAGCATCCATGCAAATCACCACTCGCTTGGAGTTTGATGCCGGACATCGAATTCCACACCACAAAAGCCAATGTCGCAATCTGCATGGTCACCGTTATGCCATAGAAATCACGCTGGATGGCGAAATTATTTCCAAAGAATCAAGCTCTGAAAATGGGATGGTCATGGATTTTGCAGATGTGAAGCGTATCGCGCGCGAAGCAGTTGTAGACGTTTGGGACCACGCTTTTCTAGTATACGAGCAAGATATTACCTTGCTGAGGTTTCTTAACAGCTTGCCTGACCATAAAACGGTCATATTCCCTTCCGTTCCCACCGCAGAAAATATGGCTGCTGAAGCGTTCCGCATTCTGAAAAACGAATACCATGACACCTTTGGCAACCAGCTTAAACTTAAGCGTGTCAGGCTATACGAGACACCTAATAGCTGGGCTGACGCAACAAGCTAGGTGAACAACTTATGCCAATTCTCGCATCACCTGCTTGAGCGCGCTCTGCCAGGTGGGCAATTCCACGCTGAAGGTGTCTTTCAGCTTGGCATTATCTAACATGGAGTTGGCCGGTCGTTTTGCAGGTGTAGGGTAATCGGCTGTACTTATCGGCAAAATATCGGTTGAATTTACCTTTAAATCAGGCCATTTTTTTTCTACCTTTAAAGACTCATACTCATTTACGATAGCAACAGCAAATCCATGCCAAGTAGTTTCACCTGTGTTAGTGAAATGGTATATACCTGTTTGTGCAGCATTCTTAACTTGCCAAGTATCTAACAACTTCCTCACTCCATCAGCAATACTTTCACTGCTTGTTGGCGCGCCCCATTGGTCAGCCACGATGCGCAAACTGTCTCGTTCAACAGCCAGACGTAATATTGTTTTGAGGAAATTCTTGCCGTATGCACCATAGACCCAACTGGTTCGCAGAATCAAATGAGATACCCCACTACTCCGGATCGCTTCTTCACCAGCCAATTTGCTCTTACCATAGACGCTGACTGGATTGCTGGTATCGGTTTCAACATATTTGCCGGATTTACAGCCGTCATAGACATAATCCGTCGAAAAATGAATGAGTGCAGCCCCTAATCTGACCGCCTCTTCAGCAAAGACTTGTGGCGCTGTTGCATTAATTGCGTATGCAAGCTCTAGCTCGCTCTCTGCCTTATCGACAGCCGTATATGCCGCCGGGTTAATAATCAAATCAGGCTGCACTTGATGTACTACGCGGCGAATATCTTCAGGTCTTGTCAGATCCAACGCTTCACGCGCTAAAGCAACTACAGTGTGTTCGGTAAGTCTGGACAGCAAAGCATGGCCGACCTGACCATTGACTCCTGTCAATAAAATTTTCATACAGAAAACCTATGTGAATTTTTTAGCTTGACTGAAATCCAGGCCAGCTAAATCTTTTGCAGACAATACCGGAGCAACACCCCGGAGCGGCCAATCAATCGCTAAGGTCGGGTCATCCCAACGAATACAGCATTCATGCTGCGGTGCATAGAAATCGGTGGTTTTATATAAAAATTCAGCCGACTCGCTAAGCACCAGAAATCCATGTGCAAAACCAGGGGGAATCCATAATTGGCGCTTGTTGTCAGCAGATAAATGCACCCCAACCCACTTACCAAAAGTGCTAGCGCTTTGTCTTAAATCCACTACGACATCAAACACTTCACCAGCAACTACGCGCACCAACTTTCCTTGGGCTTGCTCAATTTGATAATGCAATCCACGCAATACACCTTGAGCAGATTTGGAATGATTATCCTGCACGAATTGCACATTGAGCCCGGTTCCATCTCTAAATGTTTTTGCGTTAAAGCTCTCGAAGAAAAAGCCTCTGGCATCGCCAAAAATCTTGGGCTCGAAAATAAGAACTTCCGGAATAGATGTTTTGACGATATTCATTTAAAAGATCTGCTCATTCAAGATTTGTTTTAAATATTGGCCATAGCCATTTTTAGCATATTTGTTCGCCATAACTTCCACTTGTGCCGCATCTATGAAGCCTTTGCGGTACGCAATTTCTTCAGGGCAAGCTATCTTCAGTCCCTGGCGTTTCTCAATCGTCTCGATAAATGTACCTGCTTCGAGCAAGGACTCGTGGGTACCTGTATCCAGCCATGCCATGCCGCGCCCCATCACTTCCACATGCAAGTCATTCCATGCCAGGTATTGTTTGTTGACGTCGGTAATTTCTAATTCACCACGTGCTGATGGCTTCATGTTTTTAGCTACCTCCACCACCCGGTTGTCATAAAAATACAATCCAGTGACCGCGTAGCGCGATTTCGGCACTGTAGGCTTTTCTTCGAGACTCACAGCATGACCTTGAGCATCGAACTCCACCACACCATAGCGTTCTGGGTCCTTAACAGGGTAAGCAAAAACTGTAGCACCATGAGTGCGGGCAGCTGCACTATGCGCCATCTCGGCTAATTCGTGTCCATAGAAAATGTTATCCCCCAATACCAAAGCACATGGGTCTTTACCTATAAATCGCTCTCCGATGATAAATGCCTGAGCCAGCCCGTCCGGAGATGGTTGCACTGCATACTGGATATTCATCCCCCACTGGCTACCATCTCCCAACAATTCTGTAAAACGAGGTGTGTCCTGTGGTGTAGATATCACCAGAACCTCTCTTATGCCCCCTAGCATCAATGCGGAAAGGGGATAATAAATCATCGGCTTGTCATATACGGGCAGCAATTGTTTGGATACTACCTGCGTCACAGGATATAAACGCGTGCCTGACCCCCCCGCCAGCACGATACCCTTCATGGAAGTCTTGCTTTGCTTCATCAAGCCATCTCCTCACCACGTTCGGCGTAATTCCTGCTCACCCAGTTCTTGTATTCACCACTAGTGACGTGTGCTACCCATTCCTGATTTGCCAAGTACCATTCAACCGTTTTCTGAATACCCGTATCAAATGTCTCGGAAGGCCTCCAGCCCAATTCACGTTCGATTTTAGTAGCGTCAATTGCATAACGCTGATCGTGACCAGGCCGATCTTGTACAAAAGTTATCTGGTCACGGTAGCTTCCCTGTGGTTTGGGCTTTTTCTTGTCTAGAATGTCGCATAATGTATATACAACTTCCAGGTTGGTTTTTTCATTCCAACCACCAATGTTATATGTCTCACCGACTTTTCCCGCTTCCAGTACCCGACGAATCGCTGCACAATGATCCCCAACATATAACCAATCCCGAATATTGCTACCGTTGCCATAGATCGGTAACGGCTTGCCAGCCAGAGCATTGAGTATTACTAACGGGATCAGTTTTTCGGGAAAATGGTTTGGCCCGTAATTATTTGAACAGTTCGTCGTCAATGTTGGCAATCCATAAGTATGGTGATATGCGCGTACCAGATGGTCTGAAGCAGCTTTGGAGGCGGAATACGGACTGTTCGGTTCATAGGCGTTTGTCTCCTTGAAAGCTGGATCATTAGGCCCTAGCGAACCATAGACTTCATCCGTTGAGACATGCAGGAAGCGGAAGTTGGCTTTGTCGACCTCATTCAGACCTGTCCAGTAAGCACGAACCTCTTCAAGAAGATTGAATGTGCCAACGATATTGGTTTGAATAAATTCCCCCGGACCATAAATCGAACGATCCACATGACTTTCTGCAGCGAAATTCAGCACCGCTCGTGGATGATGTGTGCGCAATAAATTGCCAACCACACCCCTGTCCCCGATATCAGCATGCACAAATACATGGTTATGGTCATGCTCAATACCTGCAAGGTTTTCCATATTACCCGCATAAGTGAGTTTATCGAGGGTAATGACCTTTCCCAATCCCAATTCCACCCAGGCATTAACAAAGTTACTGCCGATAAAACCAGCCCCACCCGTCACAATAATGCAATTGTCCATAAAATCCTTCTTTTTTCTTCGTATCACTTGAATCTAAAAACCATTACCAAGCCTTCGCACCAGATTTCATGAGCGATTGAATATATGCCTCATGTGCTGCTACCTCTTCCGCTGCTGCAAGCAAAACCTTGATATGCTCAGGCTTATCCACCATTGTATGTGACTTTATATCTATCTTTTCCTGCGCCAAGTCCATCATCAGACTGTCTTGACCACGTGTCATGGCGAAGTAGACCTCCGCCAAGAGTTCCGCGTCTAGCAATGCGCCGTGTAAAGTACGTCTAGCATTGTCTATGCCATAATGCTTACATAGCGCATCCAGATTATTACGCTGCCCCGGACGTGCCTCTTTAGCCATCTTCAAAGTATCAAGGATATTAGCGCAAATTTGCCTGACTGGCTGTAGCCCGATACGGCCAAGCTCAGCATCCAGGAATCCGACATCGAAAGGGGCATTGTGGATGATCAGTTCAGCATCTTGAATAAATGCACAAAAATCATCTGCCCTTTCTGCGAACAGAGGTTTATCTTGCAGAAAGTCGAAGGTAATACCGTGTACCTCTTGCGCAGCAAAGTCTATTTCACGCTCAGGATTTAAATAAACATGGAAATTCTGCCCAGTCAGTCGCCTGTTAATTGATTCGACCGCAGCTATCTCTATTATCCGATGCCCTTGATCAGGATATAACCCCGTGGTTTCTGTATCCAAAAAAATCTGCCGCATTATTTACTCACCGTCTCCAACACTTTTGCTACGCCTTTGTTTGCCAGTTCATCGGCCCGTTCGTTGCCATCGTTACCAGCATGGCCACGAACCCATATCCACTCAATCTCATGACGTTGGGCTTGAGTATCAAGCATGAGCCATAGATCGGCATTTTTGACTGGCTTTTTATCGGCTGTGCGCCACCCCCTAGCCTTCCAACTAGCTAACCATTCACTCATGCCTTTTTGCACATATGACGAATCAGTATAAATCTTGACTTTGCTGGGGCGATTCAGCGCTTCTAACGCTCGAATGACCGCTGTAAGCTCCATTCTATTGTTGGTTGTTGCCAACTCGCCACCAAACAAGGTCTTCTCTCGACCCTGATATTGCAGCAAAGCGCCCCAACCGCCTGCGCCAGGATTACCTTTGCAAGCTCCATCTGCGTATATTTCTACCCAAGTTTGCATATCATCCATTTAGTTTGATTTCTGTGTAGGTTTTGTCCTTTTGTGCCCACCAACTACCAAACCAGTCTTAATAACAGATTTTTTCCAGTTTGGCTTCAGCAAGGTCATATTTGCAACTCGCTTCCTGGCAACTATACAGTACGCCCCTCCCATCATTGGCCAAGCCCGCTGCCCGATGATTTCCATCTTTTCTAAACGTGACAGCCAGCGTTCGCTATTAACTGGAGGCATAAAACCGAATATGTGGCTTTCAATCGGCTCCAATCCCAACAACGCCAACCAATCACGAATACGCATCTGGCTGAAAAATTGATCTTGCCACGGATATGTATGTTGCCGCGAAATTACCCATCTTAACCCCCATAAGCTAAATGGGTTAAATCCCGTCAGAATCAGATGCCCCTCTGGCACTAGGATCCTCTCTGCTTCTCGTAAGCATTGATGGGGATTATCGCTGACTTCCAAGGTGTGTGGCATACATATCAGATCGACAGAACTCTCACAAAATGGTAAATATCCTCCATCACAATATATATCTGCATTCATCCCATTGATACGTAGAATATTTGGGATTCGAGAATTCTTAAGTGCATCTAATTGCGTCATACCCATTTGCAACGCATAAAAACCAAAGATGTCACCTACTAACTCGTCCAATACTTGTTGTTCCTTTAGAAGCAAGTATTGTCCCAACGTTGTTTCCAACCAAAAATCTTGCTGTGTTTTTTGCATTGAGAGTTGATTAAAACTGGTGTTTAATTGTACGAACTAGATTCATCGCCATTCCGCCAAATGCTGCAGATTATTCCAATTCCCGCGTTTCATGACAATTATATCTGGCTTTTACATAACTCGCGGTATGCGGTTGTAATTGATCCCGGAGACGCAGACATTGTTCTGGAAAAACTGGAATCATTACAACTAAAGCTCACAGACATTCTTGTGACGCATCATCATAATGACCATATCGGCGGTGTAAGTAAGTTGGTCGACATAACTCAGGCACAGGTCTATGCTTCAGCATATGAACATTATTTTTTTCAACATCACGCACTGCAAGATGGCGATAAATTTTCGATTCCAAGCCTAAGTATGGAATTTCAGGTAATGTGGTTACCAGGCCACACTTCCGGTCACATTGCATATTTAACTCATAATATGCTTTTTTCTGGCGATGTCTTGTTTGGCGCCGGCTGCGGGCGCATTTTTGAAGGAACGCCAAAGGACATGCTAGAATCTTTGAATAAAATCAAAATATTACCACCTCAAACCAAAATATATGCAGCTCATGAGTACACTTTGCAGAATATCGCTTTTGCATTGAGATTAGAGCCTAATAATGTCAACTTGATAAATCGACAACACGTAACACAAGAAGACATCATGCATCAGCACCCAAGCTTGCCAACCACACTCGATCTTGAACTTAAAACCAATCCTTTCTTGCGTTGTCATATATACGAAATAATTAAAAATTCCGGTGCCGATAACACGGATGAGCTCTCAGTTTTTACGAAGATCAGAGAACTAAAAAACAATTACTAATCATAAAGATAATATTAAAACATTAGGTAAGACTTTACTTGACACATAATCAACGCACCGTTAACATTCAATGCCCGATGCTGGACAGATAAATGATGCAAACAGTTATTTCTTTTTTTGCAAATAAGGCCACGTCACGTAATGCGTGTCCAACACAGCACCGCCAAATAATATTAGCTTCACTGTTATGGATATTGAACCTCAATCCCGCATGGGCTGAAACGAATGCTGCCGGTATCGATATTCAGGTAATGGATGATATCCAAACTCAAGAAACACTAACTGATCCAGATCCCATCCAAGGTTTTGTCGAGAACCTCAACTTAGATGAGGCTGAAAATACTGAGAATGATTTATGGGCGCGCATCAAGGATGGATACGCAATGCCCGATATCGAATCTGGGTATACATCTAACCATGAATCCTGGTATGCCGCCCGACCTGATTACATCAAGCGCATGGTCGAGCGCAGCCAAAAATACCTGTATTACATTGTGCAGGAAGTAGAAAAACGTGGCATGCCCAGCGAGATTGCATTGCTTCCCATGATAGAAAGTGCATACAACCCTCAGGCTTATTCACGGAGTCGAGCATCTGGCATCTGGCAATTTGTACCCGCAACAGGTAAAGACTTTGGCTTAAAACAAAACTGGTGGGTAGACAACCGAAGAGATGTTACAGCCGCCACCAATGCCGCGCTTAATTATCTACAGAAGCTGCATGGTATGTTTGGCGCTTGGGATCTAGCTCTTGCAGCATATAACGCAGGGGAAGGGACCGTATCGCGTGCGATTGAGCGTAACCGTAAGCGCGGCCTGCCTACTGACTACCAAAGCTTGGACTTACCAGCTGAAACAAAAAATTATGTTCCTAAGCTTCAGGCAATTAAAAACATAGTGACGCAGCCAGAAAAATATGGCCTGGAGATTCAGGCCATTCCTAATCGCGCATACTTCACACGCGTTAATGCACCCGACCAGATTGATGCCAAGCTGGCAGCCAAGCTGGCAGAAATATCTTATGATGAGTTTATTGCGCTTAACCCAAGCTATAATCGACCGGTCATCACCTCAAATGGCAATATCCACCACCTGTTACTCCCCACCTGGGCTGCAGATCGCTTCGCTGAAAACCTGGCGAACTACGATAAACCTCTGACCAACTGGCAGACATACTATGCAAAACGCGGTGAACGCATGGATAATATTGCGAAAAAATTTGGCATTCAAGTCTCCCAATTGCGTGATGTCAATGATTTGCCCAGTCGAAACAAGTTCCGCCACCCTCAAACGCTGTTAGTGCCTGCAAAGTATGGTCATTCCCAAAGCAGGTTGTTGGGAAGTGAGATTACTGACACACAATCATTCGACGAAGCAAAACCATCCATTAAAACCAGCTCAAAAAGAATGACTTCTCGTACTGCATACAAGACATCTCGATATACGAAATCAACTCAAAAGAGTACAAAATCAAAATCAAGAAATAAAACCATCAAAAATAAAAGAACCTCCAGCTCACGTATTAAAGCGCGGATTCATAATAAAATAAATTAACAATAAAGCCCTATGTATTTTGGCAAAATAACCTGCAAATGC
>DAOMMM010000009.1:0-63776 GCA_035423825.1 Methylophilus sp. | reverse complement strand
GTTTCGCCATCCACTTGTGCGCTTCTCGTAATTTAACCTCATGATTTTACGTAATCATTCTGACTATTACAGGTGCTGGAGTTCACTCAAGCTGGAGTTTTCTCGAAGTTGTATTGAAAATTATCTGCTTGAACTTGCCGAAACTGCCATGAATGCGCTAAAGTTACACGGATATTGATAATAAGGAGCCACGCTGTGTGGGAGATTATTTTAGCTGCCGGTTGGCCAATTTGGCCGCTGATTCTTGCGTCTGTGATCGCTTTGGCCATCATTGGCGAACGTTTCTGGACATTGCGTTCTGAATTCATCGTCCCACAAAGCCTGTTGCCAGAAGTGCAAAAATGGCTGGGGCAAGGCGGGGTCACCAAAGAGACGTTGAGCAAGCTGGAACAGCATTCACCTCTAGGCCAAGTGTTCGCCAGCGCTTTGGCAAATTCCAAGAATTCGCGCGAAGTGACTAAGGAAGCGATAGAAGAGACAGGTCGCGCAGTAGCGCATAACCTGGAGCGCTATTTGCCCACGCTTGGCACGATTGCTACCGTAGCCCCACTGCTAGGCTTACTGGGTACGGTGATTGGTATGGTCGAATTGTTTGGTTCGTTTACTAATACGGGCCATGATGTAGCACAGTTTGCGCGCGGTATCTCTGTGGCATTGTACAATACAGCAGCAGGTATCATCGTGGCTGTGCCAGCCATGATTGCCTATCGCTATTTCCGCAGTAAGGTGGATGGTTTTCTGGTCGATATGGAGCAGCAAGCTGTCAAGCTGGTTGAGATCCTCCACGGTGAGAGAAGCTAATCATGAATTTTCAGCGAGGTAAACGCCACGAAGATCTCGAGATGAATCTCGTGCCTTTGATTGACGTTCTGTTGGTGATCATCATCTTTTTGGTCGTGAGTGCGACATTCTCCCGTACCAGCGAACTACAGATCAATCTGCCAACTGCCGAAGCGAATGCACCTCAGGAAAAGCCGCTGACTATTACGGTAGAAGTCGATGCCTCTGGCCATTACATGGTGAATGGTGCAGAAGTGGCCAACCCTAACGTGGATACCATTGCAAGTGCCTTGCAGAAAGCGGTAGGCGGCGGTAAGGAGCCGACCATCATCATCAATGCCGATGCCAAGGCGACGCATCAGTCAGTGGTGAATATCATGGAAGCTTCTCGAATCGCCAATTACACCCATATCACCTTTGCTACACAGGCCAGTGCAAGCGCAGGCAATTAATATTCAGGCGCTGGCTTATCATTGCTTTCGACAGCTGAGATATGTCGAACCGAAATCGTAAAAAGCATTCAACCCCACACGTCACTAACGCAAAAGCCTTGTATCTGAGGCTTTTCCGGTATGCTTGGCGCTACAAGCTTTTTTTCATGATCACGATTATCGCGACAGCCGTGCTTTCCTTAAGCAATACGGCTTTTCTCGCTTTGATCAAAGAAGTTACTGACAAAGGTTTTGTACAGAAAGAAGCATCACAGAGGTTCACCTTACCGTTGATGTTGTTCGGACTGATGGTCATACGCGGACTTGCTGCTTTTGTATCCTTGTACAGTAACCGCATGGTAGCCCGGCGCATGGTCGAGACATTACGCAAAGAGGCATTTGGTCGGCTGATGCAGTCTCCTGTGAGTCATTTTGATGCAAGCACTACAGGTGTCCTGGTATCCAAGTTGACATATGATTCAGAGCGTCTTTCCACTGTCTGTACGCGTACGTTGATGAATGTGCTGCGAGATGTGCTTACGGCTATTGGACTGGTCGCTTATATGATTTATCTGGATTGGAAGCTCACGCTGGTTTTTGCTATCGTTACTCCGTTGATGGCTGTTTATCTAAGAAAAGTTACTCCCAAGCTTCGGGAAACCGCTAAGCGTGTGCAGCATATGATGGGGGAAATGACTAAGGTTGGTGAGGAAGCAATTGCCGGGCAGCGCATCGTCAAGATATTTGGTGCGCAAGATTACGAGAATCAGCGATTCGGCAATGTGGTGACACATAACCGTGAGCTTGAGCTGCGGGCTGCGCGTATTTCAGGCTTGAGCAGTCTGGTAGTGGAGATACTGGCGGCTTTGGCATTAGCGATGGTGGTGTATTATGCCCTCGGCCAATTTACGGTTGGTGAGTTCGCGGCTTTTATTGGCGCATTGTTGATGTTAATTGCGCCTATCAAGCATATCGCTGCCGCTAACGAGGATTTTCAAATCGGCTTGGCCGCCGCGCAGAGTGTATTTGAAGTGATTGATACGAAAGCCGAATTGAACGAAGGCACTAGAGAGTTGAGCAAGGTGCGGGGTGAGATTGAGTTCAAGCATGTTACCCTGCATTATCCCAACGCTAAAAAACCGGCACTGAATGACCTGAGTTTCATCGTCCAGCCTGGCGAGAAAGTTGCACTGGTGGGCAAGTCTGGCGGTGGTAAGACCTCGCTAGTGAATCTTTTGCCAAGATTCTACGAGATTCAGCAGGGGACAATCTTGCTGGATGGCATTGATATTCGCGCGCTGGAGCTGAATAACCTGCGTGCGCAATTTTCGTTGGTAAGCCAGGATATCGTGTTGTTCAACGATACAGTATTCAACAATATCGCCTATGGCGCGCTGAAAAATGCCACAGCAGAAGAGGTGATTGCCGCAGCCAAGGCTGCGCATGCCTGGGAGTTTATCCAGCAGTTACCTGAGGGGTTGCAGAATGAGATTGGTGACCGTGGTGTGCGTTTATCAGGTGGTCAGCGCCAGCGCCTTGCGATTGCCCGTGCTATTTTGAAGAATGCCCCCATTCTGCTATTGGATGAGGCGACATCTGCATTGGACAGCGAATCGGAAATGCATGTGCAGGCGGCCTTGGATAATCTGATGCAGAACCGTACAACGCTGGTCATCGCGCATCGTCTGAGCACGATTGAAAATGCAGATCGTATCCTGGTCATGGAGCATGGGCGTGTCATCGAGTCGGGCACACATCAGGCACTGCTGGCACAAAATGGATATTACACGAGGCTCTATCAGAAAGAATTCGATACTTAGTTTATGGGTGAGAGGCTACACCAAGAGATTTTGCATGCCTGGGAAACGAAGAACTTTCTGTTCTACTGGCTGCTTGTCCCGCTGTCATGGTTGTTCCGTGTGCTGGTGTTCTGCCGCCGCTGGTTGTACCGCTTGAATGTTCTGAAATCCTCCGCTTTGCCTGTTCCAGTGATTGTCGTTGGTAACATTAATCTGGGCGGCAGCGGCAAGACCCCATTAGTGATTTGGCTAGTGCAGCAGTTGCGCGCGCAAGGTTACCATCCCGGGGTGGTCAGTCGCGGTTACGGCGGCAACGTGAATGCGCCGACAGCAGTCACTGATGTAAGCGATCCCGCAGTTTGCGGTGATGAGCCTGTGCTAATAGCCAAACGTACTGGTGCACCTATATGGATTGGTCGAAAGCGCGTAGCCGTTGCCCAGGACCTATTGCAGGCCAACCCAGAATGCGATGTGATCATCACCGATGATGGTTTGCAGCATTATCGCTTGAAGCGGGACATGGAGATTGCGGTGGTGGATGCCACACTTCATCTGCAGCGTGCCCGTATGCTTCCGGCAGGGCCTTTGCGTGAGCCAGTGAGCCGTCTAAAGGAAGTGGATGCGGTGGTGGTTAATGGCGGCGATACCCAGACTGACATCATCAGCATGCGTCTGTCTGGAGGGGTTTTTTATAATCTTGCTAATCCACAAATCACAGCCAAGCCAGCAGATTTTAAAAGGAAAAGTATCAAGGCGATGGCAGCAATTGGCAACCCGCAGCGATTCTTTGAGCATTTGCGCGAGATTGGCCTTACCTTTGCCAGTGTGAGTTTTGACGATCATCATCCCTTTTCTGCTCGAGATTTGGCAGAGATGGATTGTGATGTGTTAATCATGACAGAGAAAGATGCCGTAAAATGCAAACCATACGCGCAAGCGCATCACTGGGTCTTGCCGGTTGAGGCTGAACTCTCGCCGGGTTTGCTGGATAAGGTACTAAAGATTGTAAAGAAAGGCAGTCAACATCATGGATGAGAGTTTATTGAAGATACTGGTTTGTCCAGTCACCAAAGGACCGTTGATTTACGACAAGCTAAAGCAGGAACTCATTTCAAAGACGGCGCGTCTTGCTTATCCAATTCGTGATGGCATCCCAGTGATGCTGGAGGATGAGGCACGCCGTCTTGAAGAGCACGAATATTTGGATAAATAAACGTATGTTCAAAGTCGTCATTCCCGCAAGATATGCTAGCACAAGATTGCCGGGCAAGCCGCTACTGGATATCGCAGGCAAGCCCATGGTAGTGTGGGTAGCCGAACAAGCAATAAAAAGCCAGGCTGACCAAGTGGTGATAGCCACGGATTTCAGAAAGATCGCTGATGTTGCCGAAACGTTCGGCTATCAGGCTGTAATGACGCGTATCGACCATGTATCCGGCACCGACCGTATCGCAGAAGTAGCAGATAAGCTGGCTTGGCCGGATGACGCCATCGTGGTGAACGTGCAGGGGGACGAACCGCTGATAGATCCGAATCTCATTAACGAAGTTGCCCTGACGCTGGCGCACAACCGCGAGGCGGTGATGGCGACAGCTTGTCACCCCATCCACGACGAGGTATCGTTTTTAAACCCCAATATCGTCAAGGTGGTGATGGATACGCATGGTAATGCGCTGTACTTTAGCCGTGCGCCAATTCCATATCCGCGTGACGAAGCTCACAAGCAAAACATCACCGCGTATCGCCATATCGGCATCTATGCGTATCGTGTGGGCTTCCTGAAGCAATATGCCGATCTGGAAGCGACGGAACTGGAAAAGACCGAAAGCCTAGAACAGTTACGTGTGCTATATCACGGTTACAAAATTGCTGTGACTGTGACTGACAAAGCGCCGGCTAGCGGTGTGGATACCCAAGCGGATCTGGATTACGTGCGCAGTGTGATGCCGTCTTGTTGAGAATTCTCACGTAAAAAAGCGTCGCGCGCGTTCATTGTTAAAATCGCTGCCCTGAGAGACAGTCAGTATGCGGCTTGCAGGCCGGCAGCTTTGATAATGAAATGCTACTTATTTAAGCATTACGGAACATGAAATACACCGCGCCCAGAAGGCATATGCCAGCCCAAACAAAATCCTGCTTAAGCGGCTGGTGCATGTAAAAGATAGCGAACGGAATGAATACGCTCAAGGTAATCACTTCCTGTAACACCTTCAGTTGTCCAAGCGACAGCGCAGTGTAGCCGATGCGGTTAGCCGGCACTTGAAAAAGATATTCCAGTAAGGCAATTCCCCAGCTGGCTAATGCAGCGATAATCCAGGGTTTATTGTTCAGGTTCTTCAGGTGTGCGTACCATGCAAACGTCATAAAGACATTGGAAACGGTAAGCAGCAGAATAGTCTTGAAGATTGCGGGCATGCCTGTGGTAGGTAAGGCGGATTATTTCTTGCGGTTCCAGACCACTTCATCATTAAAGGCATAGGGATGGCATATGCTTGCTTCATAGGCTTCCACTTTCTGCATGTGCTTATACAAGGCATCAAAACTGGAGGCAGGTTTTTTGACGGTGAAGTATTTCCCATTCGAGCAGGCGACAAACAGCTTGGCAGGCGGTGCAGCTAAAAACTCCTGATAAGCCTTGCGGCCCGTCTCCGGATTTTTGGCGAGATAAGGGAGTGCGTCTACGTCGTTGAGGTCGATGACGTTTTTTTCTTCATCTTTCTTGCCTGAAGATGCTGCAGTGGTGACAGCTTCGGCTTTAACGCCAAGTGGCGGTGTACTGCCGTATTGTACGTTGCCACTCTTGTCTTTCCACTTATAGGTTTCCGCCGATGCGTTCAACGCAATTAAGAGCAACATCAAAGATAGTTTTCGCATGGCGGCCTCCTGTTTTTAGACGGCGTCTTCGCCGGTCTCTCCGGTTCGGATGCGAATGACTTGCTCGACCGCCGAGACGAAAATTTTACCATCGCCAATCTTGCCAGTGTGCGCAGCTTTAGTGATTGCCTCGATTGCTGCATCTACCATATTGTCTGCCAGTACCAATTCCAGTTTGATCTTTGGCAGGAAGTCCACGACATACTCAGCGCCGCGATAAAGCTCTGTATGGCCTTTCTGGCGGCCAAAGCCTTTGACTTCCGTGACTGTCAGTCCAGTAACGCCAATCTCGGATAGCGATTCACGTACTTCATCCAGTTTGAAAGGCTTAATGACGGCTTCGATTTTTTTCATTTAGTTTCCTCGTATCTGTCAGATGCTGCGTTTATTCTACTAGTTAAATTTTAACTTACAAGTAATAGGATATCGCCTGTCTTTGCCAAAACCGCGTTCGGTGATTCTTACCCCTATGGGAGCCTGGCGGCGCTTGTATTCGTTACGGTCGATCAGGTTGGTGACGCGGTTGACATCCTGCTCCTTGAACCCCAGTTTGATGATGGCCTGACGGCTCATGTCTTCCTCGACATAAGCCTGCATGATGGCGTCCAGGATATCATAGGGTGGCAGACTATCTTGATCAGTCTGGTTGGCGCGAAGTTCTGCGCTCGGTGCTCGGGTGATGATACGCTGAGGAATGATTCTGCCCAAGCTATTGCGGTATTCCGCCAGGCGGTAGACTAGCGTTTTTGGTACATCTTTGAGCAGGGAGAAACCGCCTGCCATGTCGCCATACAGCGTGCTGTAGCCAACAGCCATTTCCGATTTGTTGCCGGTCGTGAGCACGATACTGCCGAATTTGTTGGAGAGTGCCATCAGCAGCATACCGCGTATACGTGCCTGCAGATTCTCTTCGGTAGTGTCGAATGGCAGGTTGCCAAATTCCTGTGCCAACGCGTTGCGGAATTCTTCGAACAAGTTCTTGATAGGGATCTTGCTGTATTTGACATTGACAAGATTCGCCATTTCTACAGCATCATCTACACTCATGCTGGATGTGAATTCAGAGGACATCAGCACCACTTTTACGCGCTCTGCACTCAGCGCATCCACAGCGATGGCGAGTGTCAGCGCAGAATCGATTCCGCCCGAAAGTCCGAGTACAACGCCTGGAAAGCCATTCTTGTTCACGTAATCGGCCAGTCCAAGCTTGAGCGCTTCATACACGGCTTCTTCCAGACTGGTTTTAGGCGCAATGATTGCAGGGAGTGGATCGCCATTCGCAATCTCGACAAACTCAAGTGTTTCGGTAAACGATGGTAATTGCTGCGTCACTCTACCTTGGCTGTTGAGAACGAAGGATGCGCCATCGAAGACAAGTTCATCCTGGCCGCCAATCATGTTGGCATAGATGGCCGGCAAGCTGGTCTCTTTGACGCGGCTGGCAATTACTTCGTAGCGTGTTTCGAGCTTGTCCATATGGTAGGGCGAAGCGTTAAGCGTGAGCAGGAATTCTGCGTCGGCCTGTTTGGCTTTGAGGGCAGGGCCTGGTTCCCATCCATCAGCACAAATCAGGATGCCGAATCTGACGCCGCCGTGTGTCCAGACCAGAGGCATTTCGCCTGCTTCGAAATAGCGTTCTTCATCGAAGACGCTGTAGTTTGGCAGGATCTGTTTATGATATGTCGCTTGGACTTTACCATTCTCAATGACGGAAGCGGCGTTGTACAGCTTGCCGTCTTGCCGGTGCGGATGGCCGATAATGAGCGTTATATTACTTATTTGCGCTGCAAGCTGCGCCAGGCCTTGGTCACAGGCATGATTAAAATCCTCGCGAAATAGTAGGTCTTCTGGAGGATAGCCACAAAGTGCCAGTTCTGGCGCAATTAGCAGGGTGGCGCCTGCGTTTTTGGCCTGTTGTGCATATTGCAAGATCTTTTCAATATTTGCGCGCACATCGCCTACGATGCAGTTGATTTGCGCTATCGCAATTCTGATAGGTTTAATATTTTCCACCGGCGTCTTTGATGAGTCTTACGATTCCAGGATCACCTTTTTTCAAGGCGTATACGTAGGCAGTCAAGCCGTACTTATCTCTCGCCTTGACGTTAGCATGGTTCGCAAGTAGCAGCTTTACCATGTCGGCTGAGCCGTTGTTCACAGCTAGCTGCAGTAAGGGCGTTCCTTCAGAGTCTTCATGATCGACATCGGCACCATACTTCAACAGAACTTTGGCGGTTTCAATCTGGTTTTTCTTCACTGCCCAAGTTAATGCGGTCCAGCGGGACTGATCCTGCGCATCCACTGTTGCTCCTTTCTCTAGCAACATCAGCACGGCTTGGGCGTGACCTTCACGGGCAGCATACATTAACGGGTATGTTCCTAAGCGGTCATGTGCATCTGCTTTCGCACCACTACTCAGCAAGCGTTCTAGGGTGGGTAGATCACCACTCTTGGCTGCGTACATCAGGGGTGTTTTGCCATCATCCGTCTTCGCGTTCGCATCCGTGCCTTTTTCCAGCATCAATCCGACAATCTCGCTGTAGCCGTTAGTGGAAGCAATGCCGAAAGCACTCCAGCCGCTGTTGTCACGGATTTTTGGGTCTGCACCATGATTTAGCAGGACTTTCACTGTCTCGACATGGTTTTTCTTGGTCGCGAACATCAACGGTGTCCAGCCGCCATTGTCCTTAGCGTTCACGTCTGCACCTTTGCTGATAAGTGCTTCTGCCACTTCCGCGTGATTCTTGCGGGCTGCGTACATCAATGCTGTTATGCCATTCTGGTCTTTCGTGTCAGGGTTCACGCCACTCTCCAGCATGGCTTTCACAGTATTGATGTCGCCTTTAGATGAAGCGGTCAACAGATATTCGATATCCGCAGCCAGAGTCAACATGCTAAACAGCATACCAATCAGTAAAAATGCTAGCTTTTTCGAAGTCTTCATTTCGCCTGTATCGCTGCCATAACAGCTTCACCTAGCGTAGCGGGAGAGTTTGCCACAATCACGCCAGCACGTTCTAAAGCAGCAATCTTGTCTGATGCTTTTCCAGAACCACCGGAAATGATTGCCCCTGCATGCCCCATGCGTTTGCCTTTTGGTGCAGTCAGGCCGGCAATGTAACCTGCGACTGGCTTGCTTACATGCGACTTGATGTACTCGGCTGCTGCTTCTTCGTCGCTGCCGCCAATCTCACCTACCATGATGATGGCTTCTGTTTCTGGATCATCCTCGAACATTTCCAGACATTCAATAAAATTCAGGCCTTTGATCGGGTCACCGCCAATACCGATACACGTGCTTTGACCAAGCCCAAGAGCAGTGGTTTGATGCACAGCCTCGTAAGTCAGTGTGCCGGAGCGTGAAACCACGCCTACCTTGCCGCGTTTGTGGATACTTCCAGGCATGATGCCAATCTTGCATTCGTCTGGAGTGATGATGCCGGGGCAATTCGGGCCAATGAGCTTACTGCCATTGGCGCGAAGCGCAGCTTTTACATTGAGCATATCTAAAACAGGAATACCTTCGGTAATGCAGACAATGATGGCGATACCCGCGTCTGCTGCCTCAAGAATGGAATCCGCTGCAAATGCTGGAGGCACGTAAATCACGCTCGCGTTCGCCTGCGTGTCACGTACTGCATCACGCACCGTGTTGAATACGGGCAAGTTCAAATGGTTCTGCCCACCTTTCCCTGGGGTCACCCCGCCGACCATTTTGGTGCCGTAAGCCAACGCTTGTTCGGAGTGGAACGTCCCTTGTTTACCAGTAAAGCCCTGGCAAACTACACGGGTGTTTTTGTCAACCAGTACGCTCATGCTACCGCCTTTACTGCCTGCTTCGCAGCGTCTGTCAGGTTTTCTGCTGAGATGATGTTCAATTCACTTTCACGCAACATTTGTTTCCCTAAATCAACGTTTGTGCCCTCTAAACGCACGACTACCGGAATCGTCATACCGACTTCCTTCACTGCTGCGATAATTCCAGCCGCGATAATGTCGCAGCGCATGATGCCGCCAAAGATGTTGACCAGTATGGCTTTAACATTAGCGTCAGCCAGAATGATCTTGAATGCCTTACTGACGGTTTCGGCAGTCGCACCGCCACCGACGTCCAGGAAGTTGGCCGGCTCGCCACCATGCAGCTTGATCAAGTCCATCGTAGCCATCGCCAACCCAGCACCATTCACCATGCAGCCGATGTTGCCATTGAGTGCGATGTAGTTGATGCCAGCCTCATGCGCAGCAGCCTCTTTAGCATCCTCCTGACTCATATCACGCTGTTCGGCCAAGGCTTTTTGACGGTATAACGCATTGTCATCAACGCTCATTTTGCAGTCGAGTGCGACCAGTTTCCCATCGGCAGTGACAATAAGCGGGTTGATTTCCAGCAGGCTTAAGTCATTGTCTTTGAATAGTTTGTATAAGCCTTTGAGCAGTTTTGTGAAAGTAGCGATTTGGTCGCCACTTAAATCGAGACGGAAAGCAATATTACGTGCCTGGAAATCTACTAATCCATTAAGCGGGTCACATACTTCCTGCAGGATTTGCTCAGGGTGTTTTGCAGCAATTTCCTCGATATCCATGCCCCCGGCTGCTGAAGCAATAACTACTATACGCTCGAGGCTGCGATCTACCAGCATGGAAAGATATAGCTCTCGGGAAATCGGTAATGTCTGCTCAATAAGCACCTGGTTTACCGGTTGACCATCAGGAGCGTTCTGATAGGTCACCAGTTTTTTGCCTAACAACTGATTAGCAACTTCGACGGTTTCCTGTGCCGATTTTACAAGTTTGACACCGCCGGACTTGCCTCGGCCACCGGCATGAATTTGTGCTTTTACCACCCATCCTTCGGATGGGATACTGCTGATTGCATTCTGGACGGATTCCACTGAGTCTGCAGTCATGCCCAATGGGGTAGGCAGGCCATATTGTTGTAATAAGGCTTTGGCTTGATATTCGTGAAGATTCATTTGAGATATTAGTTTTTGATAAGCATCTATTTTCGCGCAAAAGCGATTTGGATGCCAGTGAAACCCTAGTCAGTTTCATAAAACTATCTTGAATGGCACTTACTGTGGTTGTTTGTGCACTAGTCCTCGCACTAAGCGGAAATCTTAGCTGATATAATTGATAACTTTACTAACAAATAGGCTAGCAAATCATAGGAACTCATCATAATGCTAGTGCATTTGCATTCAATATCTCTTGCATGGTCATTTCCCCCCATATTTGCAATCCATCATGACTAGATCATTAAAAGAACGAGTATTCAACTCCGGTATGTGGGTTGTTGGGAGTTATGGCATACAACAACTATTGCGATTTGGCTCGAATCTTATTCTTACTCGGTTGTTGTTTCCCGAGGCCTTCGGCTTGATGGCAATCGTGCAAACCATTATCTTGGGTATCAACCTGTTGTCTGATTTGGGAATAAATACAAGCATCATTCAACACAAGAGAGGTGGAGACGAGGATTTCCTGAACACGGCATGGACGTTACAGATAGCGCGAGGTGTTCTGTTGTTTCTAGTCGCCTTGTTGGCGTCGGATTTTTTTGCTGATTTCTATCATCAGCCGATGCTTGCGCAACTTTTGCCAGTGGTCGCGTTTGGCATGCTGATTCAAAGTTTTCGTTCAACCAAAATGATCTTAGCAAACCGCACACTCAACATGAAGCGGAATGTTCTCATCGATTTATTTTCCTACTCGATTGGTGTGGTCGTTACAGTATTGGTTGCATGGTATTTCCGCTCCGTTTGGGCGCTTGTGGTGGGTAATTTGTTCAATGCAGTCATCGCTGTCTGGGCTAGCCACCAGATGCTCCCGGGTCAGCACAACCGTATAGCGTGGCATCACGCTTCTTTCCAAGAGATTTTTGGTCTAGGTAAATGGTTTTTCTTGAGTTCAGTGCTGACATTCTTTTCGGGGGAAGGCAACCGATTGATCGTTGGTAAACTGCTAGACATACGTTCGTTAGGATTTTACACATTGGCAACCATGCTTGCAGGAGTGTTTGGGCAATTGATCTCACTAATTGTCAGTAAGATTCTATTGCCAGCATATTCCGAAGTTGTCCGACAGCATCCGGAGCGACTACATTCAGTACTCACCAGAACGAGAATATACATAGTGGCTCCGGGATATTTAGTTGCTATTTTTCTGGCAATCTATGGACAGGAAGTGATTGATTTTATTTATGATGATAGGTATTCGTCTGCCGGTAAAATGTTGATGCTGGTATCAATCGGCATGTTCCCGAATATAATCAATGGCTCATATCAGGGGGTTTTAACCGCCAAGGGTAAAGTAAAGGCAAACACCATATTGCAAGCGATAACTATCGTATTGCAAATTACACTGATGTATTTTGGGCACCATTATTATGGTGAATTGGGTGTGGTGGCATCTTTTGCAGCAGCAAACTGGCTGTTAGCTATCCCGTTTGCAATTACTTATTATCATGCGGGTTGCTGGCAGCCTCGCATGGACATTCCTTTTTTAGTGGGCGCACTGGTTTTCGTGCTATATCGCGCTTCAATTTTGTTAGGTTAGATTTATGCGTTTAGTCGTTCAAGGAAGCGCCATTAAATTGGTGCATTTGCAGCACATACATGGTCTGTTGGGGGTGAACACCCAATTCGTCCAGGTGGCAGAACATGCTTATTATTTACCGTTAAAAACGAACGAAGTCGATGTGGTGAAGGATTTTTGCATAGAGCAGAAAATTGACTGTGCATTGGTACCACCTGACCACCGCATAAGCAAATTCGGACTTGCTGTGATGGATATGGATTCGACGCTGATCAGCATCGAATGTATTGACGAGATTGCAGATATGATTGGTATCAAGTCAGAAGTTGCCGAGATTACTGAAGCTGCAATGCGCGGTGAACTGGATTTTGCAGCTAGCTTGCGCAAGCGAGTTTCCTTGCTGAAGGGTTTACCGGAAGCAGCTTTATTTCAGGTAATTCGGGAACGTTTGAAGCTCAACCCTGGCGCACGCGAATGGATTGCTACTTGCAAGGAAAATAATATCAAGACGATGGTAGTTTCCGGTGGATTTACTCAGTTTGCCAATCATGTCAAAGAGTTGCTCGGGCTTGATTTCGCAGTTTCCAATACGCTAGAGATAGCGGATGGGAAGCTTACAGGTAATATTCTTGGCGATATTGTGGATGCTGATCGCAAAGCACAGGAATTGCTAAAATTGCGCGACATACTGGAACTTAAACCCGGGCAAACGATTGCGATTGGTGATGGAGCAAATGACTTGAAAATGATGGGTGTTGCTGGGGTGGGTGTGGCTTATCATGCCAAGGCAGTCGTGCAAAGTCAGGCAACATATGCTCTAAATTATTCCGGTTTGGATGGCATAGCAAATCTACTAACCATTTAACACCCATGGCTTGAACTAATGAAGTTAGCTGGCATTGGTTTGATGCTAATCAATCATGTGCTTATTGATAGGTGTAATATGAAAATCTAAAGTCAAGAAGCAGGAAGGTAAGCCTTATGGAAGATTTGTCGGTAAAGTCAGAGCAGTCAGTTTCAACCACAAACAAGCAAAAAATGCGGGCACGCAAGGTGCGGCAAGGTGATTTGGCGCCCAAACTTACTTCAAGCGCGATAGAGCAATATGTGGTGACGCAGGCCGATGCTGGTGCTAAGGAGTTTCAGGCAACGGCAATTCAAGACATAGCGGAACAACTTAAAGGCTTGCCTGCAACCGAAATCGCTAAGACATTAGAGGCAATTGTCGAAGGCACTTCGCCGGATGATGCTGAGATTTTGAGAAAAGCGCTATTAGAGCGACCGATGCCTATGGTCAAGAAAAAAGATAACCCGGATGACGAGTTGTCTGAAGATTGGCGTGAAGGTGGTTACCCATATAAAAACCTGATGCTACGCAAGAATTATGAAAAGCAAAAATATGCGTTGCAGGTGGAGTTGCTCAAGCTACAGGCTTGGGTTAAAGAGACTGGCCAGCGTGTCGTCATTCTTTTTGAAGGGCGTGATGCGGCAGGTAAGGGCGGTACTATCAAACGAATGATGGAACATCTTAATCCACGTGGTGCTCGTGTCGTGGCATTAGAAAAACCTACTGAACTAGAGCGATCGCAATGGTACTTCCAACGGTACATTCAACACTTACCTAGCGCGGGGGAGATCGTATTGTTTGACCGTTCTTGGTATAACCGTGCTGGAGTAGAGAGGGTCATGGGATTTTGTACCAACGACGAGTATAACGAGTTCATGAGGCAAGCGCCGGAATTTGAGCGCAACCTGATACGTAGTGGTATCCATGTCATCAAGTTCTGGTTTTCTGTCAGCCGGAAAGAACAGCGAAGGCGTTTCAAGGAACGGCAAGTGCATCCGCTGAAACAGTGGAAACTGAGTCCGATTGATTTGGCATCTTTAGATAAATGGGATGAATATACCAAAGCCAAGGAAGCCATGTTTTTCTACACAGATACGGCGGATGTACCGTGGACAGTGATTAAGTCGGATTGCAAAAAACGGGCACGCTTGAATGCGATGCGGTACATTTTGCATAAACTACCATATGCGAAAAAAGACTTAAGTCATATAGGGGCGCTGGATCCATTGATTGTTGGACGTGCGCATGTCGTGTATGAGCAAGGCGAAAAAGAAAGCCCGATTCTTTAATTAACTTAAATCCATCTGTACGAGTTCCGCTTCGCTGAACCCCGCTTTGCGTCTTGCTTCAAGGTTAAATGGTGCACGCAGGACGGGTGCATTGTATTGTTTGGCAAGTTGACGATAGGTTGTTATTGGTTCTAAACCGCGCTTTGTACAAAGCCAGTTAAACCAGCGGTTGCCGATTGCGACATGACCAATCTCGTCACGAAGAATAATATCTAAAATATGGGCTGCACGAGTATCTCCTGCCTGCGCCAACTTGTTACGGAGTTGAGGACTGGCATCCAACCCGCGTGCTTCGAGCGTGCGTGGAATCAGTGCCATACGTGCCAGCACATCATTCGCAGTTTTTTCTGCCATTTTCCACAAGCCGTTATGTCCACTAAAATCACCGTACTGATATCCGATTGTGTTTAAATGCGTTTCCAGTAGCCGGAAATGATAGGCCTCTTCGCAAGCGACTTTCAACCAGTCTTTGTAGTAGTCTTTTGGCATGGCGTTGAAACGCCAGATAGCATCCAGTGCCAGGTTGATGGCATTGAATTCAATGTGAGCAAGAGCATGAATCAAGGCTGCACGACCCTGTGGGGTTCTCATCGAACGCTTTTCGACTTGCTTGGGCGGTACAAGAAGTGGCTTGGGTGGGCGCCCTGGAATGGTTTTGCTGTTGTTTGGCATCACATTTGGATAGATATCGAAATCCGTTGACTGCAAAGCCAAAACGCCGTTGGTTTTGACAACGGCGTCGGATTCAATAAACCAAAGCAGGGCGCTTTGGCGTAACTCTAGTTGTTTATTCAATACTGATAAAATCTAGTTCGCCGGCTTTCATATCCGGTACCATGATAAATGTCTTGTCTTGACTGATCGCGATGTCAGCAGCGGATTTGTATCCACTTTTTAAAAGTCGGGCTTTGCCTGCGGCTAATTGAAACACGTTGCCATTTTGCCAGTCACTGACATAAATCCTGCAGGATTTTCCTTTCAAAATGCCGTCGCCGCCGCCAAAGCCTTCAGCTATTTTGCTGATAGCGCCAGTGCTTAAGTTGAGTCGGTAGAGGATTCCGCTCGCGAAATCTACTTCCAGCAGATTGTTGCGGCCCTCGAACAGTAAGCCATTCGGAGCGAGCACATCAGGATTTTTACTATCAATGATAGTTGTAACTGTACCGTCTTTTGCGATTTTAAAAATCGCTCCGCCGGCCTTCAAGTCACCACTATCACTGACGTAAAGATTACCCATTCTGTCAGCCTCCAGATCATTCAGGAATTTTGGAGGAACTGGGAAGGCCGATGAGTCGGTGAAGATACGCCATGTACCGTCTAAATTGACTTCTAATACCTGAGTTTTGTCAGCCACATAGAGTTTGTTTCCAATGATGGCTAAACCTTTGGGATCGTTCATACCTTTGGCAAAGACTGTCACATTGCCATACTTGTCTATTTTGCTGATCTGCCCATCGCCATCACCATTAAACTCGCCAATTTCGGATACATAGATGGTGCCATCTTTTGCCTGAATAACTGACTCTGGCATCTTTAACCCGGTGATTTTTGACGGGAACTCGCTACCTTTGGCTGTAGCGAGAGCAGGTACAATGCAAAGAAGAAAAAGCAGTTTTCTCATGGAGTTTTCCTAATCAGTAATAAAATTTCGCTAATGGCCAATTATACATACCATTACAGAAAGATTGAAGATCCCTTATTGGGAGTCCTTTCAAGGAGGCTAGGAACGTCTTGTCGGTTTCTAACTCTTTTATGATTTTTTGGATGGCTTTCAAGTAAGCCTTTTCCATATGAACTTCCGGCGTTAAAGCTAAATCACCTTCCTGCTGTGCTTGTTTCTTTATCGTAATAACTGGGTTTGGTCCTTGATTAGCATAAACACGTACGATAAGTTCTGCGTGGAAATTGCGCATTTGAGGATTGTAGAACATGTGTGGTTCTAACAGCAGCAATACATTTGCATCACCATTACAATCATCAAGCATGTTGAAATTCTTTTTAAGGGATTCCCTAGAGATTTTCTCAGCCATAGGGCCTTTCATGTGCCAAAAATCCAGATAAGGATGCAATAACCGCACTGGGTGTTCGTAATGAAATCTGGATATATGTAGCGCAATCTTGCCTTCAGGAGGCTGAGCAAAAGCATTTGACGTTAATATTAGACCTATTAAAAATGTAATGAGACTTTTTAGCATCGCAATTTCAACCTAGTTTAAATTCCTATAAGTGATACGGTAAATGTATCCTGACCTATCATCAGATACATATAGTGCCCCATCTTTTCCTACTATTACATCCACAGGGCGTCCCCAAGCTTCATTCCTTTCAAGCCAACCGGTAGCGAAATCAATAACATCCACGGGTTGACCATCCTTGAATTTTACGCGCACAAGCTTATACCCGCTAGGCTCTTTTCTGTTCCATGAGCCATGTAGCGCCACTATTGCATCGTTTTTATATTCGTCAGGAAAATGGCTTTTATCCAGGAAGGTGATACCAATCGGCGTGGAGTGCGAAGTGAAGGTTGTGGCTGGCTGCGTGGCGCCTTTGCAGAAATCTGCTTCCCCGACAAAATTCGGATCCTCAGTCATGGCGTTGGTTTTTGGGTTCGCCCAGCAATATGGCCAACCGTAATGTTTGCCGGGCTCTATCTTGTTCAAGTGCTCTGGCGGGATATCATCGTTAACCTTGCCGCCTTTCTTGTCAGAACGCATATCCGCGCCATTGTTGGTGGCATACATGCTGCCAGTTTGAGGATGCCATGCAAAGCCTTGGCTGTTGCGCAAACCTTGCGCCCATATTGGGCTTTGCGCATGCCTGCCAACCGTTTTCAAAGCACCTGCAGCCTTTCCTTCGGATGTGTAACGCAGGATAGTAGCTCGCGTTGGATCAGACTCCACGCATACGTTGCAACTGGAACCGACATTCAGATACAAGAAATTATCCGGGCTAACTTTGATGGTTTTGAGCGTATGGCCGCCGGTTGGCAAGTTGCCTATGAAGGGCTGTGGTGTAAACCAAACGCCGTTTCTTTGCGTGAGTTTGACGACGCCATCTTCGTTTGCCACCAGCAAATCTTCGCCGACAAAAGCCAGTCCATTAGGTGCCTTGAACTTGTCCGAGATTAGAATAGGCGCCTCGGAAACCCCGTCCTTATTGGCATCAGGCAGCATGATGACCTGGTTGCTTCTTCCAGTAGTGACATATAGGTTGCCATTTTTATCAAAGGTCATCATGCGCGGGCCGGAAAAATATTCCGCGCCACCGCCTTCCAATTTGGCAAAGATGTTCACAGCAAATCCCGTAGGCAGTTTCAACGGCAGGTTTGCCGGTGGTGCAGATACATCGGCTGCGTTGGCGCAGCCGACATTGGGAATGCTGCAGATGCCTAGCGTGAGCAGGGCGCTAAGTTTGGCAATTATCGCATCGAACATATCATTTAAGTTAAGATGTCTGACCAGATATTAGTTGCCCAAGTGTTGGCAAAGGTTCCTTCCTCTACGCTTGGCTTGGTCGACACGCCACCGCCCTCTGCAGGTACCATGATCTTGGTGTTGGGGTTGTACCGATAGACATGTGCGACATGCATGGCTTGTTTCGCATCTACGAAGCTGTAGCAAGTATTAGCGAACACTGGTGATGGATCCGGAGTCCGATGATGCATGAGCTCCACAATCGCACTGGCGCAGACTTTGGCCTGATTTGTCGCCATGTGTGCAGATTTTGGCAAGCCGCTGTCAATCGCATCACCGATCACATGTACATTAGGCGCAACTTTGGATTCGTATGTGAGGAAATCAACTTCGCACCAACGGTTTTCTACATTATCGACTTTTGCAAGCTGGGCGGGCCTGCCAGCGCGTTGGGGTGGTATGACATTCAGCACGTCTGCTTTTACTTGTTCAAACTCAGTCGTGATTGTCTTGTTTGCTATATCTACGCTCACAGGTGCGTTGTTGGGCCGGTAATCCACTATGCCGGCATAAGTTTCGTTAAAGACTTTATTGAATAAACCTTTTTTGGAAATGATTTCCGGATTCGCGTCCAGCACAATGATTTTGCTTTTAGGCTTATGCGTTTTAAAGTAGCTAGCTACTTGGCAAATCCGCTCATACGGGCCGGGTGGGCAGCGATAAGGTGCTTTGGGGATGCTGATGGCAAATATGCCGCCATCCGGCATGGCCTCCAGTTGTTTGCGCAAGTTTACGGTTTGCCAGCCGGCTTTCCAGGCATGGGGGATGGACTTTTGTACATCTGCAGAAGCCAGGTTGGGCATACTGATATAATCGAAGTCTATGCCAGGCGCAATGACCAGACGATCATAACCAACTTCTCCTCGCCGCATATTTACAGTCTTGTTGCTGTGGTCGATAGTGACGACCTCATCATAGACGAAGCGGATGCCGTGATTTTTCTCGGTTAAATCGTATCCAAAAGTCAAATCATTGATGGTTTTGCTGCCGCCGAGTACCAAATTACTCAATGGGCAGGATACAAATTGACGGTTTCTTTCGATAAGTACGACCTCGATGCTGCCTGCACTCCACATACGGATATATTTTGCTGCAGCCAGGCCTGCATAACCACCGCCAATCACCACTACGCGTCCTGCACTGGCTTTGCTGTGGTGCATGGTGGCACAGGCAGAAAGTAGCGCAGGAGACAGTCCAAGACCTAGGCTGGTTTTTATCCATTGACGGCGGTGGATATTGAAATCAGTCATGATTAGCCTCCAGCGCTTGATGTTGTAACTTCGATGATGCTTGCGGTTTTTGTTCTGTAAAAAATGCGGCCAGCATAGCTATTTCATCCACACTTAATCCCTTGGCATGGTGATGCATCACGGTCGATTTGCGCTCGCCACTGATAAACGCGTTGATTTGCTTGATGAAGTGGTCTTTGTCCATTCCCGCCAATGTGGCCTTGCTCGATGGCGCTTTGTTGTCTGGGTGAGTCGTGTTGCCATTGGTGCCATGGCAAGCAGCGCAGGAAGCGGCGAGACTGCGGATATGCAAATTTTCAGTTACAGCAAGCTCGTTGGCCTGGTTTGGTAACGGTGTTGTCAATAGCAAGAAAACTAATATGCGTTGAATATGGTTCATCATCAGCGTACCCTCGTGGCTTATTGTAATTTGAAATGATATGCAGATTTTAAACAGACAATAAAAAAGGTGTGTGACTTGCATCACACACCTTAGATATTAACTTTCTAGCCGACTTAGAAACATTCGCCCTCGCAACCTTCCTCTTTAACGCCCAGGCTGGTCAGCAACTCCACCATTTTAGTGTTGCCTTCATCCTTGACGACGCGAATCAAGGAGACTCCACCTTTCATTTTTATGTTGATATCGGCACCTTGTGCTGCCAGGTATTTCACGATTTCATCAGAACCATTGAATGCAGCCAGATGGAAAGCTGTCATTTTACTAACAGGGTGAACATAGTTTTTGTCTGCGCCTTTTTCAACCAGATATTTCACAACTGCTACCTGATTATGGTTAGTCGCCATTTGCAGAGGCTGCCATGCATAGAAGGTGTAGCTTAATAACGAAGGGTCTTTGTCGATATAACGTTTGACCACGTCCAGTTTGCCATCCGTTAAAGCACCAGACAACTCCATGTACTCGTCATCGTTCAATGTGCCAGCTTGGCTGGTGATTGCGAAAAGCAAAGTGAATGCAAATAATACTGCTTTGAAAAATTTCATGTTACTTGGTCTCCTAATACCGATTTTAATTAAGCTAATGTCATTACCCTATAAATTTTCTTGCATTGCGGAACATGCGCATCCACGGCGCGTCCTCTTTCCAGCCATCTGGACGCCAGCTGTACTGAGCTGCCCTGAACACCCGCTCAGGATGCGGCATCATAATACTAAAACGTCCGTCTGTGCTAGTCAGTCCGGTAATCCCTTGTGGAGAACCATTTGGGTTAAACGGGTAGATTTCCGTTGGCGTTGACGCATGATCGATAAAGCGCATGGTCACCAATTTTTGTTCCAGCGATTGAATGACAGCGCCCGCGTCAGAAAATTCCGCAAAACCTTCTCCATGCGCAACGGCAATCGGCATGCGGCTTCCAGCCATGCCGTTAAAGAACAGCGAAGGTGACTCCAGCACTTCCACCATCGCAAAGCGCGCTTCGAACTGTTCGGACCTGTTCCGAACGAAATGCGGCCAATGCGCGGTACCGGGAATGATGCTGTGCAGGTTGCTCATCATCTGGCAGCCGTTGCATACCCCAAGCGCAAAGGTGTTTGAACGGTTAAAGAATGCGCTGAATTCGTCGCGAGCACGCGTATTGAAGAGGATGGATTTAGCCCACCCTTCGCCCGCGCCTAGGACATCACCATAACTAAAGCCGCCACAAGCAACCAGGCCGGCAAAGTCTTTCAGCGATACGCGGCCGGAGATGATGTCGCTCATATGAACGTCCACGCTGGCAAAGCCTGCGCGGTCGAAAGCTGCCGCCATTTCCACCTGGCCGTTGACACCTTGCTCACGCAGGATAGCCATGCGCGGGCGATTCAGGTTCAGGAAGGGCGCTGCGACATCTTCATTGATGTCGAACGTCGTGTGGACGTGCATGCCGGCATCTTGCGCATCCAGGATACGGTCGTATTCCTGCTGGGCACAAGCTGGGTTGTCGCGCAGGCTTTGCATCTTGTAAGTGGTCTCCGACCAAGCGCGGTGCAGGTCGATACGTGACTCGCTCAACACTGGCTGGCCGTTCACGGCAATGCGAATTTGGTTGTCTGCCGTGACTTTGCCGATGATCTGTGCGCTGCCGTTGAGTTGTGCATTCAAGTTCGCCAGAATCGCTTCCGCCTCGCTCGCCCGTACTTGCAGTACTGCACCCAGTTCCTCGTTGAACAGTACAGAAGCGGCATCGCCAGAAGCCGCATTCAGATTGGCTTCCAGGCCTGCTCTTCCGGCAAACGCCATCTCTGCCAGCGTCACGAACAAGCCGCCGTCACTTCGATCATGATACGCCAGCAGTTTGTTGTCAGCGTTCAGTTGCTGGACAGCGGCGAAGAATTGCTTGAGCTGCTGCGGATTGTCCACATCCGGCGCGCTGTCGCCCAATTGACTATAAACCTGTGCCAGGCTGGAGCCGCCCATGCGCTGTTTGCGATTGCCCAGGTCGATCAGGATCAGGTGCGTGTCACCCAAGTCAGTGCGCAGCTGCGGCGTCAGGGTCTTGCGTGCATCCGGCGTGTTGGCGAATGCCGTCACGACTAACGAGATAGGCGCGGTGACGGCTTTGTCCTTGCCGTTCTCGTTCCAGACGGTCTTCATCGACATCGAATCTTTGCCCACCGGAATGCTGATTCCAAGCTGCGGGCACAATTCCATGCCCACCGCTTTTACCGTGGCGAACAGGGCGGCATCCTCGCCGGGGTGCCCGGCTGGCGCCATCCAGTTGGCGGAAAGTTTCAGGTTTTCAATGTTATCGATTTGTGCAGCCGCGATATTGGTGATGGCTTCGCCAATCGCCATGCGGCCGCTGGCTGGAGCGTCAATCAAAGCGAGCGGGGCTTTTTCGCCAATCGCAAACGTTTCGCCGACATTGGTCTGGAAACCCGCCAAGGTCACCGCAACATCGCTGACAGGCACTTGCCACGGGCCAACCATCTGGTCGCGTGCGATCAGGCCGGTCACCGTACGGTCGCCGATGGTGATCAGGAAGGTCTTGTCGGCAACGCCGGGCAAGCGCAGCACGCGGTAAGCGGCTTCTTTCACGTCGATGCTGGCTGTGTCGAATGCACTTAGCTTGGGCTTGAGCGATTTCACATCACGCGTCATCTTGGGCGGTTTACCCAGCAAGACTGACAAGTCCATATCCACGGGTTTGTTGCCAAAATGACTGTCAGCGACCGTCAAATGGCGTTCTTCCGTGGCATAGCCCACCACGGCGAACGGGCAGCGTTCACGTGCGCAGATTTCCTCAAAGCGCGGCAAATCCTCTTTGGCGACAGCCATCACGTAACGTTCCTGCGCTTCGTTGCTCCACAGTTCCTTGGGCGACATGCCAGGCTCTTCGTTATGCACATTGCGCAATTCGAACAAGGCGCCCACTTTTGCATCGTTCACCAGCTCCGGGAATGCATTGGAAATGCCGCCCGCGCCCACGTCATGGATGCTCAGGATCGGATTCTTGTCGCCTAGTTGCCAGCAGCGGTCAATCACTTCCTGCGCGCGGCGCTGCAGTTCCGGGTTGCCGCGTTGCACGGAGTCGAAGTCCAGATTCTCGGTGTTGGCGCCGGTATCCATGCTGGAAGCCGCGCCGCCGCCCAGGCCGATCAACATCGCCGGGCCGCCCAGCTGAATCAAGGCCGAGCCTGGCGGAATCGGGTTCTTTTTGGAGTGGTCTGCGGCAATATTGCCCACGCCGCCCGCCAGCATGATGGGCTTGTGGTAGCCACGTACCTCGTTATTGTTTTCCAGCTCGAACGTGCGGAAATAGCCGGCGATGTTCGGGCGGCCAAACTCGTTGTTGTAGGCCGCGCCACCCAGCGGGCCGTCAATCATGATCTGCAACGGCGATGCGATGCGCCCTGGCTTGCCGTAAGGTTTTTCCCACGGTTGAGAGAACCCCGGAATGTTTAGGTTGGAGACCGAGAAACCGGTCAGTCCTGCTTTTGGCTTGGAGCCGCTGCCAGTCGCGCCTTCGTCACGAATCTCGCCGCCTGCGCCTGTCGCCGCGCCGGCAAATGGCGAAATGGCGGTGGGGTGGTTATGCGTCTCCACCTTCATCAGGTAATGCATTTCCTGCGGGTTAAAGCCGTATTCGCCCTTGTCGTTCGGGAAGAAGCGCTGCGTCTGCTGGCCTTTGACGATGGAAGCATTGTCCGCATACGCCACCACCGTACTGCCGGGGTTGAGCTTGTGCGTGTTGCGTATCATGCCAAACAGCGAAATCTCCTGCTGCACGCCGTCAATCACCCAATCCGCATTGAAAATCTTGTGGCGGCAATGTTCCGAGTTGGCCTGCGCGAACATCATCAGCTCGACATCGGTGGGGTTGCGGCCCATCTGGCTGAAGTTGTCGAACAGGTAATCCACCTCATCAGGCGACAGCGCCAGCCCCATCTCGCTATTGGCGGCCAGCAACGCGGCCTTGCCGCCTTGCAGAATATCCACCGTGCTCAAGGGCTTCGGGTCGGCATCGTGGTAGAGTTTTTCCGCATCCTGCAGATGCCCCAGCACGGCTTCCGTCATGCGGTCGTGAATCAAGGGCAGCAAGGCTTTTTTCTCTTCTGCGCTAAGCGGCGCGCCGTTAGCGGTTTTCACATAATAGGCAATGCCGCGCTCCAGGCGCAGCATGTGTTCCAGCCCGCAGTTCCTGGCGATGTCCGTCGCGCGGGATGCCCAAGGAGAGATCGTGCCAATGCGCGGCGTCACCAGAAACAGCTCGCCCTGCTGGTCGTGCGTACTGTCTTTAGGTCCGTAAGTCAGTATTTGCGCCAGCTTGGCTTGTTCGTCCGCGGTAAATGCGCTGTGGCTAAAGGCAAAATGCACGAATTCCGTACTGATGCTTTGTATGCCGGGGGCGCTGGCACGCAGGGAATCCATGATCTTGGACAAGCGGAACGGGGACAAAGCAACGCTGCCACGCAGCGACAACATGTGAACGGTGGACATATCGAAACTTAACGGGATGGAGGCAAAATTTTAAAGCGACATTTTACCAGAAGCAGGTAATCGGCGGGTGTCTGCCGTGCTGAAATGCAAGGGTTTTTACGCGTACGCATTCATTATACACAGCATTGCTCGGGAACCCGCATCGAGATTGGCTTCTAGGGCAGGTGTTTTGGCAATGAACGCGCGCGTATGAGGAACCTAACGTTTGACATAAGGGGCGCGCTCTAGCGCGTCCCGCTTGATGGATAAGTTAGGTTTCACTTTAGATGATGCCCTTTGTTTGCATCCAATTCATTACATTGCTGAATGTCGCAGGTTTCGGAATTCTTGATGCGGCCAGCATGCGATGAACTCTTTTCTCTCGTTTCGCCTGATCTTTCGGCAGGCTGCTCCATTTCGAGCTTGTCGCGACAAGACCCCTCAACCGTTGCTCAAGCAGCTGTTCGCTAGTTGCGGAGACACTTAGCGCCGCATCAAACGTACAGATCAATGATCGAACGAGAGTTGCGAACAGAATACAATCCTTGAGGTGTAAGCTAATTTTGCTTCCCAGCAATTGGTTTGGTAGTGCAAAGGGATGGCGAAACGGAGTTGGCTGAGCGTTCTGTGCCGTGGAGAGCGTTACGTGCCAATCAATTACGTCCTGTGTGGCGAGGCCATCAGAGTGAATGAACGAGTTCCGGCACTCCTTGAAGTAGCGGTAGGCAATCAGACGCTGGTTTACTGTGGGCCAGCAGTTCAGTCTTGATGACTTTAATGTTGGAAAGAACTCGGCGGCCATAAGCGCAGATTTAGCAACATTGGCTGCATTTACTACGACTGGGTACCCAGTGGGTTGGCCGTTTGGTTTAGTTCCGCTCGGGAACTGCAAGGCCTTAGTGTACTTGTCGCTGTCCTGTGCAGAAAAAATATCCCTACATACTTTTTCGGCCCAGCCTTCATATAGCGTGCATGCTTCGAACAGGAGCTACTTAGAAAACTCTTGCTCATGCTCTGACCAACTGGTATTCACGAATAGATGTTGGAAGTCAATTCCGCCTGGCATAGGCAATCCAGTAAGAAACTTCTTCTCAACTTCCTTGATATGCAGATCGGGGAACTGAGTTTGGAAGCCACGCACTTGCCACCACAATTCGCGCAGCCCCGCGTAACTGGCCCAGATAAAGCTAAAGACATCCCCGAGTCGATCATCCACGCTTTGGGTTGCGGAAAAAAAGAATGCTGGCTTAGAACTAGGCATTTGCTGTGAAACCTAATTATTAAGTAGCCATCCCAATGATGGCAGGCAAACGAGCGTGATATTTTTCATTTTTATTTCCAGATCAGTAGCCCAGATTAGTAGTTTAGTCCAGTGATAGCGGGCGTAAAGTATTGGGCAATTGCCGCATCGTTGTTAATTGATTCACATACGCGCATTCATTATGAAACTGATTGCCGTGCAAGGCAAGCGGGATGCAGCTTTCAGGCCTGCTTCTGTGGTAATGAAGGGTTAGAAGCCTAAAGCGCGGGCAGTCTGGTAGAAGATGAAGCTGACGACCCAGGCCAGGCATAGCGACCAGGCGATGGACAGCCACATGAACCGGCTGCTTTTGGATTCGCTGCGCAGCGTGGCGATGGTGGACAGGCAGGGGGTGTAGATGAGCGTGAACAGCATGAAGCTCATGCCTTGCACCCAATCCACATTTTGCGCGATCTGCGTGGTGAGCGCGTCACCCTGCAGGCCGTAGATGACGGCGAGTGAACCGACGACGATCTCTTTGGCGACGAAGCCGAAGATGAGCGCGATGGCCAGCTGGCTGTTGATGCCGATGGGGTCAAGGATAGGCGAGAACAGCTTGCCGATCTGTCCGGCCAGCGTTTGTTCGCTGGCGGGTGGCACATTGCTGGGAATGTGCGTCAGCAGCCACACCAGCACGACGCCGATGATGATGAATTTGGTTGCCCGGTGCAGGAAATGCCGGACTTCCTGCCAGCCGCGCAGCCATATCTGGCGTGCGGTGGGGAAACGGTAGGGCGGCAGCTCCAGAATGAACGGCTCCTTGTTGGGGAAGCGGCCTTTAAAGAGAAAAGCCGTCAGAAAAATGGTGAAGAAACTCACCATATACAACGCGAACATCACCCAGGGCGCTTGCTGGGCGCTGAACAGGATGGCGATGAGGAACAGGAACACCTGCAGCCGCGCTGAACATAGCGACAGCGGAATCGTCAGCATGGTCAGTAGCCGCATGCCGCGAGAGCGCATGACGCGTGTGCCCATCAGCGCCGGTACGTTGCAGCCAAAGCCCATCAGCATCATGACGAATCCGCGCCCGTCCAGGCCCAGTCTGGCCATCAAGGCGTCGGTCAGGAAGGCGGCACGGGAGAGATAGCCGCTGTCTTCTACCATGCTCATCACCAGAAAAAACAGCACGATGATGGGCACGAATGCTGCGACAGTGCTGACGCCATTGAATATGCCATCCAGCAGCAGGCCATTGAGCCAAGGTGGTGCGTGTGCCAGTGCAGGTTCCAGCGCCAGTGTGCGGAACTCTGTCAACAACCAGTTCATGCCGTCCTGCAAAGGCTTGCCGGCGGTAAAGATGAACTGGAACAGCAGGAACATCGCCGCAAAGAAAATCGGCAGGCCTAGCCATGGGTGAAGCAGTACTTTGTCGATCCTGTCGGTGGTCTCATCAGCCAGTTTTGTCGGGATTTGCACGGTTTTTTTGACGATCTCGTGCATTTCCGATTCTATCTGGGTGTCGGCTTCCAGCTGGTTGGCAATGGTTTGCGGCGAGACGCTGCTGCGGGCTTGCTGAATCAGCTGGCCGATTTTCTGCAGTGCTTCGGGGCACCCATCCCCATATTTTGCGCTGATGTTGAGTACTGGCAACCCGAGTTCCTGCGACATCCTGGCGGTATCCAGCGTGATGCCTGCGCGTTTGGCTTCGTCCTGCATGTTCAGCAGCACTAGCGCCGGAACACCAAGATTACGAATCTGCAGTGCGAGCGATAGCTGGCGGTCGATTTGGGATGTGTTCAGCACGACGATGGCCAGGTCGACCGGATTGCTGCTGAGGAAATGGCGCACCACTAGCTCGTCATCCGAGAACCCATGCAGGTCATAGATGCCAGGCAGGTCGACAAGCTCCACGATATGACCGCCCGCCAGAATCTTTGCGCTCATCAGGTCTACGGTGATGCCTGGCCAGTTGCCCACACGTGCGGAAGCACCGCTAAGGCGATTAAACAGTGTGGATTTGCCCGTGTTGGGCATGCCGAGCAATGCGAGTCGCTTCATTGGAGATTAATGGCTGATTTGAATCAGGCTGGCTTCAGCGTCGCGCAGAATGACATCGGTGGCGCCGATTCTGACTTGCAGCGGTCCTTTGAAGTTGGCGCGGCGGATGATCTCGATTGTTTTGCCAGCACGGAACCCCAAGGCAAGCAGTCGCTGGTGCAATTGCTGTTCTGCATGAATCGCGCCGATGGTGGCCATGTCTCCAGGTTGTAATTGACTGAGCAAACGCATGAGGTTGAGACGATTGAGAATAATAATGGTTCTTATTATGGCATAAATTTTTAAGATATAAGCGAAATAATGCAGGATAAATAAAAAAAGGCTTACTGATTAGTAAGCCTTTTTGTGAGTTTGTTTTGATTATTTTTTATCTGTAATGCCTGGAACTTCGATCTTAGCTTTGTTTTTCAGGTCCAGCATGATTTTTTCCAGTTTGCGTTGCTGCAACGTGCGCTCCAGACCATCTTTTACTTTCTCGTAAGGTGGCACTTGCGTTGCGCGGGAGTCAACCATTTTGATGACATGCCAGCCAAATTGGGTTTGTACAGGGGTAGCGGAGACATCGCCTTTCTTCATGCTGGTCACGGCATCGCTGAAAGGTTTTACCATGCCTGCAGGTGAGAACCAGCCTAAGTCGCCGCCTTTTTCTTTGGAGCCAGGGTCCAGGGATTTCTCCTTGGCCAGTTTGGCGAAGTCACCGCCTTTGCCAAGTTGCGCTATGATGTCTTTGGCTTCGGCTTCTGTTTTTACCAGAATGTGTTTGGCGTTAAATTCCTTTTCGCCCAATTCCTTTTTGTACTGCTCATAAGCTGCTTTAGTGTCAGCGTCAGTGATCGGGTTCTTTTTCATTTGCTCCTGCAGGAACATGTTCACCAGAATCTTGCGGTTGGATAGCTCGCTGCTGACAAGGTAGTCCTGGCTTTTGTCCATGCCCAGACGTTGCGCTTCCTGCAGTGCCAGTTCAGCGCCCACCAGTTCGTTGATGATGGCGTTCTTTAAGCCGTCGCCTGGCTTCTGGCCGCGCGCGATTGCATCTTTGGTGATGTAATCCACCCAGATTTGCTTAATGGGTTTACCGTTTACTGTTGCAGGCGCATCTGCGGCGGACGCGCTGGCTGTAAAAGATAAAGCGCTTAAGGCAAACAGGGAAACAATCAATTTGTTCATTTTATAAAATCCTTTGGATAAAAACAGTGCGAATCTTACTTGGGGTCATCGGGCGCGATTGCTACGATGCTCAATGCGTGAATTTTGTTGGGAATTAAATCGCTAAGTGCTTGATAAATTAAACGATGTCGCATGATGTGCGATTTTTGAGAAAAATGCAAGCTTGTTATCTCAATCCTGAAATGTCCTCCGCCCTGATTGCCGGCGTGGCCTGCATGCTGGGCACTATCGTCGTGTATGTCGAGTTGTAGTGGATCAAGCGAGTTCAGGCGCTGTTTTATGATGTGAGTAAGGCTCATGGGGTTTAAGGCAAGGTCTTGCGAAAAGGTTTCACGACCACATTGCCATAGACACCAGCCGCAACGAATGGGTCGGCATTCGCCCAGGCTTGTGCGGCATTTAGGTCGCTGAATTCAGCAACAATCAGGCTTCCGGAGAAACCTGCAGGTCCCGGATCGATGCTGTCTATGGATGGGAAAGGTCCTGCAAGCAACAGACGACCCTCGGTTTGCAATGCCTGTAATCGAGCAAGATGAGCAGGACGGTTGGCAAGTCGCCTTTCCAGGCTGTCGTGAGTATCTTCGGCAATGATGGCGTACCACATATGTTATTTCTCCGCTTCTTCCGAATCGACAAGATGATTCTTCAGAAGTACGGTCTGGCCTATTACGAAAAGAAAGATCAGCCCAGTAGTGCCGAACAGCTTGAAGTTGACCCAGGTATCTTCATCGTAATGGAAGGCGACATAGAGATTCACGACACCCAGCACCATAAAAAAAAGGGCCCAGGCGTAATTGAGTTTACGCCATATACTCTCAGGCGGCTGCAGCACGCTTTCCATCATTTTGCGAATGAGATTCTTCTGGAACAACAAGTCCGAGACGAGCAGTACAGCAGCCAAAAGCCAATACAGGGCGGTTGGTTTCC
Organism: Methylophilus sp.; assembly: GCA_035423825.1. Taxonomy (GTDB): domain Bacteria; phylum Pseudomonadota; class Gammaproteobacteria; order Burkholderiales; family Methylophilaceae; genus Methylophilus. The sequence continues at coordinate 34,204 of DAOMMM010000009.1, read as the reverse complement.
ACATGATGTAGGTTTTGTCATGCAGCAGGAGTGTGAACCCGCCCAATACGCTGATGATCGCGCCGTTGACCAAGAGCATCTTGTCGACTTGATTGTGGCGCAGCTTGCTGTAGACGATCATGGCCAGTGTGGTAGCGATAGCGATGGCTGTGGCTGCGAAAATGCCATAGAACTTGAAGCCGACGAAAAACAGGATCACAGGCAGTAAATCGAATAAAACTTTCAACGGGATTGCCTCATGCTATCGGTAAAACCGCTATTTTGCTATGATTCTGCATACTTTGCAAAATATGCTACCTGGATTCATGCCTGCTCAAATCGACTTACACAGCCACTCCAATGTCTCTGACGGAATGCTTGCACCGCATGCATTGGTGGCGCATGCTGCCGAGCGCGGGGTGAAAGTGCTGGGTTTGACCGACCATGACGATATGGGTGGACTTGCTGCTGCGAGAGAGGCTGCCGAGCAATGCGGCATCGCGCTTATCAATGGTGTAGAGATATCAGTGACATGGAAGCGACGGACTTTACATATCGTCGGCCTGAAGATTGACGACCAGAATGCTGGCTTGAAGCAAGCATTGGACGCGGTGCGTCAGGGGAGGGAGATTCGTGCGATAGAGATGGCTCAAGGGTTGGCAAAGGTTGGTATAGAGGGCGCATATGAAGGTGCCAAGCAGATCGCTGGCAACGCTATCATGACGCGCAGCCATTTTGCCGAATGGCTCGTGCAACAAGGCCACGCCAAAGATGTACGCACCGTATTCAAAAAATTCCTTGTCAAAGGCAAACCAGGATTCGTCGATTTTGAATGGATGAGTCTGGAACAAGCGGTAGGACTCATTCTGGGAGCTGGCGGCGTCGCCGTGATTGCGCATCCCGGGCGCTATGACTTGGGCATGATCAACATGCATCTCTTGATGCATGAATTTAGAGAGCATGGCGGCAGCGCGATTGAGGTTGTTACCGGGAGTCATACGCCACCGCAGTACCAGCAGTTCGCCAAAATCGCGCATCGCTTCGATCTGATGGCTTCGCAAGGTTCTGATTACCATGGCGTGGGTAGAAGCTACATAGAAATGGGTTATCTGCCAGATTTACCGGCCGGTTGCGTGCCGGTTTGGCATGATTGGCCGGAGGCGCAGCATCTTAGCTAGTATCCGTTTGTCATGGCGCAGTATTTTTCCATTCACGCACAAAACCCTCAGCAGCGCCTGATCCGTCAGTCAGCGGATATTTTGCGTGCTGGCGGCGTGGTGGCTTACCCGACGGATTCCAGTTATGCGCTGGGCTGCATGATGGAGTTCAAGGATGCGCAGGACAGGATCAGGCAGATTCGTGGCTTGGGTGACGACCATCTGTTTACGCTGGTCTGCAGCAACCTGAGTGAGCTGGCGACTTATGCCAAAGTGGATAACAGCACGTTCAGATTGCTCAAGGCTAATACCCCCGGAGCTTATACTTTTATCCTCAATGCTTCGCGCGAGGTGCCACGCCGCCTGCAGCACCCCAAACGTAGTGCCGTTGGTATCCGGGTGCCCGATCATGCTGTCGTGCAAGCCCTGTTGGAAGAGATCGGCGAACCGATATTGAGCATGACGCTGCAATTGCCCGGGGATGAAGAGCCAATGAATGTGGCATGGGAAATCCGTGAACGTCTGGAGCATCAGGTAGATTTAGTCATAGATTCGGAGATTCATGCACTAGGTATGACTACAGTGATTGATTTGACGCAGGATGCCCCCACTTTGATTAGGCAGGGTGCGGCGAGTGCCGCGCCATTTGGGTTGTGAGGTAAAGCATGGATAATGTCGTAGTGAGTATTGTGATTGGCGCATTGCCGATACTGCTGGCAATTACTGTACACGAGGCTGCACATGGATACGCCGCACGTCATTTCGGCGATATGACAGCCGAGCGCATGGGACGCATCAGCTTGAATCCTTTTCGGCATATCGATCCTTTTGGCACCATCATTCTGCCAGCCATGACCATCCTGTTGGGCGGCATCCTGTTTGGCTGGGCCAAACCGGTTCCTGTGAATTTCCGCAATCTGCGCCATCCCAAGCAGGATATGCTGTGGGTGGCTGCCGCAGGACCGATGTCAAATCTCGTCATGGCTATCATCTGGGCGATGCTGTTGCGCACCTCACCACACCTGCCGGCTTACATTGGCCAGTTTCTCGCGCTGACCAGCCAAGTGGGCATTACTATCAACATCGTGTTGATGGTGATCAACCTTGTTCCCATCCCGCCTCTAGATGGCGGGCGTATCATGGTGAGCCTGTTGCCAATGCATCTGGCCATCAAGTTCCAGCGGCTGGAGCAATACAGTTTGTGGATACTTATCGGGTTTTTCATCCTGCTGACCCAGACGCCGTTGGGCAGCATGGTCGTTGCACCTATCATCCGCTTTTTTGAGATGATGATCGTGCGCTTTTTTGTATAATGGCGTATTAGCTATACTTTAAGGTACTTATGGCGGTCGAACGCGTTTTATCGGGCATGCGCCCAACTGGTCAGTTGCATCTGGGGCATTATCATGGGGTACTCAAGAACTGGCTCAAGCTGCAGCATGAATGTGAATGCCTGTTCTTTGTGGCGGATTGGCATGCGCTGACGACGCATTACGATACGCCGGAGATCATTGAGGAAAGCGTTTGGGATATGGTCATCGACTGGCTTGCTGCCGGTATCGACCCGGCCAGCGCGACTATTTTCATCCAGAGCCGTGTGCCGGAGCATGCCGAATTGCATACCCTGCTGAGCATGATGACGCCTTTGAGTTGGCTGGAGCGTGTGCCTACCTATAAAGATCAGCAGGAAAAGCTCTCCAACAAGGATCTGTCTACCTACGGCTTTCTGGGTTACCCCTTGCTGCAAAGCGCTGACATTCTCATTTACAAGGCTACGCAAGTACCTGTGGGCGAAGACCAGGTGCCACATATTGAACTGACCCGTGAAGTGGCGCGGCGTTTCAACCATATCTATGGCAAAGAAAAAGGTTTTGAGGAAAAGGCTGAAGCTGCCATCAAGAAACTGGGCAGCAAACGCGCTGCTTTGTATGAAGAGATGCGCGCAGCCTATCAGGAAAGCGGCGATGAAGAGGCGCTGGAAGCCGGAAGAGCCATGATTCAGGAACAGCAGAACCTCAGTCTGGGCGACAAGGAGCGTCTGCTGGGTTATCTCGAAGGCGGTGGCAAGATCATCCTGATCGAGCCCGAGTACAAGCTTACCCCTGCCAGCAAGATGTATGGCCTGGATGGGCAGAAAATGTCCAAATCCTATAACAACACCATTTCATTGCGCGAACCGCTGGACGTGGTGACCAAGAAGATCAAGACCATGCCGACCGATCCTGCGCGTATCCGCCGTACCGACCCGGGAGACCCTGCCAAATGTCCGGTCTGGCAACTACATGAGGTCTATAGCAACGATGAGGTGAAAGCCTGGGTGCAGAATGGTTGTAAATCCGCTGGCATCGGCTGCATCGAATGCAAGCAGCCGGTAATAGACGGAGTCATTGCCGAACTGACTCCCATACAAAATCGTGCAGCTGAATATGCCGAAGACCCGACGATCGTAAAGAACATCGTGGCAGAAGGCTGTGAGAAGGCACGCAAGCTGGCACGCGAAACCATGCGCGAAGTGCGCGACGTCATGGGGTTGAATTACGGTTAGGGTGTGTGGTAGAAGTGAAAAAGGACGCGATCTGCGTCCTTTTTTCATTATCCCGCTTGATGCCCTGGAGGCCGCATCCTGCTTGCCTCGCAGGGCATCTGTTCTTGCAATGAATGCGCGCGAGGCTTTTAGTGATGGTGTCCACCCGCACCATGCACGTGCTGGTGGCTGATTTCCTCTTGATGAGCGCTGCGTACGCCGGTGATGGTGGCTTTGAACAGCAGGCGCTCGCCCGCCCATGGGTGGTTGCCATCCACGACGACTTTGCCATCTGCGATCTCGGTGATGGTGTATAGGATAACTTCACCAGATTCGTCCTCACCTTCGAATTGCATGCCGACTTTCAAATCTTTGGTCGGAAATGCGCTGGCAGGCTCGATCTGCACCAGTTCTTCGTCGTAGTCGCCAAATGCATCCACCGGCTCCAGCGTCACTTCGATGCTGTCGCCCACGTTCTTGCCGTGCATGACTTCTTCTACTTTCGGGAAGATATTGTCATAACCGCCATGCAGATAGGCGACCGGCTCCTGACTCTTTTCGAGTAAATCGCCATTGGAGTTGTAGAGTTCGTAGGTCATGGTGACAACGGTATTCATGGCGACTTGCATGGGGATGTTCCTTAACGGTCTGATTCAAAAACGATATTTTAATCTATTTTGTCGTCACATGAGCGTGGTTTTTGCGCCATAACCAAGGCGGGCTGGGCTTGGAGTCTTGCCATAACCCCAGCTTGGCTTGTTGCGCCTCTTTCTGAGCCAGGTATAACGTGTAGTCGCTAGAGAAATGGTCAGCAAACCATGCATGGCCGTTCTGTACCATATACAGGCTGACATCCTGTTGATTGCATTGCAGTTTTCCTACTTTCCGCTGGTATTTGTCCACTCCGGAGATTTGATAGCGGATGTCAGCGCGAGTGCATAGCTTCATCAATGCGCGCCGCGATTTCAAACCGTAAGTTTGATTGCGTTCTGGTGCGTCTATGTCGGTAATGCGTAGTTTGAAAGTCTGTCCGTTATCGTTAATTTTAACTGTGTCGCCATCGTAAAAATAATCGATATGGGTAGCTTGTGCGCTAAACGAAACGACTAATAACAACAAGCATAGAAACCGCATCGCGTTTAATGGTGACCATGCTGGTTGTCCAGCAAACTATAGCTCTGGCCAGGTTCCAGCACCGTTGGAATCGCATCTGGCAGCATGTCGGGATAATCCTTGCTAAAGTGCAGACCACGGCTTTCGTGGCGCTCGATGGCGCTATTGACGATGAGCTCTGCCACTTGCAGCAGGTTGCGCAGTTCGATGAGGTCGTTGCTGACACGGAAATTGCAGTAGAACTCATGCACTTCGTCGCGCAGCATATGGATGCGATGCAGCGCACGGCTCAGGCGCTTGTTGGTGCGCACGATGCCGACGTAGTTCCACATGAAGCGTCGCAGTTCGTTCCAGGTATGGGTGATCAGTACTTCCTCGTCTGCATCGGTGACACGGCTTTCGTCCCAATGCGGCAGTACGGGGAGCGCTTGAGGCGCGGCTTGCAGGATATCCAGTGCCGCGGCACGACCAAAAACCAGGCATTCCAGCAGCGAGTTGCTGGCTAGTCGGTTGGCGCCATGCAGGCCGGTACAGGCGGTTTCGCCAATCGCATAGAGATTGGGGATGTCTGTCCTGCCATGCATATCTGTCATGACCCCGCCGCAACAGTAATGTGCTGCGGGTACTACTGGGATGGGTTGTTTGGTGATATCAATGCCCAGTTCCAGACATCGCGCATAGATATTGGGGAAATGTTCCTTGATGAAGTCTGCTGGCTTGTGGGTGATATCCAGATAGACGCAATCCAGACCGCGCTTTTTCATCTCGAAGTCGATAGCGCGTGCAACCACGTCACGCGGAGCGAGTTCGGCGCGCGGGTCGTGCTCAGGCATGAATCGGGTGCCATCCGGCAGTTTCAGCAGCCCACCTTCACCGCGCACTACTTCTGAGATCAGAAAGGATTTTGCATAAGGGTGATACAGGCAGGTCGGGTGAAACTGTACGAACTCCATGTTCGCCACACGGCAACCGGCACGCCAGGCCATCGCGATGCCGTCACCGGTGCTTACGTCCGGGTTCGTGGTGTATAGGTAGACCTTGCCAGCGCCGCCAGTGGCCAACACGGTTTGCTGTGCCGCAATGGTTTTTACCTTGCCGGTATCGTTATCCAGCACATAGGCGCCAAGGCAGCGATTGGTGTCGGGCATCCTCAGTTTTGAACTGGTGATCAGGTCCACCGCAATATGGTTCTCCATGATGGTGATGTTGCGATGCTCGCGTATGCGCTGGCTGAGCGTCTTCTGTACGGCCTGACCAGTGGCGTCGGCTACATGTGCGATACGGCGATGGCTATGGCCACCTTCGCGCGTCAGGTGCAGTGTTTCGTTCCCGGTTTCTTTAGTGAAACCCACCCCTTGTGCGATGAGCCACTCAACAGCCTCTCTTCCATGTTCGGCTACCATACGCGTCACCTCGGCATCACACAGGCCAGCGCCGGCAATCAAGGTGTCCTGGATATGTGATTCGATCGAATCGTCGGAATTCAGTACGGCGGCGATACCTCCTTGCGCCCAGCTGCTGGCGCTATCGTTGATCTTGCGTTTGCTGACAAGACAGACTTTTTTCTGCTCGGCAATCTGCAGCGCGAGAGTCAGGCCTGCCAGGCCGCTTCCGATAATCAAAACATCAAACGCTTGGGGCATAAATTCGGGCGAAGATAAAAACGATTAGGGGTTTGTTGGAACTTACGCTAGTTTAGCTGTGTCTTTATGGATGAGCTAGTCATTGAATCAATTTGTTAGCTAAATATTGATGTTAAGGAAACTAAACATGTTACCCACTGGCAAGGATTTGGAAGAATTGGTACGTACGAATTTCGTCGCACCTTCTGCAATCTCGTATAATGCGCAGAATAATATTGTCAACATCATTACCACGACGAGAGAAAGCAAAGCCGGAGCATCGGCAGATGTAAAAGTGACAGCAGATTCCACAACAGTAAATCGTGAGCTAGACCAGGCACTGGTCGAACGTGCTCAGCAGGGAGACAAGAAAGCGTTTGGCATGCTGGTGGAGAAATATCACCGCAAGCTGGGCCGACTGTTATCCCGCATGATTCGCGATCAGGCAGAGGTGGAGGATGTAGTGCAGGAAAGCTTTATCAAAGCTTATCGCGCTTTGCCAAGCTTCCGTGGCGACAGTGCTTTCTATACCTGGTTATACCGTATCGGTATTAATACAGCCAAGAATTATCTTGTCTCGATGGGGCGCCGCCCACAAGTGCTGCAAGAGGTTGAGATCGAAGATGTGGAGAATTTCGACGATGGTGGAGAGATGCGTACGCTCGAAACGCCGGAAACCGAGATGATGACGAAGGAGATCGCGCAAACGGTAAATGACACGGTGGCTAGCCTGCCAGAAGAGTTACGGGTGGCTATCACATTGCGCGAGCTGGAAGGTTTGAGCTACGAGGAAATCGCGAACGTGATGCAGTGCCCGATTGGCACCGTGCGTTCACGCATTTTTCGCGCTCGTGAGACAATTGCGGCCAAGTTAAGGCCGCTTCTGGATACACCAGAGCATAAGCGTTGGTGATTTGTTTTTGAGGTGAATGATATGAAGGATCAACTTTCTGCATTGATAGATGGTGAAATGGTGCTGGATGATGCGCAGCATCTTCTGACTGGCTTGGGTGCCGGTGGCGAGCTGAAAGAGGCATGGCAGCATTATCATCTGATTGGTGATGCCATGCGGGGCGACACTCAGGTAAGAATTGACCTTACCGCCAGGATAATGACCGCTATCGAAAACGAGCCAACTGTGCTGGCTCCTTCGGCCGTTAAAGCAAATGCGCCGAGCCGCACATCCAGTTGGGCGTTCCCCAAAGTTTGGTCGATTGCAGCTTCTGTTGCTGCAGTGATGTTTGTTGGCGCCATGGTTTGGCAGCACCAATCTTTACAGACTGACGATTTGGCTCCTGTGCAAATCGCTCAGGATGTGCCTGTGGAATATTTGGCTGCACACCATGCTGCAGCACCTAGCGGCGTTTCCTATTACATCCAGCCCGCCACTTATAGTGAATCCAGATAGTGATGATGGCTGTACTGCGTAATTTTGTATTGGCATGCTCTATTTGCTTTGCGGCAAACGTGCACGCGCTGGACGATCCGTGGGCGTTATTGCAAAAAACGGCTGGCGCTGCACATCAGTTAAATTATCAGGGTGTCTTTCTCTATCAGAACGGTAGCCAGGCACGATCAGTGCAGATTACGCACATGAATAGCGGCGGACAAGAGATGACCCGAAATGTGGTGATGGATGGCAGCAATCTGCGCGAAGTATACAGTCAGGGTGACAACGTAATCATCTTCCATCCTTATCAGCAAAAGGTGCTGGTGGAGAGAAAGCGTGGGCAGAATCTTTTTCCAGCCATGCTGCCAGCAGACCTGACTTTGTTGAAGGATAGCTACAATGCCGCACACTCAGGTGGCGACAACGTGGCTGGCAGAGCGGCTTACATGGTCGAGCTGGTTCCAAAAGATGCTTACCGTTACCGTTACAAGATATGGGTGGATGCCGAAACCAGCCTTCTGCTAAAAATGACCCTGAGCGGCGCGGAAAACGTCACACTGGAGCAGATCGGGTTCACGCAGCTCAATATGATGGGTGCGGCCAGTATGGATTCCATGCAGCCAAGAATCGACATGTCCAAACAGTATGTCATCCAAAACGAACAGCCCGTCCAGCATGTGGCCAATGAATGGGTGGTAACGCAACTGCCCCCGGGATACCGCCAAATCGACCATATCGAGCGCACAGTTCCCGGCAAATCCGGCCCTGTGAATCAAATCATTTTTTCCGACGGCATCGCTTCTGTTTCCCTTTTCATCGAGCCGATGGGGAAAGGTGTGCGTCCTAAAGCAGGCATGAAACCAATGGGTTCTACCAACATGTGCGCCCATGTCGTGGAAGGGCATCAGGTCATTGTAGTGGGTGAGGTGCCGGCCGAAACGGTACGCCAGATATCCAGATCCGTCACTTTCAAAAAATCCGTCAGTAAGTAAACCATCATGTTAGAAGAACGCGCTGTCATTTTGGCGGTAGAGCAAGATGACGAAGGCTTGCCAGTTGCCAGGCTGGAGATCACCCGAAAGACTGCCTGCGGGCTGTGCGGCCAAACCCGCGGCTGCGGAAATAGCTTGTGGGGGAAAGTGTTCGCGCACAAATCCGCTAACTTTGTCGCGCGCAACCCGATTGATGCACGCGTCGGCGATGGCGTGATAGTCGGAATCGATGAATCCGCGGTGATGAAAAGCGCACTGCTGCTGTATATGCTGCCTTTGGCCACGATGTTTGTCGTCGCTGCGTTTGTGGCGAGTTTCAGCGACAGTTCGCTGGCCGTATTGGCTGGCGCAGCGGCAGGGCTGCTGCTTGGCTTTGCCTGGCTAAGGGGGCACATGGCGGCTGGAAAACAATATTTCAAAGGACAACAGCCGCAGATACTGCGGCTGGATAATGCTTGATTTTAAGTAGAAGAGGTAATTGCATGATCAAACAAAGTATCACAGCTATTTGCTTGGCAGTCAGCCTGGCATTAGGAAGTTCGGCGCAAGCAGGCGTGGCAGCCCCGGCAGGATTGCCGGATTTCACGGTGCTTGCGGAAAAACACGGTGACGAGGTGGTCAACATCAGCGTCACACAGGTGGTGCAGGGTGGAGGCTCACCTTTCGGGCTTCCTCCGGGCATGGAGCAGGACGAGCAACTGCAGGAATTCTTCAAGCGCTTTGGCATCCCGGGCGTTCCCGGGCAGGGTGGTCAAGGCGGGCAGGAATACAAGAACCAGTCACTTGGCTCCGGCTTCATCATCAGCAGTGATGGCTACATCCTGACCAACGCGCATGTGGTCAACGAGGCCGATGAAGTGCTGGTCAAGCTGGCGGACAAGCGCGAGTTCAAGGCCAAGATCATCGGTCTGGACAGGCGTACCGATGTCGCGCTCATTAAAATTGACGCGACAGGCTTGCCCAAGGTCACGATTGGTGACCCGACCAAGCTGAAAGTGGGCGAATGGGTGGCGGCGATCGGCTCGCCTTTCGGGCTAGAGAACACCATGACAGCCGGTATCGTGTCTGCCAAAGGCCGTGCGCTGCCGCAGGAGAACTATGTGCCATTCATCCAGACCGACGTTGCGATCAACCCGGGCAACTCCGGCGGGCCGCTGTTCAACCTGGCGGGCGAAGTGGTGGGCATCAACTCGCAGATCTACAGCCGTTCCGGCGGGTCTATGGGCCTGTCTTTCAGTATCCCCATCGATGTGGCGATCGACATTTCCAACCAGTTGAAAGCCAGCGGAAAAATCAGCCGTGGCTGGCTGGGTATCGCCATTCAGGAACTGACCAAGGATCTGGCAGATTCATTCGGCATGAAGAACACCAATGGCGCGCTGGTGGCAGGTGTGGAAAAGAACAGCCCGGCTGACAAAGGTGGGCTGGAAGCTGGCGATGTCATCACCAAGTTCGATGGCAAGCCTATCATCGCATCAGCCGATTTGCCGCGTATGGTGGGCAACACCAAGCCGGGCAAGGTCGCACAGGTGGAGATTCTGCGCAAAGGCGCTGCCAAGACATTGAGCGTCGGCGTGGGTGAGATGCCGGGTGATGATGCCGACACACCACGTGCTAACAAAGCGCCAGCCAAGGCCGAACCGAACAAGATCGGCCTGACGCTGAAAGAACTGACGCCGCAGCAGAAGAAAAAGCTCAACGGTAAAAATGGCCTGTTGGTAGCAGAAAGCACCGGTGCCGCTGCACAGGCAGGCATCCGCCGTGGTGATGTGATTCTTGGCCTCAATAACAGCGAGTCACAAAGCGTGGAAGCGTTCAACAAGCAGATCAACGCGGTACCGGCGGGCAAAACCGTTGCGGTGCTGGTGCAGCGCGGCGAGAACACGCTGTATGTGCCCATCAAAGTGGCCAAATAACCGGTAGCCTGCCAGACAAAACCCGCTCAAACCGAGCGGGTTTTTTTATTGCGTATTTATCAGAATGTATTCATTACGAAAATGATTGCCCTGAAAGACGCATCCCGCTTGGCTTACAGGGCAGCTGTTTGCATAATGAACGCGCGCATGCGAGGCTTGTTAGGTTCTTGAAATTAATTGAAGCTGACCCCTTTAGTGGCCCCTTTAGTGACCCCTTTAGTGGACCCCTTTAGTGATTCCTTATGATTTTTTAACGTCGTACTAACTAAGTTATCTACTCTTTTCAGAGGGCTTTGTTCTGCATTGGCACACCAAATACGATTAATGCCCCCATCACTAAATACTGCTATCAAGCGTTCTGCCCAGCCACCACTAAAACCAATTAGAGTGTCTGTAGCTAGAAGCTCACTAGTAGCTATATCTTCAATTAAATATTGGCTTCGTCTATAGGTTCCCCTATCATCATTACGCTCCAAACGCAAGCGATACTTACTTTTAGGCATGATATTTTCTTCTGTGAAAATTTGATCGTTTAGTTTAGAAATGCGATAGTACTTACCCTTTGATCGCTCACCTTCGGAGAATTGATAACCATATTTTGTTATCCAATCCTCGCCCGCAGTATCAGCCATAAACCCCTCCACATTGTGCGCTACCTTGTAGACCTTGAGCCCGGCTTCCGCCGCACACATCTGTTTGAGCTTGTAGCGGCCATACACAGCATCTGCGGTAGGGATGAGTATGGCCGCCAGCAATACCAGCCCTTTTACCCACAGCGGCTTGGCTTTAACCACTGCCCATACGGTTAATGCAAAATAAAACCCCAGTAAAAATAACACTGCCAAGCCACCCATGTTATGCCGCCTTTCCTTGTTGAGAATTAAACTCTCTCAAGTTATTTTTCTGCTTTAGTTTTTTGTGCAAGCATGATTTGCACCGTCGGTTTGTTTCAATTAGCCTAGCTTTTATCATGTTTTTCATTTTCATCGTGGCTCATCTTGTTTGCTTGATTTTCAGTTGTTGTTTCTTTCCCCAACACAATCGCCTCATCCACCTGCAAGCCTTTGGGCAATTGATGGGTAATGAAGAGGATGGTGACTTTTCCTTTGAGCAGGTTGATGGTGTGGGCGAATTGTTCTGCGGTGTGCTGGTTGGTGTTGGGGCAGGTGTGCATCGTTTTTGTTGTTTGTTTTACGGACACCTGAATACTGCAATTAAACTTATTCACCGTCAATGATTTAGTTCAGGTCACTTTGATGGAATGCCCAAGATTTGATGTAAAATAGCGGCGGTGAAAAGGCGCTCCACGCGCCTTTCTTGTTTATCCTGAATTGAACATGAACAATATTCGAAACTTTTCCATCATCGCGCATATCGACCACGGCAAATCCACGCTGGCAGACCGTATCATTCAGCTTTGCGGCGGCCTGGAGGATAGGGAGATGGAGGCGCAGGTGCTGGACAGCATGGATATCGAGCGCGAGCGCGGTATCACCATCAAGGCGCAGACTGCGGCGCTCAGCTACAAAGCCAACGACGGCCAAGTATATAACCTCAACCTGATCGATACGCCCGGGCATGTGGACTTCAGCTACGAGGTCAGCCGCTCGCTCTCTGCCTGCGAAGGCGCGCTGCTGGTGGTGGATGCATCGCAAGGTGTGGAGGCACAAAGCGTGGCTAACTGCTACACGGCGATTGAATTGGGCGTGGAAGTGGTGCCGGTGCTCAACAAGATAGACCTGCCATCTGCCGATCCGGACCGCGTGATTCAGGAGATCGAGGATGTGATTGGCGTGGAGGCGACCGATGCGGTGCGCTGTTCCGCCAAGACCGGCGAGGGCGTGCGCGATGTTTTAGAGGCCGTAGTCGCGAAAATACCTGCCCCGGAAGGCAAGCTGGATGCGCCTCTCAAGGCATTGGTTATCGACGCCTGGTTTGATAACTATGTGGGCGTGGTGATGCTGGTGCGCGTGGTGGATGGCGCATTGCGCCCGAAAGACAAGATTCGCCTGATGGCGACTGGCGCGCAATACCTGTGCGAGCAGGTGGGCGTGTTCACGCCAAAATCGCAGCAGCGCACGGAACTGAGCGCCGGGCAGGTGGGCTTTGTGATTGCCGGAATCAAAGAGCTTGCGGCGGCCAAGGTGGGCGATACGGTCACTATCGCCGACAAGCCTGCCAGCGCGCCGTTGCCCGGCTTTAAGGAAGTGAAGCCGCAGGTGTTCGCCGGGCTTTATCCGGTGGAATCCAACCAGTTCGAGGCGCTGCGAACTGCGCTGGAAAAACTGAGCCTGAACGACTCCAGCCTGCAGTTCGAGCCGGAAAACTCCACTGCCCTTGGCTTTGGCTTCCGTTGTGGCTTTCTGGGCTTGCTGCACATGGAGATCGTACAGGAGCGGCTGGAACGCGAATATGACATGGACCTCATTACCACTGCGCCAACAGTGGTGTATGAGCTGCTGATGAAGAACGGCGATGTGGTGCAGATAGAGAACCCGTCGCGCTTGCCGGAGCCCTCGCGCATCGAGGAGATTCGCGAGCCGGTGATCGTGGTGAACCTGCTGATGCCTCAGGATTATGTCGGGCCGGTGATGACGCTGTGCAACAACAAGCGCGGCGTGCAGCGCAATATGCAGTACATGGGTCGTCAGGTGATGCTGAGCTACGAGATGCCGCTGAACGAGGTGGTGCTGGATTTCTTTGACAAGCTGAAATCCGTTTCGCGCGGTTATGCGTCGATGGATTATGAGTTTCTGGAATTCCGCGCAGCAGACCTGGTGAAACTGGATATCATGGTCAACGGCGAGCGCGTCGATGCATTGAGCCTGATCGTGCACCGCAGCAACAGCCAGTACCGCGGCCGTGAGCTGGCAGCAAAGATGCGCGAGCTGATTCCGCGCCAGATGTTCGATGTGGCGATTCAGGCTGCGATTGGCGCTAATATTATCGCCCGTGAGACCGTGAAAGCGATGCGCAAGAACGTGCTGGCCAAGTGTTATGGCGGTGATATCACGCGGAAGAGAAAGCTGCTGGAAAAGCAGAAGGAAGGCAAGAAGCGCATGAAACAGGTGGGTAATGTGGAGATTCCGCAGGAAGCGTTCTTGGCGATCTTAAAAGTAGAAGATAAATAAAAAGGACTGACGATGTATTTTGCATTGTTTATGGTGGTGGTGCTGGCGATAACAGGCGTGATCTGGCTGCTGGATATCCTGATTTGGAGTAAGAAGCGTGCGCCTGATGCGGCTGACCCCGTTGCAGTCGAGTATTCCAAGAGTTTTTTCCCAGTGATTCTGGCGGTGTTCCTGATTCGTTCTTTTATTGTGGAGCCTTTCAAGATTCCATCCGGTTCGATGATGCCGACGCTGCTGGCCGGTGATTACATTCTTGTGAACAAGTACAAGTATGGTTTGCGCGTGCCGATCCTGAATAACGTCTTTGTCGATATGGAACATCCGCAGCGCGGCGACGTAATCGTGTTCCATTACCCGCCTGATCCTACGATAGACTACATCAAACGTGTGATAGGCTTGCCGGGCGACAAGATCCAGTATCAGGACAAGGTATTGACTGTGAATGGACAAAAGCTCGAGCAGGTTTATTTGGATGATTACAGCTATAAGCTGGAGAGTCACGATATCACGGCGCGCCGATTGCAGGAGGATCTCACTGGTATTAAGCACGATATTCTAATCCATGATGTGCCGAACCGTTATGATATCGGCAGCTTGGGCGACCAATTGCAGAACGGTGAGACCATCACCGTGCCGGAAGGGCATTACCTTGCGATGGGCGACAACCGCGACAATAGTGCGGATAGCCGTGTGTGGGGTTTCGTGCCGGATCATAACCTGGTGGGCAAAGCCTTTTTTATATGGTTTAATTTTGACCAGTTCGGCAGGATTGGTAATTCAATCCAATAGTCACTCAATCCATTAAGGGGAGCAATATGCAAATTGGCGTGAAAGATAAACAACAAGGCATGACATTCATCGGTTTGGTCATCGTGGTAGCTGCGATCGTGTTTTTTGCCATGATCGGTATGAAAGTGGTACCTGCGTATATCGAGTTTTTTAGCGTTAAAAAAGTGCTTCAGCATATGGCCAGCGAACCTAATTTCAATGAAATGGGCAAAAAAGAGATCATGGAAACCTTCGACAAGGGCGCGAACGTAGGCTATGTGACTGTTATAAAGGGATCCGACCTGCTGATTGAAAGAGGCGAGGCAGGTAACGTCGTGACAGCGGATTATCAAGTGACTTTGCCCATCGTTGCCAACGCTAGCATCTTGCTTGATTTTCATGCCAGCACTCAAAAATAACCTGACGTCTTATGTCCCTCGATAGTCTCGCTAAGCGCATCGGCTATCAGTTCCGCGATGCAAAGCTGCTGAGACAGGCGGTGACGCATCGCAGCTTCGCCACCAATAATAACGAACGCCTGGAGTTTTTGGGCGATGGGGTATTGAACTTCATCATCGCCCATCAGCTTTTTCTGCGTTTCCCAAAACTGCCGGAAGGTGACCTAAGTCGTCTGCGTGCCAAGCTGGTAAAGGAATCCAGCCTGGCAGAAATAGCCCTGGAACTGGATGTCGGCAATATCTTGAAGTTGGGGGAGGGCGAGCTCAAAAGCGCAGGCTGGCGCAGGCCATCCATATTAGCCGATGCAATAGAGGCCATTGTGGGGGCGGTTTTCCTGGATGGAGGTTTTGCAGAGGCGGAGAAGCTGGTGCTAAACCTGTACGATGAAAAACTGAGTACCATCGACCCTAAGATCATCGATAAAGACCCGAAATCTCAGCTACAGGAGTTTCTGCAAAGCAAGAAGATCGACTTGCCGGATTATCAGGTGATACAGATCGAGGGCGAGGCACACGCGCAGACTTTCAGGGTCGAGTGCTTCGTCGGCAAGTTCAATATTCGCACACAAGGTGAAGGTACTAGCCGCCGCGCGGCAGAGCAGCAGGCCGCACAATTGGCTTTGGAGCAAATCAAATCATGACAACACTTTCCGAAAGCAGACCATTCAGATGCGGTACGGTCGCTATCGTCGGCCGCCCCAACGTAGGCAAGTCTACGTTACTGAATCATATCCTGGGCTTGAAGCTCAGTATCACTTCACGTAAACCACAAACCACCCGTCATCGCTTGCTCGGCATTCATACGACCGAGGATACGCAATTTCTCTTTGTAGATACGCCGGGTTTCCAGCAGAAGCACTTGAACGCATTGAATAAGAGCCTGAACAAGACGGTCACGCAAGTGCTGACGGAGGTGGATGCAGTGCTGTTCGTCATTGAACCGATGAAACTGGGGGAGGCTGATGAAACGGTATTGAAATTGCTCCCAGCCAATAAACCAGTGATTCTGGTGGTGAACAAAGCTGATTTGATGGGCGATAAAAACAATCTGTTGCCGCTGATTCAAGATTTCGATTTGTTGCATCCCTTCGTGGCGATTGTGCCAGTGAGCGCGAAGAAAAACCTGAACCTCCAAGAATTACTGGAAACGACGCGTCAGTATTTGCCCGAGCAGCCAGCTATTTATGGAGAAGACGAGTTAACGGACAAAAGTGAACGCTTCCTGGCGGCAGAGTTGATAAGGGAAAAGATATTTCGCCTGCTGGGCGAAGAAGTGCCTTATTCGGTCGCTGTGGAAATCGAGAAGTTCGAGGTAGTCAAAGGCTTGCGCCGTATCTTTGCAGCGGTGATCGTGGATAAGGAAGGCCAGAAGCCCATGATCATTGGTAAGGGCGGCGAAAAGCTGAAGCAAATCTCTACCGAGGCGCGCCAGGATATGGAAAACCTGTTTGGCGGCAAGATCTATCTGGAAGTGTGGGTCAAAGTCAAAGGCGGCTGGGCAGACGACGCCCGCGCGCTGAAGAGCCTGGGATATTAACGCAAGGTCTTTCCAGTTGGCACTGAATCAGCAGGATAATCAGGCAGTTTACGTACTGCATACCTATCCTTTCAAGGAGACTAGTCTGCTGGTCGAACTGTTCACGCAGACTTATGGTCGTGTCACAACGGTTGCAAAAGGTGCACGCCGGCCGCGTTCTGCCATGCGTGGCATGCTGCAAACATTTCAGAAGCTAAGTGCTACTTGGTCTGGCAAAGCAGAGCTCAAGAACCTGCACAGTCTGGAATGGGCAGATAGTTTAGTCGACTTGCCTGGTGAGTCGCTGATGTGCGGCTTTTATCTCAATGAACTGCTGTTGCGCCTATTGCCACGCGAAGATCCCCACGAACAACTATTCGCCTACTATCAGGACACGATCAAGGCACTATCACAGGCTGCCGACACCGCTACGGTGCTGCGGTGCTTTGAGCTTAATCTGCTGCAGGAACTGGGCTATGCCGTGCCGCTGACTGCAGACGAGAATGGTGAGGTGATAGATGCCGACAGGCAATATCGCTACGAAGCGGAATATGGCGCCTGCGAACTAAGCGCGACCAAAAATGGCGTACAATTGCAAGGACAGACCTTGCTGGATATGGCGCGGGGCGACTATAGCGCTGTGCAGACGCAGGCGCAGAGTAAGCAACTGATGCGCTATTTGCTGACGCATTATCTGGGCGATAAACCGCTGCACACGCGGCAGCTTTTAATGGATTTACAGGAACTATGATTAAACTCGGCGTTAATATCGACCACGTCGCCACCATCCGTCAGGCGCGTGGCACCAAATACCCCAGCGTGGTGCAAGCTGCGCTGCGTGCCGAACAGGCCGGGGCGGATAGCATCACCCTGCACCTGCGTGAGGATAGAAGGCACATGCAGGATGCGGATATCTTTGCGCTACGCCCGTTGTTGCAGACTAAGATGAACCTGGAATGCGCTGTGACGGACGAAATGCTGGACATTGCCGTCCAGGTAAAGCCGCAGGATGTCTGCCTGGTACCGGAGCGCCGCGAGGAACGTACTACAGAAGGCGGTCTGGATGTCATCACGCATTTTGATAAAGTGCAACATGCGGTGCAAAAGCTGGGCGATGCCGGCATTCGCGTTTCCCTGTTCATCGCGCCGGATCTGGCGCAGATCGATGCGGCTGTCAAAACCGGCGCACCGGTGATCGAGCTGCATACCGGCACTTTTGCCGATGCGGACAACGACGAGGCGCAAGAAACCGAGCGCGAGCGTATCGAGGTGGCTTTGCATCACGCCCGCGACGCTAGGCTTATCGTCAACGCTGGGCACGGCCTGCACTATCACAACGTGCATCACATCGCCCGCATGTATGGTTTCGAGGAACTGAACATCGGGCACGCCATTGTCGCGCACGCCCTGTTCGTGGGTTGGGATAATGCCGTGCGCGAGATGAAGGCGCTGATGAAAGAGTTCGCGCCACGATGATTTTTGGTGTTGGAACCGATATCGTCGAAGTTGCCCGCATCGAAGCGGCGCTGACCGAGTTTGGCGAAGCCTTTGCAAGACGCATTTTGGCAGAAAATGAGTTGGTAGCTTATGAGGCATCCCAAATCAAACCGCGTTTTCTGGCCAAGCGTTTTGCCGCCAAGGAGGCGTTCTCCAAAGCCTTGGGCACCGGCATCCGTGGAGTGGTCACGTTCCAGAGCATCCAAGTCACGCACGACGCGATGGGCAAGCCTTTGCTGGCGTTCAATCAGGAAATCGAAACCTTGCTTGCCGAAAAACAGATACGTACCGCGCATGTCAGCATCAGCGACGAGAAGAATCTGGCAGTGGCTTTTGTCGTGCTGGAAAGCTGAATCTCACACATGCGCGCGTTTCATTATGTAAACTACTGCCCTGTAAGCCAATCGGGATGCGGGTTTCAGGCCGATGATTTATATAATGAACGATTGAGAAGTGGTTGCACATTCTGAATGCATGTTTAAGGCGCTACCGGTGCGGCAATGCGCTAAAATACCGATTTTAATCTCACTAGTCGCAAGGAATTTAAAGTTGCAAGTCATCGTACAAAAAGCCCCTGATCCCTCAACACTGGAATCTTTAGGTGTAAGCAAATGGCCCACATGGAAAAAAGAGGTTTCCGTGTTTCCGTGGACATTTCCGGAAGAAGAAAAAGCCTACATCCTGGAAGGTGAATGTGTGATTACGCCCGAAGGCGGCGAGCCCGTGCATTTTGGCAAGGGTGATTTGGTGACTTTCCCTGCGGGCATGAAAGCCAGTTGGGAAGTGAAGCAGCCTTTGCACAAGCATTACAAGTTAGCGGGCAACATCGTCACCCAAACTTGGTTGCGCATCAAAGCGCTTTTCTAGAAGACTTCTGCTATAGATTGCAGGCATGACGACTGAAATGGATTTTGAACGCAGATTCGGCGGCGTGCGTCGGTTATATGGCGATGCAGGTTTGGCCAGACTGCAGGCCGCGCATTTGTGCGTCATCGGTATTGGCGGTGTAGGCTCGTGGGCGGTAGAGGCGTTGGCGCGCAATGCAGTCGGCGAATTGACCTTGATCGATCTGGACAATGTGGCGGAATCCAACGTCAACCGACAGATACATGCGCTGGAAAGTGAATTCGGCAAGGCCAAGGTGACGGCCATGCTTCATCGTATTTTGCAGATCAATTCGGATTGCAAGGTGCATGAGGTGGAGGATTTTGTGACGCCGGAGAACGTTCAGGTGCTGTTGGCGCAGAAGTTAGACGTGGTGATAGACGCGACTGATGATGCCAAGGCCAAGGTGGCGATTGCGGTGTTCTGCAAGCAAAATCATATTCCATTGTTGGTGGCGGGTGCGGCAGGCGGCAGGTTGGATCCGACACGCATCCAGACAGCAGATATGGCGTATGTGCAAGGCGATAAATTGCTGGCCAAAGTGCGCAACCTGCTACGACGGGATTTTGGTTTTCCCAAAGGCAACTTAACAGTAAAGAAGTCACACAAGTTCGGCTTGACTTGCGTGTATTCCAACGAAGAAGTCATCAGGCCGGAATCAAGCTGTGATGTGCCTTCCAGCGATTCGTCCATTACAGGTTTAAGTTGTGCTGGTTATGGTTCTTCTGTGAGCGTGACGGCCACTTTCGGTTTTGTGCTGGCGCAACTGGCTATTAACCACATTGTTAAAAGTAAGACTTGATGGCCTGTTCGTATTCCGGGAAATAACGTCCGATCACGCTTAACTCGAAGCTGCGCAGGATGCTGGTGTTGGGCTCGCGCTCCAGCAGGAATTCGAAGGATTTTTCAATTAGCTTTTCGGTGCTCACCGTGCCATTGCAGAGTTTGGCAGCATAGGCTTCCAGTACTGTGACAATATGTGTGGTGGGGCTACGCCCAATCACAGTGACTTCATAGCGGTTTTCTCCCACTGCCTTGACCTGTATTTTAGCCATATGCCTTCTCCATCTATGACGATTGCATCGTAACTTGCATGGTAACGCAATTCAGCCATGACAGTGCATCAGGCTTCGTTTGGAACGGTCGTTGTAATCAAACTGTCATAAATGCTGGTTATGCTGTCATGTTGAACCTTTTGCATCAAAAATCGTGACTACACATTTGTTAAATCGTGACATGAGCCTGCTGGCGTTCAATCGCCGCGTGCTTTCGCTGGCCATGCGCGAGGACTACCCGTTGCTGGAACGATTGCGATTTTTAAGCATCGTGGCATTGAATCTGGACGAGTTCTTCGAGGTGCGCATGGAGGCGCAGCTCGAAGCGGCCTCTGGTAAGCGTGCCGATACGGCTGTGAGTGCACATACTTTTGCGATGGTCTCTGCGGAGGCGCACGCGCTGACTGCGGAACAGTACCGCCTTTTTTACGAGGTATTGATGCCGGCGCTGGATGCGAAGGGCGTACGCCTGATTCCCAGCGAGTACAGGACTGCAGTGCAGAACCGGTTTGTGCAGGAGTATTTCGAGCAAAATGTGAAGCCCTTGCTGCTGCCTATTGCACTTGACCCCGCGCATCCTTTCCCGCAGGTGGCTAACAAGGCCTTGAATTTTATTGTTGAGCTGGATGGTGTGGATGCGTTTGGTCGCGATAATTCGGTTTGCATTTTGCGGGTGCCGCGTACTCTGCCGCGTATCGTGCGGCTGCCGGACGAAGTGAGTGAAGGCAAGCAATGTTTTGTGCTCCTGACCAGTATCATCCGTACGAATCTGCCGACTCTGTTCCCCGGCCGTAATATCCTGCACGCATCGCAATTCCGTGTGACACGCAACTCCGAGCTCGAGGTGGATGAGGAAGATGTCAGCGATTTGCGCATGGCGTTGCGGCAGGAGCTGGTGCATCGCCAGTATGGCCAGGCTGTTCGGCTGGAGGTGTCGCACACCTGTCCAACACATATGGCAGATTTTTTATTGAAACAGTTTGCCTTGCCCGAGCAGGCGCTATACCGGGTGAACGGTCCGGTGAACCTGGGCCGGCTGATTCAGTTGCCAGACATGGTAGATGCGGATGCGCTCAAGTTCGAGCCTTATACACCGCAGTGGCCACGGCAGCTAACGGGGGAGAAAAGCTCGTTCTTTGATCGGCTTAAGCAGGGGGATGTGCTGATTCATCGCCCCTACGAGAGTTTCGAAGCGGTGATCGCCTTTCTGGAAGAGGCGGTGAATGACCCGAATGTGCTTTCCATACAGCAGACAATTTACCGTACCGGCGCTGACCCGCGCATGCTGAACCTGCTTCAGGAAGCTGTTCGCAAAGGCAAGGAGGTGTTGGCAGTGGTGGAGCTGAAAGCTCGGTTTGATGAAGAGGCCAACATCAACTGGGCAGAGGCATTGGAATCGGTCGGGGCGCAGGTGGTGTACGGCATCGTCGGTCTGAAGACGCATGCCAAGATGTTGCTGGTGATGCGCCGGGAAGGGCGTTTCATCAAGCGCTATGGGCATTTGTCGACCGGCAACTATAACCCCAAGACCGCCAAACTCTATACCGATATCGGGATGCTGACGCAGGATTTGACGATTACCCGTGAAATGGAATGGGTGTTCCGGCATCTCACTGCGCAGGTGCCATTGCCAAGGATGCGCCGGCTGCTGGTAGCGCCATTCACGCTGCACCAGACGATGCTGCGCTATGTGCGCCGGGCCAGTATCGCGGCTTCACGCGGAAAGCATGCGCGTATCGTGCTTAAAGTGAACTCACTGACGGATGAGGCGCTCGTGCATGCGCTGCTCGAGGCAGCGCGCAACGGCGTGCAGATAGACCTGATCGTACGTGGCGCCAATATCCTGCCAATTGATGACCCGGGTCTGGAGGGTCGCATCCGGTTGCGCTCTGTCGTAGGACGGTTTCTTGAACATTCGCGGGCATTCTGGTTCGAGATCGACACGCATAGGCGTGTCTGGCTGTCGAGTGCGGACTGGATGAGCCGCAACATGTTCCGGCGTGTGGAAATCGCCTGGCCGATACATGACGTGCAATTGCAGGAGTATGTCTGGCAGATGTGTCTGGAGCCTTATTTGAAAGATAACAAGGATGGCTGGGTGCTGGGCGAAGAGGGGCAGTATCATCCGCTTCGCCTCAAACATGACAAGCCTGCGGAAAAGAAGCTAGTGAGCGCGCAGGAAGAATTGATGCAGATTTATCGGGAAGGTAATAAGATATACAAATGACGAGTATGGATATCATTTTTTGGCGGCACGCGCATGCCAAACCGTTGCAGGATGATCAGGATGACTTGGAGCGGCCTTTGAGTGTGAAGGGCGAGAAACAGGCCAAGCAGATGGCGGCATGGCTCAACCAGCATTTGGATAAGCGCGTGATCGTGCTGGTCAGCCCAGCGCTGCGTGCCGTGCAGACGGCGAATGCGCTTGGGCTGGGATATGAGATCGAGCAGGAAATTCGCCCGGGTGCGGATATGGAAACGATATTGGGTGTCATCAGCCGGCATTTGGACGAGGATGATAATGACCAACAGCCAAGACAGATTGTTCTGGTGGGGCATCAGCCGTGGATAGGTCAGACGATTGGGCGAATGTTGGGTATGCGCGCAGGTCTGGAAGTCAAAAAGGGAGCGGTGTGGTGGCTGCATAGCGATACCGACTCGAGTTCGCCGCAGTTCAGACTCCTTGTTTCAATGTGCCCGCAAATGCTTTAGCTTTTACAGAATGAAGGAAATAAAAGCAGGGCATTGCCCTGCTTTTATTATCTCTGAATGTTTATTTCTTCTTGGGACGTCCGGTCTTGATAGCCGGTATTTTAGCCAGCGTCGCTTTCAGGGTGTTGTCACTCATCGCGGCCAGCAGCATTATGCCAGCACGCAATAACTCGCTTTTCTTGGCTGGCTGGCCAATAGTCTGCAAACGGGCTTTGAGCACAGTGATTTGTGCATATTCTTCTTTCGGCATAGTGAAGCTGTCGCGTTCCATCTTTACTTTAGGTTGCTTGGCTTTTTTGTCAGCGGCTGCAGATTTCTTGGCTGGCTTTTTCACCGTTTTTGTGGCGGTAGGTTTTGCTGAGGTTTTTTCTGCGGGCTTGGGCTTGGCGGCATTGGCTGGTTTGCTGGCTTGTGCAGGTTTCGCCGACGCTGTTTTGGTCTCGGATACAGGTGTTTTAGGCAAACCAAGGGCTTCGGCTAACATTGGGGATACTTTGGTCATGGTAGGCTCCTTCAAAAACGATATAAACAGTATAAACAGTTTATACTGTTTGTAAAGTGCCTTTTAAATCAATCTCAGGCGCAGACAGCGCGTACTTGTGCAATATCGGTTTCGCCCTCGAATATTTTTTTAATCCCGTCCTGCTTCAGTGTCGTCATTCCGTTGTTGAGAGCCTCTGCGGTGATTTCTGATACAGTTGCGCGTTTTTGGATAAGTTGCTTTAGCTCCGGATTAACTGTCATGAGTTCGTATAGCCCCAGCCTTCCACGATAGCCGGTATTG
Organism: Methylophilus sp.; assembly: GCA_035423825.1. Lineage (GTDB taxonomy): Bacteria > Pseudomonadota > Gammaproteobacteria > Burkholderiales > Methylophilaceae > Methylophilus. Next base: position 10,705 of record DAOMMM010000009.1, on the reverse strand, counting down.
TTGCAATGCCTGCAACCCTTGGCTCGATGCAAGGTTATTTTGCCCTCATGACTGTGCTGCGATTTCCATTGTTCCAGTAGTGTGTTCCTGTCTATATTCGTGCTGTAACTGTATTCGGCAGCCAGTTCTTCAAGTTCAGTCTCTTCGGGCGTGTAGGCTTCTTTGCATTTGATGCAAAGTTTTTTTGCTAGACGCTGAGCCAGAATCCCTACCAATGCGTCCGCAAAGTTGAATGGGTCCATGCCCAGATCTAGCATGCGCACAATGCTTTCAGGGGCGCTGTTGGTGTGCAGCGTGGACAACACCAGATGACCTGTCAGCGAGGCTTCGATGCCGATCTTTGTGGTTTCTTCGTCGCGCATCTCTCCCACCATGATGACATCAGGGTCTGCACGCAGGAAGCTACGCATCGCCTGTGCAAACGTCCAGCCGATTTTTGCATTGACCTGCACCTGACGCAGGCCGGGCTGGGTGATTTCGATCGGGTCTTCTGCTGTCCATATCTTGCGTTGTGGTGTATTGATATGGCCGAGTAATGAGTGCAATGTGGTGGTTTTGCCAGAGCCTGTGGGGCCGCACACCAGTATCAGCCCATATGAGCGATGAACGAGGCCTTCCATGGAGGCCAGGGCATCTGCAGAAAGTCCAAGGCTTTTCATCGGTAAAGGCTTGCTGGCAGCTAAAACGCGCATGACGATGTCCTCTAAGCCGTTGGCAGTAGGTATGGTGGCGACCCGCAACTCGACTTTCGCATTGCCGAATTGCTGGAAATCCAGTTTGCCATCCTGCGGCTTCCGGCGTTCGGAAATATCAAGCTGAGACATGATCTTGATTCGCGATATCAGCGCATTACGGAAATTGGCAGGCAATTCCAGATAGTTCTCCAGCGAACCATCTTTTCGGAAGCGCACGATGGTATTTTTCCTGTCAGGGTATGTTTCGATGTGAATGTCGGAAGCGTTATTCTTGACAGCATCCAGAATCATTTTATTCACAAGCTGTACTAATGTGTTGTCTGACTCTGCGATGGGTTGTTCTTCAACCACTTCCCTTAAATTCGATTTATCTTCATCAAATAGCCTGCTGGCCAGGTCATTGATGCCTGTCTCTTGCTGTCGGCCATTCTCTAAATCAAAATCCAGTGAGCCATCGTAATTGTGAGAAATGGTCGGCAGATCTTCGTACTCAGAGGGAAAGTTCTGGCTGTAATAGCTATTCAAGGCCTCACCAATATCTTCATAAGATGCGATCGCTGGCAATATCTTCAACTGGGTAATGAATCGCAACTCATCAAGCACCTTGGCGTTCATGGGGTCTTCAATCCCTACAACTAACGCGCCTTGGTGGAGGCAAAGCGGCATGATGTGATGTTTTCTGGCCAATGGGGCGTTAATGATGCGGATTGCATTGGCATCGAAATTGAAATTTTCCAGATTGACGTAAGGGACCCCCAATTTTTTGGCTAGCGCACCTTTTAATGTCCTTTCATCGACGATGCCCATTTCCACGAGAATCTGTCCCAGTCGCATGTTGCGGTTCTGTTTTTGCTTATTGAGTGCATCTTGCAGTTGTTCGTCAGTGAGCAAATCGAGTTGCCTAAGGGCTTCCCCCAATTTCAATACCGGCAGCTTTTCCTGATGCTCAATTGCTTTATGCAGTTGCTCAGAGGTCAGGATCTGACTTTCATTGAGATAATCGCCGATGCGCTTTTTCCGTATCTCGTTCTGATGCTCCAAAGCCGATTCGATATCGTTGGCTGAAACAAGATTCTCCTCTATCAGGATTTCTCCAATCTGCGGGCCAATCTGATGGTTTTTAATAGCCTGCCGCGGGATAAAACGCCTCTCTACTTTTCCGTCATTCAGTACCGAATACAGGTACAGTCCAGCCTCGTTGTAAATATGGCCGAGCGTCTTTCCTTCGAGGGTTGATTCATCGTTGAATTCAAGATGAAAAGTCTGTGGCTCAGCTGTTGGAAAGTCCTCATTTGCGCGCGCCTCAAGAAACTTCTGTTCCGCTACCAGCTCAGTTGGCCATAGCAGCTGCAAGCTCTTGATCTTGTCAAAGGATATCACTTGCTCGGTATTGGAGTGCAAAGGCTTGAACAGGATGCGTGCTTCCTCTGGTGAATGACGGACAAGATAACCAGTGTGTGCCTTGTCTTTCACAATTTCGACGATACAAAGGTCGTACGCAGGCTTGTTCGGGTCATGCCGATAGTTGAAATAGGGTGGTATTGGCCAATTGAGTAAATCAAGGCCTGCAGAGATATTTGAATCCAAGTGTCCCATAAAGTTATCCAATTCGCTCCATTTGTTGGCGCGAACGCTTTTTAAATTAATTTGCTAGCATAGCGAAGTAGCTCTTAGCTATGTTAACGGCACAAAACTTGGAATATTGAATGTCAGTTAGAACAGTTAGGAAAATCTTCGGGCAGAGTTGAGAGTTGATCTTATGAGTGTGTGATGATGAGGCTCCAGCTGGTTTTTTTCCAAGCAAGCACTTCTTCTTCCAAGAGATAGGTGCTTTGTGGATGCACTTTCTGCCATTCCGACGGAATGTCGAGGTAGAAGGTGTTCCTGTCCGCGTGCAGTTGTATGTTGTCCAGCCTCGGCATCGTGCGGGAATGGCAGAAAATGACCGCAAGGCGTAGGCAAAGTAGCTCTGTCATGAAAACAGCGTCTTCATCGTTGATATCCAGTTTAGTGAGTTTGCCTTTGTGACCCAGCACAAGTTGACTGAGGCGATGCAGCTCATGCTGGGCAAACCCCATGATTTCTGCATTGTCCAGAATGTAGGCGCTATGTCGATGCGCATTCGTGTGGGAGATTGCACCGCCTATCTCATGCAACTGCCCAGCCCATATAAGCTCTTGTGTGTGCGCGGCATAGCTGGCTTCTGGTGCGTATCGCACTATTTGCCTGAACAAGATATTGGCGACTTCTCCGATGCGATTGGCATGTGCTTTATCCACGCCGAACCTGTTGGAGAGACGTTCGATAGCATTCTTGCGTAGATCCAACATCTCGTGGCGATCCTGTTCGGCCATGCCGTAAAGCAGGCCATGACGCAATGCGCCGCTAGCCACTTGCATCTCTTCGATTTCCAGCAAGTCGAAAACCGCCAGCAATACGGATAAGCCGCCGCCGATGACAGGCTTGCGATCATCTTTCAAGCCAGCCATCGTCAGTTTGTCTACATGCCTGGCGCGAATCAGCTCGCTACGAAGCCATTTCAAGCTTTTGCGATTGATACAATCGGATTCAAAGCCGGCATAGCCCAGAATCTCCGCAATCGCACCCACCGTGCCTGATGCGCCATAAGCCACATCCCAGGCGGCGGGCTGGTAGGTCTGCATGATGGCATCGAGATAAGACTCTGCCGCTACTTCGGCACGTAAAAACGCTTCTTCAGTGAATTGCCCTTTGGGAAAATACTTGAGCGACCATGCAACCGAGCCGACACGCAGGGAGTCGGTACTGTGAATGGCGAAGCCTTGCCCCAGTATGAATTCGGTGGAGCGTCCCCCGATGTCCACAACCAAGCGGCGCTCTTCTGACTGAGGCAGGAAACGGCTGACACCCTGATAGATCAGGCGTGCCTCTTCGACCCCGGAAATTACTTCCACGTCGAAGCCCAAGGCGACCTTTGCCAAGCGCAAGAATTCTTCGCGATTCTTGGCTTCGCGCAGTGTTTGTGTGGCAACAGCGCGCACATGCGTGGCTGGGAAACCCTTGATGCGTTCGCCGAAACGCAGCAGGCATTTCAGGCCGCGTTCCATCGCATCAGCAGAAAGGTTACGGTTCTCATCCAGATCCCCACCTTGCCGCACGGCCTCTTTCAAATAGTCGATACGCACCATCTGCCCGTGGTCATAACGACCGATTTCAAGTCTGAAACTGTTAGAACCCAAGTCGACTGCGGCAAAAAGGGTATTGGGTGAGTTGTTAGGCATGATACGAAGCTTAAAATGATTCTTGCAAGAATGATAACGCTTGAAATGTGAATAGGCGACCCCAAATAGAAAGAAACCCATTTTTTTTGCATATAAATTTTAAGGGATGAACATGACAGCGACATCACAAAAAGAAAACCAATCTAAAACATCGATGGCATTCCAGGCCGAAGTCAAACAACTGCTGCACCTGATGATCCACTCACTGTACAGCAACAAAGAGATCGTGCTGCGTGAGTTGATTTCCAACGCCTCGGATGCGGCGGATAAGCTTCGTTTCGAGGCGCTGAACAATGGCAGCCTCTATGGCGATGACAGTGATCTGAAGATTCGCGTATCGTTCGACAAAGCTGCCCGGACATTGACCATCAGCGATAACGGTATCGGTATGAGTCGTCAGGAGGTGATCGATAACATCGGTACTATTGCCAAATCTGGCACAAAAGCTTTTTTGCAATCCCTGACTGGCGACCAAGCCAAAGATGCGAATCTGATCGGGCAGTTCGGCGTTGGGTTCTATTCCGCATTCATTCTGGCCGACAAGGTCACATTGACCACGCGCCGGGCTGGCGAGACGGAAGCGACACAATGGCAATCTGGTGGCGAAGGTGAGTTCACTGTCGAGCCCACCGAGAAGGCAAGCCGTGGTACCGATGTAACCTTGCATCTGCGTGAGGGCGAAGACGAGTTCCTGAACGACTGGAAACTCAAGACCATCATTCGCAAGTACTCCGACCATATCACTTTGCCTATCGTGATGAAGAAATCGGAATGGAAAGACGGAGAGCAAGTGCCTACCGATGAAGATGAGGTGGTCAACAAGGCCTCTGCGCTATGGGCGCGCAGCAAGAATGATATTACAGAAGATGAGTACAAAGAGTTTTACAAGCACGTCTCACACGATTTTGAGGATCCGCTGGCATGGGCGCATAACCGTGTCGAGGGCAAGCAGGAATACATCTCGCTGTTGTATGTGCCGGGCAAGGCGCCATTTGATTTGTACGACCGCGAGCAGCGACATGGCATCAAGCTGTATGTGAAGCGCGTGTTCATCATGGAGGATGCTGAGAAACTGATGCCTCACTACCTGCGTTTCGTGCGTGGTGTGATCGATTCGGCTGATTTACCGCTGAACGTATCCCGTGAGATTCTGCAGCACAGCAAGGACATCGAATCCATCAAGTCCGCCTCCACCAAGCGCGTGTTGGATCTGCTGGAGGACATGGCTACGAATAAACCTGAAGACTATCAGAATTTCTGGGATCAGTTCGGTCGCGTGCTAAAAGAGGGACCGCCGGAAGATTTCGCCAACAAGGACAAGATTGCCGGACTTTTGAGATTCGCCAGTACGCATGCGGATAACGGCACACAAAACGTATCATTCAAAGATTACGTCAGCCGCATGAAAGAAGGTCAGGAAGCCATTTACTATATCACTGCAGACAGTTTCGCCGCGGCTAAGAACAGTCCACATTTGGAGATCTTCCGTAAGAAAGGCATCGAGGTGCTACTGTTGTCCGACCGCGTGGATGAATGGATGCTGGGCGGCCTGTTCGAAGTGGAAGGCAAGAAACTGCAATCCGTCGCCAAGGGTGACCTGGACCTAGGCAAGCTGGAAGATGAGAGCGAGAAGGAAGCGCAGAAAAAGGTTGAAGATGCGGCGAAAGATGTGGTTGAGAAAATCAAAACAGCCTTGGGCGACAAAGTGAAAGAAGTGCGCGTGACGCATCGTTTGACTGACTCGCCAGCCTGTCTGGTCGCTGGCGAGCATGATATCTCTGGTAACCTGGAGCGCCTGCTTAAAGCAGCAGGCCAAAAGACGCCAGAAAGCAAGCCAACACTCGAAATCAACCCTGAACATAAATTGATAGAGCGTTTGAAAAACGAATCTGACCAGGCTGTATTCGATGACTTGACCAGCCTGCTGTTCGAACAAGCCTTGCTTGCAGAAGGCGGTCAGCTGGAAGACCCGGCAAGTTTCGTCAAGCGGATGAACAAGCTCATCATTTGATTTAAAGCTTAATTTTTCATTGTCAAACCCATCGGCCTAAAAGGCGCGTGCAGCTTGCCTTTCAGGCCGATTGTTTTTGCAATGAACGCGTGCGCGTGTGTAACCAAATGTAATTTTGGTTCAATTTGCGCCAAGGCTGGCCTGTAATTTGCTAAAATCACATTATCTTTTCCATATCTTTTACGTTAAAAATCGCATTTCGAAAGTCATTCCAGATGAGTACTAGCAAGAAAGCCGGCCCCGTATTGCCGAAACTGTCCCCAATCAAGCAAGCGATCCAGAACCACTTGATTTTCTCCTGTTTTAAGACAGACGAGGTTTCCACGCCGCGCGACTGGTATAACGCCGCTGCTTACACGGTGCGCGACCATGTGGTGGAGCGCTGGGTGAAGACTTCTTCTGCGTATTCCGAGCAGGATCCGAAACGCGTTTATTACTTGTCCCTGGAGTTTCTGATTGGCCGCATGCTATCCAATGCTGCACTGAATTTGGGCATCAAGGATGATGTGGCGAACGGTTTAAGTGCATTGGGCCACAGTATGGAGAACGCTGTCGAGATGGAAACCGATGCCGCTCTGGGTAACGGTGGCTTGGGTCGTCTGGCGGCCTGTTTCCTGGACTCGATGGCGACGATGGACATCCCGGCTTCCGGCTACGGTATCCGTTATGAGTACGGCATGTTCCGCCAGTCCATCGAAAACGGTCAGCAGATGGAAAATCCGGATAATTGGCTGCGCTATGGCAATATCTGGGAGTTTCAGCGTCCTGAGGCGACCTATCCTGTGCATTTCTACGGCAAGACCATACAGATTAACACGCCGCATGGTACCAAGAGCCATTGGGTGGATGCCGAGCCAGTGGTGGCGATGGCTTATGATGTGCCAGTGCCGGGCTATGACACCGAGACGGTGAATACTCTGCGTCTGTGGTCTGCAAAGGCGGCGCGCGAGTTCGACTTACGCCATTTTAACGATGGCAACTACGAGCAGGCGGTGGCTGAGCGTAACGACAGCGAGACTATTTCCAAAGTGTTATACCCTAACGATACCTCTCAGTTGGGTAAAGAGCTGCGCCTGAAGCAACAGTATTTTTTCGTATCTGCTTCGATTCAGGATATCCTGCGCCGGTTCATCAGTGTGCATACCCACGCTGACAAGACCAATTGGGCTTTGCTGCCTGATAAGATTGCAATTCAGCTAAACGATACGCACCCTGCGATTGGTGTGGCGGAGATGATGCATCAGTTGGTAGATATGCATGAACTCGATTGGGCGTTTGCATGGGATCTGACCACGCGAATCTTTGCTTATACCAACCATACACTCATGCCGGAAGCCCTGGAAACTTGGTCGGTAGATTTGTTTGGGAGCCTGCTGCCGCGTCATCTGGAGATCATTTACGAAATCAATCACCAGTTCCTGCAGATGGTGAACCATCACTTCCCCGGCGATACCGAGTTGCTCCGTCGCGTTTCCATTATCGACGAAACGCATGGCCGCCGCGTGCGCATGGCGCATCTGGCAGTCGTTGGAAGTCACACCGTCAACGGCGTGGCCGAGTTGCATAGTGAGTTGTTGAAAACCACCTTGTTTGCTGATTTTCATAAGATTTATCCGAATAAATTCACCAACATGACCAACGGCATCACACCGCGTCGCTGGTTGAATCAGGCTAATCCAGGTTTGACTGAGTTGATTCGCAGCAAAATCGGTGACGGATTCCAGAAGGATTTGACGCAGCTGAAGAAACTGGAGCCTTTTGCCAAAGATAAAGAGTTCCGCAAGGCGTTCCGACAAGTGAAACATGCCAACAAGGTGCGCTTAGCCAAGAAAATCGAACATCTCACTGGTGTGAAATTGAATCCGAATGCGTTGTTTGATGTGCAAATTAAACGTATACATGAGTACAAGCGCCAGTTGCTGAACGTGCTGCATGTAATTACCTTGTATAACCGCATACGCCAAGGCCAGGCAGAGAATATCACCCCGCGTGCTGTGATTTTTGGCGGCAAAGCGGCGCCAGGTTATTGGATGGCTAAACTCATCATTCGCCTCATTAATGATGTGGCGGCAATCGTTAATGAAGATCCGGCGGTGGGCGATAAGCTCAAAGTGGTGTACTACCCTAATTATGAGGTTTCCGCCGCAGAAATTCTGTTCCCTGGTAGCGACCTGTCTGAGCAAATCTCCACAGCAGGTACCGAGGCGAGTGGAACCGGTAATATGAAGATGGCCTTGAATGGCGCATTGACTATCGGTACGCTGGATGGGGCTAACGTCGAGATTAAGGAAGAGGTTGGTGATGACAATATTTTTATCTTTGGTTTGACGACGCCAGAGGTTGCGGCGCTTAAATCTATGGGCTACAACTCGCGTGAATACTATCACCAGAATGTTGAATTGAAACAGGTGCTGGATATGATCGCTTCTGGGTTCTTCTCTGTGGAAGAGCCGAATCGTTACCAGGCGATTGTGGACAATCTGCTCAACAATGGTGACCATTATCTGCTCTTGGCGGATTATGCGAGCTATATCTCTATGCAGGATGAAGTCTCCAAGGTCTACCAGGATCAGGAGGAATGGTCACGCCGCGCTATTCTGAACGTAGCGCGTATGGCTAAATTCTCCAGCGATAGGACGATTGCGGAGTATGCAGAGCAGATATGGGATGTGAAATCTGCAAAAGCCAAGGCAGAAAAAACCGCTAAAGCTAGAAAATAACGTAAACCAATCCGCATCTTCGGCCGTTGAGGCCGGATGTGGATTTTATTTTTTAGGGGGAACCAGAGATGCGTCTGATAACTACACTGTTGTTCGTTTTGTTTGTCAATCATGCGAGCGCCTTGAGTTTGTCGGACGTAAAAGACGCACTCAAAAGCAACACTCAAGCCGGTAGCGCTAGTACCGGCTCTGGGGTTTCTAACTTGAGCAATGCTGAAACATCGGATGGACTCAAAGCCGCCTTGGACCAAGGTGTGTCTAAAGCAGTCAGCATGCTTGGTGCTACCGATGGTTTCTTTGGAAATAAAGAAGTCAAAATCCCGTTGCCTAACTCGCTAAAAAAGATCGAAAAAGGCATGAAGCTGATGGGTATGGGCAAACAGTCCGATGAGCTTGTGCTAAAAATGAACCGTGCTGCTGAGGCGGCGGTGCCAGAAGCAAAAGCTTTGCTTGTGGATTCCATCAAGAAAATGACGCTGGCAGATGCCAAGGCTATTCTGACTGGTCCGCAAGATGCTGCAACGCAGTATTTCAAGCGTACTACATCGGCACAGATGGCTGAGAAGTTTTTGCCTATCGTGGAAAAGGCTACTGCAAATGTGCAGTTAGCAGATACCTACAATAAATATGCGGAGATGGGTAGCAAGTTTGGCGTAGTGAAAAAAGAAGATGCCAACATCAACAAATATGTCACCCAAAAAGCCCTGGATGGTTTGTATCTGATGATTGCCAAGGAGGAAGCGGCAATCCGTAAAGACCCAATGGGGCAGGCAAGCAGTATCATTAAAAAGGTTTTTGGTGCAGTAGGTAAATGACAGGATAACCAAGCACACATAATAAAAATGTGTGTTGCTTAATTCTGACCAAAAAGTATAACTGCGGTTTTTTTCTAAAAAGCGAGGGGAACTGCCTTCGCTTTTTTTGTGCACCAAAAAAGGTGTTGGGTCGTTATATATTTGTTATTTAATTAGCAATGAGGAGAAATTCGATATGTTGAATCGTAAAACTACAGTTATCTCGTTAGCGCTGGCGGTGGTTTTGGCGGGCTGTGCCAGTATGACTGAGAAACAGCAAACCATTGCCAAAGGCGCTGGCATCGGCGCTGCGGGCGGCGCAGTAGTGGGTGCAGTAGCGGGTGGTGGCAAGGGCGCTGTGATTGGAGCGGCTGTAGGTGCTGGTGCCGGCGCCATTGCGGGCAACGTCTGGTCGAACCGTATGGAAAAACAAAAACAGGAAATGGAAAAAGCCACACAAGGCACTGGCGTCCAAGTGACACAAACTGCTGATAACCGCCTGAAGCTTGAAGTGCCAAGCGATGTTTCTTTCGCCGTTGGCAAGGCAGATATCGCGCCGAACTTCCGGTCAGTGCTGGATAAATTTGCGCAAGGTTTGGTGGAGAACCCAGCTACGACTGTGATGATAGTCGGTCATACCGATAGTACAGGGTCGGATGCTATTAACAATCCGCTTTCGTTGCAGCGCGCTTCTAACGTGCGAGATTACCTCTCTAGTCGAGGTGTGGCGCTCAGTCGCGTACAAATTGATGGTCGTGGCTCGCGTGAGCCTGTGGTAAGTAATGACACAGAAGCGAACCGTGCTAAAAACCGTCGTGTGGAGATATTTGTGGCAGAGTCAGCTCCAGCTACAAATGCCCATTAATAATCTTAAATAGCGGCAGGTCAGTTAAATCCCAATCGGCCGCTATTCAAGATTACCTTTTTTGAAACGGTTTGCTGAGATTGGCAGCACTTGCGAGTTTTCTCAGAAAAATCCAAAAACGGTTTGACACAAGCTCGAAAAGTTTGTTATAGTCTCACCTCTCGACGCAATGCAGTATTTACAACGTCGATGCGGACGCGGGATGGAGCAGTCTGGCAGCTCGTCGGGCTCATAACCCGAAGGTCACAGGTTCAAATCCTGTTCCCGCAACCAATTTTTCCATAGCGTGTTAAATTGGGGTTTTTTGTTCTTTAACAAGTTAAAACGACTGATAAGTGTGGGTATTTGTGGTTAAGGTGC
>DAOMMM010000008.1:13803-80633 GCA_035423825.1 Methylophilus sp. | reverse complement strand
GCCCGACCCTTTGGTTCGTAGCCAAATACTCTATCCAACTGAGCTACGGGCGCAAGGGTGTTTCATTTCAGAAACGTGGTTATTATAGCACAAGTCTGAGGAAACTGGCGGAGAGAGAGGGATTCGAACCCTCGATACAGATTTAAGCCCGTATGCTTCCTTAGCAGGGAAGTGCCTTCGACCTCTCGGCCATCTCTCCGATACTGCATGAGGGCGCAACTATACGCGAAACCCCCTTAAAAATCAATTTAAATCCCTGGAATGAAGGGATTTATGCGTTTTCCAGATCAAATGCTTTGTGCAGTACACGCACCGCGAGTTCCATATATTTTTCTTCGATGACGACCGCGATTTTGATTTCGCTGGTGGAGATCATTTGTATGTTGATGCCTTCTTCTGCAAGCGTGCGGAACATCTTGCTAGCAACACCTACATGAGAGCGCATGCCAACACCTACGACGGAGACTTTGGCAATCTTGTCATCACCGTTGATCTCACGCGCATGGATGTGCGGCTGTACTTTATCGCGCAAGATGCTGAGTGCCTTGCCCATCTCGTTCTTGTGCACAGTAAAGGTAAAATCGGTTGTGCCGTCGGCACCGGTGTTTTGGATGATCATGTCCACGTCGATGTTGGCGTCAGCTACAGGGCCCAGAATCTGGTAAGCGATGCCCGGTTTGTCAGGGACCCCCAGTACGGTGATTTTGGCTTCGTCACGATTAAACGCGATACCTGAGATAATCGGATCTTCCATGTTGTTTCCTTCGTTTTCCTCAAATGTGATCAGTGTGCCGTCGCCTTCGTCCTCGAAGCTGGAAAGCACGCGCAATTTTACTTTATATTTTCCGGCGAACTCTACCGAACGGATTTGCAATACTTTGCTGCCCTGGCTAGCAAGTTCCAGCATTTCCTCGAATGTAATCTTTTCAAGGCGGCGCGCCTCCGGAACGATACGTGGGTCCGTGGTATAAACACCATCAACGTCTGTATAGATCTGGCATTCGTCTGCTTTAAGCGCTGCAGCCAAGGCAACGCCGGTTGTGTCGGAGCCACCACGGCCTAGAGTCGTGATGTTGCCATTTGCGTCCACGCCTTGGAAGCCGGCTACAACAACTACATAACCTTCATCGAGCTCATGCTTGATGTTGTGCTCGTCTATACTGAGGATGCGTGCCTTGGTGAACGCGTCATCTGTCAGGATTTTGACTTGCGCCCCAGTGTAGCTTTTCGCCTTGATGCCCAGTTCCATTAAAGCGAGGGCAGTCATGCCGATGGTGACTTGCTCACCAGTTGAGACCATCACATCCAGTTCGCGCGGATCAGGTTCTGGCATGATCTCTTTTGCCAGAGAGATGAGACGGTTGGTTTCGCCGGACATTGCAGAAACCACCACGACTACTTGGTGCCCCATTGCTTTGTAGCGGGCGACACGCTTGGCAACATTACGAATCCTGTCAGGGTTTGCTACAGAGGTTCCACCATATTTTTGTACTATCAATGCCATCTTTTAACTCGTATTCTTATCAAATTTTACTGCTAATCCATTCAGCAACGCTGGTAAGCGCCTTCGGTAATGCGCCTACGTCAGTGCCGCCCGCCATTGCCATATCCGGCTTTCCGCCACCCTTACCACCAACCTGAGCGGCTACGAAATTCACCAAATCCCCCGCCTTGATTTTGCCAGTTAAATCTTGCGTCACGCCGGCTACCAAACTGACTTTACCGCCCGCAGTGCTGGCCAGTACGATAGCGGCAGATTTCAGCTTGTCTTTCAGTTTGTCCATGGTTTCACGCAGGGTATTGGCGTCAGCGCCCTCAAGTGTAGCAGCGAGCACTTTAATGCCTTTGACATCCATTGCCTGGCCAGCCAAATCATCACCTTGCGATGAAGCTAGTTTGGACTTCAAGCGTGCTAGTTCCTTTTCTAGTGATTTCACGTTATCCAGCATTTGCCCGATTTTCCCGGGTAACTCATTGACAGGTGCCTTTAACTCTCCAGCCAATTGATTCAGTAATGCTTGCTGGGTTTGAATCAACCTAAGCGCACCTTCCCCGGTAGTTGCCTCTATGCGGCGCACACCTGCTGCGACACCGCTCTCAGCTGTGATTTTGAACAGGCCGATGTCGCCAGTGCGGCTAACATGCGTGCCACCACACAGTTCGCGTGAAGAACCAATATCCAGTACCCGCACTTCATCACCATATTTCTCACCAAACAACATCATCGCACCGGTTTTCTGCGCTTCTTCAATCGGCATCACACGCGCTTGGGTCGCCGCATTGGCGAGGATTTCCGCGTTCACAATCGCCTCGACTTTGGCGATTTGCTCGTCCGTCATCGGTGCATTGTGCACGAAGTCGAAGCGGGTTTTATCGGTGTCTACCAAACTGCCCTTCTGCTGCACATGCTCGCCCAGCACTTCGCGCAAAGCCTTGTGCATGAGGTGGGTAGCGGAGTGGTTGCGCATCGTGGCTGCGCGCGCTTGCGTGTTTACGCGCGCCGTTAATTTATCACCGACTGCAAGGCTGCCTGTTTTGAGTACCCCATGGTGGCCGAACACTGCCGCCTGTACCTTCTGTGTGTCTTCTACTGCAAAGATGCCATCAACGGCACGCAGTTCCCCGCTGTCTCCAATCTGGCCGCCCGATTCAGCATAGAACGGCGTATCGTCTAGCACTACCACTCCCATGTCGCCTTCGTTCAGCCTGTTCACGGAAGTACCATCTTTGTATAGGGCGAGTACCGTGGCAGGTTTCTCCAGAGTTTCATAACCGTAAAACGTCGTAGTCTTGCCAGAATATTCCAGATTGGTGGCCATCTTGAACTTGCCTGCTGCGCGGGCCTGTTCTTTTTGGCGAGCCATGGCAGCATCAAAACCGGCTGTATCGACGGTGACACCACGTTCCCGACAAATATCGGCGGTCAAGTCTAGAGGGAAGCCGAAAGTGTCGTGCAGCTTGAAAGCTAAATCCCCATTCAGTTGCGCTGGCTTGGTGGAGAGCTCGTTCTCCAGAATCGCCATGCCATTTTCGATGGTTTCGAAGAAGCGATCTTCTTCTTGTTTGAGTATATCGGTGACGCGTGTCTGGTTAGTTTTCAACTCAGGATAAGCTTGCCCCATTTCTTTTACAAGGTCTGCCACAAGCTTATGGAAGAAAGCACTACGACAGCCTAATTTATATCCGTGACGAATTGCTCGGCGGATGATGCGGCGCAGCACATAACCGCGGCCTTCGTTGCCGGGAATCACACCATCGGCAATTAGGAAGGAACATGCACGGATGTGATCGGCCAGTACTTTCAAGCTTGGGCTTTTCAGGTCGGTTGCCTTGGTTTCGCGTGCGGCGGCGGCAATCAGGCCTTGAAACAAGTCGATCTCGTAGTTGGCGTGCACGCCTTGCAGCACGGCAGAAATGCGCTCCAGCCCCATGCCGGTATCTACGCTAGGTTTTGGTAGAGGATGCATCACGCCCGCTTCATCGCGGTTGAATTGCATGAATACGTTGTTCCAAATTTCGATGAAACGGTCACCATCTTCATCCGGGCTCCCTGGAGGGCCGCCTGGAATATGGCTGCCATGATCATAGAAAATCTCCGTACACGGGCCACACGGGCCAGTGTCGCCCATCATCCAGAAGTTGTCAGATGCATAACGCGCACCTTTGTTGTCACCGATGCGCACGATTTTATCTGCAGGCACGCCGACTTCTTTGTGCCAGATGTCGTATGCTTCATCGTCTTCCGCATAAACGGTGACCATCAGGCGGTCTTTAGGCAGTTTGTAGACTTCGGTCAGTAACTCCCACGCGTATTTGATGGCATCGCGTTTGAAGTAATCGCCAAAACTGAAGTTGCCCAGCATTTCGAAAAAAGTGTGATGACGTGCAGTGTAGCCGACATTCTCCAAATCGTTGTGTTTACCGCCAGCGCGTACACATTTTTGGGCGGTGGTGGCGCGTGTGTATGGACGCTTGTCAAAACCCAAGAACACATCCTTGAACTGGTTCATCCCTGCATTGGTGAATAGCAGGGTAGGGTCACCATGAGGCACCAGTGAACTTGATGCAACGATTTCGTGGCCTTTGGACGCGAAGAAATCGAGAAATGCCTGGCGAATCTCGTTACTGGAAGGTTTGCTGCTTAACTTAATTGTCATCGTCAAATTTACTATTCAAAACTTTTTTTATAATCTCAAAGCCGAACCCTCGGCTTTGTAAAAATCGCGCCTGTTTTACCCATTCCTCACGGCTTGCTGGCGTAGACCGGAATTTTTTTTGCCATACTTTTCGCGCATTATCCAGTTCATTCTCTTTCAACTTGGCAACTGCATCAGTTACCAAATCATCAGCTACCCCTTTTTCGCGTAGTTCATGCGCTACTTTGCTTGCACCAAACTTTGCTTTTCGCGCGTGCACAATCTGCTCGGTAAAGCGCACATCACTCAGCCAGCCGCGTTTTTTAAAGTCATCCAGCAATGCGGCGATGTCGTCACTATCTTCCGCAAACCCTTTGAGTTTCTGCGCCAACTCGTGATGTGAGTATTCGCGTTTAGCAAGATACTCCAAGGCGCGTTGCCGTAGGGATTTTTCTACTGGCTTGATGCTTAGTCTTCCTCGCCACGTGCTGCTGCCATGCTTTCGTTCAACTGTTTAGAGTTGGCACGGATCTTTGCTTCAATCTCGGCTGCAACTTCAGGGTGTTCGCGCAGATATTCCTTGGCATTTTCTTTGCCCTGTCCGATTTTTTCACCGTTATAGCTAAACCATGCACCGGCTTTTTCGATCAGTTTCAGATTCACGCCAAGCTCTATGATCTCGCCAAGACGGGAAATCCCTTCGCCGTACATGATGTCAAATTCGGCTTGCTTGAACGGTGGCGCCACTTTATTCTTGATGACTTTGACACGGGTTTCGGAGCCGATGATTTCGTCACCTTTCTTGATGGCCCCAGTGCGGCGAATATCGAGACGCACTGAAGCATAGAATTTCAATGCGTTACCGCCGGTGGTTGTTTCCGGGTTACCGAACATCACGCCGATCTTCATGCGGATTTGGTTGATGAAGATGACCAGCGTGTTGGTACGTTTGATGTTGCCGGTGAGTTTGCGCAGCGCTTGTGACATCAAGCGTGCCTGCAATCCCATATGGCTGTCGCCCATCTCCCCTTCAATCTCTGCGCGAGGGGTCAATGCGGCAACGGAGTCAATGACCACAATGTCCACGCTACCGGAACGTACCAGCATGTCGGCGATCTCCAGCGCTTGCTCGCCGGTGTCAGGCTGCGAGATGAGCAGTTCAGGCACATTTACACCCAGTTTGGCGGCGTATTGTGGATCCAAGGCATGTTCTGCATCAATGAAGGCAGCCACGCCGCCCAGTTTCTGCATTTCGGCAATTACAGAAAGTGTGAGGGTGGTTTTGCCGGATGACTCAGGGCCGTAGATTTCCACGATGCGTCCACGGGGCAAGCCGCCGATACCGAGAGCGATATCCAACCCTAATGAGCCGGTAGATACTGGCTGGACTTCCTCGCCAATATCGCTGTCGCCCATGCGCATGATTGAGCCTTTGCCGAATTGCTTTTCAATTTGTGAAAGTGCGGCGGCCAGCGCTTTGCTTTTGTTGTCGTCCATGAGTTTTGCCTTTGTTTTTAGGTGCTTAAATGCGTTTTGCAATAACCTGTCATTATTTCATAAAACGGCATTTAAAGTAAGCGCACCAAAGGCGTAGCCATGAAATTTAAGCATGTCATTTGTTGTCAACTTATGAGTGAGCAATGCGTTTTGATAAATGTCTGCCAAAGACAAAAATGGAGAAGCGAAATGAAATTATTCAAAACACTTTTTGCAACAGCGTTGCTAGGTTTAGCGACTATATCCAGTGCTCAGGCACATGGTGATGTAGGCTGGAGTATTTCTATCGGTAGCCCATATTATGCACCGCCCGTCGCTTATCATGCGGCTCCACCGGTGGTTTATTATTACGGTGCGCCACCAATGTATTACCACCCCGCGCCAAGCGTTGTCTATTCCCCATACATTTCATACGGCTGGCGCGGTGCAGATCGTCGTGATGGATGGAACCATCATGGCTGGCGCGGTCAGCATCATGGCTGGCGTGGTGAACATCGTGGGTGGGGGCGCGGCGAAGGCCGTGGTCATCACCGTGGGCGTGATTGATTTAGCGCGATTTCAGGATATTTATTAGGCCTGACAGTGCCATAGTAGCCGACTGGATACGAATCTCCTGGCGGTTGCCATTGAAATGACAAGTTTTGGTGGATGGTGTCATTTTTGTGCCTGCCCATGCAAAGCACACGGTGCCAACAGGTTTTTCGGCTGTACCACCATCAGGTCCAGCAATCCCAGTGATGCTGCATGTGATATGCGCTAGGCTGTGCGCGAGTGCACCTTGTGCCATTTCCAGAGCGGTCTGCTCGCTCACGGCGCCAAACCTATTCAACGTCTCAGCGCTAACTTCTAGCATTTGCATTTTTGCTTCGTTGCTATAGGTAACAAAGCCGCGATCGAACCAGCTAGAACTACCGGCTACGCTGGTGACGGCCGATGCGGCCATGCCACCCGTGCAGGATTCTGCCAGCGATAGCTTATAATCACGTGCTTTCAGCAATGCACCGAGTTGTGCGGCTAATGTATCGAGTGCGTCCATATGAGTAAAGCCAGGATACAAACGATGCTATAAACCGCAGCCAGAATATCATCCAGCATTACGCCAAAGCCATTCTTGAATTTTGCGTCTAATTGGCGGATGGGAAATGGTTTCCAGATATCGAACAGGCGAAAAAGCGCAAATGCAGCTAGCCACCAGAGCCAGTTCATCGGAGTGAAAGCCAGCACCAGTATGATGGCCACAATCTCATCCCACACGATGCTGCCGTGATCTGCTGCGCCTAATGCTTTGCCGGTTTTGTCGCAGCACCATGCTCCCAGTACAAACATTCCCAGCAGAATGGGTGCCTGCCAAACGACGGGCAGCCTGAATAGCAGCAATGCCAGCGGGATGCCTGCCAGCGTTCCGAAAGTGCCGGGCGCTTTGGGCGCCAATCCGCTGCCAAAACCAAGAGCAATCAAGTGGGCCGGGTGCTGCAATAAGAATTTCAAGTCTGGCTTCATTTTTTGAAATGGTCGTATCCGGTTTTTTGTAAACTCATCGCTTTATTCTCAGCATCATAGACGGTCAAGCCGTTTCCTGCACGGATAATACCAATCCGCGAAAGTTGCAGGTTCAGTTCCTGCCCAATGTTCCTAATTGCGTCTCTGGCTTGTTGCGGCGCGGTAAAGCATAGCTCGTAATCGTCCCCGCCGCTTAAAACCATGGTTTCAAACACCGCATCCAGCTTTGCTTTCAGGGCAGGGTTTTTAGGGATGCTTTCGTAAAAAACCTCTGCTCCTAGGTGAGATGCCGCCAAAATATGCCCCAAGTCTTGCGCCAACCCATCAGAGATATCAATCGCGCTATTGGCGATATTTCGCAGCGCCAGCCCTAAAGCTACGCGTGGCATTGGCCTGTGAAGCGCATCCAGGCTGGCATGCAGGGCAACGTTTTCTAGAGCCATCTTGCCTTGTAAATGTGCCAGGCCTGCCGCTGCGCTGCCGATATGCCCGCTTACCCAGATGTCGTCGCCTTCTTTTGCGCCACTGCGAACCAGCCCCCGACCGATAGGTGTTTCTCCAATAATGGTTACGCTGATATTAAGCGGGCCGCGCGTGGTGTCACCGCCAATCAGGTCCACATTGAACTTGTCCGCGCAGGCAAAGAAGCCGCGAGCGAACTCGCTAAGCCATTGTGTATCATTTTCTGCGAGTGAGATCGACAATGTTGCCCACTTGGGCTGTGCTCCCATCGCTGCCATGTCTGAAATGTTGACCGCCAGCGATTTCCAGCCAATATCGTAAGGCGCGGCATCGACAAAGAAATGCGTGCCAGCGACGAGCATATCGGTCGAGATGGCGAGTTGGGTTCCAGGGCTGGGTTGGATGAGTGCCGCATCATCACCTATGCTCAAATCCGTGTGCTTGGATGGGCGAGTGAAAAAATCGCGGATGATATCGAATTCAGAGGCCATTACTTTTTAGGGCGAAAAGCTTTGCATACGGTTTCGTTTGTTTCAATGTAAGGTGCGCCTATCAAGTCCAGGCAATATGGGACTGCGGCAAAGATGCCATGCACGGTCTGTTTGCCGGATTCATCTTTGAGGCCTTCGAGCGTTTGCGCGATAGCTCTAGGCTGTCCTGGCAAGTTGATGATCAGACATTGTTTGCGTATCACGGCGACCTGACGAGACAATATGGCTGTAGGTACGAAGTTCAAGCTGATTTGCCGCATTTGTTCGCCAAAGCCTGGCATTTCCTTTTCGGCAATCGCCAGTGTAGCTTCAGGCGTGACATCACGTTTGGCTGGACCGGTGCCGCCAGTGGTCAAAATCAGATGGCAGCCGATATTATCCACTAGGTCTACTAAAGTGCTTTCGATAATTGATTGTTCATCGGCAATCAGGCGTGTCTCCAATCTGAATGGTGAGGTCAGTGTCTTTTCCAACCATTCGCGCAAGCTGGGGATGCCTTTATCTTCGTATACACCACTACTTGCTCGGTCACTGATGGACACCAGGCCGATATTTAATATATTCTGCATCTCGGGAATTGTTTTGTAGTTAACAAGTCTAGCATTCGGGTTTAATCGAAATCATAACACCTAACATACAAAGGCGAATCATGCGGTTATTAGTTATATCTTTTTTGGCTTGCTTCACATTGGTCGCACAGGCGGATGAAAACTGGTATGCCAAACATTACCAAACGCAGGCGAAGAGTCAGTTAATATCTTCTCAAGCCGAGCCAGTCACAGAGCTATACATCGGCAAGGACCGGCATGAAGACAATATATCCATGCTGGAACAAGGCTATGATTTGATGGGCACATCGAGCTTCGAGGCTGCGGATGTGCCGCCTGAGCAAGCGCTTGCGCATGGCAGGGAGGTTAAAGCGGACAAGGTGCTGGTGTATATAACGAAGTCTCGCAAAAAGACTCCGACTGGCCAGATGGAGTTCATTCGTGAGGCTAGGAAGTCTGGTAAGGAATTAACAGAAAAGGATTTCCAGGAGCTTCCTAACTATCGATACTACGCGACTTACTGGGCAAAACTGCCGGCGCCATTGTTAGGTTTGCATGTCATCAAGCTAGTGCCAAAAGATGAAGATGTAGCTCCCAGTGATGGTGTGAACGTCATCGCGGTCATTCAAGGGTCTCCCGCTGCCCAAGCCGGTCTGCAACGGGGAGATGTGTTGCTTGCACTTGATGGAAAAGCTGTCAACAGACCAGAAGAGCTTGCTGCACTAGTGGGCGAACTGCAGGGGCAGCTTGTACCTGTAGCGATTCAGCGTGATGGTGAGGTAAAAACACTGCAAGCACAAATCAACAAACGTTAATTTGTGCTTGTATTTTTACAAGTGAATCAATAGCTGACCAAGTATGATGTAGATTACAGCTCCTCCCAGATAACCAACTAGGGCGAGCAAGCTGATTTTACGTAAATACCACAAGAACTCGATTTTTTCCAAGCCCATTGCAGCGACGCCAGCAGCAGAGCCAATAATCAGCATAGAGCCACCAGTGCCTGCAGCATAGGCAAGAAACTCCCAGATGAATGAATCTGCAGGAAATTGCGTAAGTGGGTACATTCCCATGGATGCAGCGACTAGCGGTACGTTGTCTATGACAGCGCTCGCCAACCCAAACAACATCACAATTGTCGCCTGATTGCCAACGGACTGATCCAGCCATTGGGCGAGTGAGGTCAGGATGTGTGTATGTTCGAGAACAGCAACCGCTAGCAAAATGCCAATAAAAAACACCAGAGAAGCCATATCGATTCTTTGTAGGGCAGATGCCAGCGACAAGTGTTGTTTGTCGTCATCATTTTTATTACGGTGAATCAGTTCGCTTAACAGCCAGATTATACCTAGGGCAAACAAGATGCCCATGAATGGCGGCAAGTGCGTTACGGTTTTAAAGATGGGAACGCTGCATAATGCGGCTATGCCCGCAAAAAATATGAAGTTCTTTTCAAACCGGTTGGTTGCGTATTTATCTGGGTATTGCAGCGAGCAATCTGGTGCAATGACTTGTTTGTCCCTGAACATGCGGTTGACAATGAGTAATGGCAACACCATATTCACTAGCGATGGCAGGAACAGTCCCTTGATAATGGCAAAAGCTGTGACTTGACCACCGATCCATAGCATCGTCGTCGTAACATCGCCCAAGGGTGACCAGGCACCGCCAGCATTGGCAGCAATCACTATGATTCCCGCAAAGAACAGTTTGTCTTCTCTTCTTCCAAGTAATTTTCGTACAACTGAAATCATGACAATTGTTGTTGTTAGGTTGTCGAGCACAGCGCTCAAAAAGAACGTAACAAAACCTACCAGCCATAATAGTGTCGTCATTTTGGTTGTTTTGATTTTGTCTGTGATGACGTCGAACCCATCATGGGCATCGATGACCTCCACTATCGTCATTGCGCCCATCAGGAAGAAGATGATTTCTGCAGTTCCAGATACGGTTTCGTGGAGATTTTTCCCTGCATGCCCATCGTTAAGGGCATATATCGTCCACAGTAATCCGGCTCCGATTAAGGCTGGCGCGCTTTTGTTGATGTTGAACGGATGCTCAAAGGCTATCGCTGCATAAGACAGCGCGAAAATGGTAATTAAAAGAATGTCCATTTGTATCGCCTTCGTTCAAATTGGGAGTGTTTATCAGTGCCAGTAGCTAGTGAGTCTTCATTCGGACTGAGAAGACTCTGAGACCTGCCGAATCAATTGGAACAGCTCACGACTGCTTTTGGGAGGTTTGTTCGCGGCAGCTTCTTTTTGCGCATTACGTATCAGCGTACGCAACTGCTGGCTATCAGTAGCGGGGTAAGTGTTTAAAAAATCAGAAACGGCTTGCGCGTCTTTCAGCAGTCGTTCGCGCCAGCGCTCCAGCGCATGAAAGCGTGCGTTTTCTTCATTATGTTTGCCTTCCCAGCGGGCAAGCTGATCGATGATGGGTGCTACATCGATATCACGCATCAGCCTGCCAATGAACTGCATCTGGCGGCGAATCGCGCCATTCGCGGTAATACGCTTGGCCTCGGCGATAGCCTCCAGTAACGCTTCAGGCAAATCCAGCTTAGCTAGCTTCTCCTTTGGAAGTTCGACCAATTTTTTGCCGATTACTTGCTGCGACTCAGCCTCTCGTTTGAGTTGGCTTTTGCTAGGACCGTCGTAGATGGGTAGTGCTGACTTTTTATCGGGTGTTTGCATGCGTTTTCCTGTATCGCAGGTATGATAGCAGTTTTGAGTTTAAGCATAAAATCAGAATGGAACTGGAAGTCCTAAAACAGTTGACGCAGGATGTGCTGGAGATTGCCAGACAAAAGGGTGCTAGCAGCGCAGAGGCCGAAGTGAGCTACGGTACGGGGCAAAGTGTATCGGTTCGCATGGGTGAGCTAGAGAATATCGAATACAACCGTGACAAAGGAGTGTCAGTGACGGTATATTTTGGTCAGCGCAAAGGGTTTGCCAGCAGCTCAGATCTTAGCCCACAAGCTCTGCAGGATACGGTCGAGGCAGCATGCAATATAGCACAATATACGGCAGAAGACCCTTATTGCGGGCTGGCCGATCCTGCGCTAATGGCCACTGAGTTTCCGGATCTTGATTTGCATCATCCATGGGCTATCAGCGTAGATGATGCAGCGGATTTGGCCAAGCGTTGCGAAGCGGCGGCCATGCAGGTAGACAAACGCATCACAAATTCCGAAGGGGCTAGTATCTATACGAGTGATGGTGTATTTGCCTATGCCAATACCCACGGTTTTGTAGGAGGATACGCGAGCACGCGCCATAGCATCAGTGCTTCGGTGATAGCGGAAGCTGGCGAGATGATGCAGCGTGATTACTGGTACAGCAATGCACGCGATGCGATGGATATGGACTTACCTGAGACGGTTGGTAGACGTGCGGGTGAGCGCACAGCGAGACGTCTGGATGTGCATGCCATCAAGACGGGACAATATCCTGTGTTGTTCGAGGCTTCTCTTGCTTCAAGTTTGGTGGGGACGCTGATCAGCGCAATCTCTGGCGGCAATCTTTATCGCAAATCCAGTTTCCTTTTGGATAGTTTGGGCAAACAAATTGCATCCGATGTGTTGAATATCCAGGAATTGCCACATTTGAAGAAGGGTGCAGCCAGTAGTGCCTTTGATAGCGAAGGTGTGATGACCAAAAACAGGGTTCTGGTGGAGAACGGCGTTTTGCAAGGATATATGTTGTCCAGTTACTCGTCACGAAAGCTTGGCATGCAGACCACAGGCAATGCAGGTGGTGCCCATAATCTATTGGTGGCTAGTACAGGTGAGGATTTCGATGGCTTGTTGAAGAAAATGGGTACTGGCCTGCTGGTGACCGAGGTGCTGGGACATGGCTTGAATATGGTGACGGGTGATTATTCACGCGGCGCAGCTGGTTTCTGGGTGCAAAACGGTCAGATTGTACACGCTGTTGAAGAGATCACGATTGCCAGCAATATGAAGGATATGTTGAAGCAGATTGTGGCGGTGGGGTCGGACGTGATTCCAAACGTCGCACGTCAGACGGGATCGATTCTCATTGAAAGCATGACGGTAGCTGCCAGCCAATAAAAAAGCCCCGATGTCGGGGCTTTTTAGTTTCGGTCAGCAAGCAAGACGATAAGCCTATTTGGTTTCTCCGGCTGGCAGGTCTTCATCTGCAGGCTCAAAACCATCATCAGCGGGTTTGTCATCGATTGCGCCATCTGCAAGCTGATTTGCTCGGCGTTGCAGATAAGCGTCACGCATGAATGCATATGGATCCAATGCGGCATTGTCAATGAAATCCTTGGCATCTAGCAGCTCCGTACGTCTATCCAGGAACTGCGCTGCGCGCAATTGATTGTGCAGGCGAATCTCACCAATATTGTGGGTGTAAGTGATAGGGTCGGTAGTAACGGTATCGAACACCAAACCTGTTGTGTCTCTTACAGTGCTTGGTCCCAAGAAGGGCAGCACCAGATAAGCGCCGTTACCTACACCCCAATGACCTAATGTTTGACCAAAATCTTCTTTATGCACGGGGATATTATCCATGCCGGCGACGTCGATAAACCCTGCTAAGCCAAATGTGCTATTGATGACGAAGCGGCCGGCTTCGCTGAAGGCGTTGGCAAATTTAAATTGCAGCAGATTATTCAGTACGGATGTGATGGAGTAAAGGTTGTTGAAAAAGTTGTTGAAACCTTTACGTACAGGGGTAGGAGCTGCATTCTTGTAGGCAGTTGCGACTGGCTTGAAGAAAGCGCGGTCTGTCACGTCGTTGAACTTGTATATGCCGCGATTCATGCCCTCGAGCGGGTCGCGGTTGGTTGCGGTTGCGCAGCCAGTGACGATCGCCGTGATGGTGATTATCAATAACAGTTTTAATTTTGTATGCATCATGCTTGTTAATATCCCCTGTAATGTCGCATTATGGCTGAGCTATACAATGATGTCTATCCCCTTAAGCGACGGCTGCGTGACATGCAATGATTGTTGTTGGTTTACAACAAGCGCCAAATCGAAGCTATCTCAAATATTCAATTGTAAGCAGCAAACTCTATGCCGTAGCCAGTAGTTTTGATAAATATTTCAATAAGTAATTGATTTTTTGTATAAATCCAACGCTGAATGACGCTGCGTGGCATGGTCCACGATAGGTAAAAAATAGTCATTTTCGACGATAAAGCCAATTTTTCGTTGCCGTAGTGACGGAATTTGCCATGGTGCATGGATTTCTTTGCTATCTAGCAAAGCCAGTTCTGGCACGTATTTACGGATGAATTTTCCCTGCGGGTCAAATTTCTCGCTTTGGGAGGTTGGATTGAATATCCGAAAGTAAGGCTGCGCGTCACAACCAGTGCTGGCGGCCCATTGCCAGCCACCGTTGTTAGCGCTCAGGTCAAAATCAATGAGTTTTTCGGCAAAGTAACGTTCTCCCCATCGCCAATCCACAAGCAGGTCCTTTACCAGAAAACTGGCTGTGACCATACGTAGCCGGTTATGCATCCATCCGGTCTGATTCAATTGACGCATCGCGGCGTCCACGATCGGGTAGCCTGTTTTGCCATCGCACCATGCTTGAAACAAAGCGATGTCATTGAGGAACGGGATATGCTCATACTCTGGTTTGAAGGCTTTGCCTTCTGCTACTTGAGGATGGTGATACAGAATCTGAAAATAGAAATCACGCCATACGAGCTCGTTCAACCATGCCTGGGAACCAGTATCTGTGCGGTTCGCAGCCTGCCTAGCCAAATAACGGATTGAGACGGTACCAAAACGCAGATGAACCGAAAGGTATGAGACACCCTTCACGGCAGGGTAGTCGCGCGCATCCTTGTATTGCGACATCCTGGATTCAAAATCCTCAAATAATGTCTTCCCGCCAGACATGCCGGTTGGTAATGGCAGTGTATGGAGGTTCGTGCGTTGGAAGCCTAGCTGCTCGAGTGCCATTAAAGGGGTTGGAGGTGTTTGTGCAAGGTGCTGAACGTAGCGATACACAGGGTAGGGTTGTAGATAAAACCCTTGGTGATCTTCAGTCAGCTTTTTAAGATGTGCATTCTTGTAAGGCGTGAATACGGTGTAGGGTTTTCCAGCCTGACTCAATACCTCATCTTTTTCAAAGATCACCTGGTCCTTGAAACCGTGGAAGGCTATCTCTTGCTGACTTAATAATGAAGCCACCTGCGTGTCGCGTTTGACGGCAGCTGGTTCATAGTCACGATTGGTAAAAACTGCCCCTGCGCCTAGTTGCTGCGCCAGTGCCGGGATCAGTTCTGCGGCTTTGCCATGCTGCACGATGAGGTCGCCCCCCTTTGCCTGCAGTGCCTGTTTTAATTCACGTACGCTTTCCCAGATGAACTCGACACGACGATCGGCCTTGTTAGTCAGCTTGTCGAGAATCTCGGTGTCAAAGATAAAGCTACAGTAAACTGCTTGCGATGATTTGAGTGCATGGTATAGCGCTGCGTGATCAAAATCGCGCAAATCGCGGCGGAACCAGACTAGGGATCTGAGATAAGGGCCCATGGCTTTTTAGGAGCGAAGTTGTTGAAATAAGTTCGCTACAGTTTAGCCTGCAAATGGCTATTTGCTAAGAAACGATGGTTTTGCTTTGACCTTGAATTTGGCGTAATCGAACTGATCTTTTAACTGCACAGCCATCAGCATGGTTTCCTCATCGCCGTCAGCGAATATTTTTGCACAAATCTCTGCGCGATATGCAGAATCATCCCCCAGTCTTCTGGTGTCGATGTGTCCTACATATTTACGCGCACGTACAGAAAATCGTGCAAGTAATAATAATCCATCTTTAGTCATGTGCTTAATCTGCTAAAAAGTTGTTGTTATGTTGAAACGACTTGCCAATTTTCTCCTCTGGCATTCGATACTGATGCACATTGCGTGCCATGTTCCAGTATGTTGTTAACGGCAGCAAAACGTGCTTCTTGACCGGTTTTTAGGCTATTTGGGCCATGAGTTTATTGATTAAGGTGCTGCTTGTTATCGATTATGCTGACAGAGATGTCGGGAAATCGACATTCATTCACGGTGGTAGGGGTGGCCTTGGATGACTGTATGGGCACGGTAAAGCTGCTCACATAGCAAAACGCGCACAAATGCATGTGGCAATGTGAGTCTGGATAAGCTCCAAAGCCAGTCTGCACGTAGCTTCAGGTTCGGATGCAAGCCATCTGCGCCGCCTACGATGATGCTGACATCTTTGCCAAGGTTTTGCCAGGATTTGAGTTTGTCTGCTAGCTGCATGGTAGTGACTTCTTGACCATGTTCATCGCAGGCCACTAGAAAATCCTTGCCCGCTGCTTCCAGGATGCGTTTGGCTTCAGCTTCCTGTACGGCTTCGCTTTTGATGTCGCTGCGTTTGTCCGGCTTGATCTCAATGATATCGAGCTGTAGTTCGCGGGGCATCCGCTTGATGTATTCTGCACAGGCATCCGTGACCCAGCCCGGCATCTTGTGCCCGACAGAGATGATGCGCAGTTTCATAAAAAACGAGGGGTTAAGCCGCTTTGGAGCTGGGTCTGCGGGCTTCGCCTTCAGTCCAGAGTTGTTCCAGATTGTAATAGGCGCGTGTGGCGGGAATCATGATGTGCACAATGACATCGCCCAAGTCCACCAGCACCCACTCCCCATCTTTTTCGCCTTCGATGCCGCGTGGTTCGACGCCTTTTTCTTTCAGCTTTTCGCACACGTTATCTGCAAGCGCTTTGGTCTGGCGGTTGGAGTTGCCGCTACAGACGACCATGTAGCTGGTCAGGCTGGTCATGTTTTGTACATCTAGTACGGAAATATCAAAACCTTTGATGTCTTCCAATGCGGCGACGACCGCGTCTTTGATTTGTTCTGGGGTCATTAAGCCGCCCGATTATCCATTTGAGGTGGGATTTCGCGTTTTGAATGCAAGATACGGTTTTTAGCATCAACATACACCAGTTGCGGGGCGTATTTCTCCAACTCCAGCTCTGTATAGTTGGCGTAACTGGCGATGATGATGATGTCTTTCGGATGTGCCTTGTGCGCGGCTGCACCGTTCACCGAAATGATGCCGGTGTTGCGCTCGGCGCGGATGGCGTAGGTACTGAAACGCTCGCCATTGGTTACGTTGTAGATACTGATCTGCTCGTACTCTCGAATGTTGGCGGCTTCCAGCAAAGCCTCATCAATCGCACAGCTGCCCTCATAATGCAACTCGCTATGTGTCACGTGAACACGATGGAGTTTGGATTTGAGCATGGTTCTTTGCATGAAAAAATCGCCGATTCGTTAAAAGGGATGCAATTATAAAGTTATCAACAGCTTAGCGCAAAAAATAATTTGTATCAAAGTGTTTTTCATTAGCGGAATAGATGGCCTGGAAACCCCATCCAGCTTGGTCTGTAGGCCGACAATTTGAATAATCAACGCACATGCACGTGGAACGGTCAATTAAGCGTGACTTCAATATTGTCTATCAGTCGTGTGTTGCCCAATTTAGCTGCACCCAATACCACCAGATTTTTGTCAGCAACGGATGGTTGTGCCAAGTCATGTGCAGAACGCACAGCCACGTAATCGACCAGCCAGCCTTTGTCGCGCAATATGTTTTCGGCATCGTTCTCTAAGCTAGCAAAGTTACGGTTTCCGGAAGCTATTTGCTCAACTACTCTCCGTAGTTCCAATCTCAGTTCTACCGCTTTCTGGCGCTCTAGCTGGCTCAAATAGCCATTGCGGCTGCTCATCGCCAGCCCATCGGCCTCACGTGTGGTTTCGCCGGCGATGATTTCTATCGGCAGGTTGAATTGCTTGACCAGTTCCTTGATGACCAATAGCTGCTGGAAATCCTTTTTGCCAAATACGGCAACAGCAGGCTGTACGATATTGAACAGCTTGGCTACTACGGTAGCCACGCCAGCGAAGTGACCGGGGCGGCTTGCTCCGCATAAAGTGTTTGCCATTGGCGGTGGCATGATGGTCATGGTCTGGTTCAGCTGCTTGCCATCAAAATCGGGATACATCTCCTCGACGCTGGGGGCAAACACGATATCTGCTTCAGCAGCTTGCAGTTGCTCGCAATCCGCCTCCAACGTGCGTGGATATTTGCCGAAATCTTCATTTGCGCCGAATTGCAGCGGGTTTACAAAAATGCTGACTACGATGGTTTTTGCATGCTGCCTGGCGATTTCCACCAGGCTGATATGCCCGGCATGCAGATTGCCCATGGTTGGCACAAAGGCTACATTTTTCTGCGAGGATTTTTGGCTGCCCTGCAAGGCAAGCGCGGCGCGGAGTTCGGCGATGGTGTGAATGATCCGCATCAGTAGCTATGCTCTTGTGCTGGGAATGTGCTGTTTTTTACGGCGGTGACATAGTTGACCACTGCTTGCTGCACGCTATTGGTTTCCTGTAAGAAATTTTTGGAAAAGCGCGGGGCTTTGTAATCCTGCGTTTTTTTGCCGGCTGGACCATTGTATACGCCCAATAAATCCTGCAGTACTAGCACCTGACCGCTGCAATCTACACCAGCACCGATACCGATGGTGGGCACGATTGCGGTCACCTGTCTTGCCAGCGTTGCCGGCACCATTTCCAGTAACACCAAGCTTGCACCGGCATCTTTCATGGCTTGTGCGTCCCTGAGAATCTGCTGCGCTGATTCCGGGGTCTTGCCCTGGATTTTATACCCGCCCAGTTTTTCGACTGATTGCGGGGTAAAGCCCAGATGTGCACATACCGGGATACTGTGCTGCACCAGATGGCGCGCAGTTTCGGCCAGTTTGCCACCACCTTCGAACTTGACCATGTGTGCGCCTGCCTCCATCAGCAATTGCGCATTTTCCAGTGCTAGCGCTTTGCCGAATTCATAGGTGTTGACGGGCATGTCAGCCAGAATTATGGTGTTAGGGGCGCCTGCAGCAACGCATCTGGTGTGGTAGATCATCTGCTCCAGTGTGACCTGCAGCGTATTCTCTGCGCCTTGCAGCACCATGCCCAGAGAGTCTCCGACCAGTAGCACATCAACGCCTGCCAACTCCATTAGCTTTGCGAAACATGCGTCGTAGCATGTCAGCATGGCGATCTTCTCGCCACGGTTTATCAACGCTTGGAGGTGATCTAGCATTATTCGAAGTTGGGATTGAAATATTCCCGGCTGCTCTTGATTTGGCTGATACGGTCAACGAGCAGGTCTAGTGCATCCGGGTCTTTGATGATGTTGAGTTTTTGATTGTTAACGATGAGCAGCGGCGAAGCGTCATACTGATGAAAGTATTCACTGTAGGCGTCCGATAGACGTTCCAGATATTCTCGAGGGATGTCCTGCTCATAGCTGATGTTGCGCTCTTCGATGCGCTCAGCCAATGCATCCACCGGCGTTTGCAGATATACCACCAAGTCTGGCTTTGGAGATTTGAGCTGCAAATGCGCGTAAATCTGGTGATACAGCGCATATTCCTCATCATCGAGGTTCAGGCGCGCAAAAATCGGGTCTTTCTCGAGAAAGAAATCTGCCACCGTGGGTTTGTTAAACATGTCACGCTGATTCAATTCACTGATCTGTCCGCTACGCTGAAACAGAAAGAATAACTGCGTGGGTAAGGCGTAGCGCTGGGCATCCTGATAGAAACGTGGCAGAAAAGGATTGATTTCAGCCTTCTCGCTGAGCAGATGCGCCTGGAATCTATCAGCCAGCATGCTGGCCAGAGTGCTTTTCCCGCTCCCAATAGGGCCTTCAATGACGATGTAGGGGAACCGGTCAAATATGTTCATAAAGTTTGGTGCCTGAAACGTCTAATTTTTTAAGTAATTCTACAATACTCCCGTGCTTAGGGATGTGTAAATCTGGCGTAATCTCCGCCAGCGGCAATAAAACAAAGCTGCGCTCGCACATGCGTGGATGGGGCAGGGTGAGTTTTTGCGACTGTATCGTTAAGTCGTCATACAGCAGCAAATCCAGGTCTAATACTCGTGGCGCATTGGGGAAGGGCCGCTCGCGTCCAAATTCCTGCTCAATATCCAGCAAGGCATCCAGAAGCGCGGATGCACTCAAATCAGTGTGTATCTGCGCAACAGCGTTGATGAAGTCAGGCTGGTTATCGTAGCCGACCGGGGGGCTTTGGTATAAGCTAGATTGCTTGGTCAAGCCGGTTTTGGGTAGTTTTCCAATGGCTTGGAAGGCGCGTAGAACCTGGCTTGCAGGACTGCCGGAATTCCCAGGCAGGTTGCTGCCAAGCGCAATGTAGGCGTTATGCATGATTTGTTGCAGCGGCAGCGGGTTTACGTTTGCGGCGGCGTTTCTTGGGCGCATTGTCTGGTAGCAGCATCTGCGTACGGCGCTCCGTGCTTGCATCTGCGAACTCTGTCCACCATTCGCCAAGTTCTTGGGGTGTTTCTCCGGATTCGCAGCGTAGCAGCAGGAAATCATAACCTGCACGATAACGTGGGTGCGTCAGCAGGGCGTAAGGGCGTTTGCCAGCGCGCTGTTCAAAGCGCGGCTGCATGGCCCAGATCTCTTTCATCGTGGACACGTAGCGGTTGTGGATGGCCAGTTTTTCAGCCTGTATATCGACGACTTGGTTCATTGCCATATGTAACGCAGGAATAGGGTGTTCACCTTGGTCCTTGAACTTCTTCCAGGCCACCAAGACTTCGTGCCATAGCAAGGTGGCGAACAGGAAACTAGGATTAGATGATTTTCCCGATTCGATACGTTTGTCAGTGTTTTCCAACGCTAGCATCACGAACCGCTCACCCAGCGGCTGCTCCAACACCACGTCTAGCAATGGCAGCAGGCCGTGATGCAGATGTTGTGCACGCAAGGCGTTGATGCTCTCCATAGCGTGCCCGGAGAGGAACAGCTTCAGCATCTCATCAAAGAGGCGGCTTGGCGAGACATCTTGTAACAGATCGGCTAATTCTGAGATAGGTTTCTGCGTAGCTCCCTCTATCTTTAGACCTAACTTGGCGGAAAGTCTTACTGCGCGAAGAAGCCGCACAGGGTCCTCACGGTAGCGGGTTTTCGGGTCTCCGATGATGCGCAGCAGATTCGCCTTGATGTCGGCTACGCCATGATGGAAGTCCAGCACTTCCTCGCGCGCTGGGTCGTAATACAAGGCATTGGCGGTAAAGTCACGCCGGGTGGCGTCCTCTTCCATGCTGCCAAAGATATTGTCTCGAATGATGCGGCCAGAGTCTGCCACCGCTGCGTCATCGGCGCTGCTTTCGTTTTGATGATGGCCGCGGAAGGTTGTTACTTCGATCGTCTCGTTGCCCCACATCACATGTACGATACGGAAGCGACGGCCGATGATACGGCTGCGGCGGAACACTTTGTTAACCTGCTCTGGCGTGGCGTTGGTGGCTATATCGAAATCTTTTGGTTTGAAACCCATCAGCAAATCGCGCACGGCACCGCCCACCACATAAGCCTCATAGCCTGCTTTTTGCAGGCCTTCGCAGGTTTTTAACGCAGCCTGACTGATTTGGTCTTTGCGAATACCGTGCGATTTGCGTGGGATGCGCTGTGGCTGATGGGTGGAGGTAGGTTTTTTTGAGGATTTGAAAACGCGCTGTAGCAGTTTTTTAATCATGTGCGCAGAAAAAAGTTTGGGTTAATGCTTAGGTTGATGCGCATTATAACCGAGGGTAATGAATGTGACTAACTTTGATGTGTGCGGTGGAAAATCATCATACCAACCACCATGCTGGCTGTGAAGATGAATGGTTTGATGCCGCCGGACAACAACGAAGTCAATGCGGGCCCAGGACAGTAACCAGCCATGCCCCAGCCGATGCCGAACAAGGCCGCACCGAGTAACAAAGGTCGGTCGATCTGATGCCCTGTTGGTAGATGCGCGGTTTCACCAAGCAGGGTTTTATGTGTCTTTTTGGTGTAGCGGAAGGCGAAGAACCCAACCAGAATCGCGCCCATCATTACGAATGCTAATGAAGGGTCCCATTTCCCGAAGACGTCTAAGAAACCAATCACCTTGGCAGGATTGGTCATGCCGGAAACGATGAGACCTAAGCCAAAAATCAATCCGGATAAGAAGCTGATCAATAAGGTCATGATATCAGTGATGCATCAAATAAACGGTAATGACACCGGTCGTCATGAATACAAGAGTAGCTACCAGGGAACGTATGGATAAGCGTGACAGGCCGCAAACGCCATGACCGCTTGTGCAGCCGGAGCCCAGCCTGGTGCCATAACCAACCAACAGCCCGGCAACGACCAACCCTAAGTTATCCAGTTCAACTTCTGCTACGGGCAGAGCAAAGAATAACCCATAAACCCATGGCGCTAGAATTAAGCCGGCGAGAAAAAATATGCGCCACTGATTTTGCCTGGTCTCGGAAAAGCGCACGACACCACCCAAGATGTTGCTGATACCCGCGATCCTGCCACTGAATAATATCAATATGGCTGTGGCAATGCCTATCATGACGCCGCCAGCCAGTGAGGCGACAGGGGTGAAGTTGATGGTGTCTATGCTCATGACTAGTCTGACTTTAGAACGAATACCATATTATAGCAAGACTATAGTGCCCAGCTATATGCAACCCCGATGGCATCCTGATACATCTTCAGGTCTACTTCACCTCCACCGAACGCGGCGGGGATGGAGCCTTTGCCATGTACCTTGTGCTCGAATGCATGGAAATAACTGAAAGACAGTTCGCTCTTGTTCTCGAAAGTCCACGTCAGGCCAAGCGTAGCATGGTTTTCCACCACCCCTGGTGCAAGAATGTTGAATAGGGTCTGGCTGGACGGAATCGGCTGGTTGATGTGGTTGTAACCGGCGCGCAAGGTCAGGTTGTCTGTGGCCGCATAGATAACCCCCAGCTTGTACACGGTACTGTCCTGCCAGCCGAAGCCAGCGCCATTGTCTGAACCTAGCTGTGCGGTGAAGAATTTGGAAACACTGTTGCCGACCGAGTCTACATCGCTGTAATTAATCCGTTCGATATCAGCAGCAATCGTCAGCTTCGGGGTTGCTTTGACTGCAATGCCAGCACCATAGGACGATGGAATGTCGAACTCTCCCTGATTGGCGAATAGCCCTTTGTATTTATCGAACTTGCTCATGTAGGTCTTGCTTTTGTAGTGCAAGCCCAATGTCACGTTGTCATTGACCTGTCCTTGCCATCCCAGATGGATACCTGCGCCGTAGGAATGGTCATAACCTCTATTTGTTACGTCATTAGGTGACTCAGAGGCGGGGCTGGCAAAATTTTGCAATCCTTTGGCTTTGAACCGTTGGTAAGCCAAGTTCAAGGAAACGCCGACAGATTGTGTTGGAGTGATTTTATAAGCCAATGTGGGGGCAATAAAAAGCTGCGCCAAATCAATACCAGGCTTGGTGTTTCCAAATAATGGCACAGGTTTTTCATAGTCTGTATTCATGCCGCCGTGACCGTATACCGCCACGCCTACAGTCGTTTGCGGCGAGAGATTGCGGCTGTAACCGAACTCGGGAATGATGAAGTTTTTGGTTTCGTTTGCTTCATATGTGCCATTGATTGGAGCTGGATGCCCCTGAATTTCTGATTCCCTGATCGGACGAAACCAAGTGGCGCCAATATCAATCCGATTACCTATGGCACTAAGGCCGGCCGGGTTGGTGGCGATTGCCAATGTATCCTGAGGTAGCGCGATACCTACGCCGCCTGCGCCTTGGGATTTGACGCCATAGCCATGCGGAAAATAGCCATCGGTCGCATGGACCCCCTCGCTGGAGATTAAAGCTAGGAGGGGCAGTGCAAAATAGATTTTTTTCATGATAATGTTTTCAAAAGTGTTGCGACGCAAACCAAAACGAGTGCGCATTATATTCAATAATCAGGATAACC
Organism: Methylophilus sp.; assembly: GCA_035423825.1. Lineage (GTDB taxonomy): Bacteria > Pseudomonadota > Gammaproteobacteria > Burkholderiales > Methylophilaceae > Methylophilus. Next base: position 57,160 of record DAOMMM010000008.1, on the reverse strand, counting down.
ATTAAAGAATATTTAGGAATTTGATTATTCTGTTTTTGTATAAAGATTTGCTTAAGGCCTATGTTGCCAGAATACGTCATCGACACCTGCGCGCTTGTTCAGTACTCGACATAGCACAAAAAGCAGGTCAGAAAGCCGGTTGATGTATTGCAGGACATTCTCATGCAGGGATTCTTGCGCGTGAAGTGCATAGATCGTCCGTTCGGCCCGTCGGCAGACAGTACGGGCGAGGTGGCAGTACCCAGCCGCACGGCTGCCGCCAGGTAGGATGAATTCTTTCAATGGTTCTAGCTGGTCGTTCCAGGCATCCAACTGATGTTCCAATGCTGTGATACGTTCTTGCTTCAATAGCGAATGTCCGGGCATGCAAAGTTCGCCACCCATGTCGAACAGGTCGTGTTGGATAGCCTCAAGCACCTTATGGATATTGGTTTCAAACGGCTCTGTTTGTAGCAAGCCAATAACTGCATTCAACTCGTCTACATCTCCTAGTGCCTCTACGCGTAAACTGTTCTTGGCGATGCGCGTCCCGTCTCCTAGGCCTGTGGTGCCGTCATCACCGGTTCTGGTATAAATCTTACTTAGTCGATTGCCCAATTGAATTTCCTCTATAATTTACGCATTATAAATCATCAAACCGACTAGATATGAGTTCCCAACCTATTGGTGTGTTCGATTCTGGCGTAGGTGGGTTGTCCGTACTCAAGCATATCCGTGCCTTACTGCCGTATGAGCATTTGATTTATGTGGCAGATAGCTTGAATGCACCTTATGGCAACAAATCGCCCGAAGAGATCACCGAACGCTGTCTGGCGCTGACGGATTTCCTGCTTGCGCACGGTGCCAAGGCTATCGTAGTTGCATGCAATACGGCCACGGCAGCCGGTATCGCGCGCTTGCGGCAAGAGCATCCTTCATTGCCTATCATCGGGATGGAACCAGCAGTCAAGCCAGCCGCAGCAGCCAGCAAGAACGGCATCATAGGCGTACTGGCGACGACGGGTACCCTGCAAAGCGCCCAATTCGCTGCCTTACTGGAAACCTATGGCCGCAACGTGCAGGTCGTGACGCAGGCATGTGTAGGCCTGGTGGAGTGTATCGAACGCGGCGAGCTAGACGTTCCGGAAACGCGTGCCTTACTGCAAAAATATCTCAAACCGTTATTGGATGAAGGTGCGGATACTATCGTGCTGGGGTGTACGCATTATCCGTTCGTCAAACCGCTGATTCAGGAATTGGCTGGTAATAATGTCACGCTGGTAGATACTGGCGCAGCCGTGGCTCGACGTTTGCAAAGCCAGTTGATCGAGCATGCTTTGTTGAATGACGGGACAGAGCAAGGCAAACTGGAACTCTGGACGAACAGCACACAGCCAGATGCCATGGAGGTGATGGAAAGCCTCTGGGGCGAGAAGATTAACGCAACTGCTTAAATCTTTTTTCGCCGCAGTACAAAAGAAATCAAGGCACGTTTAACTTTTTGCTGGGCCTTGCGATAAACGTGCCTATTGTCTGTTTTAATGATGTTTATGTTCTATCTTCTCTACGCCCAGTAACGCTTTAAGTACGTATTTCTCGTAGAGAGGTTCTGAGCTGCCTTTCTTCATCTTGTAGATGAAGTATTTCTCGAATGCGATTTTCGCCCAGTGTACCCATTTGCCTTTGCTAAACCAGTTCATGTTGCGCGGAGGAATCTGCGGCAACGCGACGAATGCCGCGCCGGTGTCGCCCATGTCGGCTAAACAAATAGCGTTCCAGGTACCCTTGTTCTCTGCAGGTTTGCCTTCAAGTTCTGCCGCAATGTTGCGGACGATGGCTGTGACCATCGTCTCGATCATGTAGCCGGTCTTTGGGGCGCCTGTGGGAACAGGGGTGGATTCGACGGGCGGTATCGCCACGCATACGCCGGCAGCAAAGATATTCTTGTATTTTGTGCTGCGCTGATACTGGTCAATCAGCACGAATCCACGTGGATTGCATAAACCTTCCACGGCTGCCACTGCATCGACCCCTTTGAAAGAAGGTAGCATCATGCTGAACTTGAATGGCAATTCATGTTCTTTTTTGATTTGGCCGTTGTCGTCCATTTCAGTCACGAACATCTTGCCATTCTCCACTTTGGTGGTTTTGGCGTTGGTGATCCATTTGATATCGTTATTCCGCAGTTCGCTTTCCAGCATCGATTTGGAATCACCCACCCCACCTAGGCCCAGATGGCCGATATAAGGTTCGCTAGTGACGTAGGTCATGGGCACTTTGTGACGCAACTGGCGTCTACGCAGGTCGCGGTTTAGGATGAAAGCGAACTCATAAGCCGGCCCGAAGCAGGAGGCTGACGGCATTGCGCCAACGACAATTGGTCCGGGGTCTTTCAGGAAAACCTGATATTGCTCCCAAGTGCTTTCGGCGTGATCGACCGTGCAGATGGACTTGGTGAAGCCTTCAGGCCCTGCGCCCGGCACTTCATCGAACATAAGCTTAGGTCCTGTGGTGATTACCAGATAGTCGTATGGAATGCTGCTTTCATCTGCCAGATGTACGGTGTTGTTCTCGGCGTCGATACGTTGGACACGCTTGGAGATGAATTTGATGCCTTTGCGTTCCAGATACGGACGTATCTGGAACGTGATGTCCTTGCGTTTACGCCACCCTACCGCCACCCAGGGGTTGGATGGTACGAACTGGAAATAATCGACCGCATTGACTACCGTGACGCTGTGCTGTGGCGCTAATTGCGCGCGCAGTTCGTAAGCAGCCGGCATGCCACCAGTACCAGCCCCTAAAACCACTATATTTGCCATTTTTTCACCCTCGCAAAGTTATTGTTGTATTGTTAATTTAGAATTTATACTGCTTAAAACATTTTCATCCAACTTGCCAGACAAAGCTTCCAAATGCAACTGATTCATTAGCAGATTGACCCGCGCCAGCACAACGTTCAGCTCTGCGTTGGCAACTTCGTTCTCCGCATTCAGCACGTCCAGTGTGGTTCTGTCGCCGATCTGGCGTCCCAGCCTGGTTGCATCCAGACGCAGCTTGTTGGCTTCTAATGTCTGCTGCAAGGCTTTAAGCCGTGATTCGTCTGTTGTCAGGTTCAGGTAGGTCTGGCGAATCTGCTGCACTGCTAGTTGACGGTTGCGTTCTGTCTCGGCTTTGGCTTTGGTGACTAGTTGCATGGCCTCCGCCTGTTTGGCATCGCGGTAGCCGCCTGTGAACAACGGCACCGATACCTGTACGCCAACGACTGCGTTGGTTTGTCGTGTCTCGGATGAGCCATAGCTGCCATGACCATCCAGTTGGTCACGCGCTGCCTGCGCGATGGCATCTACCTTGACGGTAGATGCGAACGCATATTTCTTTGCCTCCTCCGTGGCGACAGCCGCAGTAACCTCGCTCATGCGTACCTGGAAGTTGCCTGCTGCTCCATCGTTCATCCAGCTATCCAGAGGCCTGGCCTTCGCTTCGTTGCTCACGTTCTGTGGCAGCAGTGCGGTAAGTGATTCAGCAGGCAATCCAGTGGAGTCGGCAAGCAGATTCTTCTTGTTCTGCAGATCCATCTCTGCACTAAGTTGCATCGCCTGCATGGAGGATAGTCTGGCATCTGCCTCATGGGTGTCGGTGATGGGAGATGTGCCGATATTGAAGCGGTCGTGCATTTCAACGGCAATCTTTTGCACCGCGCTTGTTTGTTTTTGCGTGACTTCTAGCGCCCTTTGCGCCACAGCTACATCGAAATACTGTTGTGCGACTTTCAGCATCAGTGACTGTCTGGCTGCTTGCCATTCCAGCTTTGTCAAATCGGCGGATTTTATCAGTTGCTGTTGCTCTGCACGGCGTTTGGGGTCGTACAGTGGCTGGCTAGCGGTCAGTGCTATGCGGTTAGTCAGCCCTGTGTTGATGGAAGTGTTGAAATCGACTCCATTAGAGCGGCCGAACGTGGGGGTGCTGAATTGCCCGCCTTCGGTACGCGAGTCTAGATAACCTGCGCCGACAGTGCCATTGAGATAGACATTGGGGCGCCACAAGGCCTCTGCCTGATGCTGTTTGGGCTCCATGACACCGTAACCGGCCTGTGCAACAGCATATTCCTTGTCGTTCGTCAGGGCGCTTTGCCAGGCCTGCATCAAGTCCAGCGCGTTGGCAGTGGTGCTGTGCATAGCCAGTGCGGCTGACGCGAGCAAAAAGGATGTCTTGGGTCGAATTTTTTTCATAGTCTCAGTCATTGCCCTACGGGCCGCATCTGGATGAGCTTTGTAGCCGGATGGGTTGAATAATGAACGCGCGCGTGACATGTGATGGCCCTATTTCAAATGCGTTTGCAGCCAGCGTAGCAGGTCTCTGGCAGTCATCGCGCCTGCCTGTCTGGCTACCTCCCTGCCTTGATGGAACAGGATCAGGGTAGGGATGCTGCGGATGAAATATTTGACACTGGTTTGTGGATTTGCGTCGGTATCTACTTTGGCGAAGATGATTTGCGGCATCTGCTGAGCAGCCTGCGCAAACTGTGGTGCCATCATCTTGCATGGGCCGCACCATTCCGCCCAGAAATCCACCAGCACGGGTAGCTCGGTCTGGCTAATGAAAGCGTTGAAACCGTTGTCGCGGAGAGAGATCGGTTGCTGTGGCAGTAAGGCGACCTTGCATTTGCCACACACAGGCTTGTCATGCAGGCGTTCTGACGGCACGCGGTTGATTGCACCGCATTGATGACAGACCAGGTTCATCAGCAGCCTGCCTTGACACCCAGTTTACGCAACATGCTCTCCATCAGGCACCAGCCGGTAAAGCCGCTCTGCAGCAGATTGGCACCGACAAAGGCGGTGAATGCCAGCCACCACTGATTTACAAAGATGGGGCTGCCGGGAATCCCCAGCGCCAGCGACAGCAGGATGAAAGCACCTGCGACGATACGTACAATTTGCCATGAAGCCATTTAGATACTCCTGTTAAAACGGTGGCGGTAAGCCACATAATAAAGTAAAGGGATTACCACCAGGGTGAGTATGGTGGAGACCATGATGCCGAAAATCAGAGAAATCGCCAACCCATTGAAAATAGGGTCATCTAGTATGAATAATGCGCCCAGCATCGCTGCCAAGGCGGTCAGCAGGATAGGCTGCGCACGGGTGATTGCCGATTGTACGATAGCGCGCTCGAAAGCTACGCCCTGGCTGGTCTGCAGGTTGATGAAATCTACCAGCAAAATGGAGTTGCGCACAATAATGCCTGCCAGCGCGATCATACCGATCATGCTGGTGGCGGTGAACTGTGATCCGAACAGCGCATGGCCGGGCATTACGCCGATGATGGTGAGTGGAATGGGCGCCATGATGATGAGCGGCGTGAGATAAGAGCCGAACTGCGCCACCACCAAAAGATAGATGAGTACCAGGCCAACAGCATAAGCGGCGCCCATGTCACGGAAAGTCTCATAGGTGATCTGCCATTCACCATCCCATTTGAGCGCGTAGTGGCGATAGATGTCGTCCGGCTGGCTGACGAAGTATTCTTGTACCGGCTTGCCGTTCGGCGTGATGATCTTCCCGATCTCTCCGCGCATCGCAAACATGCCGTACAGCGGGCTGTCGAGCTTGCCGGCCATGTCTGCCACGACCATGTCGAGCGGCAACAGGTCTTTATGGTAGATAGGCGCTTCACGGTGGCCGGATTCCACTTTCACCAATTCGCGAATCGGTACCAGCTGGCCGTTCTGGCCGCGTACCGTCAGTTTCAGCAGTGCGTCCAGATCGCCATGGCGTTCCGGCGGCAACAGTAGTTTAGCGGCCACAGGATATTTGCTCTCATCATGCAGGAAAGTCACGGCATCTCCCAGCAGGCCGGTATGCAGTGTCTCGACGATGGCTGCCTGCGGGATACCCAGCATCGCAGATTTGCGTCTATCCACCGTGATATGCAATTTGGGGGCTTGGGCGATGGTTGTGTCATCCACATCCACCAGATTCTCGGTCTTTTCAAATACCTTGCGGACATCGCGCGCCAGTTGCTGGCGACCAAGCCTGTCTGCGCCGTAGATCTCTGCAACGATAGGCGACAGTACCGGCGGCCCGGGTGGCACCTCCACTACCTTGACGTTGCCACCATAGCGTTTGCCGATTGCTTCCAACGCAGGCCGGATGCGTGTAGCGATGGCATGGCTCTGTAGCTTGCGCTGGTGTTTGTCTACCAGGTTTACCTGAATGTCGCCGACCTCTCCGCCTTTGCGCAGATAATATTGTCTTACTAGTCCGTTAAAGTTGATGGGCGAAGCTGTGCCTGCATAAGCCTGGTAATTCACCACTTCCGGCTCGGTGAGCAACTGGGAGCCCAGCTCCTGCATCAGTGCGGCGGTCTTTTCCACCGTGGTGCCGGCGGGCATGTCCACCACCACCTGGAATTCGGATTTATTATCAAAAGGCAGCATCTTGAGATGCACCCAGCCAATCACCGGTAAAAGCACGGAAGCTGCGATGAGTGCCACAATGCCGAGGCCAAGCAGTTTGCGATTGCGGCTGCCGCGTAGGTTATCCAGCAAAGGCGTGAAGATGTGCTGGAACAGTGCATTGAGCATTTGCGCGACTCTGCTTTGCTGCGTGTCATGGTGCTCCTTGTTTAGCCACAGCCTTGCCAGCCAGGGCGTGACGACGAAAGCAATCGCCAGCGACAGCAGCATGCCCATGCTGGCGTTGATGGGGATGGGGCTCATGTATGGGCCCATCAGGCCTGACACGAACGCCATCGGCAACAATGCTGCAATCACGGTCAGCGTTGCCAGAATGGTAGGACCGCCCACTTCGTCCACCGCGCCGGGAATTAATTGCAGCAAGGTCTTTTCAGGATGGAGTTGCTGGTGGCGGTGGATGTTCTCGACGACGACGATCGCATCGTCCACCAGAATGCCGATCGAAAAGATGAGGGCGAACAGCGACACACGGTTCAAGGTGAATCCCCATGCCCACGATGCGAACAGTGTGACGGTCAGGGTCAGGATCACAGCCGTGCCGACAATGGCCGCTTCACGCCTGCCCAGAGAGAAGAACACCAGTGCCACGACCGATGCCGTGGCAAAAAGCAGTTTGGTGATGAGTTTTTTGGCCTTGTCATTGGCGGTTTCACCGTAGTTGCGTGTTTCCACCACCTGTACATCCGCAGGGATCAAGGTGTTGTGCAGGTTCTCCATACGTCGTTTCAGCGCGTTGGCTACATCGATTGCGTTGGCGCCCGCTTTTTTGGTGATACTCAGGGTGACGGCCGGAAAGGATTTGTTAGGTTGGTCGGTTTTGCCGAACCAGACGTAATGTTGTGCCGGCTGTGCTTCGTCCACGACATCTGCGATTTCTTTCAGGAATACCGGGTTGCCTTGATGTACGCCGACCACCAGATCTGCAATCTGTTTTGCGTTATCAAAGTAATCACCAGCGATGATTTCTATGCGCTGATTACCCTGCAGCAAGTCACCCAAGGGCATGCCCTGATTGGCAGAGAGTAGGGTGGTATGCAATTCCGGCACGGTGATGTCGGCGTTTGCCATACGTTCCGGACTCAGCATAATCTGTACCGCACGTGTGCTTGCACCTACTGTCGTGACTTCGCGTGTACCCGTGATTTGCTTGAGTTCCGACTCCAGGCTGTGTGCCAGTTGGGTGAGTTGTACGCTGCTCATGTCGTCACGCTCGCTATATAGTGTGAACGTCACGATCGGTACATCATCAATGCCTTTAGGTTTGATGATGGGCTGTAATACCCCCAGGTTGGCCGGCAGCCAGTCGGTGTTGGTGCGCAGCGTGTCATGCAGGCGCACTAGGGCTTCGTTGCGGGGCACGCCCACTTTGAACTGCACGGTTATGATCGCCATGCCCTCGCGTGAAACGGACATGACATGCTCGATGCCTTGCATCTGCGAGAGCACCTGCTCGGCAGGTGTGGCGATCATCTGTTCCACATTGGGAATCGAAGCGCCTGGAAACGGGATGATCACATTGGCCATCGTGACATCGATTTGCGGCTCTTCCTCGCGCGGTGTGATCATGACCGCGAACAGGCCCAGCAGCAAGGCGACCAGCGCCAACAGAGGCGTTATTTGAGCCTCCTGGAAAAAGCGCGCAATGCGGCCCGATATGCCAAGTGAAGTGTTATTAGTGTCAGCCATCTTACTCTACACTTGCTGCCACCTGTGGATCCAGCGCGATCCGCTCGCCCGTTGTAAGTCCGCTCAGCACCTCCACCTGATTGCCATGTGTGGCGCCTAGGCGAAGCTGCCGCAACATGGGTTGATTGTCCTTGGTGATGACATAGACGCTGGTTGTTTCAGCGCGCTTAATTATCGCGCTGGATGGAATAGTGACATTGGCAGCCGTTTGGGTTTTGCCTATATCCGCCGCAAAACGCACGCTGGTATTGGTTCCCGGTACGACATTCGGGCTTGCGGGCAGATTCAGCCAGACAGTCCGCGTGTGTGTGGTCGCGTCAGCAGCAGGGAGCAACTGGATGCTTGTTGGCGTCGCAAGGTCTTGTCCATTCATCTGGATGGTTACATTGCTAGTTACTTGTGTATCGAGAACTTTGGCCAAGCTCTGCGGAATATCCACGGCGACACGCAACTGGCTAGGGTCATACATCGTAACCAAAACTTTGCCCGGCGTGGCCATGTCACCCAGCGTGGTTGGCACATCAGATACTACACCGTCATATGGCGCCTTGAGCGAGTGGAAGCTGGTTTGCGCACTGGCTACGCCGGTTTGCGCCGCTTGCGCATTTACTTGCGCGGTGGCGGATTTCAATGCTGCTTCAGCATGATCCAGCGCGCCTTTGCTGATATAGTTTTTTTCATAAAGCTGTTTTTGCCGTTCATATTCCTGTCTTGCTAATTCCAGCTGAGCACGTGCAGAAGCTAGTTGTGCGCCAGAAGCCGCTACTGCCTGATTGGCAGCTTGCGAGTCCAGGCGTACCAGCAATTGGCTCTTTTTCACCTTGTCGCCCGCAGCTACGTTGAGCGTAATGATCGTGCCAGACACTTGTGCCGCCAGGTTAGTCTGTCGTACGGCTTCCACCGTACCATCGTACTGGTTGCCTGTTACCATGGAGCCAGCGGTTACTACCATGCTGCGCAAGGGTTTGTCGACGGCCTTCTCAGGGGCTTTATTTTCAGTTGGCTTGTTGCAACCGAGCAAGGTCGCCGCAACCAGAGCGAAGATGAAATATGAGCCAACTTGCTTTAGAGAAATAAATTTATCCATATTATTAATAATAAAACTATTTGCGCAAATATGCAAATAGATGTAGCATTTTGTATGTCGATTAATTTAAATGAAGCATTTCGATGAATTCACCCAAACAAGTATTGGCAACTTACGATCTACCTGACGGGGCGCTGGAGCGAACTGCCGCGTATTTTCAAGCCCTGTCTGAGCCATCGCGATTACGGCTGCTGAATTTGCTATGTTCAGGTGAAGCCAGTGTGGGTGACTTGGCGCAAGCATGTGGGCTCAGCATCGCGAATGTTTCTCGCCATTTGGCGCTACTAGCAAAACAAGGGTTGGTAAAAAAGGAATTGCGGGGCAATAGTGCTTTTTACAATATAGCTGATCCAACGCTGCACCAGATATGTGACTTGGTATGTTCAAGAGTAGCAAATAAGCTGGCTGCTGAGTCTCAGGCGAATACGGCCATTATTCAATCCATCAAAGCAGCAGAACAATGATCGCCTTATTGCTGTTTCAAGCTATTTCTTGGCGACTACCCAAAGACCTAATAGAATCAGACTAGCTCCCAGCAAGATGCGCAGGGTAATGACTTCTTTCAGCAGCCACCATGCCAACAGAATCGCGACAATTACGCTGCCTTTGTCTATCAAGGCAACAGTGGCCACATCTCCATCTTTAAGCGCTTTGTAATAGAACACCCAGGATAGCGCGGTGGTGATGCCGGAGAGCGCAAGCCAGAAATAATTCGCTTTTTGCATATGCTTGAGTTCATCGAATGAAACGAAATAAGCGGCAAAGATGAGTACAAAAATAAAGACGAAAACGGTACGGACGGAGAGTCCAAGTTCAGCTGAAATACCTTGCAGGCCTTGTTTGGCAATTACCGAAGTAAAGCCGGCGAAAAGCATGGAGAGAAAGGCAAACAATACCCAACGTGGCATGATGGGCGGAAACTTAGTGGTGCCCTGGCACCTGTTCGCCTTCTTTAAGCTTGTATTTCGTTCCGCAATAAGGGCATGCGGCATGGCCGGTTTCGGCGATATCCAGAAACACGCGCGGGTGGGAGCACCAAAGTGCCACCGCATCTGTGGGGCAGTGCAGCGGCAGGTCTTTAGCGGTGATTTCGATTTCTTTGGTGTCAGCCATCTTAAGCAACCAGTGTCAGCCAGTCCTTGTGTTTGGCAGACTTGCCTTTCACCACATCGAAATACATGGCTTGCAATTTCTCGGTGATCGGGCCTCGTACACCGGCGCCGATTGCCCGGTTATCCAGTTCGCGAATCGGTGTCACTTCAGCCGCAGTGCCGGTAAAGAAAGCCTCATCCGCACCATATACTTCATCGCGAGTGATGCGTTTCTCGATGACTTCGATACCCAATTCGCCCGCCAGCTGAACGATGGTGTCGCGAGTGATGCCTTCCAGCGCGCTGGTCAGGTCCGGGGTGTAAAGTTTGCCTTTGCGGACGATGAAGATGTTCTCGCCGGAGCCTTCTGCCACGAAACCGTCCACATCTAATAGCAAAGCTTCCTGATAACCATCCTGAGCTGCTTCCTGGTGTGCCAGAATGCTGTTCATGTAGTTGCCATTGGCTTTTGCTTTACACATGGTGATGTTGACATGGTGACGCGAGAAGGAGGATGTCTTGACGCGGATGCCTTTGGTGATGGCTTCTTCGCCCATATAAGCGCCCCATGCCCAAGCTGCGCAAATGACATGTGTGGAAAGTGTCTTGGCGGAAATACCCATTGCCTCTGCGCCGTAGAACGCCATCGGGCGGATGTAAGCACTTTCCAGCTTGTTCTCACGCACGGCAGCACGCTGTGCCTCATTGATGGTGGCTTTGTCGAACGGCATCTTCATGCCCAGGATATGCGCGCTGCGGAACAGGCGGTCGGTGTGATCCTGCAGGCGGAAGATGGCTGTGCCTTTATCGGTTTTGTATGCGCGCACGCCTTCAAACACGCCCATGCCATAGTGCAACGTGTGGGTAAGAACGTGGGTGGTGGCCTCGCGCCAAGGTACGAGCTTGCCGTCGTACCAGATAAAACCGTCGCGATCTGCCATTGCTGCTGGAGCTGCCATACAAAACTTTCTAAATACAAAGAGTTAAAAAACGATATTGTAAACCAAACTCGGGAATTCTTGCCGCATGTTAAAATCCAACGTATGAATTTTTCAGCTGACTTAATTAGGATGTAGTATGAAACGCATATTTCTGATTGGCTTGTTTGCATTATTAAGCGCATGCAGCCAGGCGCCAAATCAGGGGCAGGCCCAAGGTGGTTTTGTTGGCACTGATATCACCGGCGCCGATTTTGCAAAACCCTTAGCTTTGACAGACCATGCCGGTAAAAAACGCACGATGAGCGATTTCGCTGGCAAGGTCGTGGTGCTGTTCTTTGGATACACCCACTGTCCGGATGTCTGCCCCACTACCATGGCAGATATGAAAAATGCCATGAAACTGTTAGGTGATAAATCGGATCAGGTGCAGGTGCTGTTCGTGACGGTAGATCCGCAGCGCGATACCCAGGAAGTGCTGGCCCAGTTTGTGCCAGTGTTCGACAAGCGTTTTATCGGCTTATGGGGCAGCGAGCAGGAGACCGCCGAGACCTTAGCCAACTTCAAGATTTACTCTTCCAAGGTGCCAGGGCAGACCGAAGGTGTCTATACCATCGACCATAGCGCTGGTACTTATGTGTTCGATAAATCCGGCAAAGTCCGTCTGTACATGGAATATGGTCAGAAACCAGCCGATATTGCCAGTGATTTGAGCAAGTTACTCTAGATACGATGTAATAGCGGAGAAAGGGCTTTGAGTTCTCTCTCTGCCCGTTTGTAATCCGGGTAAAGTATTTCGACCTGTGCCCAGAATTGCGCCGAATGGTTCATGTGTTTCAGGTGCGCCAGTTCGTGGCATACCACGTAGCTGATGATGTGCGGTGGCGCTTGTATCAGCCGCCAGTTCAGTCGAATCTCGCCACGGCTGCTGCAGCTCCCCCAGCGTCCACGTGCGTTAGAGAGCGCTAGCGGCGGTGTGTTCACCCCAAGCTTCGTGGCGTAAATCTCCAACCGACGCGAAAAGTCCTGCAAAGCCTGCTGCTTAAACCACTGAACGGCTTTTCGCTCTATAATGCCTTCAAAGTCAGCATGGATATTGGCTTCCAGGGTAGGTGATTTCAGGTGGATATGCAGCTTTTCATGAATCAGCTGCGGTTTCTTGGCGCTGCTGGCAGCGATGATCTCCAGTGTCAGCAGGTTCCCTAGATAATGCAAGTCTGCACCATGCGCCCACACCATCGGCGGTTGTGTGTTCTGCATGCGTGCTTCCAGCTTGGTGATGATCCATTGAGCCTTTTCCTGCAGTACGCGGTTGAGTTCGAACAGGAACAGCCGTTTAGGTGCATGCACCACCAGGCCGGATTCGGTGATCTTCAGGCCTATCGTGCGGCGTGCGCGGTGTTCGAGCAGGTAGGGGATTTGCGTGCCGTCAGGGAGTATGAGTGTTTCTTGCCTCATGGCAGATGCAGCATCTCCGCTTCGATCCATTCTTCAACTTGCTGGTTGATGGCATCAGCCTTCAACCCTGAGGTTTCTATGGGTTTCCCAATGCTTAAAGTGATCGTGCCCGGGTGCTTGATAAACGCATTTTTGCGCCAGAACAAACCCGCATTATGCGCTACTGGTACCACTGTGGTTTGCGTTTGGGAGGCAAGCCAAGCGCCGCCAATGTGATACTTGCCGCGTGTCCCGGGCGCAACACGCGTACCCTCGGGGAAAATCACCACCCACAAGCCTTTGGCAAGCCTGTCCTTACCGTGCGTGACCAACTTCTTAAGCGCTTCGCGCCCTGCGCTGCGGTCAATGGGAATAGTGTCCATCGCCCACCAGGCCCAGCCGAGGATAGGGATGTACATCAGTTCGCGCTTGAGCACCCAGATTTGCGGTGGAAAGATCGTTTGCAACGCGATGGTTTCCCAAGCCGATTGATGCTTGCATAAGATGATGGACGGATGGTCTGGGATGTTTTCGCGGCCGCGTACTTCAAATCCCAAATTGCAGGTGACTTTGAGCAAAAACAAGCTGCAATGCGCCCAATAGCTAGCCATACGGCTACGGGCGATGTGACTGCTGAAAGGCGCCATTAACACGACCAATATCGCGAATATCGGCGAGATGATGAGCATGCCTAAGGCAAATAACAACGAGCGTATGAATAACATGAGTCCAACCTTATTCATTTTCTGCCAGAATCAGTTGCACCGCTTCGGCCAAATCGGCCACCACTTGCGTGCCAGGCGGCAAGTTGCCCTGCGCGAGGGTTTCTTTACCCTTGCCGGTTTTTACCAGAATCGTTTTACAGCCGGAGTCGGCAAAAGCCTGGATATCTCGCTGCGCATCGCCGATGCCGTAAGTACCGTGCAAGTTGATGGAAAAACGTCGGGAGATATCTTCCATCATGCCAGTTTTTGGCTTGCGGCAGTTACAGTGATCATCCGCCGTGTGCGGGCAATAGAATATTGCATCAATGCGACCACCCACCTGCGCCAGGGCGCGCTGCATCTTGTCGTGAATTGCGTTGAGCGTGGCCATGTCATAGATGCCGCGACCCACGCCAGACTGATTGGTAGCTACGGCTACGCGGTAGCCAGATTGGTTCAGTAGCGCAATCGCCTCCAGGCTGCCCGGCACTGGCACCCATTCTTCAGGATTCTTGATGAAGTTGCCTGAATCTTCGTTAATCACGCCATCGCGGTCAAGAATGACAAGCTTCATATAGCCTCGCGCGTTTCATTATTAAAGCAGATACTCTGGAACCCGTATCCAGATGCGCTTTGCAGGCTGATGGTTTTCATAATGAAAAAATCAGCCCGCCAATTTCGATAGGTCGGCTACTCTGTTCATGGTCTGGTGCAAAGTTGCCAGCAAGCCTAGGCGATTCGCCTTCAGTGACGGTTCTTCTGCATTCACCATCACATTGTCGAAGAAATCATCCACCGGCGCTTTCAAAGCTGCTAGTGCTTGCAATGAGGCAGTATAGTCACCGTTTTCGAACAGCTTGTCAGCTTGCGGTTTCACTTTACCCAAAGCATCGTTCAAGGCTTTCTCAGCGGCCTCCTGCAGCAAGTTAGCATTCACTTGCGCTTTCACCTCACCCTCGACTTTCTTCAGGATGTTTGTGACACGTTTGTTAGCGGCAGCCAAGGCAGGCGCTTCTGGCAGGTTGGCAAAAGATCTTACTGCTTCGAGGCATTTTGGCACTTCGCTCAACAGGTTGGGAGCCAAGGATAGTACGGCATCGACTTCTTGCGGGCTAGAGCCCTGGTCGCGTAAATTTACTGCCAACCGGTCAAAGCAGAAGGCGCTAATGGCTTCTGCGACGTTTTCGTCTGCATTGAATACGCCCAGTGTTTGTGTAATCAGTGCGTCAAACGCTATAGGTAAATCTGCTTCCATCAGCATGCGGATAATGCCCAGAGCCTGACGGCGCAATGCAAATGGGTCTTTGTCACCGGTTGGTTTTTCGCCGATGCTGAACAATCCCACCAGTGTTTCCAGTTTATCGGCTAGTGCCACCACGACACCAACCTCACTGCGTGGCAGCGCATCGCCCGCAAAACGCGGACGGTAGTGATCTTCGATGGCGAATGCTACATCATCATCCCAACCTTCATGCTGGGCGTAATAGCGTCCCATGATGCCTTGCAGTTCAGGGAATTCGCCGACCATGTCGGTGAGCAGGTCGGCCTTGGAAAGCTTGGCGGCAAATTCGACTTTGCTCACCAGGCTCGCATCACCAAGTTGTTTGGCGATTTCGGTGGCAATTTTCACTACACGGGCATTACGCTCGCCCTGGCTACCCAGCTTGTTGTGGTAAACCACTTTATCCAGCCCGTCCAGGCGGCTTTCCAGTTTCTTCTTGCGGTCTTGGTCGAAAAAGAACTTCGCGTCGGCCAGGCGAGGGCGCACCACGCGTTCGTTGCCGCCAATCACAGCGCTAGCATCAGCCGGGTTGATGTTGGAAACGATGAGGAACTTGTTGGTGAGCTTGCCGGTGGCATCCAGCAGAGGGAAGTACTTCTGATTCGCCTTCATAGTCAGGATCAGGCATTCCTGCGGTACTTCCAAAAATTCTTTTTCAAACTGGCCGGTCAGCACGTTGGGGCGTTCCACCAGCGCGGTCACTTCGTCCAGTAAGGCTTCGTCTTCGATCGGCTTCAGGTTTTCTTTTGCGGCGGCGGCATTGAGTTGGCGTACGATTTCGGCACGGCGGTCGGCAAAGCTGGCAATCACCGCACCTTCGCTAGCCAATTGCTCGGCGTAGCTGTCTGCGCTTTTTAGCGTGATGGTGGGCTCCTTCGCCTCAAAACGATGGCCTTGCGTGGTATTACCAGCGGTCAATCCCAAAGCGGTCACTGGTACGATAGTCTCGCCGTGCAAAGCGACCAACCCGTGTGCGGGACGCACGAAGTTGACAGTGTCCCAGCCGTCAGCTAACTGATAGGTCATCACTTTAGGGATAGGTAATGCGCCAAGTGCAGCTTCTAGCGCGGCTTGCAGGCCTGCTTGCAGTGTGACCCCAGCTTGTGTGGCATCCAGGAAAAGAATGTCAACTTTTCCGTCATTTTCTTTGCGCAGTTTGGCAACAGCGCTTTCATCTGCCCCCAGGCTTTGTAATTTCTTCACCAGCGCAGGAGTAGCTTTGCCGTTTGCATCCAGGCCAACCGTCGAGGGCATGAGTTTTTGCGCCACCTGTTTGTCGGCAGCTTTGGCAGCGACATTAGTGATGTGTGCAGCCAAGCGGCGTGGCGTAGCAAAGTGTGTTATTGCACTGGTGTCAGTTGCCAAGCCTTGTGCTTTCAGGCTGTCAAACAGACTGCTGGCAAATGCCTCGCCCAGCTTTTTCAGCGCTTTTGGTGGCAGTTCTTCTACAAACAACTCTACTAATAAATTTTTACTGCTCATGCTGCGGCTTTCTTGTTTTGTTCCAGTTGTTGCAATACTTCATCCGCCCATGCTTTAGGAGCCATTGGGAAGCCAAGTCTGGCGCGGCTGTCCAGGTAGCTTGCCGCAACGCTGCGCGCCAGATTGCGGATGCGGCCGATATAGGCGGCGCGCTCGGTGACTGAGATAGCACCGCGTGCATCCAGCAGATTGAAGGTGTGCGCAGCTTTCAGCACTTGCTCATATGCTGGCAGTGCAAGTTGCTGTTCCATCAGGTATTTGGCTTGTTTCTCGTGAGCGCTAAAGGCCGTGAACAGGAAATCAGCATCCGAATGCTCGAAGTTGTAGGTGGATTGTTCTACCTCGTTCTGGTGGAAAACATCGCCATATTTCAAGCCCGGGGCATAAGTCAGGTCGAACACGTTTTCCACGCCTTGCAGGTACATCGCCAAGCGCTCAAGACCATAGGTGATTTCGCCAGTGATGGGTTTGCAGTTGATGCCACCTACCTGCTGGAAGTAGGTGAACTGCGTGACTTCCATGCCGTTGAGCCAGACTTCCCAGCCCAGGCCCCATGCGCCAAGCGTCGGGTTCTCCCAGTCATCTTCCACAAAACGGATGTCGTTCTTCTTCAAATCGAACCCCAGCGCTTCCAGTGAGCCCAGATAGAGCTCAAGTATGTTGGCTGGCGCCGGTTTTAGCACAACTTGATACTGATAGTAGTGCTGTAATCTGTTCGGGTTCTCGCCATAGCGACCATCTTTGGGGCGGCGGCTAGGCTGCACATAGGCCGCCTTCCATGGCTCTGGGCCGAGAGCGCGTAAAAAGGTGGCGGTATGGCTGGTGCCAGCGCCGACTTCCATGTCGTAGGGCTGCAGCAAGGCACAGCCCTGTTTGTCCCAATATTCCTGGAGTTTTAAGATGATTTGTTGAAACGTCAGCATCGTGTTCGCTTAAGGTTTTGCAAAAGTGTTGATTTTACTTGTTTTTGCGGCTTAAAACAAAAGCCATAGCCGCAAAGCTAAGCAGGATGAATGGCCAGTTGCCCCATCGAGCATAAGGGGTGGTACCTGTATAGCCTTGTGCTTGTGTTTCCAGAATGACTGCTTGGTCATGCGGTGCATGCGCCAGCACATATCCATGCGTATCTACTGCAGCCGTGGCGCCGGTATTGGTGGCGCGCAGCATCATGCGGCCGGTCTCCAATGCCCGCGCTTGACTGAACTGCATGTGCTGGTCTGCCGCAATGGAGCGGCCATACCAGGCATCGTTGCTGATGTTCACTAATAAGGTAGCCTCAGGTATCTGGCGGATGATCTCTTCGCCAAACACATCTTCGTAGCAGATATTGATTCCTACATGCTGGCCTGCGACCTGCATGGATGCTTGTTCCCAGCCGCCCCTGCTCAAATCGCTGAGTGGCATGTTAAGCCAGTCGCGGTAGATCCAGCCAAATACTTGCTTAAGTGGAATGAATTCTCCGAATGGCACTAGGTGGTTCTTGCGATACGCCTGAGATGGGGCGCTGCCGAAACTGAGAGCGCTGTTGAAGTAGGCATTGCTATCAAAGTCATATTCCACCATGCCCACGACAATATCGCCGCCATTATTTATGGCGTGTGCCGTAAGTGCCTCTTTCACGCTTGTATCCAGCTGGCTGGCAATCACAGGAAGTGCTGTTTCAGGGAGTATGATGAACGGAGATCTGCTTTGCTTCACCATTTGCAGATAAGTATCAATCGTGCGCTGGGCATTCTCCGGCGACCATTTGACGTCTTGCGCGATATTGCCTTGCAACAGGGCGACTTGCAGCGGCTTGCCAACTGGCGAAGTCCATTCAGCGGCGCTGAGCAGGCCGCCAACCCCCAGTAGCAATGTAATGATAACGATACTATTGCGTCTGTAAGTCGGGCTTGCCCGTATCGTCCAAGCCGCCATCAGTCCAGCAATGAGCGCAGCGAGTATAGATACGCCATAGATGCCAGTGATTGGCGCGAAGCCAGCGAGTGGACTGTATGGCACTTGTGAATAGCCTAGCGTTAGCCAAGGGAAGCCGGTGAATATCCAGCTACGCACCCAGTCGGAAATGCCCCACAATACTGGCGCGGTCAACCAGAGCGTGCCGGCACGCTTGCTTAAATATCCAACCAGTGCGGGAAAAAGCGCCATGAATGCACAGAGGCAGAAGGTACAGAACCCAGCGAACCACCAAGGCATGCCACCGTAATCATGCAGGCTGATATATATCCAGTAGATACCTGCAACGTACAGGCCCAAACCGAACGCAAAGCCTAGCTTGAATGCGGTTCTTGGGCTGTTTGTTTTATGCCAGAGCACAAACAGGCCGAACAGTGAGAGCACTGGTAGCGGGAACAGATAGAACGGCGCGAATCCCAATACAGCCAAGACGCCAAGTGCGATGACGAGGACATATTGCGATTTTTTTGTGGAGATGATGGAAGATATTAACGTCACGGCATGCATTCTAGCCTGTTTATGATGCAAGTGTCAGGTGTTGACAATCATATAGGTATGGTGAAAGATGCTGCTTGCAACTCGTTTCATAATTAAATAAATAAATAAGTATAAGGAGAGTTAGTAATGAGCATGGTGTCAGAATTTAAAGAGTTTGCGCTAAAGGGCAACGTGATGGACTTGGCGGTAGGTGTCATCATCGGCGGTGCCTTTGGTAAGATTGTGGATTCGTTGGTGGGCGATGTTATTATGCCGATTGTCGGCAAAATTATCGGTAATGTCGATTTCAGCAACATGTTCGTGGTTTTGGGTGATAACCCGAACGGCTTAAGCACATTGGCCGACTTAAAGAAAGCCGGCGTTGCTACACTGGCCTATGGCAATTTCATTACTATCGTGATCAATTTTCTGATTTTGGCATTCGTGATTTTCCAAATGGTGAAAATGATGAACCGGATGAAAAAAGCAGAACCGCCAGCTCCTCCTGCACCAACACCAGAAGATGTCATGTTGCTGCGTGAGATTCGTGACGCACTAAAAAAATAAGCAGCTGATTCATAAAAAGCAGAAAGGGCGTTTTAAAACGCCCTTTTTTATATTAGTACAGTATCAAAGCTTGGGATCTATTCGCTCTACTGTTCCGTCCCCTTCAAACAATTCCGGCGGAGTGTGTTCATACGACTGTTGTGATGCCTGCGATTCAGAACCGTCATTATTCAAGAACACGACCATGGCTACTTTGTCGTCGATGAAATCCAGTTCAGTGGTCGGGTAATAAGCGCCATTCGCGTCAGTGTTGAGATTATGGTAATGCCAAATCGACGCGACTACACGACCACTGTCTTTAAGTTTCACATCGTCGGCTCTGGTAGGCTCACCTAGCATCGCGATGATTTGTGCCTTGGTGAACTGGTGAATACTGTCAATAAAGGCTTTTTCTTCAGTAGGAATATCCTTTAAGGCAAATGTTTGAGCTTCGTCCTGTGCCCAAGCGGGGATGCTTGCCAGATTCAATCCACAAAATAAAACAGCTAAATATGTTTTCTTCATGTCGCGCTCCCGAATGTTAAACGTATGAGCAACCTAAAAAGAAATAGTTCAAGGCATTTAAACAGACCCGATGGGATATTGCTCTTCTGGAAGCTTCTCCACCAGCATCGAGTGTAAGCGCCTGCTATCAGCACGAAGCACGGAAATGCTTAGATTTTCGATGGTGGTTTGGTCACCGCGCTTGGGCAAATGTCCAAACTTGTTCACCACCAAACCGCCAATGGTAGAAAACTCCTCGTCACTGAAATCGGTGCCAAGTGCATCGTTGAAATCGGCGATCTCAGTCAGGGCTTTCACGCGGTAGCGCCCTTCAGCTTGTTGGATGATGTTGTCTTCATCTTCGTCATAATCGTATTCGTCTTCGATATCGCCGACGATTTGTTCCAGCACGTCTTCAATTGTCACCATGCCTGCGACGCCACCATATTCATCCACAACAATCGCGATGTGGTTGCGGTTACTTCTAAACTCCTTTAGCAATACGTTCAAGCGTTTTGCTTCTGGGATGAATACTGCCGGGCGCAGCATGTCCCGCACGTTGAAGTCCTCGCCTGCATAGTAGCGCAGCAAGTCTTTGGCGAGCAGGATGCCAATCACATCATTTTTATTGTCTTCGATGACCGGAAAGCGGCTATGTGCCGTTTCGATGACGCGGGGGATAAATGCTTCAGGCGGTTCAGAGATGTCGATGACATCCATCTGAGAGCGAGGAATCATGATGTCTCGCACTTGCATCTCGCTGACTTGCAGTACGCCTTCGATCATGGCAAGCGAGTCAGCATCCATTAGGTGGTTTTCATAGGCGCCGTGTAGCAGAGTGACCAGTTGTTCGCGGTCTTCGGGTTCGCGCAACAGAAAGTTGCTCAGTCGTTCAAGCAAGCCGGGTTTCGAGTTCGGCTTTTCCGAGTCAGAGGCCATTAAGGCATCCTATGTAATGAGATAGGGGTTAGCATACCCTAATTTGGCCAAAATTTGAACTTCCAGTGCTTCCATCAGCCTGGCGTACACTTCATTATCGTTAGTCAGTAGTTCCGCGATAATAGGGTGTGTCAACTAATTCATTGGCACGTGACGAGTTTAATATTGAAATAAATGGTGTGTTTGATAGTTTACGGATAACAAAAAAAGATGAAACGGCTAAGCCGGGAAACCAGCGAGCTAAATGTCGCGAGATAGATGCTGGGAACGGGTAAAAATTACCGCCAGTGATTTGTTCTACACGTAGGATATTACCCTCTTCAAGAAAATCTCGAAGTCCTGCGTTAGTAAAGCCTCGGATGTGCGGGCCAAAAACATGTATAGCAGGGGGTTGTTTGCCAAATAGGAGTGCAATACGGTTATGCAGTGAGCCAAGGTTAGGTACGCCAATTACTAAATGTCCTCCTACCTTGCATACACGTGATAATTCAGACACTACCCAAAACAATTCTTTAACATGCTCGAGTACTTGATTGTTCATGACAACATCAAAAGATTCGTCGGCATGTGGGAGTTTATCGCGCTCAAGATTTAAGCTAGTCACCTCAATAGAGGAAGAACGTAAAAACTTAACTGCTTCCAGATAGCCTTCGACAGCATAAAGGGATGCCTCTGGAATGCTTGCTTTAACTGCAAGTAAATCTTTACCATACCCTGCACCAACGTCAAGAATAGATGGCCTTTGATTCCCACGACACAATTGAATAACCAGATTAGGGATGATATGCCGGCCATTTGTCTCGTCAGTAGTCGAGGATTTTAATTCCTTTAAATAATTGTATATTGCTGCATACATTGCATTACACCTTTTCTTTAAATTTATGGAGACTATTTTTGAAACAAAACACTGAAAGTTCAGCTGCCATAGCAAACAATTTAAGCGCTTTGGTTTTTAATTCATAACTCAATACCAATAGTCTTAATTTACACATTGAGCATCTAAGGCCTAGTAGGCTTTGTAAGTTAATAACTATGGATCGTTTCAAAGGCTAGTTAAGTTTGGAACGAGTCAGAAGCCATTGAGGCATTCTATCTATGTTATGAGATAGGGGTTAGCATACCCTAATTTGGCCAAAATTTGAACTTCCAGCGCTTCCATCAGCTCGGCCTGTGCATCTGTCTCGTGGTCGTAGCCGTGTAAGTGCAGTATGCCATGAACCGTCATGTGCGCATAATGCGCCATCAGGTCTTTGCCTTGCTCGCGCGCTTCCTTTTCCACTACTGGAGCACAGAGGATGACATCGCCCATCAGGTGCGGCTCTTCCGTGATAGGGAAGGTTAGCACATTGGTGGCGTAATCTTTGCCGCGATAGGCTGCATTCAGCGCGCGACCTTCATTCGCGTTTACGATGCGTATAGTGACTTCTGTATCCACATTCAGCGCTGCATTTGCCCAGCGCAAAAACTGGCTGCGGGATGGCGTTTCGCGTTTTGTGGCGCGCTGGATGGACAGTTTGAGTTGCGGCATGGTCAATCAGCTCTCATTAAAATTTCCATTACAGCAACTGATGCCCTGGAAGCCTTATGCATATTGGGTTCTGGGGCAGGTGTTTTGATAATGAACGCACGCGAGGATGCTTGTTTTCAAATCAGTCGCCTTTGTATTCTTCATATGCGTTGATGATTTTCTGCACTAGGGGATGGCGTACCACATCTTGGCTAGAAAACTGTGTGAAGGCGATGCCTTTCACTTTCTTTAGAATCTTTTGCGCTTCTACCAGGCCGCTCTTCTGGCCGCGCTGCAGGTCAATTTGAGTCACGTCGCCAGTAATCACGGCTTTGGTACCGAAGCCGATGCGGGTCAGGAACATCTTCATCTGTTCCGGTGTAGTGTTCTGCGCCTCGTCGAGGATGATGAAGCTCTGGTTGAGGGTTCTGCCGCGCATATAGGCCAGCGGGGCGACTTCGATTGCGCCGCGTTCAAACATCTTGTTCACTGTGTCATAGCCGGCCAAGTCGTATAGCGCATCGTAAAGCGGGCGCAGGTAGGGATCCACCTTCTGGCTCAGATCGCCAGGCAAGAAACCCAGACGTTCACCCGCTTCCACCGCTGGGCGCACCAGTACGATGCGTTTCACACGGTCGCGCGTCATGGCATCTACCGCGCTGGCGACAGCCAGATAAGTTTTGCCCGTACCGGCCGGGCCAATGCCAAATGTGATGTCGTGCGCTTGAATCTGCTGCAGATACTCCACCTGACGTGGCGTGCGGCCATGTAAATCGCCACGGCGCGTCATTAGCACCGGCATCGCACCGCTAGTCACTTCTTCCGGCTTGAGCTTGTTGATCTCCACCAAACCAAGTTGAATATCCTCAAGTTCTATCGGTTTGCGGGCACGCAGGTAAAAATTCTCGATCAGTTGTCCGGCCAGTCTCTCATTATCTGTGGTGCCTGAAATATGAAACTGGCTACCGCGGCGGTTGATATTGACTTCGAGTGCTTGCTCAATTTGTTTGAGATTCTCGTCCAGAGGGCCACACAGGTTGGCGAGGAGTGTATTGTCTTCGGGTTTTAGATGAAGTTCCATCAACTGATTATTTCACCTTTCAAACGGTGCGGGTTGCTGACATCGGTGATCCTGACATTGACGAAGGAGTTGATGAGCGATTTGTCACCTTCAATATCCACCACACGCAGGTTGTCTGTTTTGCCAGCCAGCAGGTTGTCGTGTTTCCATGAAACGCCTTCTATAAGCACGCGTTGCGTGGTACCTAGCATTGCACGACTCAGCCTGTTGCCATACTGTTCGTTCTCGGCTTGCAGTTGTTTTAACCACGCGGATTTTGCCTCGTGCGGCGTCTCGTCCGGCAGGTAGCTGGCTGGCGTGCCGGGGCGCGGGCTATATAAGAAGCTAAAGCTGTAATCGAACCCAACTTCCTGCATCAGTTTGAGCGTAGCCTGAAAATCCTTTTCCGTCTCACCGGGGAACCCTACAATCAAATCTGTAGCGATGCTGATGTTGGGATTGGCAGCACGCAATTTGCGGATGATGGCTTTATACTGGATGGCAGTGTAGTTGCGTTTCATTGCCATCAGAATGCGGTCTGAGCCTGCCTGAACAGGCAGATGCAGGTAGTTAGCCAGTTTCGGTACATTCGCATGACAAGCGACGAGTCTTTCCGTCATCTCGTTTGGGTGGCTTGTGGTATAGCGGATGCGTTCGATTTCAGGAATCTCGGCAATCGTCTCGATCAGCAGCGCAAGATCAGCCTCGTTATCTTCATATTCACCACGGTATGCATTCACGTTCTGGCCCAGCAGCGTGATTTCCTTTACGCCTTGTTCGGCCAGTTGCACAGCTTCAGTCAGGATGTCCATGAACGGGCGTGAGACTTCCTCGCCACGCGTATAAGGCACGACACAAAAGGTGCAGTATTTGCTGCAGCCTTCCATGATGCTGAGGAAAGCGGTAGCGCCTTCCACGCGCGGCGGCGGCAAGTGGTCGAACTTTTCGATTTCCGGAAAGCGGATATCTACTTGTGGTTGGTTATCGGCCTTTTTGGCTTTGATCAGCTCCGGCAGGCGATGCAGCGTCTGCGGACCGAACACGACATCAACAAATGGTGCGCGCTTGATGATGTTCTCGCCTTCTTGACTAGCGACGCATCCACCAACACCAATCACCAGGTTGGGATTACGTTCCTTGAGCGGCGAGTATAACCCTAGCTGGCTGAACACCTTGTCTTCGGCTTTTTCGCGGATAGAACAGGTGTTGAGCAGGATGACATCTGCCTCTTCAGGCTCGCTGGTTTCCACCATGCCGTCTGTCGCGCCTAGTAGATCTGCCATGCGAGAAGAATCGTACTCGTTCATTTGGCAGCCAAAGGTTTTGATAAAGACTTTTTTGGTCAATTGCTTGTAGAAATTTCTAAAAACGTAATTTTAGCTCATTTGCATACTTGCAAGGTAAAATGCAAAGCTCTATTGATTAAACTGTATATGCAGGCTCTTCCTATATTTTTCAATATTGCGCATCGGCGTTGTGTAGTGATTGGTGGTGGTGATGTGGCTTTGCGCAAGGTCAACTTGTTGCTGAAAGCGCATGGCGATGTGACGATATACGCGCCGGAGCTGCATGCGGATTTGCAAGTCCTCCTGAATGAGAAAAAAATCCATTATTTCGCAGAACCATTTGATGCGACTCAGCTGGCAGGCGCGTGTCTGGTGATTGCGGCGACCAATGACTACGAGGTGAACAAGTCCGTCTCCGCTGCAGCCAAGGCCATGAACATTCCGGTGAATGTAGTCGATTCGCCAGAGCTTTGCACTTTTACCATGGGATCCATCATAGACCGCAGCCCGGTAGTGATTGCGGTGTCCAGCGAAGGCAATGCGCCGGTGCTGGCACGCTATATCCGCACCAAGATTGAGACGATGCTGCCTGCAACCTATGGCCGTATCGCGGCTATCGCCGGCGAGTTCCGAGATGCGGTGAAAGCAAAGTTCGCTACGACGGAGTCAAGGCGCATATTTTGGGAAGGTGTGCTCCAAGGCCCAGTCGTGGAGCGGGTTCTGGCAGGGCAGGAGCAATCCGCGCGAGAGTTGCTTGCTACCTTGATAAACGATGCGGATGCCTCCAAAAGGCAAGGTGAAGTATATCTGGTAGGCGGCGGTCCTGGCGACCCAGATCTGCTGACTTTCCGTGCTTTGCGACTCATGCAGCAATGTGATGTATGCGTCTACGACAAGCTAGTGAGCCCCGAAGTGATGGCATTGGTGCGGCGCGATGCAGAACTGATTTATGTCGGCAAAGCGCGCGACCAGCACACTATGCCCCAAGAGGAAATCAACGAGCTGCTTGCGCGATTGGCGCTGGAAGGCAAACGCGTGCTTCGTTTGAAAGGTGGCGACCCGTTCATTTTTGGGCGCGGCGGCGAAGAAATCGAAACGTTGATGACGCATGGTGTTCCGTTTCAGGTGGTTCCAGGCATCACAGCCGCAAATGGTGTTTCCAGCTATGCGGGCATTCCGCTTACGCATCGCGATTACTCACAGGCATGTCTGTTTATCACCGGTCATTTGCGGGATGGTACCGTAGATTTGGATTGGGACGCCATGGCAAGGCCTAAGCAAACCGTAGTGATTTACATGGGGTTAGTAGGTTTGGAACAGATTTGCGACCAACTGATTGCACATGGCGTGCCTGCGACAATGCCAGCTGCCGTGGTTCAGCAGGGAACGACTCAGCATCAACGGGTAGTCGCAGCAACGCTGGCGGACCTGGCAGAGAAAGTGCGGGCGGCTGAGTTGAAGCCACCTAGTTTGATTATTGTAGGCGAGGTGGTGAAACTGCGTGAGACACTGAACTGGTTTACTCCTAGTTCTGGATAGGCAAACTAACCCGAGCTTCCAGTCCGCCTTCCGGGCGGTTGATCAGTTCCAGCGTGCCGCGATGCAGTTTGGCGATGCGCGCACAAATCGCTAGCCCCAAGCCACTGCCACCCTCGTTCTTATTGCGCGCGCTGTCCATGCGCTCGAATGGCCGCAGCAGCCTTTCCGCATGTTCTGGCGGGATACCGGGGCCATTATCCAGTACGCTGATGATGATTTTGTTGGCGGTGATCTTACTCACGACTTCCACTTTGCCTTTAGCGTAGTTGTAGGCATTATTCACCAGATTATCCAGCAGGCGTTGCATCGCCAGCGGACGGACTGGAATGAGGTAAGTGCTGGTAAGTTTGAGCTTGATTTCCCGCCCAGCACGCGCATGGCGTTCAGCCAGGGCCTTCAGTATATCGTTGACATCCATCATCCTGGTTGGCTCTCCTTCCACTCCTCTTACGAAATCCAGGAACTGGTGAATGATGTTGTCCATATCGGTGATATCTTCGATCATGCCGGATTTCATGCTTTCGCAACTTTCGTCGGGCAATAGCTCTACCGCAAGCCTCAGGCGTGCTAAAGGGGTGCGTATGTCATGTGAAACGCCCGCCAGTAATAGTGTGCGCTCACTGTCTAGCCTGGCTAGAGACTCTGCCATGTCGTTAAAGGTTTGGTTCACCTCGCGCAGTTCTTCGACACTGCTTTCCGGCAGCTTGGGAGCGGGTTCGCCATTGCGAATCTTGTTGGCCGCTTGTGCGAGCATGTTTAACGGGCGATTGATGCGTGAGGCGATGATGTAGGCACCAACTAGCGAAAGCAGTGCCACCACTGCAGCCCAGCCCAGCCAGTGCCATGGGAATGGGCGATCTACCTGGATTTTGGGGATGACCACCCAAAAGTCATCCTGCTCAACATTGAAGCTGATCCATAGGCCAGGAATCCCGTAGTGATTAACGGTGATGATGGTTTCTTCACCCAGTTTTTCGCGAATCTTCTGCGCGATCAGTTGAATGAATGGGTCATTCGGCAGCGGCTCGATATCTTCCAGAAAGTCGGCGGCATAGACGCGTACGCCTTCGCGGCCAGACAGCTCGGAGAGTAAGGCCAAGCGGCGATTTTCATGAGATGCAATGAGCGAGGATCGGGTGTAGTTGACGATGGTGACTGCCTGCAGGGCAGCTGTGGTGGCACGCGGGCCCCGTTCGTAATAATCAAAGATCTTAAGTGATGCATAAATCGATACTGCCAATAACAAGGCTATCAGCAGCATCAATCTGGCAAGTAGCGAGCGGGGTAGTACTCTCAAAGCAAATTCAGGTTAAGACGCAGGGGTGGCATCGCCATCAGGGATGAATACATAGCCGAATCCCCACATGGTTTGCAGGTAACGTGGATGAGAAGGATCTGGTTCGATCAGGCGGCGCAATCGCGAGACTTGCACGTCGATGCTGCGATCGAACACATCCAGTTCTCGACCTCGTGCTAGTTGCATCAAACGGTCGCGGGACAATGGTTGCCGTGGATGTTCAGTAAACACTTTCAGCAAGGCGAACTCCCCGCTGGTGATGGTGATGGGCACCCCGGCTTTGGTCAGGCTGCGGCTTGTGGCGTCGAACAGGAAATCACCGAAAGCAAAAGCGGCAGGGCGCTGTTCTTTGTCAGAATCCTGAGTAAACTCATGGCGGCGGAGCACGGCATTGATGCGAGCCAGCAATTCACGTGGGTTAAATGGTTTTGGCAGATAATCATCCGCTCCCATTTCCAACCCAACGATACGGTCCACCTCATCTCCGCGGGCAGTCAACATGATGATGGGCGTGTGAAAATGATTTCCACGCAAGCGACGGCAAATTGCAAGTCCATCTTCGCCTGGCAGCATCAAGTCCAGCACCAGTAGGTCATAGCTTTCGCTAGCCAGTTTTGCATCCATCTCTTTTGCATCTGCAGCGGTTTCAATCACAAAACCTTGCTCACTCAAATAACGTTGCAATAGTTCCCGCATGCGAACATCATCATCTACCATCAATATTTTCTTGCCGTCTGCCATAACCCGCCTTTAAAAAACTTGTTGAATGTGCCCCTGCTCGTGAAATTCGTTAAATCCAGCCCAAATTCAGGCTTTGCTAGCATAAAGTATAAGTTTTAAGTGTTAATAAATCTAGGATAATGGGATTTTAATTGGAGAATTATTGACTAATAGTAATAAGCAGTAAAGGCATAACAATTGGTAACAATTACGCTTTGCTCTGAAATAATGCGTTAACAAGATTGCCTCAAGATTGGCGACCTTGGTCATATCGTTTACACAAGCATAAAACGGAGTTATATTCATCATTTATGTTGACCGTTTCTCATCATTCGCTCAGCCCATTTCGGCGAGTCTTGTGCGCTGTACTAGCATTGCCGTTGATGGCGCTTGCAGGTAACAGATCTGCAAACACAGATATTAAACATATTCTGGCGGAGAACGAAGATTCCGGATTAGAACAAACGCTGCAATATAACTTCAGTCCTGAAGACCGTGTCAGATTGCGCAGGGCGCTGGATGACTACGCCAGGAACACCGACCCGGAGCACGCGCAGATAGAGCACAAGCGCAGGCAGATGCAGGAAAGCGTCGAGCAGCGTTTCAATGAATGTAACCGAGACAATGATGATTCGCTGGATCGTGAAGAGGCCACCCAGTGCTTGCCCCAAATCGCACGTCATTTTAG
This sequence comes from Methylophilus sp., assembly GCA_035423825.1. GTDB lineage: Bacteria > Pseudomonadota > Gammaproteobacteria > Burkholderiales > Methylophilaceae > Methylophilus. The sequence goes on along the minus strand of DAOMMM010000008.1, from coordinate 28,474 downwards.
TTATGTGGATGTAGATGAAGATGGCGTGATCACGCTGGAAGAGCTGCAGCTAGCGCAGGCCAAGAACGAAGAACGCAAAAAGGCGGCCGAAGCCAAGATTGAAGCACAGAGGCTTTTGGAGATGGAAGCCGAGATCAAAAGCAAAGCCGTACCTAAAAACAACAAGCAAGCCTTGACACCACGCAAACGCCCCAGCTAACCCCTTTTACCTACCGCACCATATGCTCCATTCCGTAGATTGGACATTTCAAGTCGGTAAAACTTTTGCAGAGATTCCCGCATCCGATTGGGATGCGCTTAATATCGATAATCCATTTTTAAGCCATGCTTTCTTGAGCGCGCTGGAAGACGCCGGCTGTGTCGGTGATGGTACTGGCTGGGTTCCCCACCATCTGCTTGCGGTCAGGGGCGGGCAGCTTGTTTGCGGTATGCCGCTGTATCTCAAGCTCGATTCGTATGGCGAGTATGTGTTCGATTGGGGCTGGGCCGAGGCCTATCAGCGCAACGGGTTGGAGTACTATCCCAAGTTGCTGTGCGCCGTACCTTTTACGCCGGTGACCGGGCCGCGTATCTTGAGCACAGATCCGGAATTTTCGCCGCGCATGGTGCGGGCGCTGGCAGGTCTGCTGATGCAATATGAGCTTTCATCCGCGCATGTGAATTTCCCCGATGCAGAGTCAGCGGCGCTGTTCGAGACTGCAGGCTGGCTCAAGCGCAGCGGCGTGCAGTTTCGCTGGGAGAATAAAGGTTACGCTGATTTTGAGGAGTTTTTGAACCAGCTGACACACAACAAGCGTAAGCGCATCCATCAGGAGCGCAAGAAAGTGGCTGAGGCTGGTGTGCGATGTCGCTGGATAACAGGCGCAGATGTCACCGAGGCCGACTGGGATTTCTTCTATCGCTGTTATTGCAACACGTATCGTCAGCATCATTCCATGCCGTATCTCACGCGCGCTTTTTTCAGCCGCATTGGCCAAAGCATGCCGCAGCACATTCTGCTGATAGTGGCCGAGATTGACGGCCAGCCTATCGCTAGCACGCTCAATATCTACAATCAGCATACTTTATATGGTCGCTATTGGGGCGCCACGCAATTTTTTTCCGGCCTGCATTTCGAGCTGGCATACTATCAGGCGCAGCAGTTCTGCATCGCCAATGGCATCCGCTATTTTGAAGGTGGGGCGCAGGGTGAACATAAGCTGGCGCGCGGGTTCGAGCCGCGTCCGACCTGCTCTTTCCACAAGATTGCACACCCGCAGTTTGCCGAGGCGATCGCACAAGCAGTGAGGCGCGAGGCCTTGGGCGTAGCCGCCTACACCGACGAGCTGGAAGAACGCGCGCCTTTCAAATCACCGGAAAATTGATTCCCTACGTGCGCGCGTTTCATTGGTCGGGCAGATGCCATGAAAGGCGCATCCAGATTGGCTTGCAGGTTATACTCAAGTCTAATGAAGGTTACCAGGCAATCTCCTTGCCGTCGTAGGCAATGAACCTACCGGTGTTGCCAAGTTCCAGGTTGGCAATCACCCTGCGTAAACCGGCCACACTCTGCGGTGGGTCTATCAACCCGTGCGGGCCGCCCATGTCGGTGCGCACCCAGCCCGGGTGCAGCGCAGCCACGGCAATACCGTAAGGTTTCAGGTCGATGGAAAGGCTTTTCATCACCATGTTCAGCGCCGTCTTGCTGGTGCGGTAGATGTATTCGCTACCGCTGGTATTATCGTCGATACTACCCATCTTACTGGTGATCGTCACCAGTTTGCGCTGCTGGCTGCGGCTGATATGCGGTGCAAAGGCTTCGGCCATCTTTAAGGTGGCCATGCAGTTCACCTTGAAAGCATGCGCCCAGGCGTCATAATCCACTGTGCCAAAATGGCTGGGCGGGTAAACGCCGGCGTTGCATATCAATACATCGATAGCCTGCTGGTGCAGGCGTGCTGCCAGCAAGTCAATCGCGGCAAAATCTCCCACATCCAGATCAAACAGCTCGATATCGCTGTGCGCCTCTGCCAGCTGCCGCAGCGCTAAACTTGGGGTACGACCGCATGCCAGCACATACCAGCCATCCAGCGCATATTGTTTGGCAAACTCCAGTCCTAGTCCGCGGTTGGCGCCGGTAATCAATACGGTATGTTTAGTCATGGCATTCCCTTTTGCTAATTTTAGGCATTGTAAGCCAATTTCGATGCATTCTTTACGTAAAATCATGAGGCCAAATTGCGTGATGTACACAGGCTAGCTGCGAAACATGCGCGTAATATGCGAGTCATACAAGCACATCAATGATGATGCGTTTGAAACCCAAAAGGAGAATATTATGTGGACAAAACCAGCTGCTACCGAAATGCGTTTCGGCTTTGAAGTAACAATGTACGTGATGAACAAATAAGCTTTAACCAGCTTAGCAATAACCCGCCAAAAGGCGGGTTTTTTATTTTAAGCCATAGCGTGCGATATCAAAATATATCTGGCACTTTTCGCCTGTCATGCAACGTTTCTCTTTGAGACGCCTTGGTATTCGGACAAGATTTCATCAATTGGCTTGGGTTTTGCGAACAGGAACCCTTGCCCATAATCACAACCCATCGTTAATAACAGTTCTCGTTGTTCATTTGTTTCTATCCCTTCAGCAACTACTTTCAGGCCAAGCTTGTGTGCCATTACCATAATCGCCTCACACAGCACCATATCTTCCGAATGTCTGGATAAATTCTGCACAAAAGACTTATCAATCTTAATGAAATCAACATCCAGCTTTTTAAGATATGACAGTGATGAATAGCCGGTACCAAAATCGTCGATTAGAAATTGTGCGCCTGTATTGCGCAGGTCATTGAATATCTTGGCGGTTATCTTGTTGTGGTCAAGTAAAACGCCCTCGGTAATCTCGATGCCAATACTGTCAATCGGAATGCGATGCTCTTGTAATAATTTGGGCCATTGGGCTATCAGGCAGTTGGCACCGAGTTGTTTAGGTGACACATTTAGGCTGATCGAGAAATCGGGGTGAATGGCCTGCTTCAAGGTCAAGACATCTTCCAGCGCCTGTTTGAACACCCAGTCACCGATTTGGGGAATCATGTTCGTCTCTTCGGCAATCTCGATAAACTCGCCAGGCCCGATCAATCCTTTGTCGGGGTGCTGCCAGCGTATCAATGCTTCAGCCTTAACAATTTGATTGGATTTAAGATCAATGATCGGTTGATAAAACAACCGGAACTCGTGATTGCCAATCGCCTTTTTCAAATCCTTGGAAATGGCAACTTTGCGTGATGCTGACTCCTCCATTGATTTTTCAAACTGCTGGAAACGATTCTTGCCCAGTCTTTTTGCCGCATACATTGCCATGTCAGCATTCTTTATCAATACCTTGATGTTGGTTGTGTCGGTTGGATACACGGATGACCCAATGCTTGAGGTGATGCTGATGGCAAGGTCGTTGATATGAAATGGGGCGCTGAGCGATTTTAAAATTGTATTTGCGGTTTTCTCAATATTGCCCAGCGCTCCAAAATCAGCGAGTAATATAGCGAACTCATCTCCGCCCAATCTATATATCCAATCTGAATCACTCACGCAGTTCTTTAGCCTTGCTGCTACTTGGGTAATCAACATGTCGCCAATCGAGTGGCCATGATGATCATTGACTTCTTTAAATGAATCGAGGTCTATATACAGCAGGCCAATCAGCGTATTATTTTTTAGCGCCAGTTTGCTTTTTTTCGCCAGTTGCATATTAAACATCATACGGTTTGGCAAGTCTGTTTGCATATCGTAATGCGCTTGATACCAAATTAGCTCCCGTGCCTCCGATGCCTGTGCTTTCAATGTCCGTTTAAGTATATATGCCCTAAATAGCGTCACCCCTACCAATAATACAAATAGCGAAGCAGAGATGAATGCGAATATGCTTGTTTTCTTAAACTGGGACAAATTCCAATTGCTCAGGATTTTATTTTTTTCTGGCTCCAGCGCAATCAGCGATTTGTTAAGTATAGATAACATTATTGGCCAGTCATTTCTAACGGCCATGGTAAGTTCGGTATCGATTGGCGCATAGCCGATTTTTCTTAAAAAGCTGATGCCCTGCAGATTGGCTTCGTAATCAACCACCATTTCATTGCCGATGTAGGCATCAGACTTTTTAACATCAATATCATTGAATGCCTCTTCAATGATATCTATCTTGCTTAAATTGATTTTCTGGTAATTTTGAGTCAGCAAGTTAACAAGCTGCCCACGCCCAAAAACGGCCACTTTCTTGCCGTCAAGGTCCTCCATTCGTTCGATGTTTTGATTATCTTTGTGTACATAAATAGCATAGGGGAAATTTAATATTGGCCTGGTCAGCAGATATTTTGAGGTGTCAATGACTTTGGGGTTTGATACAGATGACAGAATATCTGCATCTTTCGTCGATATTTCATCAATATTGAACATATCAAACTTCACGCCCAGCACTGGTTCCAGTTTGTATAGATAGTCCATGGTGATGCCACGGAATTTCTTCTGCTCAGACACGAACTCTATCGGTTTCCAGCTGTGCTTCACCCCTACGGAAATCACTTTGTGCTCCGCAAGCCATGCCTTCTCCTCCCTTGTCAAATCAAGCGACCGCTTGATCCTTTCAGTGTTTTCGATTTCAAAGGCAGGCACAATTATGAATGTGTAAAGTGGCCAGCAAACCACAAAAGCCAAGGCCACCAAACCTGCAATTTTGGATAATCTACTTTGAAATATTTGCCGAAGTTGGATGCGCATTACAGACTATTTTGTGTATTCATGACAGCAAATACTGCACATACCATGCCAAAAAATCATAAGCGGTACGGCTTTGTCCAAACGCAATAAATCATCAGATATTGATAGTCAGGGGGCAGGGGTAAAGTTTTTAATAAACATGCCGTAATCAATGTTAAGGCATGTTTTGCCTTGACTACCCAACCTTTAGGAGTCTGTTGCTTTGCAGCAGTGAATGCGATGATAACAAAATCCACATTATTTATGATGGCGGCTTTGCTGCTGGCTATGAACGTGCAAGCCAAACTCGATGCTAAAGCATGGACAACGGAAGAACTTGGCGCCATTCCTTTCGATGATGGCTTGGACGAAAACGGCAATCTGGACGAGCAAGCCAAGGACTTTCAAAAGAACTGGCGCGGCAAGCGCATCACCATGACGATGGGCGGTATCAAACTGTCAGAAAACTACGCCTACTGCAGCCCAAAACTCAAAGGCACGCGCCCTGAAACAATAGTGCAAGGCACTTTGGTCAGCCGCCCGCGCGGTGGCTCTGGCGGCAACTCGATAGAACTTAAAGACTGCAAAATGATAAGGAAATGACATGCCAAGCATATTGCGAATACCAGCCATGTTGGCAGCCATAACCCTGCTAGTTGGTTGCGGCAAAAGTGACGAATGGCATGTAGGCTATTGCGCGGCAGGCATGGTGTCTGAGATGCCGCAGATAAGCAGAATACTTTCTGGTGAGCAGCTAGAGCAATCACTCACTATCAGTTCAAGAGCTAACGGCTTGGATGCGAAAGAAGTCATTGCGGGCTACCAAGCCTACAAACCGGGCGAGGACTACACCGCCAGCTGCAAGATATCCAAAAAGCTGGAACAGAAAGGCTAACCGCAGCCATTTGGTTTACTTACGCGCGCGCGTTCATTGCAAAAATCATCGGCCTGCAGGCCAAGCTGCATGCGGTTTCCAGGGTATCGGTTTGGATAATCAAAACACGGGCATGCCAGGTTTTTATTTAAAAATGCGATTCACTAATCAAAATCATCCGCAACGGTTGCCCCCGGTTGTACTTTGCCTGTTGCTTCATAGCCGGCTTGCTGCATTTTGATGCGGTATTCGCATGTGGGTAAATGGCCTTCGAGCTTGCCGTTGATAGTAGTGGTGATGACCTTGCAATATGCACAGCGATAAGTGTGCGCCTGGCCTTCCACATGCTCTTGCGGGTAATCGATATAAAAGAGTTTTTTCATAATGGCTTAACAAGAAAGGCTGAATGATGGTTTGATTGTAAACCGTTGGGATGCTTACTGCCAGCAGATTACGGAAAGAAAAAAGCCACATCCGAAGATGAGGCTTTTAGAAGCGAACATTAAGCATCATCCCTGCACCCAGATCCACGCTTGATCTGGTATCGCCGGAGGTGATGTATGACTGAAGGCTATATATAGGGTTGAACCGATGTGAATAGTAAAGCGTATATTCGCGGATATTAGTATTGAATTCCCATGCGGCCTGACGCAAATCAAGTAACAGGCCCATGGTATTGGTTGCATCGAGTCGATAGGAGGCACCTAGCGTCCCATACCATACGTTGCGTAGTGTATATTCAGAGCTGTCCGGGTTTCCAATAACACGATAGCCAACTGTGCTCAGCAATGTAAGCTTTTCAAAGGTTTTGTATGCATCTACTTGTGCTGAATAATCATTTTCACCAGTGCCCAGCCCTTTTTTTTCAGAGGCTGTGCCAAATTTGACCTTTGCACCTACATCTAAAACGAACTTGTATTGAGGTGATTCAATCGCCGTATAGGTGAATCCAGCGACGATATCTCCAAGTCCTGACTGACGACGGTGTTTGTTGATGTTGTCTTCGATGATGAGTTTGCTGTCACCGCCAGTAGCGCCACCGGGGCCGTCCACCTCTATCCATGGTATCGTCAGTTTCAGTTGCCAGTCATCTTTGTCGTACTTGGTGATGAAAGGTACATATTTGATTCGGGTGCTTTCGGATTGCCCGTAATGACCGCTGCTGTAATCTATGCCAGAAGTAAAACTTAATCTGCCGTCACTCGCGTTTGCGTTGCTAATAGTGAGTACAGATATTGTAATTATTCTTTTCATTTGAATCTCAAAGATGCCGAGCTTTTATTATGCCAGAAATCAGTCAATGTGGCCTTGACAGGGCTTGCATTCAGTCGTGAGACTCAGGTTTTTCGACCTTCTCGACCTTCTCAATCTTTTCGGGTTTTTCGACCTTCTCAATCTTCTCGGGTTTTTCGACTTTTTCGACTTTTTCGACTTTCTCGACTTTTTCGACTTTTTCGACTTTTTCGACTTTCTCGACTTTCTCGACTTTCTCGACTTTCTCGACTTTCTCGACTTTCTCAGCTTTCTCGACTTTCTCAGCTTTCTCGACTTTCTCAGCTTTCTGAGTCTTCTCCACACGCTCGGCTAGCTCGGGGGTGTCCGATTCTGGCCCCTCATGACTCGAGTTGCTTCTGTCGTTTGTCTTCTCAGTATGAGATTGGCTGCGGTCCGTGCTGGGGGCCTTGTTTTCTAATGTTGGTCTTTCTTTGCTACCACCTAAACTCAAGATTTTTTCTCGCGCTATATATTGTATGCTTTGAGCGTTAATGCCTCCGCTGCCATCAGTTACACCTTTGATGATGACTGTCGCACTGTTGTCAGTAGATGACCCTTTTATTTTGGTGTCGTTACTGACTGATATTACACGGTTTTGTAGTGTGAAACTTTTTGCTGAGCGGGAGGGTGCAGGCCCTTGAATAACGATGAGTTTGCTATTATCAAGGACGCGCTGCAAACCGTTTTGTCTGACCAGCTTCGCCTCGAGCTTGTTTCCATTCCATAGGCCCTGTACCTGAACATTTTTTCCAATCTCTGATGGATTGACGTTCGATACTTTGAAGCCGTGTATATTCCCGCCTTTGTCTAGCACTCCTGATATTGCCGGCAAATCGGTTGGGTTGGCTGAATCTATTCTAGTGAGTTGGAGCGCACCTCCAGCAGATACCAATCCACTGAGTTTAACCATGTTACCTGTCTTCAGGTTGTGCTGTCCTTGACTATACTTAGGCACGGGGATGGTTTTACCCATCACTTGAATCGTGCCATTGGCGCGATTGATTTTTTCAATTTTCCCAACAATCACATGCGTCACATTGATGTGCCTAGCTTTGTTTCGATTGCCTTGGCCATGTGATTCGATAGCAACTACTTGCCCAATATCCAAATTCGCTACGGTGGCACTTTGACCATCTATATCAACTGATGTGTTTTGGTCATAATGCACTTCAACACCGTTGACGCAGATGCTGGCGAAGCCGGTAATGACTCCCACAATGCCTGTTCCCCCCACGCCTTCTTCCGCTTGTTGTCCTGTCCCCCCAACACCTTCTTGTACCTGCTGCCCGGTTCCACCGATGCCGTCTTGCACTTGCTGCCCGGTTCCACCGATGCCGTCTTGAATGTTTTCGAATTCATTCATTCCTGTATTGCAAGCATTGGCTGCGATAGTGGGGTTGCTATAAAAGCAAATTGAGAGAAAGAGAATTAAGTACAGGCGCATGTTGATTGATTATTTTTCTTTGTTTTTTCCTGAATCAGGTTCGTGGTAGAAATAGATTCCCAGATTCATTCTGCCTATTTTGCTGTCTGACTCTCTTCTCCCCGGGCTTTGTGCTGCTTTCAATTCTGCCGCGCGCCGGTTGATTAGGTTGATCAGATCCATCCCATGTTCTTTCGCTAATTCATGCAGAAGATTAATGTTATGCTGCGTCAGGCCCTCGTAATAAACACATCTCTCCAGCATTGGGGAAGATTGTGCGTCTATGTTGTGGACAGCGGCGGAGGCGTGGTCGTGGATATTCATGGCAAGGAATGATAATTTTTCCTCGACATCTTGATTGGGAATAAAGGCGTTGAGATTTAAATGAACGAAGTCTCTTTCATCTACATGCACATAGCCTAATCTTAACCATTCGTCCAGAATCGGTCTGGCACGAAAATCTTTGCTGACGCTGGCCACAAGGCTTTCGAATGAGAGTTCTCCACCTTTGCGGACAAGCCTGGCTAAAGGCTTGGGCTTGCCAGAATCATCGAGGTATTTATCTCGTCCCAGCCATAGTGCGACAACTTGTGCACCAATTGAATGGGGCGTTTCAATCGTTTCACCTTTTTCGCTTCGAATGCGTTGAACATCTTTACGATGTACGCCAGTTAGTAAAGTAATCCGGCTATTAGTTTGCGGCTTACCATCCAGTTTGAATTCATCCTCAGCCACGCTTACAAACACGGTTTTCAGATCTTCCAGCACCATGGTGTAATTGATGCCTTGTGAGAGCATCAAGCGCACCAATGGGCGTAACACCCTGCGCAGAGTGTTATGAATGATAGATCGTTTTTTTTCAGTAGTTGCTAAACCGATGTCCATATTGGTTGAATTATATGCCAGCTTTGTTTGTGTGTAAAAAAATTACACACTAATTTACTTTTTTTCCGTAATGTGTTTCTACCATTACGCCGATTTCTTTTAAAAAAGCCGTCGGCAGCACACCTCCGGCGCATATGATTACGGCAGTGTTGGGTATTTCTATAATCTCTTTACTTCCTAGCTGTAGGCTTACAGTCTGCGGGTTTATCTCTACCACGTTGGATTTCAGATGCACAGTTAACTTGTTAAGAGTCTCTGCTTCTTCTAATCGTTCACGGTTTTTAGGCTTTACACGTCCAAATGCTTCACTTCGGTAAGAGAGCGTAACCGTGGTGCCGGGTTGTTCAGAGATGGTGATTGCGGCTTCTAATGCGCTGTCGCCACCGCCCACAACTAACACGTGATGGTTGATATATTGTTCCGGATCTATGAGGCGGTACACAACCTTAGGTAAATCTTCCCCCGGAACTTCAAGCTTCCTGGGAGTGCCCATGCGTCCAATGGCTAGCAAAATATTCGCAGTTTGATAGGTGTTTTTAGAAGTTTTGACTTCGTAGCCATTTGCGACTTTTGAAATAGACTCCATGCGCTCATTGAAATGGACGGTGAGTTGGTTTTCCCTGAGTACACGATTCCAGAATCCTAAAAGTTCTTCTTTGCTAATATCGTACATTTCTACCTTACCGATGATAGGTAAGGTCACGGGTTGTGTCATCGCCACTTTGTTGCGCGGATATTTGTAAATGGCTCCGCCTAGCGAATCTTCTTGCTCGATAGTGACATATCGCAGGTTCTTTTCTTTAGCTGCCAATGATGCCGACATGCCTGCCGGACCTGCGCCGATGATTACAACATCATATGCATTCCCATTATTTTGTTTCTCTGTGATGGAATCTATCGCCTGTTTGCCTTGTTCCGCTGCTTTCCGAATCAGACCCATGCCACCAAGTTCGCCAGCAATAAAGATGTTTGGCACATTGGTTTCGAAGCTCGGAGATACAAATGGAATGTCCATCCCACGTTTTTCAGTGCCGAAGACAAGTTCAATACCCTCCACAGGGCATGCCGCTAAGCAGGCGCCATGACCAATACAGTGGGTTGGATCACTCAGGACGGCTTTGCCATTGACCATGCTCAGTGCCTTTTCAGGGCATGCTTTTACACAGGCGCCTGAGCCTACACAGCGTCCAGGGTCAATGATTGGATGTATGGAAGCTGGTTCCGTTAGTCCTGCTTCCCTAGCTTCGTGTAAACGCGCTTTTCCTCGCCTGTCCTGGCGATTTTGGCGTATCAAGTAAACCAGCAGAATCAGAAGAAACGGTGTGAGATATAAAAATAATGTGGCTTTTTGCATGCTGAAAAAGTGGTAAAAATGCTAACACTTCAAAGTATTGAATGTGGTTATTAACGTTATTTAAACATAAGTACGAGTTTTTTTGGTAAGATTAGCCCCATGATTTGTGTGAAAAAGTTACACAAAAAATATGCGAAGGGGTTCTATGAGCGTTTTTTATCAAACGGCTGCGGATTCGGATGTGCAAGAATCTAAAATTAGGCTAGGTGAGATGATTCAGTATCTAAAAAAGATAATATTGATTGCCTTGCCGCTGTTGGTTGTATGGCTTGGCTGGAATGTAGCCCAGGTAGAATACTATAAGCCAGGCGAAGGCTTGGGCTATTACTTGGGATTGGTCGGTGGTTTGATGATGCTGGCTTTACTCATGTATTCAGCCCGCAAGCATTTAAAATTTATGCAAAGTCTTGGCAAGCTCAAGCATTGGTTTCGAATCCATATGATTATGGGTGTCTTGGGGCCGACGTTGGTTTTATTCCATACTACATTTCAAACACGATCGGTTAATGCTGCCGTTGCGCTGTATTGTATGGTGCTAGTGGCCGCGAGCGGTTTGATAGGCAGGTTTGTGTACACGAAGATTCACAAAGGCTTGTATGGCAGTCGATCAACTTTAAAAGATGCATACGAAGATTTGGCGGGTGGTTCCGGGGAGGTAAAGTCAAAGTTGCATTTTGTGCCTAAGGTGGAAAAGAAAATCAAAAGCTTTGAGATAGAGGCCTTGGAGAAAAAACGCAACTTTTTACAGGGGGTGCTGTTTTTTATTAGTTTTGACGTTAGACGTATGATGCTCGCTTGGCGCTGCAAGCGATATATCTATCGCAAGCTAGGGCCGGGGCATGAAGAGATAGCGGCAGAAGCATCCAATCTGGTCAAAAAATATTTGATACAGATACAAACGGTTGCTCAGTTCAAAAAATTTGAGCAGATTTTCTCAGCTTGGCATGTGATTCACATCCCATTGATGTACATGATGGTAGCCACCGCCATATTCCACGTCATCTGGGTACATATGTACTAAATCTTTCTTCTTTATCCAATCTAAATTAATGCTGCGCCTTCTCGTTTCGGTCGTACTTGGGCTTCTCCTGTCAAGTCTATCATTGGCGGATACGCTCGAGTCTGTGATGATGCCTGGCAAGGTGATTCAAGGACATCTGAAATGGGAAGACAACTGCCAGAAGTGCCACAAGCGTTTTGATAAAGAGGGTCAGGATCAGTTATGTAAAGACTGCCACAAAGATATCAATAAAGATGTAGCACAGAAGAATGGTTACCATGGCAAGATGAAGCAAGGGCGCAATTGTTCGGAATGCCACACGGAACATAAAGGCAGGGAAGCCAATATTGTTAATCTTGACGAAAAGGCCTTCAAGCATAATCTGACCGATTTCGAGCTCAAGGGTGGGCATATGTCCGAAAAGGTCGGATGCAAGGATTGCCATAAACCCAAAATCAAATATCGTGACGCGCCTGCTGCTTGTGTCGGCTGTCACAAGAAAGATGATAAACACAAGAATTCACTGGGTGAGAAATGTGCGGATTGCCATATTGAGAAAAACTGGAAAGACATCCGATTCGACCATGACAAGAGCGACTTTCCGCTCAAGGGTGCGCACGCTCTAGAAAGCAAGGTGGCTTGTAAAGATTGCCATAAGGACAATATGTTCAAGCAGACACCTAAAGATTGCTACTCATGTCACAAGAAAGATGATGAGCATAAAGGGGTGTTTGGTCAGAAATGTGTGGATTGCCATACTGAAAAAGACTGGAAAGATTCTACTTTTGACCACAAAGTGGATGGACATTTTGCTTTATTGGGCAAGCATGATGGGGCGAAATGTCAAAGCTGTCACAAATCTGCTGGGCAGAAGCTGCCAAAAACTTGCATTGGTTGCCATCGCAATGACGATAAGCATCATGGCAGTCTTGGCGAGAATTGTGCGGATTGCCACCATGAACGTAGCTGGTCGACCTCTACATTCAATCACGATAAAGATACGCGTTTTGCGCTTAAGGATAAGCATAAGTCGGCTAAGTGTGAGGCTTGTCATACATCGGGTGGCTTGAAGTTCGAAAAAGTGGCTATGGATTGTTACTCATGCCATAAAAAGGATGACGTGCATAAGGGCAAGTTCGGTGAGAAGTGCGGGGATTGCCATAACGCACGCGACTGGAAAAAGGAAACTTTTGATCATGACCGTACTAAGTTCGCGCTAAAAGGTAAGCACAAGCCGGCCAAGTGTGAAAGTTGCCATGTAAATGGATTGGCCGAGAAATTGAAAACAGGTTGTAACGATTGCCATCAGAAGGATGACCCGCATAAAGGCGCATTTACTGAGAAGTGTGAGCGTTGTCACAACGAAGACGATTGGAAGAAAACGCGCTTTGATCATGATAAGGATACCAGATACCCGTTAAAGGGTAAGCATCGGCCTGCCAAGTGTGAAAGTTGTCACAAACCCGCACCTGCGCCGCAAAAGCTGCAGACTACTTGTTACGCCTGTCATCAGAAAGATGATATCCACAAAGGTAGCGAAGGCGAGAAGTGTGAAAAATGCCACACGGAAAACACTTGGAAAGTGAAGGATTTCGATCACAACAAGACCAAGTTTCCGTTATTGGGTAAACATGCCCCGGTTGAGTGTAAAAAATGTCACTTATCGGGAGACTTTAAGGATGTGAAGAAAGATTGTTATTCATGCCATCAAAAAGATGATGAGCATAAGAAACGGCTGGGCACTTTATGTGAGGACTGCCACAATGCGCGTGACTGGAAAGTGTGGGATTATAACCACGATACTAGAACCAAATTCAAGCTCACTGGCGGGCATAAGGGTGTGGCTTGTCTGGATTGCCATAGAACGGCATTCATCGGCAAAGTAAAACAAAACACCGCTTGTTATAGCTGCCATTCCGCAGATGATGTGCATGGCGGCAGTTTCGGGCCACAATGCGATCGTTGCCATGTGGATGCCAACTTCAGAGAGATCAAGGCTAATGCTGGTGTCGGCAGATAGCTTTCGATAAGACAATCCAAATTACTTCATATAACTTATTTTTATATAAATAAACTTTATTATTATTTTAAAAAAATTAAGTTGACGTATAAAAAAATCCCACATAAACTCTTGATGTGGATTAATTTCCCACAATTTGCCAGTAAACTTAATATATGGTGGCAAGTCGTTAGGGGGTTTTATGCGAATAAAAATAAACTGGAAGCAAATTGCAGCATTTGTAATTACATGCTGCCTATCCGTCATGCTGACGGCCCCTAGCTTTGCTGCTACAAAAACTGTTAAGGGGTTTCGATTTGATCATACAAAAACGGGATTTGCTTTAACAGGAAACCATTCCTCAACACGCTGCGAAAGCTGCCATATAAACGGTATCTTTCGAGGTACCCCAAAGCAATGCTCTGGCTGCCATGTAAATGGCAATCGAATGAATGCGTCAGCCCGTCCAGCTGGGCATATTCCTTCTTCGGATAAGTGTGAGACTTGCCATATTCCGTCTTCTTGGGCCCCGGCCGTATTCAGCCACAATGGCGTAATGCAGGGTACAGCATGCGCTGCGTGCCACAATGGAAAATCTGCACCAGGCAAACCCTCAAGTCATATACAGACCAGTTCAGGATGCGAATCGTGCCATAAGATGTCTGGCTGGCTTCCGGCCAAAGGCTTTGACCATCAAGGGATTGCTTCAGGCTGTGCAAGCTGTCATGATGGGGTTAAGGCGAAAGGCAAGTCAGCAAGCCACATACAAACTAATGCGCCTTGCGAATCTTGTCACAGTTCTACAACTACGTTTTTTGGCGCAGTTAAGTTCGATCATAGTGGCATCACAGGTAAGTGTGCCAGCTGCCACAATGGCACTAAAGCAAAAGGTAAATCTGCAAGTCACATACCAACGGTAGCGGCTTGTGAGAGCTGCCATACTTCTACAAGTAGTTTCTTGGGAGCAAAATTTGGTCACAATGGTGTGACAACTGGTTGTGCAACCTGCCACAATAGTAAAAGGGCTATAGGCAAATCCAGCACCCACATCGCTACCACAGCGGCCTGCGAGACCTGCCATACATCGACCACCAGCTTCAAGGGTGCGGCGATGAACCATA
>DAOMMM010000008.1:0-13703 GCA_035423825.1 Methylophilus sp. | reverse complement strand
ACACCGGCATCACCACCGGCTGTGCGAACTGCCATAACGGCAGCGCCTTCCAGGGTGTGACCCCGGTGTCTAAACCAAGTACCCACATCATCACCACGGCAGCGTGTGAGACCTGTCATAAGTCCACCATCAGCTTCAAGGGCGGTGCAACAATGGATCATACTGGTATCACCACCGGCTGTGCTAGTTGCCACAATGGTACGACCGCAAAAGGTAAGCCAAGTACTCATATAGCAACGACTGCAGCTTGTGAGACCTGCCATAAGTCCACTACCAGCTTTGCCGGCACCGCGATGAACCACACCGGCATCACCACCGGCTGTGCGACTTGCCACAACGGCACCACTGCCAAAGGTAAGCCAAGCACCCACATCGCTACCACAGCTGCTTGCGAGACCTGTCACAAATCGACCAGCACCTTTTCGACCGGTGCGATGAATCATACCGGCATCACCACCGGCTGTGCGAGTTGCCACAACGGCACCACTGCCAAAGGTAAGCCAAGTACCCACATCGCCACGACAGCGGCTTGCGAGACTTGTCACAAATCGACCACCAGTTTTGCCGGTGCGGCGATGAACCACACCGGCATCACCACGGGCTGCGCGACTTGCCATAACGGCACGACAGCTATTGGTAAGCCAGCCGGTCATGTGGCCACTACTGCGGCCTGCGAGACTTGTCACAAGTCGACGGTCTCGTTTGCCGGTACTGCCTTCAATCATACCGGTGTGGCAGCAGGTTCGTGTGCGACTTGTCACAATGGTACGACCGCCAAAGGTAAGCCCGCGAACCATATTTCTACTACGGCTTCTTGTGACACTTGCCACAAAAACTTCACCTCGTTTACTGGGGCGACGATGAACCATACCGGTATCACCACCGGCTGTGCGACTTGCCATAACGGCACGACAGCTATTGGTAAGCCAGCCGGTCACGTGGCCACTACTGCGGCCTGCGAGACTTGTCACAAGTCGACGGTCTCGTTTGCCGGTACTGCCTTCAATCATACCGGTGTGGCAGCAGGTTCGTGTGCGACTTGTCACAATGGTACGACCGCCAAAGGTAAGCCCGCGAACCATATTTCTACTACGGCTTCTTGTGACACTTGCCACAAAAACTTCACCTCGTTTACTGGGGCGACGATGAACCATACGGGTGTGGCGCCTGGCTCTTGTGCGACTTGTCACAATGGCACTACCGCCAAAGGTAAGCCCGCGAACCATTTATTGACTACACAATCTTGTGATACTTGCCATAGAACAACAGCATGGGTGCCAGCAACGTTTAGCCATACCGGTATTACGACAGGTTGTTCAACATGTCATAACGGTACAACTGCCAAAGGCAAACCTGCATTGCATGTGCAAACATCTATGGAATGTAATACATGTCATAAATCGACCACCACATTTACTGGTGCTACGATGAATCACACAGGGATTGTGACAGGCTGTGCCAACTGTCATAACGGCACTACAGCCAAAGGTAAGCCTGCAGGCCATGTTGCGACTAGCGCGGGTTGTGAGACTTGTCATAAATCATTTACCAGCTTTAGCGGTGCAGCTTTTAACCATACTGGTGTAGCTGCCGGTACTTGTGCGAATTGTCACAACGGTACGACAGCCAAAGGTAAATCGACAAATCATTTGCCAACAACAATCAGCTGTGATCAGTGCCATAAAAACTTCACTAGCTTTAGTGGTGCAAGCATGAACCATACTGGTATTACCAGCGGTTGTGCGGCATGTCATAACGGAGTTTATGCAAAAGGCAAGGAAAGCGATCACCCTAAAACAACCGCTGATTGCAGTTCCTGCCATACGACAAAAACGTTTGATAAGTAATGGATGTATGTATTTGGTGGGACATTATCACACAAATTTGCTATTTCTCATTAAGTTGATATACTAAGTGCATGATAATTATAAATAATGAGGAGTAGTATGCGGTTTTTACGGCTATTTTTGCTCTTGTCTTGGTCAATTTCTGCTTTTGCAGGACTAACAACTACTACTGATGTTGCACAAATTCTAGATGAACCGGAAATAGTACAGGTAGGCGATGAGGCGGATATCCGAATCAACTTCACTGCGCCAGTGAACTATCTGCGACATTTTCCTGATGGACCTAGTGATGTGTTACGGATTACGTTCGACATACCTGATCCTTGCCTGGCAGAGCAGCTCCGCATTCAAGAATCAAAAAACTCCCCCAAGGGTAACTTGATAACGCCTTTTGTGGTGACTTTCCCGGAAGTGATTGCCGTAACGAATAAAGGTAAAGCAGTTTGTAGAGCCACAGGCAACAGGGTTGAGACTAATGAGACGCTCTTGATCAGGTTCGATACTGTCAATACATACAAGGTACGGTTAGGTGAGGACAACCACAGCGTTATAATTCGAGTCCCACTCCGTTCTGAACCCGTCACAACGTTCGTGCAGCCCAAACTTACGGTTGCTATGCCCCCCGAAAATGCTACAGCTGAGCAGTTGATGCAATCCGGTAGAGCGGCTATGAAGGCAGGTGAGTATGAGACTGCGGTACAAATATTCAATCGGTTGCTGAATCTCCCACCAAGTGAATTTTCGCAAGAAGCACAGGAGTTAGTAGGTGTCGCGCGCGAGAGTAATGGAGACTTTACCAAAGCAAAAGTCGAGTATGAGCTATATCTAAAGTTGTACCCACAAAGTATTGGGGCGTTAAGGGTTAAGGAGCGTTTGGTTGCTATTAATGAAGGAAAAGCCAAGGTTGCTGAAAACAAGGTCTCTACCCAAAAAGTCGTTAGGCAAATCGATCAGAAAAGCATGTTTGGTAGTTTGTCGCAATATTATTACGGTGGCAGAACGCTTACCAATACCAATACTGCAGGAATCAAGACCAATACGCGTAATACTGATCAATCGGCTTTAGTGACGAGTATTGACACTTCAGCAAGATGGCGCCACAACCAGTATGATGAAAAAATCGTGTTTCGTGATGCACAGACACACAATTTTCCACCTGGGGATAATTTCCGCGATATCAATCGACTGAACGCAGCCTATTGGGATCATGAAGATAAGTCGCTTGGATATTCGTTGCGCTTGGGGCGTCAGCCAGGGAACTCACAAGGCGTTCTAGGAAGATTCGATGGTGGACTTGCAAAATATATTATCAGTGATAAATTTCGCATCGCAGGTGTCGCCGGTGTGCCGGATAATGGGTCTCACTCTCCTATAAGAACTAACCGACAGTTTTATGGTACTGCTTTAGAGTTCGGTGCGCCGAGTGATAGTTTCAGCGGGAATATCTATGCAATTCAGCAAAATGCAGATGGGATGACCGAACGTCGTGCTGTAGGGTCAGAGTTGAGATATTTCAATAATGCATCTTCCTGGTTTGGCTTGATGGATTACGATACCATCTACGATCGCGTTAATATCGCGACATTGCAGGGCAACTGGACTACAAGCAACCAAGTTACATACAATATGCTCATAGATCATCGAAAGTCCCCCATTTTATATGCAGAGACTGCTATTCCAACAGTAGCAGGAGTGGTGTCAGTGAGTGGGCTGCAAAAATTGTTGAGCAAGAAAGACATCATTTCCGCGGTGAATAAGATAACAGCAGATTCAGATTCTGCTTTGTTTGGAGCTACTAAACAATTTACTCCTAAATGGCAATTAGGCGGCGATATCCGTTATAACCATACCTCTGGAACAAAGGGTAGCGGTTTGGTTCTGGCTACACCAAGCTCCGGACCAACTTATACTTACTCTATACAAGCAATAGGTAATAATGCTGTATTTTCCGATGATACATCTATCATCAATGCAAGCTATGTAGATGACCAAGACTATTATGCAGAAATACTGGGCCTCACGAACGTAGCAACATTCCGAAGTAAATGGCGAGTGACAAGTTCCTTGAATTTCTATAATGAAAAGAGGGACTTGGGCCAACGAACATTTAAAGCATCCCCGACGGTACGCCTATCGTATCAAATGCGCGATAACATGCTTTTAGAATCTGAACTGGGGTTCGAGCGGTCGTATGTGAACGATAATGCCCTGGATACAAAAACCAAATCAACACGTGAATTTATGTTTGTTGGGTATCGATGGGATTTTTAAACCAGAGCCGGCAACTGGTTGCTGATAACTTATCTATTGCTCGCGGGGATAGGCTGCTATTCAAGTATTTGAGCTTTAGTCTGGATAATGGATCGGTGTTGCATCTTGAAGGCCAAAATGGCTCAGGTAAAACATCACTGCTCCGCACTATCTGTGGCTTATCAAAGCCGTTAGAAGGAACGATAAGTTGGTGTGGAGATTCGACCGATGTACTGGCAGAAGATTTCTTTCAGCAGTTACTGTATATAGGCCATCTTCCCGGTATCAAAGAAGAGTTGTCAGCCATTGAAAACCTCGAATTCTCCCTGACTTTGGCGGGGCTGAAGAGCGAGCAGGCCTCCATCAGAAACGTATTAGAGGAGTTAGGCCTGAAACGATGTATGGATTTGCCCTCAAGATATCTATCCCAAGGCCAAAAAAAGCGTGTAGCACTTGCCAGGTTGTGGTTGCAAACTTCCCCGTTGTGGGTGCTGGATGAACCGTTTACCGCGTTAGATGTTAGTGCTGTAGATATGCTGAAACAACGTGTGGAAGATTTTGCCAGCCAAGGTGGTATCGTCATCATGACGACACATCAAGCATTGCAAATGCAAGTTCCTGATCTTGTGCGATTGCGCTTAAACAGTTAACTGATTCTGGATTTTAGATGGCGTCTATTCAACAAGGTAGCAGGCTGAGTACTTTTGCTGTGTTATACCGTATTTTGGCAAGAGATATCCTTGTGGCGATGCGGAGACAGTCAGATGTGGCAGCAGTATTCTTTTTCTTTGTCATTGCCGCCAGTTTGTTTCCTTTAGGTTCGGGAGCAGATCCCAAGCTGTTAAGCTCGATGGCGCCAAGTGTGTTGTGGGTGACGGCTTTGCTATCTTGCATGCTTTCTTTGTCAAGGCTGTTTGCCAGTGATTTTTCTGATGGCACGCTTGAACAAATGCTTATTTCGAGCCAGCCATTGATACTGGTTGTCTTGGCGAAAACATTCGCGCACTGGATATTGTCTGGGTTACCGTTGGTCATTATCGCTCCCTTTATTGGATTGCAGTTCAATCTAGCCTCTGAAAGTTTACAAGTGTTGGCGTTGTCCCTTTTTATTGGTACTTTGGCGTTAAGTTTGATAGGCAGTGTCGGTGCGGCTTTGACCTTAGGGCTTAGGGGGGCAGGTGTGCTTATCGCCATTTTGGTGTTGCCTCTGTATATCCCGGTTCTCGTGTTTGGGGCTGGCGCTGTCACAGCAACAACCATTGGAATGAGCCCGCAGGGTGCATTGTCCTTATTGGGGGCAATATTGGCTTTATCATTGGTTTTTGCGCCATTGGCTGCATCCATTGCGTTGAAAATTGCGCTGGAATAATTGTATGAGTGGATTAAATATGGATACCGTTAAAGCGAAGAATGGCATCAATTGGCTGAAATATGCTTCCCCTAAAACATTCTATCCATTGGCTGGCCGGTTGATCCCCTGGTTTTCCGCCGGGGCATTCTTATTGATTGCTTATGGGTTGTATCTGGGCTTACTGGTGGCACCAACCGATTTCCAGCAGGGTGAGGGGTACCGGATTATTTTTGTGCATGTGCCTGCTGCGTGGTTTTCCATGTTTCTATATTTATTGATGGCAGGTTATGCGGTGCTGGGATTGGTGCTGAATGCCAAGCTATCCTATATGATGGCCAAAGCGATCGCACCGACAGGTGCGATGTTTACCTTGGCCGCCCTTGTCACAGGATCGTTCTGGGGAAAACCTATGTGGGGGGCTTGGTGGGTCTGGGACGCACGCCTGACTTCTGAGCTGATCCTGTTATTCTTGTATATCGGCTATTTTTCCTTGCAGTCTGCTATCGATGATACAAACCGTGCCGACAAGGCCAGCGCGATTCTGGCAATCGTTGGGGCAATCAATGTGCCAATTATCTATTTTTCCGTTAAGTGGTGGAACACCCTGCATCAGGGCGCATCCGTCAGCCTGACAAAAGCGCCTGCGATGGCGGCCATTATGTTGCAAGGCATGCTGGTGATGGCGCTGGGTTTTTGGTTGTACAGCGTTGCTGTGATTTTTGCGCGTGTGCGTTGCGAGATTTTAGAGCGGGACAATAAAGCTGCCCTACTCAGACAGGAAATTTAAAGGATATAAAATGTACTGGCATAGCTTTCAGGAATTTATTGCGATGGGAGGCTACGGATTCTATGTTTGGAGTTCGTTTGGCATCACTTTTCTGGCAATGATGATAGAACTGTGGGCACTTAAGAAGCGCCGTCAGCGTATCGCTAAAATGTCGAATGAAGGGACTATTTAACATGAAGGCTCGACATAAACGATTGGCAATAATCGCTGCCGGGTTGGCGCTAATTATAGTGGCGACCATTCTGGTAACTAACGCCTTCCGCAGTAATCTGGTTTTCTTCTTTTCTCCCACGCAGGTGGCGAATGGTGAGGCGCCTAAATCGGGGAATTTCCGCATTGGCGGCTTGGTAGAACAAGGCAGCCTCAAGCGTCTGCCGGACGGATTACGTGTGCAGTTTAAAGTGACCGATACAGCCAAATCTATGTTGGTGGAGTACAAGGGCATCTTGCCGGACTTGTTCAAGGAAGGCAAAGGCGTGGTCGCTGAGGGAGCCTTCAATCAGGAAGGTTTGTTCGTGGCCACACAAGTGCTTGCGAAGCACGATGAGAACTACATGCCGCCAGAAGCCGCCGAAGCGCTGGCAAAAGCCCAGGCGAATAAAACCGGCACACTTTCCATGGAGAATAGCAAGTGATTCCTGAGATAGGTCAATTTTCACTGATTCTGGCATTTTGTTTCGCGCTGATTCAGGGCATATTTCCATTGGTTGGGGTTTGGAAGGGCCAATACAATTTAGCGAATACCGTAGTGCCTGCGGCAAGGGCGCAGTTCATTTTCATCATCATCGCCTTTTTATGTCTGGATTATTCATTCTATGTGAATGATTTTTCAGTTCTCTATGTCGCGTCTAATTCCAACTCTCAACTGCCAGTGATGTACCGGCTTGCAGCGCTATGGGGCGGGCATGAGGGCTCTATGCTGTTGTGGGTCACTATTTTGTCGGTCTGGACGATGGCGGTGACGATGTTCGTGAAAAATCTTCCCGAGAGCTTCAGAATCAGGCTGATTGCAGTGATGGGTTTGATCAGCATTGGATTTTTGGCGTTTATACTTTTTACTTCTAACCCTTTCGAGCGCCTGATTCCAGCGGCGATGGACGGCCGCGATTTGAACCCCTTGCTGCAAGACCCAGGTATGGTATTCCACCCGCCGGTGCTCTATATGGGTTATGTGGGATTTTCAGTTGCCTTTGCCTTTGCCATTGCGGCATTGATGGATGGCCGCCTGGATATTACTTGGGCGCGCTGGACTAGGCCCTGGACCACAGTGGCATGGGTCTTCCTGACATTGGGTATCGCTTTTGGCAGTAAATGGGCTTATTACGAGTTAGGTTGGGGCGGCTGGTGGTTTTGGGATGCGGTAGAGAACGCATCTTTCATGCCTTGGTTGGTGGGTACGGCGCTGATTCACTCACTGGCGGTTACGGAAAAGCGCGATGCATTCAAAGTATGGACGGTTCTGCTCTCCATCTGTGCATTCTCTCTCAGTTTGCTAGGTACGTTTCTAGTGCGTTCCGGCGTGCTCACTTCAGTGCACGCCTTTGCAACCGATCCTAGCCGAGGATTGTTCATTCTTCTTTTTCTGGTTGTTGTGATTGGTGGCGCGTTATTGCTGTTTGCGTTAAGGGCGCCAAATGTCGGCCTGGGTGAAAGGTTTGGCGTCGTTTCCAGAGAATCTTTGCTGTTGGCGAATAACGTGGTGCTGGCGGCTGCGGCAGGCGCTGTGATGCTGGGTACGCTTTATCCTTTGTTGATGGATGCTCTAGGCGCAGGCAAGATATCGGTCGGCCCACCGTATTTCGATGCAGTGTTCGTGGCTATCATGGTGCCGGGCATATTCCTGTTGGGTTTGGGCCCATTAGCTAAATGGAAGAAAGCCAGCTTACCAGATATCGGGGTTAGGATCCGTGTCGCAGCCATTGTCAGCTTGCTATCCGCAGTGTTGATTCCATTCATCATGGGCAAGATCACAGCCATGGTGGCAATGGGCGTATTCATGGGGATTTGGGTCATCAGTACCACATGGGTGTTGCTACTCAACCGAATCAAGACCAGAGGCTTGGCTGCTAGCCATATACTAGGTACTTTAAAAGCTATTCCGTTGGCTTTCTATGGCATGCTGGTTGCACACTTGGGGGTAGGCGTCTTTATTCTGGGCGTAACCCTGGTGAAAGGCTACGAAACCGAGCAGGATCTGCGTATGGAGCTGCACGATACAGCCACTATCCAGAACCTGGTTTTCCGTTTTGACGGCGCGACAGAGATCGCCGGGCCAAACTACATATCTTCACAAGGCACTGTGGTGGTATTGCAAAACGGTAAGGAGATAACCACACTCAAACCGGAGAAAAGATACTATCCGGTACAAGGTTCCGTGATGACCGAAGCAGACATCAAGCCCGGCGTAATCAGGGATTTATATGTGTCCCTGGGCGAACAACTGGAAAACGGTGCATGGAGCGTCAGGATTTACATCAAGCCTTTTGTTCAGTGGATTTGGGCGGGCTGCATACTGATGGCGATAGGCGGCGTGCTGGCACTATCTGATCGCCGTTACCGCATCGGCAATAAGAAAGTATTGGCAGAAACAGAAGATCTGCAGAGGGTTGTTGCATGAACAAGTTAATCAAATCTTTGCTACCGCTGGCGTTATTTATTATCGTGGTGGGCTTTTTATTCAAAGGGTTGTACCTAGACCCGCATGAGGTTCCCTCGCCATTAGTTGGCAAACCTGCACCAGCTTTCACTGCGCCGGTGCTTGCAGAAACAGGCAAGACCTTTTCCAGTCAGGATATGAAGGGAAAAGTCTGGCTGCTTAACGTTTGGGCGTCTTGGTGTGGCGCTTGCCGCGAAGAGCATCCAGTGTTGATGGATATGTCCAAGCTCAGCGAATTCGAAATGGTTGGGCTGGATTACAAAGATACCGACGCCGAAGCCAAGGATGTCCTGAACACCTCCGGCAACCCATACAAGCTGGTGGTGACAGATGCGGAAGGCAAGATCGGCATCAATTATGGCGTATATGGTGTGCCTGAGACGTATCTTATCGATAAGGCAGGGGTGATACGCTACAAGCAGATTGGCCCAATCACTAAAGAGCTTTTATATACCAAGATACTCCCTATGGTGAAGGAGTTGCAGCGATGAAAAGATGGCTTGTTCTATGGCTGATATTGCTCGCATCTCATACTGCATTCGCGGATGAGGCAAAGCCTTTGGCGGAAGACCCTGCGTTGGAGGCGCGACTGAAGGTGCTCTCGCAAGAGCTGCGCTGCCTGGTCTGCCAGAACCAGACCCTTTCTGATTCCAATGCGCCGCTGGCCGAGGATCTACGCAAGGAGATTCGCGAGCAGATGCGCGCCGGCAAAAGCGATCAGGAGGTGATTGATTACCTCGTGGCCAGATATGGTGATTTCGTTCGCTACCGCCCTCCGGTCAATCGCAGTACCGCGCTGCTTTGGGTAGGGCCGTTTATCGGGCTTTTGGCGGGCGCCTTTTTGTTGATTCGCACCCTTAAAAAGCGTGCGGGTGATGAGAATTTTGAAGCAGAGGATGCATAGTATGGCTTTATTGATGATTGGCTTTATTCTGGGTGCGATAGCAGCGGCAGTGTTTTTGCCGGTGATTGGCGTTTCGGCAGGCAAAACATTCAAGCAAAACCTGCCCATGATTCTTGTGTTTCTTGCAGTTCCGTTATTGGCAGGCCTCATCTACTGGAAGATCGGTTCACCGCAGGCAGTAAGCGTGGCGCCACCAGCAAGCATGTCGCCTGCACAGATGAGTAACGCACCCGCCATGCCCGGCAACGGTCATGAGATGGGCGATCTGGAAGCGATGGCAGAAAAACTGGCAGCCAAACTTGAGAAATCGCCAGACAATGGCGATAACTGGGCTCTGCTTGCCCGTACCTATGTAGAAGTCAAACAACACGACAAAGCCGTAGGCGCATTTGAAAAAGCGGCAAACCTGATTCAGAACGATGCGCAGTTGCTGGCGGATTATGCCGATGCGCTGGCCATGACGAACCAGAGCAAGTTCGATGAGAAATCAAAAGGCCTGGTGGATAAAGCATTGCAAATCGACGCCAAGAACCCCAAAGCCCTGTTGCTGGCCGGCACCATCGCGTTTAATGAGGGCGAATACCAGAAAGCGATAGATTTCTGGAAACGCCTGCAACCATTGATTGGCAAGGAAGACGAACTGCTAAGCAAAGAGGTAGAAGCCAACATCAGCGAAGCAACCATGCTTCTGGCAAAAAACGCCAAGTAGTTAATACACAGTAATCTTTCGTATGCAGCCTATTCGGCTGCACCACCATTTTTGCGTGGTTGTTGGCTTTCTCGGCTGGCAACTGGCTGGTGTGCTCAAACAAAAACGCCACGCGCGCGTTCATTGCAAAAGTCATCGGCCTGCAAGGCAGGCAGGATGCGGCTGCCAGGGCATCTGTTTTGGTAATGAATATAAAACAGAAAGCTTTTAGGTTTTGGTTTTGCGTGGTTTTTTGGCTTTTTCGGCGGGCAGCAGGCTGGTGAGTTTTTGATAAAGCTCGAAGAGAAACGCCACGCGCGCGGCGTCGGTTTGCGCGCCTTTGTAGCCATAGGCCGCATCCACGGCTTTATCCAGCGCCTGATGCGCTTTCAGCAGATTGGCAGGCATGGTCAGCGGGTCGTACAAATCGGCCAGTGATGCGTTGGGGTGTGCGGTACGTGCATCCAGCACGGCTTGGGCACATGCCTCAATCGCCGCGTCCTGCTTGCCTTGCAGGGCAGGCCATGGGAAGTTGTTGTAAACGATGCCTGCGGAATAACGATAACGGCTTTCCAAACGCCCACACACGGCGCGTACCCAAGCGTTGTGCATGGTTGAAGTAAGAATACCAAAATGAAACAATCCGACATTTGAAATTGTTAAGTTCGCATTACTAGATATTGCCAGCTGATTTTTATATCCAATTGGAATGAAATTTCTATTTTCAGAGGAATGTGACGGAATTAGCACATAGTCAGTGGTTGGCTGCCTAATCTCACCAAAAATCGTCGGGGTGTTTGCCAATTCTCTTGTCGGTAGCTTTCTACTATCCAAGCGCATCTCTTTTACTGCATTTACTCTTGTCATTACATGTGGCATTTGGCGTAACTCGTTGGGTGGGCAGTCTACCAACCACAAGCAATAGCGCGGTATATTGTTAATAAATTCATCTGCACCAATAAATGGTCTTATCCATTTTTCAGATTGCGGCTCAAGCTTTACTAATTCTGCTTTTTCATCAGAGCTTAGAAGCAGATTGCCGCCATCGGTAGGCTGGCTACCTTTTCTAATTTCAGGCACATTGCAAATTGGGTTGCTTATTTTTTGCAGTATTATATCTGGCGCATCGACTAGATATGGGTTGATATTGTTCGCTTTCACTGCATGCGGCTCGCCTTTAATATCTGCGTATTCATAAATGGTTTTGTCGGCGACATCCTGCAAGCCAAAGCCGACAATCACGCAATGCACGGTGGCTTTGCCGCGCGCTTCGTTGTTCCAGCTAAAGGTGCGGTGGGCAAAGTGAATCTTGATGCCTTGCGCCAGCATCCAACCCCATAGCACACCGACTTGCTCACCCTGCGTGATGCTGTTGGTGGAGACGAAGGCGCAGCGGATATCCCCTCCCCTTTGCAGGGGGAGGGTTAGGGTGGGGGTTGAATGTTTCGCCTGTGTACCCCCATCCCCGCCTTCCCCCTGAGATGGGGAAGGAGCCAGCGCCAAATACCGCGCAGCCTTGATGTACCAGGCCGCAACAAAGTCCAGCACGCCGGCACCATGTATGTCATGGCAAACCAACTCCATATCCGCTTTTTGTTCAGCCGAGCGTTGCGTATAACCAATAAACGGCGGATTGCCTAGCACATAGCTGCAGCGCTCCGGCGGCAGCACTTGCGCCCAATCCAGCTGCAACGCATTGCCGTTGACGATATGCGGTGTGGTTTTGAGCGGGATGCGGGCAAAGTAGTTGCCAAATTCTTCCGAGATGCGCATGTTCATCTGGTGGTCGGTGAGCCATAGCGCCACTTGCGCGATCTGCGCGGGAAACTCCTCGATCTCGATGCCGTAGAACTGGTCTACGTTGATTTGAATGAGCTGGTCTACATCCAGCACTTGCTGGCCGCTGCCGTACAAGGCGCGCAGGACGGCGAGTTCCAGCAGCCTGAGTTCGCGATACGTAATGACCAGAAAGTTGCCGCAGCCGCAGGCAGGGTCGATAAAGTTGAGTGTGCGCAGCTTGTTGTGAAACTCCACCAGCTTGTTCTTGTTGCCTTTTATCTTATCGAACTCGGTCCACAGCGCATCTAAAAATAGAGGCTTGATGAGCTTGAGGATGTTCTCCTCGCTGGTGTAGTGCGCGCCCAGGTTGCGCCGCGCATCGGCATCCATGATGCTTTGGAACAGGCTGCCGAAAATAGCAGGGGAGATAATGCTCCAATCCAGCGCGCATAAATCCAGCAGCGCTTCGCGCATTTTGGCGTCGAACTGCGCGGGCGGCAGCGGCTCCTCGAACAGCTTGCCGTTGACATAAGGAAAGGCGGCAAGGTGCTCGTCCAGATTCTTCAAGCGCTTGTCCGCTGGCGTGTTGAGCACATAGAACAGGCTGTTGATGTGGTGCGCCAAATCGCTGCCGTCTTCTGCCGTTTTGGTCTCGATGTAATCCTGAAACAGGCGTTTTTCGAAAATGGTGGTGTCTTCCGCAAATAGGCAGAACAGCAGGCGCACCAGATAAAGCTCCAGCGGGTGGCCTTCGTAACCCACAGCCTTGAGCGCATCGTGCAGCTTGCCCATGCGCTCGGCGGCTTTGATGTTGATGGGGTCTTGCGGCTTGATGATTTGTGTCTGGTAACCCGCGATAAAGCCGAACGATTTGACGTTCTGGTAAAGGTCTTTAAGCGTGCATTCGCTGGAAGTGCCTTCTTTTAAGTCGAATAGACGAAAACGGGCAAAATCGCACACCAGCACATAGCGCGGCAAATCGCGCTCTTTAATGCCGGGAAAGTAATCCATGGCTTGGGAGTAGGCGCGGTCCAAATCTTTGCCGAGCGATTTCATCTCCACCAGCAACAGGCCGGGAATAAACAGGTCGACATAGCCTTTGCCGCCGCCGTATTTGGTGACGGCGTGCTCGTAATAACCGACGCGTTTATCGGTGATGCCAAAAACTTCAAAGAAATCAATGAGAAATGGCTTGGCTTGCCCATCTTCGTAATGGGCGTCCTCCCACCGTTTGGCAAACGCGTTTGCCCGGCTTTTTATTTCTGACCAGGATAAGGGCATGGCGTGAGTATAGCGGGTTTGGGCGCTGGAAGGCTACTACCTGACTCCTATCACGCAAGCTCTAAAAAAGAAAAACGCCCCACTCTTTCGAGTGAGGCGTCTTTGTTGGTGGTGAAAGAGGGACTTGAACCCTCGACCCCAGGATTATGAATCCTGTGCT
>DAOMMM010000007.1:0-106773 GCA_035423825.1 Methylophilus sp. | reverse complement strand
ACCCCTAGTGTTTGGCGAATTGGCTGGTGCCGAAGTGGTGTTTCTGGCGAGACATGGTACCGGGCATACGATTCCACCGCATGCGATCAATTACCGCGCCAATATCTGGGGGTTGCATGCAGTCGGTGTTCGGCAATTGTTGGCTATTGCCACAGTTGGTGGGATTGCAAATGATATAAGCGCTTGCGATATCGTGTTGCCAGATCAGATCATCGATTACACCCATGGCCGTCAGAGTACCTATCATGATGGTGTGGAGATGCCGGTAAAGCATATTGATTTCACTGAGCCTTACGACCGCGGGTTGCGTGAGCTTTGCAAACAGGCTGCCACCAACATCCATCAGCCTTTGTATGATGGTGGCGTATATGCTTGCGTACAGGGGCCGCGACTGGAAACAGCTGCCGAGATCAATCGGCTTGAAAGGGACGGTGCGACGATTGTGGGTATGACAGGCATGCCGGAAGCCGCACTGGCCAGAGAGTTGGGGATTCACTATGCAGCTTTGTGCCCTGTAGCTAATCAGGCTGCTGGACGTGGTGAAAGTGCTAATGGGATTCAATATGAAAAAATGACCGAGCAGTTGGTTTGCACTTTGCAAAAGATACGTCAATTGATTGAGGAGGTTGTGCGACTGCATCAGCAATATGGCCGTTAGAACCGTACTTCGCATGGGGGAGCCGTTGCTTTTGCAACAGGCAATGCCAATAGAACAATTCGACACTCCCGAATTGCATGCTTTGCTGCGTGATATGCAAGATACCATGCAGGCGATGAACGGCGCAGGCATTGCCGCGCCGCAAATAGGGGTGAGCCGACAAGTTGTAATTTTTGGTGTGGGTAAGAACCCACGCTATCCTGATGCAGAATCCGTGCCATACACTGTGCTCATCAACCCGGTCATTACGCCATTGACCGAGGGGAAAGAAGAGGGATGGGAAGGGTGTTTGTCAGTCCCCGGGATGCGTGGCCTAGTTCCAAGATTCACCAAGATCCGTTATACCGGTTTTGATGAGAAAGGCCTTCCGATAGACCGCGTGGTGGAAGGATTTCATGCCCGTGTAGTTCAACATGAGTGCGACCATTTGGCTGGCATCTTGTACCCGATGCGCATAGAGGATTTTACGCAATTTGGGTTTACCGATGTGCTTTTCCCAAATCAGGATGTGCAGGATGACTAAATTTTAGTATAATGCCCGCCTGTTTCGCGAGGAAGAGTGGCAGAGCGGTTTAATGCTACAGTCTTGAAAACTGTCGAGGGTTCACGCCCTCCGTGAGTTCGAATCTCACCTCTTCCGCCAATTTTCAGTGCCGCCGCTAGCGGCATTTTGTTTAAATGCGTCAAAAGAAGGAATTGCTATGACTCAAATTCAACTGGATCACAATCCATCCGAAGAAAAACTAGAGCAGCTGGGTGTTTCCAAATGGTCTATCTGGGAATGTGCACCATCCAAATTTCCGCTGGATTTCAGCATGACTGAGAGCGCTTATGTACTGGAAGGAGAAATTCATGTGACTCCTCAAGGCGGTGATAAGGTTGTGATCAAAGCTGGCGATTTTGTGGTGTTCCCTAAAGGTTTGCGCTCCAATTGGGAAGTGGTCAAGCCATTACGCAAACATTACAAACATTCCTAATAGATACGCTTGATAAAAGCGTATTTATGCCTACAATAAAAGCTCAGATTCGCTGAGCTTTTATTTTTTTGTGGAGGCCATCATGAAAATCAAAGTTGAAAAACCGGATCCAGCAAAGCTTAGAGCACTTGGCGTGAGTGACTGGCCGACTTGGAGTAAAGAGATATCGACATTCCCTTGGAGTTACAATTCACAGGAAGTCGCATATATACTGGAAGGTGAAGTCACGGTCACAGACAAATCTACTGGTGAGGCTGTGACGTTTGGAAAGGGTGATTTGGTAACTTTCCCAGCCGGTTTGTCATGCACATGGCAGGTAAAACAGCCATTGCACAAGCATTATCAATTCAGTTAGCTGTCTAAAGGACAAGCAGATCGTCAGTAAGACTGCGCAAACCTTGCGAGCTAATCTCGTGTCCGTGCATGCCACTCACGACAAAATGGTCTTCTGCACGGTTGCCGAGCGTGTTGATTTTTGCGCTATGCAGGTCTATGCCGTGTTTCAGAAAGATATAGGCAATATTCGCTAATAATCCCGGTCTGTCGGCCAGTATCATTTCGACGTCGTAAAATGAAGTTTTTTCTATCTTCTGGATATTAATTTGCGTTTCAAATGGAGTGAATTTTACTTGCCGCTTCACTCTTCCGGATACCCGGGTTTCTATAGTGTTGGCTTGAATGGCTATTGTCAGTTCCTGTTCGATGTATTTCAATAAACCACTATAACTTATTGATTTAATATCTTGATATAAAATAATAAATTGATTCAATGCATAGCCATTTTGTGTGGTGAAAATCTTTGCTTGGGCAATGCTGTAGCCCATGTTGCCAAAGAAGGTGCAGATGCGAGCGAACAGGTCAACTTGATCTAGTGTGTAGATCATGACTTGAATGCCTTCACCGTTGGGACTGTGGCGAGCGCGTACGATAGGCGTTGGAGTATTCAGGTGTGGTGTAAGTAGACGGCTTTGCCATGCGATCTCGTCCGCTTCATAGCGTGTAAAGTAATCTTCACCGAATGCCTGCCACAATGCTTGATAAGATGTCGGTTGCAAGCCGAATCGGATAAGCTTTTCTTCAGCTTCGGCGCGCCGTGCGAACACCATCTGTGAAATGCTCGGAACGCTACCATGTAAAGCTTTTCTGGTCTGCTGGAACAGATTTTGCAGCAGATTAGCTTTCCAAGCGTTCCAGACGGCCGGGCTAGTGCCGCGGATATCGGCGACCGTAAGTAGATACAAGGCGACTAGGCGCATATCGTTCTGCACGAAACTGGCAAAACTTTCAATCACGTTTGGGTCTCCGAGATCGGATTTT
This sequence comes from Methylophilus sp., assembly GCA_035423825.1. Classification (GTDB taxonomy): domain Bacteria; phylum Pseudomonadota; class Gammaproteobacteria; order Burkholderiales; family Methylophilaceae; genus Methylophilus. The sequence continues at coordinate 103,821 of DAOMMM010000007.1, read as the reverse complement.
TGAGCGGTTCTGGACATAACCAGATGTGCTTCCACCAGCCATGCAACCAGTTCGGTATCTTCTTTTGCCAGATCGTGCAATTTGCAGAAACTTCGCGCATCTATTGTGCCTAGTTCTGAATGATCGCCACCACGACCTTTTGCGATGTCGTGGAAAAGAGCGGCAAGGTAAAGCAGGTAAGGTTTTTCGAATTGCTCGAACAGGCTACTGCATAGCGGGAACTCATGTTTAAGTTCCGGTTTGGAAAAGCGTCTCAGATTCGCAAGCACGTTCAGGATGTGTTCGTCTACAGTGTAGACATGGAACAGGTCATGCTGCATCTGCCCGATGATCTTGCCAAAAACTGGAATATAGGCACCTAGAATCCCATATCGGTTCATGCGTCGCAAGCTATGGTGCACGCCGTTGGTTTGCTGCAGGATATCAAGAAACTGCTTTTGGTAGAGAGGGTTGCGTCTGAAAGACTGGTTGATACGACCACGCGCTTGCTGCAATTGCCTGACTAGGGAGGCGCTCATGGCGGTGATGTCGGCACGTTGCTGTAAGATTAAAAAACTCTGGAAAATCGCTTCTGGATGCTGTTCAAACAGTTGTTCGTTTAGGGTATCCAATACTTGATTCTTTGCGATGAAATAACTGCCGATAGGCTCGTGACGGTCGCTTAATGCAAACTTCTCTGCTAATGCTTTTAGCAATATCTCGTTCATCAGGCTGATATGTTTCGCGCTGCGATAGAATTCATTCATCAAAGCCTCACTGGCGCGACGCTTGGGATTGTTTACATAGCCTAGTTCGGTTGCCAATTCATGCTGAAAATCGAACAACAGCCTGTCCTCGCGGCGATTTGCCAGTAGATGCAAGCGTATCCGCAGCAGTTGTAGTTTTCGCTCGTGTCTACGCAGAGCTCGCATTTCTTGGAGGGAAATCAGTTTGTGTTGATGCAAGTCGGCCCATGTGGCGCCCAAGCCCTGACTTTCTGCAACCCACAGTATCATGTGCAGATCGCGAAGTCCGCCAGGGCTTTCCTTCAAGTTAGGTTCAAGGTTGTATTCGGTGTCGTTGAATTTGCTGTGACGCTGATCTTGCTCTCGGATTTTAGCTTGCAGAAAGGCCTGTTGGTCTATACAGGCCTGGTAATTACACTTGAATTCTTGGTAGCGAGCCACATTGCCGGACAGTAGTCGAGATTCCAATAGGTTGGTCATTACTGTCACATCTTGCGTCGCTTCCTGAATGCATTCCGAGGTTGTTCTAACGCTGTGCCCGACACTCAGGCCTATATCCCATAATAACGTCACCAAGGCTTCGATTTTTGCATTGAGTTCTGGGGGTGGCGATTCCGGCGGCAATATCAGGATGTCGATGTCCGAGTGCGGGAACAATTCGCCACGGCCATAGCCACCCACAGCGATCAAGCATGTGTCATCGAATATATTGGATGCTTGCCAGACAACGCGCAGCACTTTGTCTACGAAGCTTGTACGCTGCTGCAAGCAGCGTATGGCATTCGGGTGGGTATAAAACTCAGCCTTAAGGGACTGCTGCGCTGTTCTGAGTTGCGCACGCCAGTATTGAGCCGTATGAAAGGTGTCGGTCATACTGGTGATTTTGGGTTATGGCTGGGGTGGCGAGCCGGCAGATACGGTCAGTACTTCGTATCCTGTTTCAGTCACCAGAACGGTATGCTCCCACTGGGCTGACAGGCTGCGGTCCTTAGTCACTATCGTCCAGCCGTCAGGCAGTTGCTTGATATCGCGTTTTCCGGCGTTGATCATGGGTTCGATAGTAAAAATCATGCCCGCTTTCAATGGTAGGCCACCCCCCGGTTTGCCATAATGCAGTACTTGCGGCTCGGTGTGGAACTTTTTGCCGATACCGTGACCGCAGAACTCGCGAACAATGCTATAGCCGTTGCGTTCGGCGAATGTTTGTATCGCGTGACCGATGTCGCCTAGGGTGGCCTCCGGCTTGACTTGCTCGATACCTTTCCACATGGCTTGGTAAGTGATGTCACATAAGCGCTTGGCCTGGATGCTGGTTTCGCCAATCTGGAACATCCGGCTGGTGTCGCCGTGGTAACCGTCCTTGATAACAGTGATGTCCAGGTTTACGATATCACCGTTCTTCAGCACCTTGTCGCCCGGCACGCCGTGGCAGACCTGATGATTGACAGACGTGCAGATGGATTTCGGGTAGGGGGTGTGACCGTCCGGTGCGTAATTCAAAGGCGCGGGAATCGTCTTTTGCACATTCACCATATAGTCATGGCAAAGCTGGTCGAGTTTCTCGGTGGTGACGCCATGCACGACGAAAGGCGTAATGTAATCCAGCACCTCGCTTGCCAGTCGGCCTGCGATGCGCATCTTTTCAATATCTTCGGGGGTATTGATTGTGATAGCCATACGCGCATTTTAGCATAGCTATGTTGCGTGGATTGTTGTTGGGTTAAAGTCGGTCCGTGGGTTCTCGTTATTCACATTTACGCCGTTCACGAAATTCCGATTAAGGCTCGCGCCGAGCTAGTCAAGTATCTAATCGAGTTGCACGAGTCGAGCGGTGGGGATTTTTCTTTGTCATTAAACATGATTGAGCCAAGCAACAGAAAGGCGACGCTGATTAGACCTGCTACGTTCTTTGAGAATTAGGACATCTGAGCCGTCTCGTATGCATGCGCTTTCATTACCAAAATCATAGCCCTGGAAGGCAATTGTGATGCGGCTAGTAGGCTAGTAGCAGTGATAATGAAGAAAATGTGCTTAAAAGTCTGATTTTGTTTGAGTTTTTGCGCCAAGTTGGTTATAATGCGCGCCTGCTTGAGTTTGCAAGCAGAATTAATCAACGCGCCGCCCCGTACAGGGTGTTTCCTAAGCTTTTTAAATAAGGCGTCGAAATATTGTGGGTAGGTGTGAATTTTAACCCTTTACAAAGGAATACACATGTCTGTGACCATGCGTCAAATGCTGGAGGCCGGCGTTCATTTTGGCCATCAAACCCGTTACTGGAATCCAAAAATGGCCGAGTACATCTTCGGCGACCGCAACAAGATCCATATCGTTAACTTGGAAAAAACTCTGCCGCTGTTCGAAGAGGCGCAAAAATACGTGCGTACACTGGCAGCCAACAAAGGCCGTATCCTGTTTGTGGGTACAAAACGTCAAGCCCGTGAAATCATGAAAGAAGAAGCCAGCCGCGCAGGTTGTGCTTATGTTAACCACCGTTGGTTGGGTGGTATGTTGACCAACTTCAAAACAGTTAAACAATCAATCAAACGCTTGCAAGATTTCGAAACCATGCTGCAAGACGGTAGCCTGGAAAAATTTGGTAAAAAAGAAGCATTGGGCTACAAACGCGAAGTGGAAAAACTGCAACGCTCTATCGGTGGCATCAAGGAAATGGGTGGCTTGCCAGATGCGATTTTTATCATCGACGTGGGTCATGAGCACGGCGCGGTGACTGAAGCTGCTAAATTGGGTATCCCAGTCATCGGCGTGGTCGATACCAACAATTCCCCTGATGGCATCACTTACGTGATTCCTGGCAACGATGACTCCAGTCGTGCGATCCGCTTGTACGCTCGTGGTATGGCCGATGCTGTGCTGGAAGGAAAAGCCAACGCTATCAACGAAGTGGTGAAAGCTGTTTCCGAAGCAGAAGAATTCGTAGAAGTCACTGAAGCTGCTGAGTAATCGCAGCCTGCAAGAAAGGGGCGAAAGCCCCTTTTGTTATTTAATATTCAAATAGTTAAATTATTTATTTAAAGTTTTAATTTAAGGAAAAATCATGGCAGAAATTACCGCAAGCATGGTAAAAGAGTTACGTGAGCGCACCGATGCGCCAATGATGGACTGCAAAAAAGCGTTGACCGAAGCTGAAGGCGACATGAGCCGTGCAGAGGAGATCTTGCGAGTGCGTTTTGGCAACAAGGCTAGTAAAGCTGCTGGCCGAGTAGCAGCTGAAGGTAGTGTCGGTATCAATATCAGCGCCGATGGTAAAACTGGTACCTTGCTGGAAGTAAACTCCGAAACTGACTTCTGCGCGAAGAACGAGGAGTTCGTGAAATTCGTGGGCGAACTGGCTCAAATCATCAATACTGCAAACCCAGCAAACATCGAAGCGGTTGCTGCTTTACCTATGCGAGGCACCACAGTGGAAGATGTGCGTGCACAATTGGTTGGTAAAATTGGCGAGAACATCACTCCACGCCGTTTCGTGCGCATCAACGCACAAGGCAAACTGGCCAGCTACGTTCATGGCAGCAAGATTGGCGTTGTGGTTGACTTGGTTGGCGGCGATGAAGCTCTGGGAAAAGATATCGCGATGCACATTGCAGCGGCTAAACCAAAAGCACTGGATGCCAGTGGTGTGGACGCAGCATTGATTGACGCAGAGCGCCGCGTTGCGATCGAGAAAGCTAAAGAAGCGGGCAAGCCAGATGCGATGCTGGAAAAAATCGCTGAAGGTACAGTGCAGAAGTTCCTGAAGGAAGTCACTCTGTTGAGCCAGCCATTCGTGAAAGATGACAAACAAACCATCGAACAATTGCTGAAATCCAAAGGTGCTTCAGTTGCATCTTTCAGCATGTACACAGTAGGTGAGGGTATTGAGAAGGCTGTGGTGGACTACGCGGCGGAAGTTGCAGCGGCAGCTAAAGTCTAATCAATCTTTTGCTTTAAAAAATGTGGATTCGCGCAAGCGTTTCCACTTTTTTTACGCCTGAAAATAGCCCGAAGTGGCGTGTTTTGTGATTAAATAGCCAAAATTTATAAAGGCATAAGGATTTATGGCGCAACCCGCATACAAACGTATTCTATTAAAACTTTCTGGTGAGGCATTGATGGGGGACGATGCATATGGTATTAACCGTGATACCGTTAAATCCATCGTCGCTCAAGTGAAAGAAGTTGCGGATTTGGGTGTAGAGATCGGGGTGGTCATCGGCGGAGGAAATATCTTCCGTGGTTTGGCACCGGCTGCGGAGGGTATGGACCGGGCAACAGCTGATTACATGGGTATGATGGCAACTGTCATGAATGCCTTGGCACTGCAGGACGCCATGAAGCATGCGGGCCTGAACGCTCGCGTTCAAAGCGCACTTAATATCGAGGCTGTTGCTGAGCCTTATATCCGGGGCAAGGCAATCCGTTATCTGGAAGAAGGTCGTGTGGTGATTTTTGGTGCAGGTACTGGCAACCCATTCTTTACCACGGACACTGCTGCTGCATTGCGCGGTATGGAAATTAACGCCGAAATCGTACTGAAAGCCACAAAGGTCGATGGTATTTATACCGACGACCCGAAGAAAAATCCGAATGCAACCAGATATGAAACAGTGAGCTTTGATGAGGCAATTTCCAAGAATTTGAAAGTAATGGATGCGACGGCGCTAACCCTTTGTCGTGATGCAAGGATGCCTATAGGTGTGTTCAGTATATTCAAGCAGGGCGCACTCAAGCGCGTGGTGATGGGTGAGAACGAAGGTACACGAGTCACTGTGTAAGAGACGTCTGGAATGATTTGCAGGAGAAGATAGATGATTCAGGATGTAAAAAATACCGCTGACCAGAAGATGCATAAGTCTTTGGAAGCGCTCAAAAACGACTTGGCCAAAGTGCGTACAGGCCGTGCGCATACTGGTTTGCTGGACCATGTAATGGTGGAATACTATGGCAGCATGGTGGCGATCAATCAGGTGGCTAACGTCAATCTTGCGGATGCGCGTACCATCAACGTTCAGCCTTATGAGAAGAACATGACCGCCAAAGTTGAAAAAGCAATTCGTGACAGTGATTTGGGGCTAAATCCGGCTACGAACGGTGATGTGATTCGTGTTCCGATGCCGATGTTAACCGAAGAGCGTCGTCGTGACTTGACCAAGGTAGTGCGTACTGAAGGTGAAAATGCCAAAGTGGCTATTCGTAATGTTCGTCGCGATGCGAACGATGCCTTGAAGAAGATGGTAAAAGATAAGGAAATCAGTGAGGACGATGAACGCCGCGCACAAGAAGACATCCAGAAGATGACTGATAAAGCTGTGGCAGAAGTGGATAAGATGTTGCAGCAGAAAGAAGCGGATTTGATGGCTGTTTAGGCCATTCCGGATTATGGGGTTATTTTCTAGTTCCACCCAAAGCATCCCCGAGGCGCATGAGGTTCCAGAGCATGTTGCCGTTATCATGGATGGCAATGGCCGATGGGCTCGCAAGCGTTTTCTACCCCGCGTGGCTGGGCATAAACGGGGTGTGGAGACAGTGCGAGAGCTGGTTAAGCTGTGTGCGCAAAAAGAGGTGAAGTTCCTGACGCTGTTCGCGTTTAGCAGCGAGAACTGGCGTAGGCCGGAAGAGGAAGTCTCTTTCTTGATGGGGCTTTTCATGGATGCACTCAAGCGCGAGGTGGTAAAACTGCATGACAACAACATTCGCTTAAGGCTCATTGGCGACCGTAGCCGTTTTCATTCGGATCTGGTCGAGCAAATCAATGCTTCGGAAGCACTTACAGCTAATAACACTGGGCTGACGCTGACTATTGCGGCTAATTATGGCGGGCGCTGGGACATTCTGCAGGCAGTCAACAAGCTGATGCAGGAGCGATTGAAAAAACATGGTCTCAAAGACAATCCAGACGCGCTTTCCAGCAGCATTGCTGAAGATGATTTGGTGTCGAATCTATCCATGAATTATGCCCCTGAGCCAGATTTATTTATCCGTACAGGCGGCGAAAAGCGCATCAGCAATTTCTTGTTATGGCAGCTTGCTTATACTGAGTTCTACTTTACTGATGTCCTTTGGCCGGACTTCGACGGTAAAGCGTTCGAGGCTGCGATTCAATCTTATCAACAACGTGAGCGGCGCTTTGGCCGTACCAGCGAGCAACTGAAGGGTTAGCAGATGCCTATCACCAGAATCATTACGGCTGTCTGCTTGTTGGCTGCCTTTATCCCAGCATTATTCCTAGCATCAAATCAGTTCTGGGCATTTGGCATGCTGCTAGTCTCACTGCTGGCGCTGGATGAATGGAACAAGCTTCTGGGCTGGAATTGCAAGGCTTCATTCCTGTGGGTGGCTGTTTCGGCGGTATTAGGGTTGTGGCTGATCGATGCTATTGAAACACAAGGTTTTCACTGGATATTCTTCCAGTCGCTCTCTGTATTTCTAGTCGTCAGTCTATTCTGGGTTTTCATAGTGCCTCTTTGTCTGGCTCGACGCTATCTACCTGAAAGCCGCATTATGATGACCTTGCTAGGCATGGTGTTGATTGGCGGATTATGGCTTGCGGTTATATGTGCCAAAGGCGCGGATCCCTGGCTGTTGCTGGCATTGTTAAGTACAGTATGGATAGCAGATACATCGGCGTATATAGCAGGTAGAAATTTTGGCAAACACAAACTGGCACCAGCCCTTAGCCCTGGCAAGACTTGGGAAGGTGTGTTGGGTGCGCTGTTGGGAGTGACCATATTTACGATAATACTGAAGTTTGGTTTTGGAATAGATAATTGGCTGATTTTTCCTGCGCTTTGGCTCATTACCGCAGTTAGCATAGTTGGTGACTTGTTCGAATCCTTGTTGAAACGGCGCGCAGATGTCAAAGATAGCGGAGATATCTTGCCTGGACATGGTGGCGTGCTTGACCGTCTGGATGCGATCATTCCTAGTGTGCCGCTGGCAATTTTGCTGATTTACACCTACAACTATTTTCAGGTGTTTTAATGCAGCAGGTGACAATTCTAGGCAGTACCGGAACGATTGGCCAGCAGACGCTAGACGTTATTGCGAGGCATCCAGATAGGTATGAGGTGTTCGCTCTGGCGGCAAATAACAAGGTTGAGTTGATGCTTAGGCAGTGTTTGAGTGTTCAGCCAAAATACGCAGTGCTTCTGGAAGAAGCTGCCGCGAAGCAACTTGCAGAACAATTGAGATGCCATCATGTAAATACGCAGGTGTTACATGGCATGCAGGCTTTGGAACAGATATCCAGTGATGCCGAGGTGGACATCGTGATGGCAGCTATCGTGGGAGCGGCAGGATTGCGGCCTGCGATGGCGGCGGCAAAAGCAGGAAAGAAGATATTGCTCGCCAATAAGGAAACTCTGGTGATGGCGGGCAGCCTGTTTATGCAAGCGGTTGCAACGGGTGGTGCGACGTTGTTACCCATCGATAGTGAGCATAATGCCATTTTTCAAGTAATGCCTTCAGAACGATGTCAACATTTGGCTGATGGCGGTGTGCGAAAAATCATCTTGACTGCTTCTGGAGGACCATTCAGAAAATTATCCAGTCACGAGTTGGCCGAGGTGACGCCAGAACGGGCTCTCAAGCACCCAAACTGGGTCATGGGGGCGAAAATTACGATTGATTCCGCTACCTTGATGAACAAGGGGCTAGAGGTCATCGAGGCGCACTGGTTATTCAATGCATCACCAAGCCAGATCGATGTGGTGGTGCACCCGCAAAGTGTGATCCACTCGATGGTGGAATATGTCGATGGTAGCGTCCTCGCCCAGTTGGGGAACCCAGATATGCGCACGCCGATTGCGTATGCGATGGGGTACCCGGAGCGCATCGAGTCAGGCGTTGCTAGTCTGAACCTGGTGGAAATAGCCAGGCTGGAGTTCGAGCTGCCCGATACCAAACGTTTCCCATGTCTGCAGTTGGCTTACGATGCGCTGAATAGAGGGGGAACTGCACCAGCGGTGCTGAATGCTGCAAACGAAGTTGCCGTCGCTGCTTTTTTGAAGCATCAGATCGGGTTTCTGGATATTCCCTTGGTCATTGAGTCTGCATTAGCACACCTGCCAACAGAACCAGTGGGTTCGCTCGAACAGCTGATCTATCAAGACAATCAAACACGAAGATTCGCACATGATTGGATAGCTGCTCGGCAGCCAATGACCAGGGTGCTGCAATGCTGACGCTTTTAGCGTTCATTGTCACTATCAGTATACTGGTGACTATTCATGAATACGGGCACTATCAGGTGGCACGCTGGTGTGGCGTGCGCGTTCTTAGATTTTCGCTAGGTTTTGGCAAGCCACTATGGCGGCGTATTTTTGGTAAAGATCAAACAGAATTTGTGGTGGCGGCTATTCCATTGGGTGGCTATGTAAAGATGCTCGATGAGGGCGAGCTAAGAGCTGAGCAGGAAAAGGGTGAGTCAGTTCCGGTATATACAGAGTCTGAGTTTGCTCGAGCATTCAATCGCCAAGTGGTTTGGAAACGAATGCTGATCGTGCTGGCAGGGCCATTGGCTAACCTCCTTTTGGCAGTTTTGATCTATTCCTTTCTGTTTTTTCAAGGAACGACCGGCGTCAAACCGATAATAGGTGAGGTTGTCGCAAACAGCATGGCCGATAAAGCACAATTAGCGCAAGGTGCTCTGATCTTGGCAGTGGATGGTAAACCTATTACGACCTGGAGTGAAGCTCGCTGGATGCTTCTGGAAAGCTCCCTAGATGGTGATCCGGTCAAGATCGAAACGCGTCTAGGTGGCAGTGAGCGCCATGTGCATACCTTGTCATTTGAAGGTTTGAGCGAAGATCCTGAAATAGATGTACTTACTAAACTTGGGATGACGGCATATCAACCTAAAATTTCTCCCGTGATTGGCCAGGTTTTACCTGGGAGTCCTGCGGAGAAATCTGGCTTGTTGCCTGATGATAGGTTGCTAACTGTGGATGGGTTAGCTGTTGCACATTGGGATGAGGTTGTGCCGATCTTTCAAAGTCAGCCAGGTAAAACGATTCGTGTCGAGATAATGCGGCATCAAAAGAAACTCAAACTAACTATTACACCGGAGTCTGTTGAGGAATCAGGTAAAAAAGTCGGAAAAATTGGAGCGGCTGTGAAAACGGATCAAAGTGTTCTAGATAGACTCTTGGTGAAAACTTACTATTCTCCTTGGCAGAGTGTTGGTATGGCGATTCAGAAAACTTGGGACACTTCAGTATTTAGTCTCAAAATGCTCAAATACATGTTGCTTGGGGAGATGTCACTCAAAGGCATTGGCGGGCCGGTGACGATAGCCAGTTATGCTGGCCAGAGCGCCCAGTTGGGTATAAATGTTTTCTTGAGTTACCTCGCACTGGTGAGCATCAGTATAGGGGTGCTTAACCTTTTGCCGATACCTGTGTTAGATGGTGGCCATTTGTTGTATCATATGGCGGAAATTATAAAAGGCTCGCCCGTGTCTGAAGCAACCATGCTGATTGGACAAAAAATCGGGATGGGTTTATTAGGGGTCATGATGATGATCGCTATTTTTAACGATCTTAATCGGTTATTTACGGGTTAGCGCATTTGTTTAAGCCACGCATCTTATCCATCTTAATAGTTGCTTTGTTCAGCCATCACGCCTGGGGGCTTGAGCCGTTCGTGGTGAAAGATATCCGCGTAGAGGGGTTGCAACGTACGGAGCCTGGTACGGTCTTTAATTATTTGCCCGTACAAGTCGGTGATGTGATGAGCGACGAAAAAGCAACGCAAGCCATCAAATCCCTCTACAAGACAGGCTTTTTCAAAGATGTCCGCATCGAGGCTGAGGGTGAAGTCTTGGTCGTGACAGTACAAGAACGTTCTTCAATCGCTAAAATTGAGTTCAGTGGGAACAAGTCATTTCCTTCCGATAAGATGACCGAAGGCCTGAAGCAGATTGGTATTGCTGAAGGTCAAATTCTTGATAAATCTGTTCTGGAGCGCGCTGAACAGGAAATCAAAAGACAATATTTATCACAAGGTAAATATAGCGCCAGTGTCAAGACCGTGACAAGTCCGCTTGAGCGTAACCGTGTCGCGGTACGTTTTGAAATCGAAGAGGGTAAGGTTGCGAAGATTCGTGACATCAATATTGTTGGCAACAATGCGTTCAGTACGGAAGATCTTCGTGCGGAGTTTTTGCTGACTACACCAAACTGGATGAGCTGGTGGAACAAGGACGACCAGTATTCAAAGCAGAAATTGACCGCTGACCTGGAAACCCTAAAGTCTTTCTACATGAATCAGGGATATCTGGAGTTCGCGATCGATTCGACACAAGTATCTATCTCCCCAGACAAGGAAGATATCTACATCACGGTCAATGTTACCGAGGGTGAAAAGTACACGATAAGTGGCGTAAAACTGGCTGGTGAATTGCAGATTCCGGAATCTGAATTGACCCCGCTGATCAAGATTCAAAAGGGCGATGTGTTCAATCGCCAGTTGGTGACAGAGTCCAGTAAGGCGATTGGCGATAGATTGGGCAACGAAGGTTATGCCTTCTCGAACGTGAATGCGATTCCTGAAATTAACAAAGAAGACCATACTGCCTCTTTCACATTCTTCGTGGATCCGGGTAGACGTGTCTATGTGCGGCGCATCAATTTGACTGGTAACACTCGCACACGCGATGCGGTTCTGAGGCGCGAAATGCGTCAATTGGAGTCTGCATGGTATGCGGGCGACAAGATCAATCGGTCGAAAGAGAGGCTCACTCGACTACAGTATTTTGAGACAGTCGATATCGAAACGCCTGCGGTTCCAGGCACTACGGACCAGGTCGACCTTAATATCAACGTAGTGGAGAAGTCCACAGGCAGTATCCAATTCGGTGCTGGCTTATCCAGTAACGAAGGGGTGGTGTTTGGTGTAACTGTAAACCAGCAGAATTTCCTTGGTACGGGTAATCGTGTGTCGGCGCAGGTAAATACCGGTAAAGTTAATACGACATATTCTTTGTCGTTCACCGATCCCTATTTCACCCCTGATGGCATCAGCCGGGGATTTGACGTATATCGGAGAGATGTGGATACAAGCTCCCTGACAATCGCTACTTACAAAAGCTCATCCTATGGTGCTGGAGTCCGATTTGGCCTGCCAATTTCAGAGACTGATTTTTTGTCAGCAGGGCTAACAGTTGATTTAACTCAGATTGATTTGAGCAGTCAGAGCCCGAAACAATATCTAGATTTTTGTGGTAATACCTCCGGTTGTAGTAGCGACTCTATTCAGCTGGCGGCATCTTGGACGCATGATAGTAGAGATAACACATTATTTACCAATAAAGGCGTATTGCAGCGTCTTAGTCTCGAGACATCTGTTCCGGGGCTGGATCTGCAATACTATAAGTTGGATTATAAGCATGCCTGGTACAAAGATTTAACTCCAAGTTTCACTTTGATGCTGAACGGAGAGTTGGGGTATGCAGACAGCTATGGCAACGAAAATTATCCTTTCTTTAAAAACTTCTATGCTGGCGGCGTTAACTCAGTACGCGGTTATGATAACGGCGCTATAGGCCCTAGGGATATCGACCCAACTACCGGTCAGGACTTTGCTGTCGGCGGTACGCGCAGAATCGTGGGTAACGTTGAATTGTTCGCTCCTGTTCCATTTATCAAGAACTCGTCGCAATTTCGTTTGAGCGCGTTCGTCGATGGCGGCGCAGTATACGCGAACAAACAGAAAATAGATTTCGGAGAAATGCGTTATAGTGCTGGTGTCGGCGTAGCTTGGTTTTCTCCATTCGGGCCTTTGAAGTTGGTTCTTGCAAAAGCGCTGAACGCCAAACAGGGTGACCAGACGCAAACACTGCAATTCCAGCTTGGACAGCAGTTCTAAGAATAGTTTTAGCTAAATAATTAGCACAGGATATTGAGGAGACAATAATTGAGTCACCAAGCGATTAAAAGTTTGTTTTTCGCAGCAGTCATGACGTTTTGTGGGTCATTGAATGCTGCTGAGTTGAAAGTAGGATATGTCCAAGTGGATAAGATTCTGCAAGAGGCGCCACAGACAGCTGAAAGCGGCAAGAAATTGGAACGTGAATTCGGGCCACGCTCTCAAGAGTTGGACAAAATGCAAAAGCAGATCAGGGATCTTGAATCGGCTCTGGATAAAGATGGTGTTACGATGTCTGAAACAGACAAGCGCACTAAAGAGCGTGACGTTTCCAATCTCAAGATTGAATTTCAACGCAAACAGCGAGAATTACGTGAGGACATCAACATTCGTAAGAACGAGGAACTGGGTGTCTTGCAGGACCGAATCAATAAGGCAGTACAAAACGTATCTGAAACAGAAGGCTATGACCTTGTCGTGTATAGCGGTGTTGCATATGCCAGCAAGAAAATAGATATCACCGACAAAGTGCTCAAATCCCTGGGCAAAAAATAATAACAAAACGGCGAGTTGATGCCACGATTTTTTACACTTGGTCAAATCGCCACACAACTCGGCAGTGAAGTGGCAGGTGATACAGAGACACAAATTTTTCGTGTCAGCTCATTGGCCAACGCTAAATCAGGCGCGATCAGTTTTTTGTCTGATTCAAAATATCTGATTCAGTTGCAGAACACATCTGCAAGTGCGGTTATCCTCAAGCCAGAGCATGCACACCTGACAACACTACCCAAGATAGTCTGCGGAAACCCGTACGCATATTTTGCGAAAGTATCGGATCTGCTGAATCCCCGGCGGCAGGCTGAGGTTGGGGTGCATGAAACCGCCTCGATACACCCCACGGCAATCGTACCTGATACCTGCAGCATCGCTGCGGGTTCTGTGATTGCGGAACACGTTGTTCTGGAAAATCACGTACAGATAGGCGCTGGATGTGTTCTGGAAGCCGGCGTCAAGGTGGGCGCAAGTACATGCTTACAGCCGAATGTCATGATTCAGCATGATTGTGAAATTGGCGAACGCTGCAACATATTTTCCGGCGCAGTGATTGGTTGCGATGGCTTTGGTTATGCGCCTGAAAATGGCGGCTGGGTCAAGATACCGCATGTGGGTAGGGTGCTGGTTGGTAATGATGTGGATATCGGCGCTAATACCACAATAGACCGTGGCGTTTTGGACGATACTATCATTGAGAATGGTGTAAAGCTGGATAACCAAATTCACATTGCACACAACTGCCGGATTGGCGCCAACACGGTCATTGCCGGTTGTGTAGGTATCGCCGGTAGTGCGGTGATTGGCAAGCATTGCAGAATCGGCGGTGCCGCCATGATTCTAGGGCATCTAGAGATTGCCGATGGCACAACTATCAGCCCCGGCAGCATGATCATGCGATCCATACACGAAGCTGGCACCTATACGGCCATTATGCCTTCTCAGTCACACGAAAAATGGCTAAAAACCGCAGCAAATATTCGCCAACTGAATCAATTAGCGGATAAAATAAAGACTTTAGAAGCGACGATTATAGCGCTCCAAAATCAATCGAAAGAGAATTGATATGACTACCAATACCGCTGACACCAGCATGGATATCCACGAAATCCTGAAACACCTTCCACACCGCTATCCGTTCGTCCTGATAGACCGTGTGATTTCGATGGAAGTTGGCAAGGAGATCACTGCCATTAAGAACGTCACCATCAACGAGCCGTTTTTTCCCGGGCATTTCCCATATCATCCGGTGATGCCAGGCGTATTGATTGTGGAGGCGATGGCACAGGCCGCAGCCATCCTTTCATTCAAAACCATGGGTTCATTGCCGAGCGAGGACTCTGTTTATTATTTTGCAGGGATAGACAGTGCGAGATTTAAAAAACCTGTATCTCCTGGTGATCAAATCGTATTCAATGTGCAAATTGATCGGATACTGAAAGGTATCTGGAAATACAATGCCACTGCAAAAGTGGATGGGGAAGTGGTTGCTGAAGCTAGCATGATGTGTATATTAAAATCAATATAATCAATAAGTTAAAACTAACAATTAAAGTAATATAATATGAGTGGAAATATCCATCCCACCGCAATTATCGATACAAGGGCAGAATTAGACAGTAGTGTTGAGGTGGGTCCCTACACAGTAATTGGACCAAACGTCCGGATAGATGCAGGTACTCGCGTTGGTAGCCATGTGGTGCTGCAAGGTCCGACAACGATCGGCAAAAACAACCAGATTTTCCAGTTCTCATCTTTGGGCGAAGTGCCACAGGACAAGAAATACAAAGGTGAACCGACTACGCTGGAGATTGGCGACAATAACACGATTCGTGAGTGCTGTACCTTCAACCGAGGTACGGTGCAGGATAAAGGCGTCACCAAAATCGGCAACGACAACTGGATCATGGCGTATGTCCACATCGCCCATGACTGCACTATTGGTAACCATACAATTTTCGCCAACAACGCGTCGCTGGCTGGGCATGTAGACGTGCATGATTATGCGATCCTGGGCGGTTTTACGCTGATTCACCAATTCTGCAAAATCGGTCAGCACATCATTACTGCGGTTGGTTCTGTCGTGTTCAAAGATATTCCACCCTATGTGACGGCCGCTGGCTATGATGCAAAACCCCATGGCATCAACACAGAAGGTCTGAAAAGACGCGGATTTACGTCTGATGAGATTACGCAGATCAAGCGCGCTTACAAGGCGCTCTATCGCAATGGTAATACCTTGGAAGAGGCCAAAGCGGAGCTGGTAAAAATGCAGGGTACCTGCGACAAGATTCAGTTGCTGACAGATTTCCTGGCCACGTCCGAACGCGGCATCATTCGCTAGTACCTGTATGCCAAACATCGCAATCGTAGCCGGAGAAGCGTCTGGCGACCTGCTGGGCAGCCATCTAATTAGTGCCATTAAAAAGCATCGTCCTGATAGCCAGTTTTTCGGCATCGCAGGCCCTAAAATGCAGACGGCAGGGGCCAAGACGCTATATCCGATAGAGCGCCTTTCTGTGCGAGGGTATATCGAGGTGCTCAAGCATCTGCCCAGCCTGCTCAAACTGCGCCGTGAATTGCTTAAACAGATCATCGCTGCCAAGCCGGATCTGTTCATTGGCGTGGATGCGCCCGATTTCAATTTCTGGCTTGAAAAGAAACTCAAGAAAGCTGGCATCCCCACCGTCCACTATGTCAGCCCCTCTATCTGGGCGTGGCGTGGCGGAAGGATCAGCAGCATCAAGAAAGCCGTTTCGCATATGCTGGCCTTGTTTCCTTTTGAGCCGGGTATCTATCAAAAAGCGGGCATCCCTGTCACTTTTGTAGGGCATCCGCTTGCGGATGAACTGCCGCTGGAACCTGACCAGAACGCAGCGCAAAAACTGCTCAAGATAGAGAAGGGCAAACTGGTATTCGCTTTGCTGCCCGGCAGCCGCCAGTCCGAGGTGCAGCAGCATAGCGCCTTGTTGATCAAGACTGCGCAATTGCTTAGCCAGAAGTTCGAAAACGCGGTGTTTTTGGTGCCTTTAATTACTCGGGAAACGCGCAAGATATTCGAGACCGAGCGCTACAAGCTGGCACCGGAGGCAGAGAATATCCAAATATTGTTCGGACACGCTCACGATGCGATGGAAGCGGCCGACATGGTGATACTAGCCTCTGGCACCGCCACGCTGGAAGCCGCGCTGCTGAAGCGCCCCATGATCATCACCTACAAGATGCCCGCATTGAGCTGGCAGATACTCAAGCGCATGCGCTACCAGCCCTATGTTGGCTTGCCTAATATCCTCGCGGAGAAGTGGCTGGTGCCAGAACTGTTGCAGAAAGAGGCTACGCCTGAGAAATTGACACAGAAATGCGTCGAGATTTTGGAGAACAAAGAAGGGCTGGAACAACTGCACGACGAATACATGCAGATTCATTACAGCCTGAAGCAGGATAGTGCTGATAAAGCTGCGCAGGCAGTGCTGAAGTTTCTATGAGCATGCTCATCTGTGGTGTAGATGAAGCAGGGCGCGGGCCGTTAGCTGGCAGTGTCTACGCCGCCGCTGTGATACTCGACGCGAACAATCCCATCGAGGGCCTGGCCGATTCCAAGAAGCTTTCTGAAAAGAAGCGCGATTTTCTCAGCGCCGAAATCAAGCAGAAAGCGCTGGCCTGGGCGATAGCCAGTTGCACCGCCAAAGAAATCGACGAAATCAACATCCTGCAGGCGAGTTTATTGGCCATGAAGCGCGCGGTAGAAGCGATGCAGGCGCAATTCGGCGCGGAGCTGCATATGCGTGAAATATTGGTTCAGGTGGATGGCAACAAAGTGCCTAAAATCAGCCTGCCATGCGAGGCGATCGTAAAGGGCGACAGCAAGGTGCAAGCCATTTCCGCCGCGTCCATCCTCGCCAAAGTTGCGCGTGACGCGGAACTATACGCGCTGGATAAACTTTACCCGCAATACGGTTTTGCCCAGCATAAAGGCTATCCAAGCCCCGCGCACCTATTGGCTTTGCAGACACACGGTATTTGCCCGGAACATCGGCTGAGTTATGGGCCGGTGAAGAGTTTGATTGTTAGTTAGTGCTACCCTTGTACAAACGCCTTGTCCAGTTCTTTATACAAATCTAGAGATTTCTCAGATTCAGCTTTAATGTTCTCATATAGGCTGTTTGCAATTACTCGAATGGAGTGATGTTCATTCTTTGAAAGGTTAGGATATTTGTACTTGAGGATATTCGACGAGATTTTTAGCTTTCTGTGGTCGTAAAAGGTCGCTTCATTTCGATTTAGACAGATGATTTTAAGGTGTTCTTCCCAGCTTTTATATGAGCCATCATCATTGCGTTCTCGTTTATTACATGATTTGCAGCAAGGTACTATATTTCCCGGGTGATGCAGCCCATACTCTGTCCGATTAAACATCAATAAATGCTCTATTTGTAAGCTGTGGCTTTTTTGGCCACAGTACGCGCAGCAAGACTCGAAATCTTTATCTCTTATGGCTTCCCAAATTTCTTTACCTTTGCCAGATGCAGTGTTGAAAGAATGACCTAGGTAATATTCGCCAACGCGTGTTAAAAATGCCCTAATGGCGGTATTTGCGGCATCAGAAGAGGTGTTGTATACAGCCATATAAACTCGATTCAGGGATTATCTAGTAATAAAAACACTGTCGGTTTTTTATTCAAATCCGGCAAAGCGCCTTGCTTCCAGCCATTTATTGCTTTCGTTACTATCATTTCATCTGGCAGGCTGACATTGCAGGCAATGCACAAGCGTGTATTGGTGTGGCAGGTGCTTAAAATGGCTTCCAGCATTTGCATATTACGATAAGGTGTTTCGATGAAAATCTGCGTCTCGCGATGTGTTTGTGCACGTTTTTCGATTTCCTTGAGTTTCTTGCTGCGCTCGGTTTTATCCACCGGCAGGTAGCCTAGAAACGCAAAACTCTGGCCATTGAGGCCAGAAGCCATTAGCGCCATTAAAATCGCGCTAGGGCCTACCAGCGGCGCAACGTGGATGCCTTTCAGGTGGGCGAGGGCGACCAGTTTTGCGCCGGGGTCGGCCACGGCCGGGCAGCCAGCCTCGCTCATCAGCCCGACATCTTTGCCCGCAAGTAATGGTTTGAGCAGGTCGGGCAGGGATTTGTCGTCGGTATGTTCGTTGAGCGTGCTGAACTGCAGTTCGCGGATGGGTTTGCTGTGCTTGATGAGGCTGAGGAACTGGCGCGCGGATTTCTCGTTCTCCACCACAAAATGCTCGAGCTTCTGCGCAAGGCTGACGACATCAGGCGGCAGCACTTGGTTGATGTTATCGCCACCCAGCGTGACGGGGATGAGGTAGAGGGTTCCGTTTGCCATCGAGGCATTTTAACGCAAAACGTTTCGTTCAGCGCTCGTCAAACATTGCTCGAAGATTCTTTACAATCGTCGAGCAAAAAATGATGCCCTGGAAAGCGCATGGATATTGGCTTCCAGAGCAGGTGTTTTAATGTTTTTAGTAATTAGCGCTTAATACTTAACAACTGTGCGATAGGTGAGTGTGGTGCTGCCTTCCGCCGGAATATCAATTTTCCACACAGCCAGGTGGCTATTGGCCTTGGTGTGCGGATGGCTGGATGAGACGATCTTCCAGTCACCACCAATCGGTTCCTGCACGCTGACAGTGACTTTCTCTTTCTTGGCGTTTTTCAGTACGACCTCAAACGCGCTCTCATAAGCGCTGCGGCCTTTCATGGGGTTGGGCAGCACTTTGAAATCGGTCTGTTTCTTGTCGGCGGTCACGTCGAATGCCTCACCCAGTTTCAGGCGCACGCTTTCGTTCTTGGGTGTGTGGTCAATGTGGTCTTCACCCACGAATTGGGCATTGCCGGCGCTATCTTTCTTGTAGACACGCATGATGCCTTTAGGCAGTGGCATGCCTAGCTTGCTGGCTTCCTTGTTGTCGAATTCCACAAAGACGCTGACTTTCATCTTGGTACCGATTTCGCCGTACTGTGCCATATAGTAATAATCTGCACCTTTCAGCACCAGTTCCTTCTTGACGGGCACACTGTTGGCCGAAAGCAGCGAAACTTGCTTGGTCTGGTTCTCTTTAATAGTGGTGGGGCGGTCGAGTGTGTAGAGATGGTATTCCAACAGGCCTTCTTCAGCCATTGGTGCAGGTGCTGCAGCTTCGGCTGCCATCATATCCATCTTGCGCATTATTGCAGGGCGCATTTGTTCCTGCACGCGGTTCACATCTCCAGCCACCAGTTGCAGCTTGGCATTTTGGTAGCTGGTGCCGCTGGTGTTGGTGAGCGTGACCCAGCCAGACAAATCCAGCTTGTCATCCTTGTCGTTCAGCTCGGCGACGTAGTCGGCTTTCCAGCCTAAGCCGCCAGTCAGGTAACTGAGTTCCACTTTTTGTTCGCCTGCGGTCTTGTTGCTGAGCTGGGTGACCAGTGTTGGGCGGTCACGCAGGTTGTCCGGAACGTCGTCATACACGATGCGGCCGGGGATGCCAGTCTCGATGCGATTTCCGACCTTGAGCACCACGCCATTGTTGGCAGAAAGCACAGTGGCTTTTTCAGAGGTTTCCGCGCCGGTTTGCGGGTTGGTTTTGACGATGGTGACGGTTTTACCGACATATTTCTCCAGCATTTTTTCCGGAGTGAGCAGGTCGAAATCGAAGTTCTGCTCCAGAGTGCTGAAACTGCCCGGGTTACTGAGGCTACGTAGCAAAGCGGTTTCCGGACGCATCTGTGCGCTTACGTCGCGCAAGGCCAGGGCATTCAGGCCGGATTTGAGCTGTACCTTGCGCGTATCCTTCACCAGTGCCAGATCCTGATTATAAATGGTGACGGCGACAGCATTCTGATCGTCGAGCGAACTCCTTGTTTCGTCCAGGTTCATTGCGGCTCCCAGGGTGAAAGTGGCGAATGTCAGTGTTGATAGGGTGGCGGCTAAAATCAGCTTGCGCTTGAATTGCATAAGGTTCTCCTTTTTTGTTAAACGATGACGCAATAATCGCATCATTGTTTACTTACACGCATCAGACCAATGCTTGGGGTTAACGCCGCACGATTTTTTTAGATGACGTTAACGCCTTCATTCTGCAGCATGGTGATGAGCTTGATGAGTGGTAGACCAATCAAGGCATTCGGATCCTCACCGAGCATTCTTTCAATCAGCGCAACACCTAACCCTTCTGACTTTGCGCTACCTGCGCAATGGTAAGGCTGCTCCTTGGTCAGATAGTTTTCGATCTGATCATCGGTCAGTTGGCGGAACTTGACCAGATAAGGCACGTTCTCGGCCTGTAAGCTGCCTGTTGCCGCATTGTAAAGGCAAAGAGCGCTGTAAAACTTTACTTCACGCCCGCGCATCATCTGTAGCTGTCTGGTGGCGTTTTTATGGTTGAGCGGCTTGCCAAGCTGTTCGCCATCCAGGGTGGCTACCTGGTCGCAACCGATAATCAGAGCATGCGGGTATTCCTGCCCGACTTTTTGAGCCTTTTCCTTGCACAACCGTAATGCTGTCTCATGCGGTTTTTCACCCTCCAGCGGCGTTTCATCCACATGTGGAGATACGCAGTTGAAAGGAATCTGCAGTTTTTGCAATAGCTCGCGCCGATAAGTGGAGGAGGAGGCCAAGATTAATGCTTGTTTCATAAGCGGTTCAGTTTAGCGCAAAAAAACCGACAGTGCATTGCTTCTGTCGGTTTTTAGTCTGGCTTGGATATAATTTAGTCGGGTTGAATTTCCAGTAGCGATTCATCCGGTGTGACGCTGTCGCCTTTGGAGACATGCACAGCAACCACAGTGCCAGTTTGTGAGGCCTGTATCTCGTTTTCCATCTTCATGGCTTCGATGACCAGTACGCCGTCACCCGCTTTGACTTTGTCTCCGACCTTGACTTTCACTGCCACGATAGTGCCTGGCATCGCAGTGGTCACGCAGCCGGCGTGTGTTGGACGAGGACGCCCAGATGAAGTTTTGGATTCAGCCTTCTTCTTGCTGTTGGATTTGCCGCTGCCAGATACTTCTATCTCGCTAAGGGTTTCAACAACGACTTCTTCTGCGATGCCGTCAACGGAAACATAGAATGGACGCTGTTCTTCACCTGCATGGCCGCTGCCGGTGAGCTTGATATGGAAAGTCTCACCATGGAGCGTGATGTTGAACTCATTAGGAGCATAGCGTGCAGCGCCTGTATGGGCTGCTTCTTTAGTCAGCAGCGGTTCTGGCTTGAGTGAGCCGGCATTACGTTCCTGCAGGAAGGTCTTGCCGATATCAGGGAACATCGCATAGGTCAGCACATCTTCATCGCATTGTGCGATACGTTCTGCTTCTGTTTGCAGTTTGATCATCTCTGGTTCCAGCAGATCAGCGGGGCGGCAAGTGATCACCTCAGCATCGCCCACTGCCAGTTTTCGCACTTCTTCATTCACCTTGCCTGGTGCCGTGCCGTATTGGCCCATCAGGTAGTTTTTCACTTCGTTGGTGATGGATTTGTAGCGAGTACCAGTCATTACATTCAAGACAGCCTGAGTGCCTACGATTTGAGAGGTTGGTGTCACCAGTGGAGGGTATCCCAAGTCTTCACGCACTCTAGGGATTTCGGCAAGTACCTCATCCATGCGGTTCAGCGCACCTTGATCTTTCAATTGGTTGCTTAGGTTCGAGATCATGCCGCCAGGTACCTGATTTACCAGTACGCGGGTATCCACGCCTGTGAATTCGCTTTCAAACTGCCAGTATTTTTTACGCACTTCGCGGAAATATGAGGTGATTTCTTGTAATTTGACTAAGTCAAACCCTGTGTCGTAAGGGGTGCCTTGAAGCGCTGCTACCATACTCTCAGTCGCTGGGTGGCTAGAGCCATCAGCAAAAGATGAGTTGCAAGTGTCGATGATATCTACCCCGTTTTCTATCGCTTTCATATGGGTGATATAAGCAAAGCCAGAGGTAGAATGCGTGTGCATATGTACCGGCAGGTTGACTTTTGCCTTGATAGCTTTTACTAGCTCACCAGCAGTGTATGGCGGAAGAATGCCTGCCATGTCTTTAATGCCGATACTATCTGCGCCCATGTCAGCCAGCTCAACTGCGATATTGGTGAAGTAGGCGACATCGTGCACGGGGCTAGTGGTGAAGGAAATGGTGCCAATAGCATGTTTTTTTACTTTTTTAACGGCCTTGATCGCTTCTCTCATGTTGCGCACATCGTTCATTGCGTCGAAGATGCGGAACACATCTACGCCATTGTCAGCAGATTTTTGCACAAAAGCGTGTACAACATCGTCGGAATAGTGGCGATATCCCAGCAAGTTCTGGCCGCGCAGCAACATATTGATACGACTGTTGGGCAAGGCTTTGCGCAATTTGGTCAGGCGTTCCCACGGATCTTCCTTCAAGTAGCGCACGCAAGCGTCAAAAGTGGCGCCGCCCCATGCCTCCAAGGACCAGAAACCGATAGCATCCAGTTGCTTACAAATCGGTAGCATGTCTTCGGTACGCATGCGTGTCGCAATCAGAGATTGATGACCATCGCGTAAAACTAGTTCGGTAATATGTACTTTTGCCATAATTTCTAATGTCGAGTTAATTAAATTCCTTCATGAGCAGCAATTGCAGCTGCAATTGCTGCTGCGAACAGCTCTGGTGGGAATTGCGTAGCATAGTTAGTCAGTTCCGGGTGTTTTTCCACGAAACTGGTATTGAAGTCCGCATTCCTGAAATCTGGGTGCTTCATGATTTCTTGATAATATGGAATCGTAGTTTTGACGCCATATACCACCATGTCGTTCAGCGCCCGGCGACCGCGTTCAATCACGCTTTCCCAATCCAACGCCCATACGGTCAGTTTTGCGCACATAGAATCGTAATACGGTGGGATGACATACCCACTATATATCGCTGCGTCCATGCGTACGCCAGGCCCACCAGGCGCGTAATATCTTGTAATCTTGCCGAAGCTGGGCAGAAAGTCGTTTTTGGGATCTTCAGCGTTGATGCGATACTCCATCGCAAAGCCGCGGTAACTGATCTCATTTTGTTTATATTGCAGTGGCAGGCCATAAGCAATACGAATTTGTTCCTGCACAATATCCACACCGGTGATGGTCTCTGTTACCGTATGTTCTACTTGCAGGCGAGTGTTCATTTCCATGAAGTAGAAGTTGTTGTCAGTATCCAGCAGAAATTCTACCGTTCCTGCATTTTCATAACCTACGGCTCTGGCCGCTTTGACGCCCAACCCACCAATGTAGTCACGCTGGGCCTGACTGAGTTGAGGTGAAGGTGCAATTTCTATCAGTTTTTGGTTTCGGCGCTGAATCGAGCAGTCACGCTCAAACAAGTGAATCGCATTGCCTTGACTGTCTGCCAGGACTTGCACTTCGATGTGGCGAGGATTGACTACGCATTTTTCCAAGAATACTTCTGGTTTGCCGAAAGCTTTACTAGCTTCGGAAATTACCCGGTCGTAATTTGAAATCAGGTCTTTCTCGCTATCACAGCGGCGGATTCCGCGGCCACCGCCACCGTTCGTGGCTTTTAGCATCACTGGGTAGCCAATTTGGTTGGCCAGTTTGATGGCGGCTTCCACATTATCCAGATTGCCATCGCTCCCTGGCACACAAGGAATGCCGGCGGCAATCATGGCATTGCGTGCTTGGATTTTGTCACCCATCTGGCGAATAACGCGGGAATTGGGCCCGATGAATTTGATACCACGGCGTGCGCATATCTCAGCCAGTTCTGGATTCTCGGAAAGGAATCCATAACCGGGGTGTAATGCATCGCAGCCTGCCGCCACGGCTACATTGACGATATTGTGCGCATTCAAGTATCCAGCAACAGGGTCCGCTCCAATATTGTATGCTTCATCTGCCTTTTTGACGTGAAGGGCATGGCGATCAGCATCGGCGTAAATCGCTACTGATTTAATCCCCATCTCCGAGCATGCGCGTACGATACGTACCGCAATTTCACCTCGATTCGCCACTAATATTTTCTTGAACACGTAACCGACTCTCGATTGCAAAAAACAGCTGATTGTAGCATGCGCATCCTACCGACAAAAGGCGTTACCTTGTAAAATGTCGCTATGAGAATGAAAAATATGCTTATTAATACACTAGAATTCGCCCAGAAAAAACAGTCTTTGCAAGGCGAAGTTTTAGTTAAAGACTTGCCACGCTTGCAAGAGATGGTGTCACCGGCTTGTTCAGACAGCAAGATACACTTCGCGCTTGAAGGCGGACGTGGTGTATTTGGCTTGCCAGGCATGCATCTATATATAGATGCTACATTACAAGTGTTATGTCAGCGTTGTCTGACTGAGATGTCACTTAAACTGGGCTTAGGTTTTGATTATGTGGTTAGTAAGGAACCTCCAGCGGAATTAGATGAACTGGATGAAGCTGATTGGCTGGAAGCGGTACAAGATTTTGATCTTGTAGCGCTAATAGAAGATGAGTTGTTGCTTGCGCTGCCTATTGCGCCAGCGCATGACTTTGCTTGCGCTAAACAGGCGATGCAAAGCGGCGAAAAACCAAACCCATTCGCTGTATTGAAAACACTTAAATCGGTAAAATAAGTTGCAAGTTTTATCGCCGATGGCGATGGGTGTTTTGAAACGCATTATGTTTTGCATGAAAAACCAAAACGGAATATAATGCTAGGTTAAATAGTTAGCGTGCTTTTTTGAATTGTACGGTTTGAATTTGATGGCAGGTTTTGTATGCGGTCACTCTCAATTTTGAATAAAAGCCGCGAATATATTAGTTAAAGCAGTTTTATTGGAGTATATGACATGGCAGTTCAACAAAACAAGAAAACCCCGTCAAAGCGCGGTATGCACCGTTCTCATGACTTTTTGACCAATCCTCCGCTGGCTGTTGAGCCAACCACCGGTGAAACTCATTTGCGTCATCATGTAAGCCCAAGCGGTTATTACCGTGGTCGTAAAGTGATGCCAGCAAAAGGCGAATGATTTTAATTAACACCGTTTTCGGTTTATCACGTTTTGCCTTATAAGTATTAAATGACGCCGCGATTGGTTACAATTGCGGCGTTTGCACATCTGGACTAAGCGGATGTGCGGCTGTAAACCTACAATAACTCGGAAGCTAAATGGATATTACACTTGCCGTTGACGCCATGGGGGGCGATCATGGGCCGCATGTGACAGTGCCTGCCGCGCTCAAGGCGTTACGCGATGATGCATCACTCAATATCGTGCTGGTTGGTCTGCCTGATGCGATCGAGGCGGAACTTAGAGCAAACAAGGCTAGCACAAATTCTCGCTTGCGCATTCATCCAGCATCAGAAGTGGTGCTGATGGATGAATCTCCACAAAGCGCGCTTAAAAACAAAAAAGATTCTTCGATGCGCGTAGCAATCAACCTGGTAAAGTCTGGGGAGGCTAATGCATGCGTAAGTGCCGGTAATACCGGTGCTCTCATGGCTACTGCGCGCTTCGTGCTGAAAACATTGCCTGGCATCGATCGGCCAGCGATTGCATCAACGCTGCCAAGCGAAAAGGGTAATACCTACATGCTGGACTTGGGGGCAAACGCGGACTGCACAGCAGAACATTTGTTTCAGTTTGCCGTGATGGGTGCCATGTTGGTCAGCTGCGTCGAGCATAAAAATAACCCAACAGTGGGATTGCTCAATATTGGTTCTGAAGAGATCAAAGGTAATGAGGTTGTGAAGCAAGCTGGCGAGCTATTGCGTAACAGTCATTTGAATTTTTATGGCAACATCGAAGGCGACGACATCTTTAAAGGCACGGTGGACTTGGTGGTTTGTGATGGATTTGTCGGCAATGTGTCGCTAAAAACTACCGAAGGCCTAGCCCATATGATGGGGAAGTTCCTTACCCAGGAATTCAAGCGCAATTGGTTGACAAAAATGATGGCATTAGGCGCTATGCCAGTACTTAAGGCATTTAAACGTCGTCTGGATCCTCGTCGTTATAATGGGGCCAGCTTTTTGGGTTTGCGCGGCATCGTGGTAAAAAGCCATGGAGGAGCGGATAGTCTGGCATTTAACAATGCGATTCATGTAGCATTGGAAGAAGCGCGGAGTGGCGTGTTGCGCCGCATTACCGAGCAGCTAGAAGTGGAGCATTTGAGCGGCCGCTTAGAAGTTGCAGTGGAAACCGAGAATACTTAGAAATACAGTGCGTGATGGGCGCACCTTAATACTTATGACGCATTCAAAAATTCTTTCTACGGGTAGCTACTTACCCGCAAAAATCCTTAGCAATGCTGATCTGGAGAAGATGGTGGACACCACTGATGAGTGGATATTCGCTCGCACTGGCATCCGAGAGCGGCATATCGTAGCTGAAGATGAAACGACAAGCGATATGGCGTTCAATGCTGCTTTGCAGGCAATTTCAGCTGCAGGTATTGACAGTCGGCAGATTGATTTGATCATTGTTGCGACAACCACTCCCGATAAGATTTTTCCAAGCGTGGCGGTGATGGTGCAGCGCAAACTCGGTATTAGTGGCTGTGCGGCCTTCGATGTGCAAGCTGTATGCAGTGGTTTTGTCTATGCCTTGGCAACTGCAGACAATTTTATCAAAGTTGGCTCAGCTAAATGCGCGCTGGTGATTGGTGCGGATTCATTCTCGCGTATTACCGACTATACAGACCGCAGCAATTGTATTCTGTGGGGCGATGGCGCTGGCGCAGTGATTTTGCAGGCTTCTGATGAGCAGGGTGTTATTTCTACGCACTTGCATGCAGATGGCAACTACGAGGAAATGCTACATGTTCCCCGTATCAAAGATACTGTCGAAATGCAGGGCAATGCGGTGTTCAAGATGGCAGTGAACACACTTGACCAAATCGTCGACGAAACAATCGAAGCCAATGGTATGCAAAAATCGGATATCGACTGGCTGGTGCCGCATCAGGCGAACATTCGTATTTTGCAGGCAACAGCAAAAAAACTTGATATGGATATGGAACGCGTGGTCGTTACTGTGGATAAACATGGCAATACTTCTGCCGCATCGATTCCGCTAGCTCTGGATACTGCAGTGCGCGATGGGCGTATCAAGCGAGGTGATATATTGCTGATGGAAGCGTTCGGTGGAGGCTTTACTTGGGGCTCTGCTCTAGTGAAATTCTAATTAAATTAAATAGATAAATGGTAAAATTAAAGTAATTTATGAAAAAAATAGCGCTTTTCTTTCCAGGTCAAGGCTCGCAATCGGTAGGTATGATGGCTGGTTTTGGCGATAATCAAATTATCAAGAACACTTTTGTCGAAGCTTCAGATGTCCTCAAAACGGATTTCTGGAAAATGGCGACAGAGGAAAATGAGTCGCTGAATTTGACTGAAAACACGCAGCCGCTGATGCTGACAGCAGGTATCGCCACCTGGCGTCTGTTGCAAGAACAAACAGGACTGCAAGCCAGTTTCCATGCAGGCCATAGCTTAGGTGAATATACCGCCTTGGTCGCCGCAGGGTCGATTTCATTTGCCGATGCTTTGCCTTTGGTCAGATATCGTGCAGAAGTCATGCAACAAGCTGTTCCAGAAGGTGTGGGTGCAATGGCGGCCTTGTTAGGTCTAGATGACGAGACCGTGCGCATTGTGTGTGCAGAAGCAGCTCAAAACGAGGTATGTGAGGCGGTGAATCTGAACTCACCCGGGCAGGTGGTAATTGCAGGTAATAGAGCTGCTGTTGAACGTGGCATGGAGATCGCAAAAGCAAAAGGTGCTAAACGTGCGATCTTGCTGCCAGTCAGTGTACCGTCTCACTGCGCACTGATGAAACCTGCCGCCCTTGAACTTGAGAAGTATCTAGAAAATGTGGTTGTGCACGTACCTCAAATACCGGTAGTGCATAACGCAGATGTGGCAAGCTATAGCGATATTTCACAGATCAAAGCTGCTTTAGTCAAGCAGTTGTATTCACCAGTCCGCTGGGTAGAGACTGTGCAAAGAATCCAGGCTGACGGAGCGGTCTTGGCTGCAGAGTGCGGCCCTGGCAAAGTGCTTGCCGGGCTCACCAAACGCATCGTGGAAGGCTTGCCTTGCGTGGCATTGACAAGTATCGAAGCGATTTCTGAGTTTAATGCTTTATAGATAAATGATAAGGAATCCATTATGTTGGATAATCAAATTGCATTAGTGACTGGTGGCAGCCGTGGTATAGGAGCTGCAATTGCACAAACATTAGGTAAGCAGGGCGCGGTTGTAGTAGGCACAGCCACCAGTCAAGGTGGAGCAGAGAACATTGAAGCTGCATTTAAAGCTGCTGGTATCAAAGGTATGGGAATTGCACTCGATGTGAATGATGCCCAGCAGGTAGAAAGTGTGTTGAAAACCATTTCTGAAAAGTTTGGCGATGTCAGTATTTTGGTGAATAACGCCGGTATTACACGTGATACGCTACTCATGCGCATGAAGGATGAGGATTGGGATGCGGTTATTTCGACTAACTTGAAATCGGTATATCGCATGAGTCAGGCCGTATTGCGTCCAATGATGAAGGCCCGCTTGGGACGCATTATCAGCATCTCCAGCGTCGTGGGCCATATGGGTAATGCCGGTCAGACTAATTACGCGGCAGCCAAGGCGGGCATGACAGGATTCACAAAATCATTGGCAGCCGAAGTAGGTAGTCGCGGCATTACTGTTAATTGCGTGGCGCCTGGTTTCATTGAGACAGACATGACTGCAGAATTGCCTGAAGAAATCAAACAGCAGATGCTTGCTAGGATTCCTGCAGGTCGTCTTGGCCATGTGGATGAGATTGCAGCGACAGTGGCGTTTCTGGCATCGCCATCAGCAGCTTACATCACTGGTGAGACCATTCATGTGAACGGCGGAATGTACATGGTCTAAAAAACACTTTTTTGTATTATTCTGCAGATTTGTTAAAATACATACTGGCTGCAAGGCTATTTTTTAAATCAGAGAGGTAACTTAAGATGTCTGACATCGAACAACGTGTAAAAAAAATCGTGAGTGAGCAACTGGGCGCCAATGAAGCTGACGTGAAAAATTCATCATCATTTGTGGATGACTTGGGGGCAGATTCACTCGACACAGTAGAGTTGGTAATGGCATTAGAAGAAGAATTTGACTGTGAAATCCCAGACGAAGAAGCAGAAAAAATCACCACCGTGCAACAAGCGATTGATTACGTCAACGCAAACCTCAAATAATTCTAATTTTCTCAGCCTCGGATGTGCATCATCTGAGGCTGAGTTCTGTCATTCTTTCAATCTATTTCTAATAGGTTCATTATGTCAAAGCGCAGAGTTGTTGTAACTGGCTTAGGCGTGGTGTCGCCAGTAGGTATCGGCACTGACACTGCTTGGGCTAACTTGATTGCCGGTCAATCAGGTATCACTCGAATTACCAAGTTTGACCCTACGCCGTTTGCAAGCCAGATTGCAGGTGAGGTGAAAGGGTTTAATGCGGAAGACTTCATTCCAGCCAAGGATGCACGGCGCATGGATACATTTATCCAGTATGGCCTTGCCGCAGGTATTGAGGCATTCAAGGATAGCGGTATTGAAGTGACGGAGACTAATGCTGAGCGCATGGGCGTGGCAATTGGGTCTGGTATTGGTGGCTTAGGCACGATCGAATCTACTAATGATAGTTATGATGAAGGTGGGCCGCGCAAGATTTCACCATTCTTTATACCAGGTACAATTATCAACATGATCTCTGGCAACTTGTCTATCATGTTGGGCCTAAAAGGGCCAAACGTGGCAATTGTGACGGCATGTACGACAGGGACACATTGTATTGGTGACGCGTACCGCATGATTGAGTATGGAGATGCAGATGTTATGGTGGCAGGTGGAGCTGAGGCAGCCATCACAGAACTTTCTGTCGGCGGTTTTGCCAGCGCTCGTGCACTTTCCAGCCGCAACGACGATCCTGCTACTGCGAGCCGGCCTTGGGATAAAGACCGTGACGGCTTTGTGATTGGAGAAGGTGCAGGTGTGATGGTGCTGGAGGAATACGAGCACGCTAAAAAACGCGGTGCAAAAATCTATGCCGAAGTTGTTGGTTATGGCATGAGCGCGGATGCATACCACATGACTGCTCCTAACATGGATGGTCCTCGCCGTTCTATGGTGAATGCATTGAAGAACGCTGGCATCAACGCAGATCAAGTGCATTTCGTAAATGCACATGGTACATCTACGCCATTAGGCGATGCTAACGAGACCAATGCGATTAAAGCGACTTTTGGGGATCATGCGAAAAATATCGTCGTCAACTCGACCAAATCCATGACTGGCCATTTGTTGGGTGGTGCAGGCGGCTTGGAGTCGGTTTTTACGGTGCTGTCAATCTATCACCAGAAATCACCGCCAACCATTAATATCTTTAACCAAGACCCTGAATGCGATCTGGATTACTGCGCCAACATTGCGCGTGATATGAAGATCGAATACGCTTTGAAGAACAACTTTGGTTTCGGCGGGACCAATGGTAGTCTTGTATTCAAAAAATTACTTTAATTCCTGATAACTATCATTTTTAAATTTTATTTACAAAGCCCGCGAATGCGGGCTTTGTACTTACTTGGCATGAATTCGCCAAATAACTTCTCGGTCAGAAGCGCTTACATATGTTTTTTTAAGTTTACTTTAAGCTTCGGGGTGTAAATTTGACACCATCGTTAATTAAACAGGAGAAGATGATGAAAAGCACACTATTCAAAACCGTTGCAATTTCTACAATTTTTATGAGTCTATTCTCATTCAAGGTCGTTGCGGATGATGACGATGAACATGAGATTGAAATGTATACCAAGGAGTTTGGGTTAATTACACTTGAAGATGCTAGGAAAAAAGCTTTGGCGGCTAAACCCGGTGTAGTCAAAGATGCAGATTTAGAGAATCGAAAATTCAGCAAAGGCTGGGATTATGAATTTGAAATTGTTGACTCAGACGGGAAAGAGTGGGAAGTCAATATCGACGCTAAGACGGGGCAGGTTGAAAGCATTCATCGGGATTGGTTTTAGTTATTACTGAAAATAAGAACAGGCAATGCAACTAGCGGATGCTAGTTGCATCCTATTTATTCTTTTTATTCATCACATTAAGCCTTGTTTTCTTGAGCTGGCTTTTGAGGTGGAGTTGAATTCCTTTTGTTGTTAGTGAACGTTATCACGACGCGCAATCCGCCTAATTCTGCAGATTTACCAAATGTTATTTGGCCATCATATAGACTGACAATATCACTTGCGATTGCAAGTCCTAGCCCGCTCCCTGGCATGGATTCATCGCTCCTGTAGCCTCTGCGCGTAAGCAATTCTAACTCGTGGATTTTAGCGCCGGGCCCATCGTCTTCAACAATAAAGGTTACGGGGTCTTGCCCTGACACAGTTAAGCTGACACGATTATTAGACCATTTACAGGCATTATCAAGAAGGTTTCCCATCAGTTCCATGAAATCTTCTTTATCACCTAGAAATTTTGAGGTTGGGCTGATTTTCCAGGTAATGCCTATATGCTTGTTTACATAAATCATTTCCAAGGTACTGACAAGGTCTTCGATACATTTACTGATATCCACTTTCCGGCCAGACCTTATATCACCCAACAAACGGGCTCTTTTCAATTCGCTCTCAATGGTTCTGTGCATTTTTGCAGTTGACTCAAGAATTGCGTACCGGACATCTTTCAATTTATCCATTTTGGGCGCTTCAACAATCTGATTGATGATAGCTAGCCTCGTTTTGAGCGCATGCGCCAGATTGCCGAGCGACTCTCTAGATCTTAGATATTTTTTGTCCATGCCAGCTAGCAAATGATTAATCTCGTCAACAAGTGGCGTAACCTCTGACGGACCGTTGTTTTCTAGATGTAGCACATCTCCCTGAGCAAGCTTTGTTATACTTTCTCGAGTTTTATTAAGAGGTTCCAGCGATTTCTTGACCATGAATTTTTGAACTAACAGTAATATACCTAAACCAATAAGGGAGATCGCGCCAAAGAACATTTGAAAATGTGTAATGCTTCTCTGAATTGGAGACAAGTCTTCGGCAATAGCAATAGTTAGGTTTTTGCCATGTTTTTTATAACCGCGGGAAGATATCATTAATGATTGTCCCTCAGGGCCTTCAAGTTTAGTTTTCTGAATTTCCCCAGTATCAACAGCATTTAATTTAAGGTTGAAATCCCATAGTGATCTTGAATAGATCTTCTCTGATTCTGTGAGTATGATGTAATAATTCCCAGAAAATGGACGTTGGTATGTTGAGTTTATTCTGGTCGAGTCTATCCGAACACCCCCACTCGAATCTATGCTTAGTATCGCAAGCAGATTTTCACCTTCGCTAATCAGTCTATCATGCAACTGATTTTCGATAAGCTTGCTGGTTGAAAATATAAGGATTAAAAATTGCAGTAACAACAGCACTAATAGGCTGATAGTCAGGCTCCAGTTGAGTCGTGATCTTAATGAAGGGTGTTTATCACTGGATTCCAAAGATATATCCTTGACCACGTCGAGTTGTAATGTATTGGTTCCCAATGATCTGTCTGAGTCGGTTCACATATACTTCAATGACGTTACTGTCCTTGTCTTGATCATATTCGTAGACATGCTCGGTCAATCTGGATTTTGACAGTATTTGGCCTTGATGGAGCATGAAATATCGCATCAATCTGAATTCCATACCAGTCAGTTTGTGATGCTGTTGGTTGTCGATTATCAGCTCTCTAGTGCTTTCGTCCAAACTGATACTTCCAAAAGAAAGCATATTCGAAACCTGTCCATGGCTTCTGTTTACTACAGCTTTGATTCTGGCTAGCAACTCTTCAAGTTGGAATGGTTTTGCTAGATAGTCATCGGCACCGGCATTAAAGCCATCCACTTTCTCTTGCCAGCTACCTCTGGCAGTCAAAATGATTACTGGAATCCGATTTCCTCGCTTT
Source organism: Methylophilus sp. (assembly GCA_035423825.1). Classification (GTDB taxonomy): domain Bacteria; phylum Pseudomonadota; class Gammaproteobacteria; order Burkholderiales; family Methylophilaceae; genus Methylophilus. The sequence goes on along the minus strand of DAOMMM010000007.1, from coordinate 70,762 downwards.
CGCCAGTTCTTCAGAACATCAAGCCCCGATCTTTTTGGCAAGCCTAAGTCTAAAATGATGATGTCATAGGGCTCAATGTCTCCCATGGCTTCAGCATCCAAGCCATCGGTAGACAAATCTACTGCATATCCGGCATTGGTTAAACTCCCTCGAAGTTGTTTGCTCAGCAGGAAGTCATCCTCTACTAGAAGTAGTCGCATCTTAATCTTTCTCCAATTCTATGAAATCACCATTGGAAGCATTGAGCTTGATTTCCCAAACCACCCCCTTAGAATCAAGTATTTCGATTTCATATATATATCTTCCTAATTTATCAACCTCTAGTTCCGATTCAAGAAATCTGCCTGCTCTGTATTGGTTGGCTTTCAGTAGTATTTTTTCTAGAGGGAGTATTTGACCGGATTGCTGCAACTGACGAATCCTGTCTTGAGCAAGTTCATCTGCTCCTGCCGGAATAGCATTGAGCATACATAGTAGAGCTATGGCTATGAACTGATTATTAAGCATTAATTTATTCAATCCCATTGCTACTGAATGGCATCTTAGTGTGATAAAAAATAATATTCCATTTTTCTTAATACAATATTAATTTCCACCTAAATAATCATCATTAATATTAGATTTTGTTGAGAAATTGTATAGTTACTTCAGCTAAGCCTTGAAAGCTTTCATTGACTCCTGGTTTATAATTGGTCGTATGCAAAACCATGCTTATGTCGTCAACGGTTTCCTGCACGGTACAGTCAGCCCGCTGGATCGTGGGTTGGCCTATGGGGACGGAGTCTTTCGCACGATTAAGGTGGTTGATGGTATGCCGGAGTGCTGGTCATTACATTACCAAAAGCTAGAGTCAGATTGTAGTGCCATCGGAATAGTATGCCCGAGTGCTGATCTCTTGATGTCGGATATGCAACAGCTTATCCAAACTGGAGAGGATTCGGTTGCAAAAATCATCATTACACGTGGCGACGGTGAGCGTGGCTATACATTGCCAGCAGTAAGCATGCCTTCCCGCATAGTTATTAAATCAGCAATGCCCCAATATCCAGAAGCTTATGCAAGCCTAGGCGTCAGGTTAAGCATATGCGATACTCGTCTGCCATGGCAACCTAAGCTTGCTGGTATCAAGCACCTGAACCGACTGGAAAACGTGCTAGCACGCATGGAATGGCATGATCCGGAGATATTCGATGGCATTCTATTAGACAACGAATGTCATGTAATTGAATGCACCTCTGCGAACATTTTTGCCCGCCATGCTAACGTTCTGATAACTCCAATGCTCGACAATTGCGGTGTAGCGGGTGTGACAAGACAACGTATCATCGACTCAGTACATTCTTTGGGTCTGCAAGCCAAGGTTGATGTAATTACTATAGAGCAGTTATTAAAAGCGGATGAAATCATTATTTGCAATAGCATCCATGGGGCATTATCCGTGCGGCAGATTCAAGAAAATGTAATTCCGACAACCCAGTTGGCTAATGTCATTCGGAGGACATTGGTAGAATGATGCGTGCATTTAAGCTGACTGTATTATTATTTATCGTTATTACGGGTTTTACGGCAGCATGGCTGACTTATTACGCCAAAACACCACTCAACTTAAACCCTAGCGCGCAGGAAATCACCATCAAGCAAGGTAGCAGTTTGCGTAGTATCGCCAACCAACTGAAATCGCAAGGTGTCATCAAGCAGGCCTGGTCATTCATTGTTCTGGCTAGGCTGCTGCACAAAGAGTCTGAATTGCAGGCAGGGGATTACACGCTTAATAAAAACATCACCCCATATCAGTTGTTGCTTTCTTTAAACCACGGCAAGACCACGCAAGGCAGCATCACCTGGATAGAGGGCAAGACCTTCCGTCAGATGCGTGAAAAGTTGGCAAGAAACGATGCGGTTAAACACACCATACAGCGTATGACTGACAAGGAAATTTTGCGGTTGGTTGGTGCAAAGGAGTCGCATCCAGAAGGTTTGTTTTTCCCGGACACGTTCTATTTCGATCGTGGAACTGAGGATATTGTCTTGCTCAAGCGTTCATACAGTATCATGAAGACTAAGCTGGAGGCTGCATGGAATGGTCGTGAAAAGGATCTGCCATATAAAAACGCCTACCAAGCCCTAATTATGGCCAGTATTATCGAAAAAGAAACCGGGCAGGCAAAAGAACGCCCGATGATTTCAGGAGTATTCGTTAATCGGCTCAAAATTGGCATGCGACTACAAACGGATCCGACCGTAATTTACGGCATCGGCGAGCGTTATGATGGCAATATTCGCAAAAAAGACCTGGAAACGGATACCCCATATAACACTTATACGCGTAGTGGTTTACCTCCTACCCCCATCGCGATGCCGGGTTTGGCTTCCATAGAAGCGGCTTTGCATCCAGCACGTACTAAAGCCCTGTACTTTGTTGGGCGGGGCGATGGCAGCCATGAGTTTTCAGATAATTTGATGCAGCACAATCGTGCTGTCGTAAAGTATCAATTAAAAAAGCAGGCTAAAAACAATGGTAAAAGGTAAGTTCATTACCCTGGAAGGCATGGATGGCGCCGGCAAGAGCACACATATCCCTGCTATTCTTGATATGCTGAAGACCCAGGGAAGGGAAGTAGTATCTACCCGTGAGCCTGGTGGCACTGATTTGGGAGAGCAATTACGTGAATTGTTGCTTCACCAGAACATGCACGCCGAGACAGAAACATTGCTCATGTTTGCAGCCAGGAGGGAACATCTTGCACAGGTAATACTGCCTGCATTGCAGCGAGGTGCTTACGTTGTCTCAGATCGTTTCACTGATGCGACTTATGCGTATCAGAGTGGTGCAAAAGGCGTACCGGCCGAAAAGGTGATTTGTCTTGAAACTTGGGTGCAAGGGGATTTGCAACCAGATTTGACGCTTCTGTTCGATGTTCCTGTGGAGGTGAGTGTGGCACGCTTGGCTTCCGCGCGGAGTCCGGACAAGTTTGAGCGTGAAGGGCAAAGTTTTTTTATGAAACTGCGTGAAGCTTACCTTCAGCGAGCACAAGAAAATCCTTTAAGGTTTCGTATCATCAATAGCCATCAACCGCTCGAACAAGTGAAGCTGGATGTTCGACAAGTCATTACCGATTTTTTAGAGGCAGCGTAATGCATTACCCATGGCTTGATAATGCATGGCAACAGTTGATCCTGCAACGCGGGGAATTGCCACATGCGATATTACTGAGAGGGCGTGCGGGCATAGGTAAGCATGATTTTGCGATGGAGTTTGCTAAGACGCTGTTGTGCCGGTCTGACGCCAATCATCATGCATGTGGTCAATGCCAAAGCTGTAAATGGTTTGAGGAGAACGCTCATCCTGACTTTAAATGGCTCACACCCGAGGGTGATGATGTCACTCAGGAAGATGCGAAGAAAGCAACAAAAAGGTCAAATATCACGGTTGATCAGATTCGACAGCTGGCTGATTTTGTAACCCTCACCAGCCATCAGGCCGGCCTGAAAATTATCTTGATATCGCCAGCAGAGACCCTTAATCTTGCTTCAGCAAATGCCTTGCTGAAGATGTTGGAGGAGCCGCCTGCTGCTACACTCTTCATTCTCGTGGCAAATCAACCTCAACGCTTGCTGCCAACAATCATAAGTCGTTGCCAATCTTTCACATTACAGCTTCCTAATAAAGAGATGGCCCTGTCTTGGTTAGAGTCAAAAGGTATCAGCGAAGGTCAAAAGTGGCTTGCTCAAACGGGCGGTGCGCCACTGTTGGCAATGTCACTAAGTGAACGTGGCACGTTAGATGCTGTACTGATCCGACATTTGGCGCAAGGTTCTCAGCTAAATGCATTTGCTGTAGCATCGCAATTTTTGGCGATAGGCATGGAGCAGGCTTTGCAAATCCTGCAAAAGTGGATACATGATTTGCTGCAATGGAGATTAACCCGTACGCTGCATTTCCACCCAGACTATCGTGATGCTTTGCAAGGATTATGCAAAAGCGTAAACTTGCCATTGCTTATGCAGTTCCAACGCTCCTTAACCGAAGCCAGGCGAACAGCTAATCATCCTTTGAACAAGGAATTGCAATTGGAAAACCTTTTATTGCAGTATACGCATCTATTCAAAAAGAATTAAATAGTAGCCGGAGGGCAGAGTTGAATACTACGCAATTCAGTACAACCCAATTGAACACCGAACAAGCCGCTGCGGCAAGCAATAAGCCAGGTGTATTGTCTTTGGCAATTAAGGAAAAATCGGCTTTATATGCTGCTTACATGCCATATCTCAAGGGTGGTGGCTTGTTTATTCCCACTAGCAAGTCCTTCAAGATGGGCGAAGAGATTTTTATGTTGCTTAGTCTAGTTGATGATCCTGTAAAGCTCAAGGTGGTAGGTAGAGTGGTATGGGTTTCGCCAATCGTCCACGGAACTAGGCCGCAGGGTATCGGGGTGCAGTTTAGTGAGAAAGATGGCGGTATTGAGGTGAAGAACAAAATCGAAGCCATTCTAGGTGGGGCGCTCAAATCTAACAGGCCCACTCATACCATGTAGATGTTGAAGTATTTTATAGCATGCTAGTAGATTCTCATTGCCATTTAAATTTTCCAGAACTAGCTGACCAACTAACCGAAATCCGACAAAAGATGTATGAATCGCAGGTGGGTTATGCTCTCTGCGTTTCAGTGACATTGGATAAGTTTCCTGAGGTGCTCTCATTGGCAGAAAAGCATGCCAATTTTTTTGCATCTGTGGGGGTCCATCCTGACTATGAGGATATTCAAGAGCCGACCGTTTCTGAACTGGTCAGTCTTGGCACCCATCCTAAGGTGATAGCAATTGGCGAAACAGGATTGGATTATTTTAGACTGACCGGCGATCTTGAATGGCAGCGCGAGCGATTCAGAACGCACATCCGCGCGGCAAAAGAAGTGGATAAGCCTTTGATTATCCATACGCGAAGTGCAGCTGAAGATACTTTGCGCATTATGCGAGAAGAGGGTGCGGCGAAGGTTGGCGGGGTGATGCATTGTTTTACCGAGAGTCTTGAGGTGGCGCTTCAAGCGATTGAATTGGGTTTTTATATTTCCTTCTCAGGAATCGTGACGTTCAAGAACGCTATTGACTTGAAAGAAGTTGCAAGAGTTATCCCTCTGGAACGGATTCTAGTGGAAACAGATTCCCCATATCTTGCGCCTGTACCTTTTCGTGGCAAGCTGAATCAGCCAGCATACGTCAAGCATGTGGCGGAATGTGTTGCCGACTTGCGCGGTTTGGATTCAAAGGAGTTTTGCATGGCTACTACAGAGAATTTCTTTTCTCTATTCAAGCAAGCGAACAAATTGGATGATTGAGATGAACTGAATCATGAATGAACCAGTCAACGCTATGTCAGCCTAAGTAAGCACTTTTGCGTTAAAATTAAAGTTTTACCCTCTCTATAGTTCATGCAAAGGTAATTTAATGAAAAAGTTAGTATTCAGCGCTCTGATGTTGGCGATGTCTCAGTTAGCATATGCTGGGAAAACCTATACAGAAGACGAGTTTTTGAACAGCTTTAGCGGAAAATCCAAGAAGGTGGTGTTGGAGTCACTTGGTCAGCCTTTGAAAAAGGATTATTCCGTCAAGCCGAGTGGTGCTGATTCCATGTTGGCAGGCAAGGTTTCCGATAAAGGCAGTAAGCCTGTCAAGGTTGAAATGTGGTATTACAAGAATCTAGTTAAATATGATGCAAAACGCACCTATAAGCAAACAGAGTTAACATTGGTCAATGACCGTGTGATGAATATCGCTTTTTTTAACAATCGATAATTCCGCTTCGATATCCCCTCATGGTAATAGCCCTTTGCTTTTGCAAGGGGCTTTTTTTTTAGCTGCGCATGAATTTAACAGCGTTTATGGATTGGCTAAAACATCATTGGCGAGTCAAGCAGTATGCTGTCATTTTAATTAACAAAGTTCTATAGGATTGCTATATGGCGCCCATTGGTGGTTGTCATAAACCAATAAATTGGTTGTTAACAGCCACCATGCAACCTTCAAACGAAAGGTAAATATTTAATTAACTGATATTAAACAAGAAAAATATCAAAGTTTATGGGAATAAAATTTGCATTGTCTAGAACTCGTTTGAAAAATATCTGAGTTAGCATGATTAGAAAAATTGTATTGCCATTACTGCTAGTACTGTTTGCCATAAATGGGAATGCAGCAGGTAGCAAGATGTCGGAGCAGGGGTACGATATTGAGATATTTCTGGGTCATTCCGCCCCATTTAATCTACCAGAAGAGCCTGAAACGATTGCAATTGGCGATCCGTCGATTTTTCAAACAGTAACTGTAAAACCCAGGCAGATTCTTATTAATGCGACCAATGTTGGTACAACCTCCATGACTATCTTTGGCAAGAGTGGAACGGTTTATCAGCATTACGTGAAAGTCAAGCTGGATCCGGCCAGAACGGCAATGGAAATGGAGCAGTTAGCTTTGCAGGCTCGAAAGGATGCGGCAGGTTTGGCCGCCAAACGCAATGCGGAATTCGAGATGCAGCAGCTGCAAATAAAACAACGCAACGAGATAGCTGTTGATTTCATCGCTCGGTTGAGGCCGTTGGTGAATGCCTTGGAAAAGAACGTCACTGTTGAGAACCTGAATGGCGTGATTCTGCTGAAAGGCACGGTAGACACGGCAGCAGCGCATGCCAGGGTCATTTCTCTGGTAGACAGATTTCTCAGTACCGCTATTGAGCCAGACTTTAAGGTGGTATCGGATAACGGCGGTATTTTGGCGGGCAACCTGGATGAAAAGACGGAATTCGAGCCGCCTCTCCAAACACTTGCAGTGCCGAGAATAGCTGTTGGTGGTGCAGGTGGAGGCGCTGGCGGTGGCGGTGGTGCAGGAGGCAGGAGGGGTGGTTCTGCTGCAGCGCTGAGGCAACCTTTAATGGATGCCAAGGGCAATTTGGCACAGAATCTCAATCGTGCTGATGTGGTGATGATCGCAGATGGCAAAGCGATGAGTCTGATCAAAGTGGTCAAGACACCAAAAGTCGAGATTCAGATGAAGATCGTTGCTGTTGACCGTGATAAGACCGACCAATTGGGCATCGATTGGCGACTGGATAGCATTGTGACCAAAAACGGGACAACAACTGGAGTGTCTTTTGGTAGTCTGCTTGGCAGTGTGGTTGGGACCTTGCCTAGCCCTTTGAGTTTCTTTGATGGTACTGGTGGTTCAGTGAATCAGGGCGACTCAACTTTGATAGGTATTGGCTACAATGAAAAAATTGGTAAATACCAAGTCGGCTTAAATACATTTATCAGGGCTGTGGAGGAAAAAGGTGCTGCCACAACACTCTCCGAACCATTACTGACGGCAATAAGTGGTGAGTCTGCCAGTTTTCTTGTGGGTGGCAGCATACCAATTCCGGTGCAAACTTTATCAGCGGGAAGTTCGACACAAAACGCCGTGGTAGCGACCAATGTCAATTTTATCGACTTTGGTTTGAAACTGGTGGTGCGACCTACCGTACTGGAGAACGGACGTATCTCTATCATCTTGGATCAAGCTATGACAGAGCCGGACAATGGCGTTCGGATACAGCTATTGGGTACATTTATCCCGGGCTTTAAACAAAAAAGTGTCAGCACTGTTACAGAGTCTGCAAGTGGTGAGACCTGGGCGGTTGCAGGACTGCTTTCTGAAGAAGATTCCAAGGTGTTGCGCAAGATTCCGATTTTAGGTGATATGCCTGTTTTCGGATTTTTGTTCAGAAATACCGACGATCGCGTCAATCGTAATGAGCTGATGATCATCATTACTGCCAGAACGATTGACGGTGTAAACCAGACCACCACGAATTTTGAGGATGTAGGCCGTCTTGCACCAAGTAAATCATCTCAATTAAAAGATTTAAATGGTGAATTGGCAGATGCCAACTATGATGATGAGCTTACGATGAAAGCGTCCAAAGAAGACAGGCTGCTAGATGAAAATAGATTAAAAAATACTCCTGTGAGTCAAGATAAAAAAAACAAAAGAACCAACAGACCCAATGAAAGTTTTATTAATCCAGTGAATAGGCCTTTGCCCACAAGATAATAAGGTAAGAATATGAAGATGGACGTACTATTTAAATGTATCTTGCTACCGTGCATACTGCTTATGCTTGGTTGTAAGAGCACTCAAACTACTCATAATGCACCAATACCGCACGACTTACCCATCACTACACAGCAGCATTTGCAAGCAGTAGAACACTGGTCGAATATAGCTCAAGACATGGTAAATCAGACAGTGATTGCGCTTGAAAAGCACAAGCTCTTTAATGTTCCGTTATATATCAAACACCCGCCAGCTAAATCAGAGTTTGCTGTTGCGTTTCATGATTTTTTAATTGATGGGTTGCTAAAAAAGGGCATTAAGGTGAATCGGGAAAACGCCAACAACACTGTCCTAGAGTATAAAGTTCAGTCAATCGAGTTCAATTCAGACAGAAATTTCCCGTCTTACAGTAAATTTGGGGATGAGTCTGTGTTGGCAAACGGATTGGTTGTACGTAGGAATGTAACCGAACCGAACTCTAACATAACGCAAAACCTGTCCAGCGATTCAGGTGGCTATTCATGGAATAATCGTGTGCCCAAGCTGGAGTTGCTTATATCTTCAGCAATTGTCGATAAAAATATTTACTTGATGAAGACTACCGACATTTATTATGCGAACGAGAGCGATAAAGGCCTTTATCAGGGTAAGCGGCATGGTTCTGGAATTAGAAACCCTGTCTTCGATGATGCATTCTATCACCAATAAAGTAGCGGAACTTTTATGAGATCACATCACAAAAAGTTATTTTTTGGCATCGTTGCAGTAGTGATGATTTTTTTTGCCGCCACTTTTTTGAAGAACTGGGGTAAAACAGTCGCTGAGAAGAATATCGATGATATTGCCCCAAAAGTGAAAGCTTTAAAAGGTAATTACACGGCTGCTAAAAAGCAATGTCCAGCATTTATTGAAAAGCTCAAAAGCGGCCTTGAGAGTCTTGACAAGAAAGAGACACGGCTTAAAAAGCTACTTTCTATCAAGTTGATTGCAGACTGTTATGCTTACTCTAAACAGCACTCAAAAGCTGCCGAGCATTATTCGCAGTTAGCGCAAGCCGAGCCACAACAAGCTAGATGGTACGGTGCGGTTGCCGAGAATACTTTTAAGGCAGGTCGCGCTGAGGAGGCGATTCGTTTGACGCATCTGGCTACACAGTTGGAACCAAACAATTATAAGTGGCTTATCCAAGAAGCACGGATAGCTTCAGAGTTAGGGTTGGATCAAAAAGCACAGAGAGCGTACGAAAAGGCCCTCAAAATCGTACCTTTCGAGGAGGTCTCAAAAGTTAACAGTGAATATGAGTTGCTTTTAACCAAGATCCAACAGAAACAAGCAGAAGTGCAAGAGGATGTCCAATTCCCAGAGATTTCAGATAGGGTTGGCCAATAGATTATGCGCATCCTGATCATAAGCAGTCAACTCAATTTCAGGCAACAAGTTCAGGCAGCATGCCTCGGTGTGACAGAAGAGAATGTCAGCCTTCGCACAGCAGAGACAATAGGCCAAGGCTTGGAATTGGCTGTTCAGTTCGAGGCGGAGATCATATTTCTCGATCTAACACGTAATGTGGAAGCTGGCATGATTGCCATCAAGGAACTGGGTAGTGTTTTCAATCGGTTAGTTGTCGTGAGTATCGATAAGCTCTCGACAGAATTCATGACAAGGTCAGTGAGAGCAGGGGCGAGAGAAGTCCTATCCCAACCAGTTCAAGAAGATGAAGTGCGGGAGATTATCCATAAAGCAAGGCCTTTATTAAGCAATCAGCCTTCTATGCAGCCTGCCAGGACTGGAAAGGCCATCATGTTCTTCTCAAGCAAAGGCGGGGTTGGGAAAACCACTTTGGCTACGAATCTTGCAATTTCTTTACAAAATCGCCTCGGCGGTAATCAGGTAGCACTTATCGATGCCAATACACAGGCTCCCAATATATCTCCGATGCTGGACTTGCGCCCAGAGCGCTGGCTAAGAGATGCCGTTGCAGAATATAAGCGCTTGGATGGGGAATTGCTGACAGAGTTAATGACACTGCATCCTAAATCTGGATTGCATGTGCTCGCCCATAGTACTGACAACCCGCTTGGCCTGGATTTCTCCGAGGACCAGCTTTCCAAGATATTGCTTGTCTCAAAGGGAACCTTTGCATGGACAATTGTGGATACCTTTCCGTTGTTATCCAGCTTGAATCTGTCAATGATGGACTTGTGCGATGAGATATTCTTGGTCACTGAGGCGGTTGTACCCTCACTGCGGAGTGCAAAATATAACCTTGAAGTCCTGAAAAAGGCTGGATTTAACGAGAACAAGCTTAGGGTGATCATCAATCGCTATACAGCCTTCAAAGGGAATGTCGAGCCAGAGCTTGTTCAAGAAACGCTGGCATGGCCAATAACCGCTGTTATTCCATATGATATGAATGCGACTGTTGCAGCTAATAATGGTCAACCAGTGATTATCGATTATCCGAATTCTAAAATCTCCTATGGAGTCCAGAAACTCACTGATTTAGTCCTTGGCGTTGAAACCGATATGGATGATTTTGAGGAAAGCTTTTTTCAGAGAAATTTCAGAATGGCGAGACAGTTCCTGGGAATCTAATCCATGCAGAAATACGAGGAAAACAGCTTACGGTCCGAACTTCGGTCGCACGAGGAGGTGAGACCTAGTCTACTGATCGAGCGCGTTACAGCATTGAATAAGTCTGCGGCGATTGAGCAAGGGCTTTTGGGCGTTAGCCAGAACGAACAGAATCCTAATTCAGCATCAGCCTATGCTCAAATCAGACACAAGCTCCACAGGGGCTTACTTGACCTGTTAAACCCTAAAGCGGTGGCGTCCGCGACCATTCATCAAATTCAGGCAGCGGTGGAGGATTTCGTCGAAGCGGCCCTGGCGCAGGAATCCTTTCCACTGTCTCGACAGGAGAGGAACCGTCTTGTTGAAGACCTGATGTATGAGGTTCTTGGATTAGGGCCTTTGTCACCTTTGATGACGGATTCAACGGTTGCGGATATATTGGTGAATGGCCCGCATCAGATCTACGTGGAGCGTCATGGCTTACTCGAGTTGACAGATATTCACTTTCATGACAATGAACATCTGATGTTGACTATCGAAAGAATTCTTTCTCGCGTTGGCAGACGCGTGGATGAATCTTCGCCAATGGCTGATGCCAGATTGGCAGATGGTAGCCGGGTGAATGTAATCATCCCTCCATTAGCGCTGGACGGGCCGACGATGTCTATCCGTCGCTTCATGCGAAATATTCTCGAGTTAAGGGAATTGGTTCAATACGGAGCACTTACAGAAGAAGCAGCTGAGTTTTTGAAACTGGCTGTCGAAGCAGAATTGAATATCGTGGTCTCTGGAGGTACTGGTTCTGGTAAAACCACGATGCTCAACTGCTTGTCAGGATACATTGGAGAAGGCGAACGTGTAATCACCATCGAGGACACAGCTGAGTTGCAATTAAGTCAGCAACACATCGTAAGACTGGAAGCACGACCACAGAATACTGAAGGTAGAGGTTTGGTGACAATACGCGATCTCGTGAGAAACAGCCTGCGTATGCGTCCAGACCGAGTGATTATTGGTGAGGTGCGTGGGGCAGAAGCCTTGGATATGTTGCAGGCCATGAATACTGGCCATGATGGTTCGCTGGCGACCTTGCACTCAAATAGCCCCAGAGACACGCTCTCACGTCTTGAAACCATGATGTTAATGGCTGAATTGGATTTGCCACAACGGGTGCTTAGGGAGCAGATAGGTTCTGCATTACACTTGATTGTACATGTGAATCGTTATTCTGACGGTTCACGCAGGGTGGCAAACATCACTGAAATCACCGGGGTGGATAATGGGGTTGTATTAATGCAGGATATCTTTACCACCAAACGGGAGGGCGAGGGGATGGTCATGCGGGCGACAGGAATCGTACCGGCTTTGGCAACCTTGATGCATGAACGTGGGTTTGATCTTGACCATGCCTTATTTGATGCATCCAGATAAATAGTATGGAATTGCTGTTGTTTTCAATCGGCTCTGTACTAATGGTTTACTTGATATACGATTATATCGAGTCGAGTCGACGTGAAAAAATCATTGAGCGTATCAGTACAGGTTTCGACTCGCCATCAGATGATATGCGTGCAGAAAGTATGTGGTCAGGCGCAATGGATCTGGTTCAACTCGAAGCCGTCCGCAGCTTAATCTATTCTAGCGCCATCTCAAGAGCATTCGATATGGCGCTTCGCAGGGCAGGATTCAAGGTTGGCCTATTGCAAGCGATTGCTCTTGTGGTGTTGATAAGTTCTGTCACCTCTGCAGTGGCTTATACTTATTTCAAAAACTTGTCTGCGGGTTTAGCTGCGTTATTTGTATTTCCGTTTATCGTTTGGTTGGTGGTTTCATATTTCGCGGAGAGAAGGCAATCCCAGATGGACAAGCAATTGCCTGCGCTCATCAATAGCCTGATCACAACCATGCGCGCTGGGGGGACCCCAGTTCAAGCGCTGATGGCGTCAGCGGAGAATGCACCGAATCCACTCAAAGAGTCCATGTCTGACGTTCTGAATCTAATACAGCTTGGACGGCCTCCTGTCCTGGCGTGGAAAGAATGGTCTGATTTCTGGGACACAAAAGACACTAAATTGTTATCCTCCGGTATTCGTCTGAAATGGGATTCTGGTGGACAGATGACGAGTGTACTCGAACATATTTACGATACACTGGAATTCCGTCGAAGGATGGAATTGAAGGTAAGCACCCTAACAGCTCAAGCAAAGCTTTCATCGTGGATTCTAAGTGCCTTGCCATTTTTGCTTGCACTGATCACTTATTTATACCGACCTGACCTGTTCGATGTGATGTTGAATGACAAACGAGGCACATCCATACTCATCTATGTTGTGGTAAGTACCTTTATTGGATTTTTGTGGCTAAGAAAAATCGCCAAATTACGTTCCTAGTCTAACAAATGCTACTTAATCTGATTATTCTTTTCTTGCTTGTGGTAATGCTGCTGGGCATTTTCATGTTCATTCAGCGCATCAGTCACAACAACAGTATTCGTGAGCGTGTGCTTTATGCGATGCATATCGAGACGCCCGAAGAAGAGATTGACTTGTCTGCCCGTGACTATGGTTTGCGTGGCAGCGCCCGCTTTTTTTATAACTTGCGTGAATTCCTGACTACCCCAAAAGGAAAATGGATCACCTTCCTGGTCGGTGCTTTAGTAGGTGGGTTGACTGTATTGGTGACTGGGAAATCCATCACATCCTTTTTTACCTACACGATTGTATCTGGTGGGTTACTGCTAGTTGGCATCACTCTATTATTGTATCAGCACAGAAAAGAGCATTTCTTCAGGGTAAAAATGGAATTACCCACTGCGCTGGAAACGTTGGCAGCGGTTATGGAGGGAGGCTCAGCATTTGAGTCGGCCTTGGCCAATCTGCTCAAAGAGTCAGATTTGAAACACCCGCTTTATCTAGACCTTAGCATCGTGAATGAAGCTATGCAGCGGGGCAGGAGGCGAGGCGAGGCGCTTAAGCTATGGGCAAAACGTAGTGACCTGGTAGAGATTGCTGATTTGGTATCAGGAATGATCCAGGCTGACCAGACAGGCGGTTCATTAGGCGCAGTGATGAAACACCATGCACAGGCTTTGTTGAAAGAGAACGAAGCCGAAGTGCAGCGCAGAGCCGAGCGGCTGCCGATCAAAATGCTGTTCCCGATGTTTACCATGATCCTGCCAGCAGTGATGGCGATTGCCGCAGGTCCAAGTTTTATTCGTATTTTTCAAATCATCGAAGATATTACAAGCAAATAGATAAAAGGCGCTATGACAGATCAACAGATATATTTACCGGATGGCAATGTGTTGGTATCCAGACTCCGGCATGCCAATAACTTCTTTTCACGCCTGCTTGGACTGATGGGTACAAAAGGTCTTGATAACTCACATGGACTGATGATTACGCCATGTCAGCAGATCCATACGCATTTCATGAGATATCCAGTTGATGTTATCTTTCTTGACAAGGATATGGTGGTGCTGGAAAAGATTGTTGCATTGAAGCCATGGAAGTTCACGCGTTTCGTCAAAAAGGCGAGACATGTGCTCGAAGTCCCAGCTCATGCTGCGGTTGCGGTAAAAGTTGGCAGTCAGCTTCTCCTTCGCTAATCAGCCACTTGTAATGATCAAGATTGAGAACCTTGTTATCGAGTATGGTGATTTCAAGGCAGTTGATGGGCTATCGTTTTCCGTGGATAAGGGCGAATTGTTCGGGTTTTTGGGACCAAACGGTGCTGGCAAGACAACGACCATCAAATGCCTGACAGGAACAATCAAACCTACAGGCGGCCAGGTACAAATAGCAGGTTTTAAGTTGCCTAAGGAGTTCCACCATATCAAACCGCTCATTGCCTATGTCCCAGACACTGAAAATCACTTTGAGGACTTCTCAGGCAGGGAGAACCTGCAACTTTATGCCGATTTATATGGCATTCCTCGCAATCGCATCGAAATCTGGCTGGAAAGGCTGCAGCTAACTGAGGCCAGCGACGTTAAAGTCAGAAATTACTCAAAAGGGATGAAGAAAAAGCTGCTGATTGCACGTGCGCTGATTCATCAACCACAATTGATTTTCTTTGACGAACCGACAGCTAACCTTGATATACATTCTGTCAAACTGGTTAGAGCTTTGTTACGCGACATCGCAGATGCCGGCACCAGTGTGTTTCTTACCACTCATGACATGGAAGAAGTCGAGCAGATATGTGATCGTGTCGCGATTATTGCGAAAGGTAAGTTGCTGGATATCGATACTCCAACTGCATTCATCACGTGTCATGCGGAACGCTATTGCGATGTCCAGTACGACAATCAGGGTCAACTAGTTCGCAACACTCTGCATTTGGATCTCCAAGAGGATAAGCAGCGTCTATCTGAGATCGTGCTGAACGAAAAGTGTGTCAGAGTGCATTCTCGTGAGTTCAGGTTTGAGGATGTCTTTCGCAAGCTAACCGGAGAGGCGTACCGATGAGCGTATCGCGCTATCACTTGGTAAAAACGCTTTATGCCAAAGAGTGGGTGAGATTGAAACGAAACCCTGCTGCATTGATGGCAGTTGGGCTGCTGATTTTGATGGCCTTTTTACTGAATATCGAAAGTAAAGCGCAGCAAACAGCTAAAAGGTCCTCAGGTTGGCCATGTTTGGTGGCATTCAATGAAGATAACGCATTGATACAGCATCTCAAACGCAATCAACATCCAAAGCTCAAGGTTAAATTTGTGCATGAACCCAAGGTCAATGATTCCAGTGTCAGATATGCCCCTGTGGTTGACTGCGTGGCAGAAATCCAGGATGTCCAGGAATTTCAAATGCTTGGTATGCGACCCCAGCACAAGATAATATTTCGACATGGCGGCTCGGAAGCTTCCATCAAGAAGACCAACGGATTGGCTCGCTGGCTGTTGTCCAGCATGGCAGCCAAATACAGTAACCATAATATTGAGCAGAGAATCCATCCGTTGCCTAACAGCAAAAGCAAACCATCCGCCAGTCTGGACCTCGGGAACAAAAAATCCAGGGCCATGGTAAGCGCGATGCTGATCTTTTCCACACAGTTTTTTGTATGCTGTGCGCTATTTATCTCACTTACTGCCCATGAGAAAGAGAAATCCATATTGCAGGCATTGGCACTTACACTGGCAAGCCCAAGAATGCAGTTAATCGTAAAAGTATTCTTTCATCTCTCTTTGGCCTTAATCGCAAGCACCATTATGCTCGCTGTTATCTCGCCTGCACATCTGTTTTTTGTCGGCACTTGGTGGATTCTTATCGCATCCAGCATTGGCCTGATAAGTGTAGCGACGATATTGACCAGCTTGAATCGCACCCAGACTTCAGCCAGTTTGATGGGATTCTGTTACTTGATGTTTGTTGGTGTTGTGTTCGCGCTATCGCAAAACTTTAAAGGGTTTAGTTTGCTTAAAATGTTCATGTTCGAGCACCACGTCATCAGCGCGTTATCCATGTTTTTCAACGGCATTACGCGCAACAATTACCTGCTGTTAGGCGCGCATCTACTTACACTCACGGTCATTGTCATTGTGCTCAGCACGGTCTCATTTCTACTATGGCAGCGAAAAGGCTGGAAGACATGAATTTCTGGCTGACCACATACAGACTTATCCATCTGGTCGCAGCAACTTTCAGCTTATTCGCCTGTTTGGGAATGATGCTCTACTTCAACTCGTTCAGTACGAATCTTTATACGGCGATGCCTGCATGGCTTAAAGAGCTTGCATTATCCATGAACCAGAGTTTCGGGACGCTTGGATACAAGTTTTTTTGGCTTGTTCTGGCAGTTTATTTCCTGATTGTCAGTTACCGCATGGTCTCGCTTTTGCAAGAACAAAAATGAAACGCCAACTTATAGGAGCATTATTCTTGCTTATTGCCTGCCTGCCGATTCGGGCTATGGCCGGTCAATGTCGTATTGCAGATTACGCGCATGAAATTGAATGTGGTACGTTTGAAGTAAAAAATCCAATCACGGGAAAGTCTGAGAATATCGCATGGCACAGGATAGAGGCGCGGGCACGTTATCCTTACCCGGACCCGGTAATCTGGATACCTGGCGGTCTAGGCATAGATGCGACCGATCGCGCGCCAGGAGTCATCAACATGCTTTCAAGGCTTCAGAACAGCCGTGACTTGATATGGATTGACATCCATGGCTCCGGAAAGTCTTCGCCACTATCATGTGCCAAGCCTGCAAGAAGCAAGATCAAGGAAAGAATCGACATTTTCAGCAACCCGCAGGTACTTCAAAGCTGTCATGACGAAATCGCAGTAAGAGGCGGCGCGCAAGTATACAACTTTCAGCATCTCGCCCATCACTATGAACAGCTAAGACAACATTTAAAGCTGGGCAAAGTGAATGTCATAGCCGATGGGTTAGGTGGCAACATTGCCCTGGCCTGGCATAAATTGGCTCCTGGGGTTATGCGTGGCTTGGTTTTGGATAGTCCGCCGTCATTAGAGGAGATTCCTGCAATCTCACGGGCAAAATCCTATGCCAGTGCCTTAGAGAATATAGTGACAGCCTGCCTTCAGGATAAAGATTGCCAGAAATACCATCCTGACATGGAGTCGTATTTAGGGTTGATCAAAGCAAAACTTCCTAGAGAGATAGTGCTCGTCAACCCTCAGACTGGCATCAAAGAGACCTTGAATATGGATGAACAGATGTTTTCCCAGTTGTTGATGGGCATCTTGCGTACGCCTGCCAGGGCAACTGCACTACCTAATGTATTGCATGCTGCATCGACGGGTGATTGGCAACCGATGATTGGTCTCGGTGCCATGTCATGGTCTAAACTTAACACCAGATTCAGTCATGGCCTATGGCTTGCGAGCCTTTGTGCGAATGGCCGTGAACAGCCAGATATCAAACTGCAAGGGGATGCTGACTGGTTCTATCAGATGCAAAAGAACAGAATTAACTTATTATGTCGCGGCAAATGGGGTGGTGAAGCCCAGTATACGATTCCTGAGAAAACTCCAGTATTGATATTTGTTCCCCTTGCAGACCCGTTCGCCGGACACAAGTTTGCCAGCACCGAAAACGTCAAAGTCATCCAAGTACCCGGCGCATCTTCGGGCGTTATCAGCATTGGCTGTGCCAGAGATATCGTATATCGGTTCATTACCGACAAAGGTCTCCCACAGGACGATAAAGGCCTTGCATGTCTGACAGACTTCCCGTTGCCGGTCGTTGGTCCAATCAATAAGTTTGGGAGGACTCCATGATAAAAGTCACCCAAGCTGGTCGCCAAGTCGTGTCAGAAAAGATTCCTGTTTGGCTTATCCGTGAGATATCAACGCAGATTCCGAAAGGAAAAATTATCGGATTAGTCGGCCCCAATGGCGCTGGAAAAACGACTTTGATGCGCCTGATTGCGGGCTTGGATGAATTGAGCGAGGGGGATATTTCGGTTGATGGGATGCCCGTTAGATCTGCATCTTTATCTATAGGATATCTAAATGAACAGGCAGGTCTTTACCATAGACTCACTGTACGGGAAAACCTGCTTTATCAGGCCAGCCTTTATCATCTGCCTGCACACAAAGTGAACAGAAAGATCGAAGAGCTAGCCACCGCTCTGAACATCAGCGACTTGCTGGGAAAGAATGCCGGTAAACTCAGCCGGGGAGAGGGCATGAAGGTGCTAATGGCCAGAACACTGTTGCACGACCCGGAGTATCTGCTTCTGGACGAGCCTACAAACGGTCTAGATCTATCAGCGGTAATTAATCTGCGGAAATTCCTGAAAAACTTGGCCAGTGATAAGCAACATGGCATCCTGATAAGCTCACATGCGATGCATGAAGTGCAGAAGCTGGCAGATTATCTTGTGGTTATCCACCAAGGGCGGTTGCTCATGCAAGGAACTACTCAAGATATCTGCTTGCTCACCCAATCGGACAATCTTGAAGCGGCATTCGCAAAACTTGTGTATCAAATTACAGACATTGAATAGCATCTAGTATGAAACTGCTTCATTCAGGCATATTGAAAAAAGAATTGCTGGATATTTTTCGAGATTGGCGGGCCTTGTGTTTCACCGCTGCAATCTCAATTCTTGTCGGCCCCATCATCCTGCTGATGATCGCCAATACTTTAGCTAGCTTCGAGGCTCGCTCAGAGCGTCGTATCGCAATGGTGCACGGGATCGAACATTCACCATCGTTACGCATACATTTACAACGTGAAACAGCCACAATCATAGAAGCGCCTGCCGATTTTGAACAACTATTGAAACGGATGGCGTTGCAAGATCCTGTCCTGATCGTTCCGTCTGGATTTGAAGAAAAATGGAGGGCAGGAGAGCCGGCAGAACTTACGATCATGACCAACTCCGCAAACTCAAAAATCACCGCAAACACGAATAGGCTGAAACGTTGGCTGAGCGCATTTGTGAATGAGCGGTCGATGATAGAGAACAGTATGCAAGTTACGGCCATGGGAGCGAATGAACTGGTGTCTGTGCAGGAGCACGATATCTCCAGCCTTCGTGCACAAACTTCCAAAGTTTTCGGCATGATCCCTTATTTTCTGATTCTGGCATGCCTTTATTCAGTGTGGAGTGGTGCCGTAGATACCACATTTGGGGAAAAGGACAGCAGAACCCTTGAAATCCTCCAATCCAGCCCTAACCACATGTACACGATCGTATGCTCCAAATGGCTGGCAGTCTGGTTGGTAGGGGGTGTCTTGGTCACCATAGCCGCATGGAGTTTTGTGCCGGCGCAACGCATGATGCCAGGCGAGACACTCAAATCCATGCTGGCGTACGGGCCGGGGGAAGCGTTTCATATGACGATGGTGTTGCTGCCATTGACTGCCTTGTTAGCAGGCTTGCTGATGTTTGCAGGATCGGTTGCAACAACAAGCAAACAGGCGCAAGGCAGTGCAACTGCCATCATGCTGGTTTCTACATTAATCCCGCTTGCAGGCCATATCGACCCGTCAGAGGAGACTTCTTTTCAGTCCTTGATGCCTGTCATTTCTCATCACAGGATGATGGGGCGGATTCTAGAAGGGGGAATGCCATCCTACTTGACTCTTGGGGTAGAAATGCTGATATGCGCATTGTTGACAGGACTGTTGCTTTATATGGTGGCCAAGCGATTGACTGCACAATCGTATCGTCGAACAAAATTCTAATTCGTCTCCGGCTCAAGGTAAGCTTCATTGTACATGGCATCTTCGGGAGACAGTGGTTCGCTCGCATGTTCGCTATCCTGTTCGGCACGAGCCAATTCATGGACAAGCCCTTTTTCTACCTGATCCCGCAACTCCGTAGCCGCCATCGTGCAGCCAAGATTTTCGAGAGATGTTCCTGCATCATTGCACTGCTCAGGGTCAATAACCTCATTCTTCAATGCCCAAGCCGCTCCACCGGCATATTCGTTCATATATTTATCCATCAACTGCTCGCGACCTTCCGGTTTACTGTTCACTGCGGCAGCTTGCCTTGACTGTATGCGTTCCTCATATCGATAGATCTTATAAAACGCCACTGCAAGGATGGTGATTGCGAAGGCAATGATCTTGATGAGGTAAACATCCTTGGTGGGCTGGCTGTTTTTGTTATTGTTGTTTAGCTGTGACATGGCCTAGACGTCAATATTGGTCGAAATAGCTTTCATCCACGATATTCATCGTATTATTGTTAGTGGCTGGCGCAGCCATGGCGGAAGCTGCAGTTGACGCCCTTGGTGCCGGCGCGGCAGGGGCAGTTGCTGGAGATTCTTGTATAGGCACCAATCCCTCTGCGCTGGTTCGGGTTTCTCCTTGGCCCTCATCGCCAAAATCGCCATCATCGTCAATGCCTCTGCCAGCAATGCTATCGCCGCTGTATATTTTGGAGTAAGGCATCTGCAGCGTCCTGCTGCTGCCAGCGATGATTGTGATGGCGTCTGGATCTTTTTGTGGTTTCGGAGTGCGAACTGTGGATGTGGCTTGATGGACAGGGGTAATCCTCGTTCTGTCACTGAATGGCCTGAAGACAGCGCGCAGCGTTGCGCCAGAAGCCACGGACAACATGGTGATATGCGCTTGTTCCGGCTCCATTTGCAATACAAAATAATTGATTCCCGGGGATCTGCGTGTTCTTGGTTTTGGGACAGCCACCACCTCTGCATCTTCCGCAATCAAGGTGGCTGTCGTAGCAGACACGGTATTGCCAAGCCCTTGTCTGGCAAGTCTTTTCACTAGTGTGTCGCCTGGCATCACGCCACCGCCTTCGATAGTATTCGCGCTTTGCTGGGCACGGGTGAGTGCGCCACGTCTGCTGGAGCCCGCGCCAGTAGGGCTGCCAATCGACAGCAGATCGATCCTATCACCGATGTTGAGAGACTCAGCCATGCCGGGGAACAGCTTGCCATCCAGCACTACGGAACGTTTGCCGTGTTTCGCGAAGCCGGAGAACCCTTTGTGTGCGCCAGGCTCGGTCACATCATCCTCGCGGATATATTCGCCAGACGCGATAGGGCGTGTCGCGTAACGACCGACGAACTGTGCCGTGGATAGTATCGCATCTGTTGGTACTTCATTCGGCCTCACATACTTGATGCGATACATCTGGTTGGATATGCGGGTGCCAGAAGGCAGGTCTGCTTTTACCACGGGCATCGCCACCATGCCGGGCGGCTGCACTTGGGGCTGGGCACTCTTCTTGCCGCCACCGAAGTAAAACATATAAGCCCCGCCTATCATCAACAGCAAAACCGCCAGTATGATAATCAGGCGTCGGTTGCCATTGTTCTTTTTGCGAGTCGTGGGTTGTAATGCCATAGTTGAAACCTTGCTCTTAAAATCAGTTACATGAAACTACTTGGTAATTCAGCGAACCCGGATTGACAGATTCGTAACAGCCGCGGAAATCCTTGAAGGGTTTTACTGTGGGGTTGCCGGATTTGCCCAATGGCCCAATCTCGGAACCGGCAATGCCTCTGACACTGTTCGCGCCGGCAACGCCCACCTTGCTCGGATTGTAGAAGTAGGGCAGATTGTCTAGTTCAGCGGTTGGCAATTCTGCCATGCCGAAGGTGATAAAGGATTCGAAGATGGAACGATAGCGCACGTGCACCCGCAGTTGGCATGGTGATGGGTCGCCGGAAGCGCAAGTAGAGATAACCGGAGAGCAGCCTGCCATGTTATCCGGGTCTTCAAATGTGCCACCCGGGCATTCTATCTGGAACGTCGGGCGGAACATAGGTGCAAGGCTGGGGATATACTCACCAGACCCTTTGGCGGCCGAGTTGCTGGCGCCAAAAAAGTAGTAGCCAGTCTCGCCCAAGTTATCCGCATCGGTCGGGCAGTTTTCTTCGTTTGGGTCGGCGCTCAAGCACGGCTTGCCGGGGGGGAACAGCAGCCTTTCAGTTGCTACGTCACACTTTTCAAGGCTGTCGCCATTCAAGCACACTTGCTGGTACATCGAATACATGGCCTGATTAACTTTGGGCAGGCCGGGAACATATAGTGGGTTAGCAGCACCTGAATTATCATACATAAACCCATAGCCATTGATTAGAATCGAGATGCGGCTGCGGCCTTCACGATTAGGGTCGGTGCCAAAACAGCTTTCGTGGTCGATCGGCAATGGGTTGAAAAGATAGATAAGCTTTCCTGTTGGGATAGAGGGGGGGGTTGGGGCATTAGTATGGTTGTCATGATTCTCCTTATCAACCACATAGCGGCCGGGCGGATCATCCGGAATGCCATCGTCGTAGTCCGCACTGTCCCCATTCAAGGCGACACAGCGAGGGGATGTGAAGTTGGCAATCGCATGATTGCCTAAGCCTACATCATTTTGTGTAGCTGCGTTGAGAGGTGATGGTACTAAGGTGGCATTAGGATCTTTAGCATGACTAATGAATTGCCCCCATTCCGTCGCGCCGGCCTTAGCCGCATCCGAGACCTTGGATGAGCCATAGGCGGTAATGGCCAGCTCGGCGCCACCGGCCACCACCAATACTACAAGTATCAGGATAATGGCGAACTCGATGAGCGCCTGGCCGCTTGTGCCGGCGCGCAAGGCATTAGCGCTTTGCCCCTGGGCAGCTTTCAGTCTTGCTTGCATCTTATCTGGAGGATATTCACTTTCTAAGCCGCTGCCTGTTTGCTGCCGCGCTGGTCTACGCGCAGCATGTCCTGCTTGGTCCGGTTCCAAATCTCGGCATGCTCGCAATCGGCATACTCATGGAAGTAGGGGCCGCCCAGGGTATAGTGGATCAGTGCAGCATCCGGGTTTGGCGGATTATAACCGACTAGGTGGTTCCATGATTGCGGAATCTCGCCAATCTGGTCGTCGCTGTCTAGCCATTTGAATTGGTGCAGTTCCAGCCCGGTGGCGGAATTCACATAGTCAGGGGTCAGCGCCTTGCACTTGGCATTGTTGAACAACATGACGCTGGACCAATTCTTTTTCTGGTATTTGGTCTGTACCGCATCAAGGAACTTGATGTCTTCCTTCGGCTGATGGTCGTGCTTCACGCACATCACGGCATAACGGTCGTCACGCAGGTTCCACAGCTCGGCAATGTCGCGGGTCACCAGCATGTCGCAATCCATGAAGATGCCCCAGCCTTGGTAGTTGGCCAAGTAGGGTGTCAGAAAACGCGAGAACGAGAAGTCGGTGGATTGCAGCGGATTGCGCTCGCGTTTGTAGACATCATTCAGTTGGCTGAGCATGATAGGGGCGATGCTGACCGGCTGCGAGGCATGCTGGTGTATGCTATGGCAAAGCACGTGGAAAGCCACGGTCTCTCTGGGATCAAAGCCGATGAATACTTGAATCATGATGTGTCACCTTATTTTTATGAAACAATTTTTAGCTTGCAAATTCCATTCCTCATTTCAAGTAATGCAAGTAACTGATTACATGATATAAATTGCAATGCTATGGCATTGGTGCTGGTTGCAATAAACCAATTGGTTGCAGTCAGCCATTCGGCATGTGGTTCCACCTTGTCATTCGTTTTAAGAATCAAAGATTTTTATTTGATAATCATTGAAAAATTAGCTGACTGCACATCATTGAAATCCTGATAATTATTTCAAGTCAGCATAGTTAGCCGCTGTAGCGGCAAGTTTCTGAGTCACGGCATTCCCTTGTTGGGCATATTTATTGCATTTGACGCTGTGTTGCCAACAAAGAATCCGTATTTTTATGTCACCTGAAGCATCGATGATAGAGTCGATCAATAGTCTCCTGGAAAAAAATCATCTTGATGAGGCGGTCGCATTATGTGATGTATTGCTGATGGATTTTCCTCGGAACTCTCATGTCCTTTATCTGAAAGGCTTGGGATTAAGAAAGAAAGGCGACCTTGCTGCCGCCAAAACTAACCTTGAATTTTCCTTGCAATTTGAACCTGATAATGTGGATGCGCAATTCGCACTAGGAAATGTACTGCGCGTATCTGGCGACACCGAAGCTGCTGTAGCTGCATATAAAAAATTACTGCAATTAGCCCCGAAGCATGAGAAGGCCTTTTTCAATCTTGGCCTGGTGCACCAGATGGCGGGAAAGACAAAGGAAGCGCTTGCGTATTATCAACAGGCACTGGAGGTGAACCCTGGCTATGCTGAGGCATTGAATAACATGGGGAACGTGCTTAAATCGCTTGGAAACATTCAAGCTGCGTACGAGAGCTACAGCAAGGCCGTCACGATCAAACCGTCAGCACAGACCTATTACAATATCGCGCTGGTTTTGCAAATGCTGAAGAGGCATGCAGATGCGGTTGAGGCATATTACTGTGCGATAAAGCATAACCCGCAATATATGGAAGCATGGAACGGTTTGGGTCTTGCCTTTCATAAACTTGGCAAATTTTCCCAAGCGGTAGAGGCTTTCAAAAGAGCAATTCTATTGAATCCGGAGAACGCACAAATCTACAATAACCTGGGCATCTCTTACAAACAGCTCAAGCAATTAGAGCCTGCAATCGAATGTTTTGAGCGTTGTGTCGAGATCGATCCGGATTTTTCTGATGCGCTGGGTTCGCTGATTCAAAACAAGCTGCATGCATGTAACTGGAAGAATATTGACGAAATATATGCCCGTATTGAGCGTACCATACTGCAGGGTAAAGCCTTCGTCCCCTTCAACATACTTGCGACACCTCTTTCTGCCGACATTCAAAAGAAATGTGCTGTTCAGTATACCGCAGTCAATTTCCCCGCAGCAAAGCCACTGACAGACTCGAACACGCGATATGAGCATGACAAGATCCGCATAGGGTATTTCTCTGCCGACCTGCATAACCATGCTACAGCTTATCTCATGGCAGACTTGTTTGAACAACATGATCGGGAAGATTTTGAGATACATGCCTTTTCATTTGGGCCGACGATAAACGATGAGATGGGTAGCCGAGTGCGTAAAGCATTTGATGTTTTCCATGAGGTCGGAAAGAAGTCCGACAGAGAAATTGCCCAGCTGGTCCATCAGATGGAGATCGATATTGCGGTTGATCTCAAAGGCTATACGCGGGGCGCAAGACCTGGCATTTTTACCTATTCACCTGCACCAATACAAGTAAGCTACCTAGGTTACCCAAGCACGCTAGGCGCGCCTTATATCCATTATCTGATAGCGGATGGCGTGTTGATCCCGGAGCAAAGCAGGGAGCATTACACAGAAAAAATTGCCTACATGCCCGATACATATCAAGTGAACGCGAAACGAAAAGTCCTGCCCCAGGATGCTGCCAGCAAAACTGACCATGGACTTCCAGAAGATGCATTCGTGTTCTGCTGTTTTAATAATAATTACAAGATCACACCCGATGTTTTTGCTATATGGCTACGCTTGCTACAAGAGATTGAGCATGCGGTACTATGGCTGTTTGAGGCCAATCCTAGTGCTACCCTTAATCTTAAAAGTAGGGCACATGCAGAAGGGATATCACCTGATAGATTGATTTTTGCCAAGAAAGTGCCGCAAGAGATGCATTTGGCACGCTACCACCATGCAGATATTGTGCTTGACACATTTCATTACAATGCTCATACCACTACCAGCGATGCGCTTTGGGTAGGATGTCCAGTTCTAACTTGTTTAGGCAGCGCTTTCCCTGGCCGGGTGGCGGCGAGTATTCTTGATGCTTTTGGTATGCCTGAGCTTATTACCACTTCTCATGATGCTTACTTTAATCTAGCAAAGCAGCTTGCGCTCGACACAAACAGATTAAAAGCCATTAGACAAAAAGTTGCGGCTCATAAGGATACTCAGCCGCTTTTCAATATTGATCGGTACACCAATCATATCGAGCAGCTTTACCTTCAGATGTATCAACTGCATCAAAAAGGGCTGCCTCCAGAACATCTATACTCATGAAGTACTTTTTTCTTTAATTCGACTTAAAATTAATGCCATGCAATAAATGCTAGACAACACCCATAGGGGAATCATCATAATAGAGTAGCGCGGAATAAAATGTGTTACTAATGCATAAAAGCAAAAGGTAAAACAACCCAACCAAGTAAATATTGCCCATTCAACATTTTTTTTAATAACACTCATCACAGCCAAACCAAACATGCTCAGCAACCCAAAAAACGATAGAATTTCTTGCCAAGCTGGTTGCAATAAACGTTGCTCAGATTTCAACCAACGCCCGTCAACCTTATTGCAAGGCCAAGCACCTCGCCAAGCAAATACCCATGATGTCTTTAAATGCCCCCAGGGGTTGTTTTTGATTAGCGCAATGGCATAAGCCTTGGCCGCGCGCTCACCCATTAAAGTCGCCAACTTGGGCTGATTTGGATATTTTTCTTGGAAATCCCGCATGATGTTGTTATAACGAATGCTCGCACGGATGTAATAGCCCACTGCACAAGCCTCATCGCCTTTAGATCGACAGGCTTCATAGCCAATCCATCATCGTTAAGCGGGTTTGCAACTATCAGCCCCTTGGCTGACAAGCCCATAAACATCAGGCTCACAAATAAAACGATTATTTTGATCAGTCTAAATTTAAAAGGGGCATGACTATTGGTTGCTTGTTTTTTCAATTAAAACTCCCTCGAAAAAAAACAAACACTCTGCCACCACGCTTACCAAGCGACTCATCGTAGCCAACGTAATTAATTCTTGCTCTTGCACAAAGCTTCCTAATAATAGAATCAAGGTAGCTTCTCTGACACCAATTCCACCTGGCGCGCCTGGCACAACAAAACCTATCAGCCAACTCAGCAGGTAGGCAAACATTAGAGTAATCATCAAAAAATAATCACCACTTTGGTTTAACCAGCCATGCCAAATAAGCATAAAAACAAAAATTGCTAGTAAATGAAAAATAAAGGCATAACCGGCATAAGAAAGTAAATAGCTCTTCAAAAAGCGTGCAGAAAATACAGGTATTTTTTTTCTTTGTTGAATAAGCACACAACATGCAAAAATCAAAATACATGAAACAATCCATGCATGATTTGGCGTTAAAAACTGTAACACCCAAGAGTCTGGTAACTTACCAGTCGTTTGTAAGTTTTCAAATGTGAATTGGCTGTATAAATAGATGCTAAGAGGCAGCGTAATCAACAAGGCGGCCACTAACAACGATAGAATCTCGTACAGCGTTGATTGAATGATTTTTGCTTGGGATATATTGTGTTTAAGAGCGAAGAGATTTCTGCCGACATATTGAAAAACATTACCTGGTAAGTATTTTGCTAATTGACTTTTGGCATAAAGTGCCAGTATGTCACCTAATCCTGCTTTAGCTTCAAGATGCTGTAATTGACACCACCAAGCAACACCCAATAAATTAAGCGCAAAAAAATAGACAAGCACACAGATAGAAACATAGTGTAATGTTTGCAAATTCCAAACATGCATCGTTTTGACTGCATCCATTTGGAGGTTAATTTTTTTACAAACAAACCAAACGCTGGCAATCGTTAAAAACACACCCAATAGATACAATAATTTTTTAACCCCTTGCACCCCTATGATCCTTTTGCCCTACACAGTAGCATGGTCCATGGCAATGGACTTCTTACAGAAACAACTTCAAAATATTGCGATACCAATTCAATAAAATCTACTTTACTCCAACGTTGAATATGCCCCGGCGTATTTCCAAAGTCTGTTAGATATTTACCCCTCATCACATTTAAAAAACTCCAAATTGGCTCTCTGGGGACGCTCACAATCAACCAAGGTTGTGCAATGGTCGCTAACTTTTGCAACGCCAATTCAGGAAATTCCAAATGCTCTAACACCTCACAACAAACCACTAAAGGTGCGCTGTCAGCTAATGTTAAATCGTAAATATTTTTTTGCTCAAAAATACTGTTTGCAACCCCTTGCTGTGTAGCATTCTCCTTTGCAAGACGGATAGCAATATCCGAAAAATCACATGCGCGCACATGCATGCCTTGCGCAAGCCAACGCAATGACAGAACGCCTTCGCCACAACCTATTTCATGCATTTCTGTTTGACCACTCGCTTTGACCAAATCATCTAAATTGTGCATAAAACCACGCATTAAATACTGTGCGATGGGGTTTTTGCTGCCATACTTGTTATAGTGATTGCCGACTTCAATGCCGGACTCAATTTGTCCTTGTGACAATTTCATTTTTGATTATCCTTTTTAGTCACTAACAGCAACCGGATTTCTTCTGATAGTTTTCGATTGGCTGCCAACAAATCCGCCAAAAACGCCACTAAAATAGTCTGAAAGCCCATCACTAACAAAGCACCTGCCAATATCACAGATTGAACATGACCTGCGCCATCGCCATGCAAATAATAAAACATGAAGCGCAAACCTAGTAAAAAGCCCAAACCAAACAACATTGCGCCAATGGTGCCAAAAAATCGCATTGGACGATATATAGCGTAAATTCGAATGATAGTTCCAATCGATCGGCGCACATATGAAGCAACGCTTTTAACTAAACGGGAAGGGCGCAAATCTGGATTTGTACGAATAGGTACAGAGATAATTGCCATATTTTTTTGGCCCGCTTGTATGATGGTTTCTAAGGTGTAAGTATATTCGCTGAATACCACCATGTTTTGTGCGGCGAATCTTGAGTAAGCTCTGAAGCCGCTTGGCGCATCCGGTATACCGGTGCGACTGGCTGTACGTACCACCCAGCTACCTATTTTTTGCAGTAGTTTTTTTGACCATGAAAAATGTTCAATATCACTTATGGGTCTTGCTCCTATGACGATATCAGCACGCTTTTCTATAATCGGAGCTACCAATTTTGGAATATCTCTCGCCTCGTATTGGTTATCAGCATCTGTGTTGACAATCACATCCGCGCCCGCAGCCAATCCGGCATTGATACCCGTCATAAAAGCACGAGCCAAACCTTGATTCTTTGTGTGCTTAATCACATAATGCGCGCCACATTGCTTAGCAATTTCAGCCGTGTTGTCACGGCTACCATCATCAATTACCAAATACTCCACCACATCAAAACCATCGACCGTCTTAGGTAAAGCACCCATGGCAATTGCTAATGTCTCAGCCTCATTGTAGCAAGGCATTTGTATGATTAATCTTTTCATTTCTAACCCAAATCTTAGCTGTATTAACTAGTCCACACCAAATGAATCAAGGGTAAAAACTTTGCTTGTGACATCTTTCAGATCATCCATCATACGGTTAGCTACAATTAGGTCAGCCTGCTGTTTATAGGCAGATAAATCATGCGTCACAGGAGATTTAAAAAAGTCATTCTCTGCTTCTGTGCTATTCATCAACAGCACTTCCACATCAGGCTCTATTGCAGCCGCTTTAAGCATGTTGGCAATTACTGTAGCACGTCCAGAGCATAGACTTCATGTTGACGTGCCAATAGCATTGAAATAGATGCACCTACATAACCTAAACCTACAACCGTGACTTTCAAAACTCATCCAAAATTAAAAATAAATTAACTTGTAGACATGCATGGTTTATGCCCAAACTTACAATATTGTGCATAAATAAAAAAACTTTATAGATTAGTAACATATCGTAAATTTCATTTAAAGAGATAGATTTTGGTTTAGTTTCATTAGCCACATTTAATAATGTTGGTTTATTACATCCAGTCATGTGTTTTTAAATCGGTTTAATTCAACCACACATTGGTGGCATTCATTCGCATTCACCTTAAAGCATCTAAAAATAGGCATTCCACTATTCGGCATGTTTTTTGCAAACAAGCTAGAATTGCTCCGTACAAGTATAAAAAATCAGTACAAGCAAACATAATGATTGTGTGGTATCCATCATATACGCTCTAATCTAAAAAATATTACCAACAGATGCAACAAATGCATCAACAATGTTTAATGCCAGATCACATCAGCGTCATAAAATGAACTCAGACAAACAAAACCATCGAATATGGCAATACCTCTTGGTCGTATTGTTCACAATCTTCCTGAGAATATTGCTTATTGGTGGACCACCAACTACAGATGAAGGCATTTATGCATATAACGCTTTCTACATTTATCTCAACCCTGAGTCAAATAGCCTTATTCCAAATAAAGGTATTCTCTCTTTATACGCTGCAGCGACTTCTTGGGTATTTAATTTAGATTTAAACCACCTTATTATTCTGCGGCTAATAGATGCACTGATTGCTTCCACCGTAGGGGTATTTCTTTATATAACTCTAAAAAATGAATGTCAAAATAAGAAATTAGGATTATTAATTACTTTAGCATTCATTTTCGTAATGAATGACCCTGCGTTTATTCAGTATGGTTACAAAAATAGCATTGCAATAGCCACAATTCCTTTACTATGCGCAATCATTGTTGGTCAAAACAACAAAGCCTTTTCCACTAAAAATTCTTTACTGACGGGTGGTTTAGTTGCTTGTGCAGTTTTGTTGCGTGAACCATTTGTTGTTTTTGCATTGTTGGGCTGTTTTGCCAGTTGTGCCAGATGGGGATTGCGAGGGTCAATCTATTATATTCTCGGGGGACTATTCGCTGGTTTATTTGTCGTTCTGCTCGTATGCCTTTTGCGTCAAGACAATGGTTTAGAATTAATCAAGGCATATAGTGATACGCGTTTTTTATATTCTGACATGTCTGCTGGCAAAGATATACGAAGCATGCACAGCCTTGTTGTCTATTTAAAACACTCATATGGCATACTTCTTATCATAAGTTTATTTTTTCTGGCTTTTGTTTGGTCCAAACACCGCTCAAGCGCTAAACGATATGTTTTTTGGATTTCACTAAGCCTTGTACCCTTAATCGAACCCGCATTAAAAAATGGGTTCCCATATCATTTTGCAGTGACACTCTTAGGGCTATCAGGTCTGATGGGATTATTGGTCAGAGACACTGTGCACCTATTTAATCAATCAAGATTCAAAAAAATTGCCATATACACAATCACGATTGTTTTTATCATATCTACATTGCCACTCACTTTTGCATACGCTAATAACTACCATCGCTACTTTCCCAACAAGGCTGCTTATCAACTTCTTTATGACTGGCCAGAAAAAACAAAACAGGAAAGCAACGTGCTAATCATTGCTGACTATCTAAAAAAGCATGCTAATAGCAAAGATAGTCTAAGTGTGAATGGAAATCTTTTAGGCTTAATCCCACTTACAGAAATACCGCCTCCAAATTACGAACTGTCAAATCTCAATTATGTTTTACTACTCAACAATCAATCTAAAGAATTTTTATATAGCAAATTACTTGAATGCCCTGCAGACTGGGTTGTGTTGACAACGCTAGGTGGGGGCAAACTTAATCAGATCAGAGCAACACTACAATCCATACCGCAATACAAAAAGATAATTTACGTTCCACAGAAAGCATCCAATCATTATGGCTACGTTGATGCAGAAATATATCATTGGGTAGCCCCAAAAAAGACTTGCAAGGGCGCTCAATAATGCAGACCTCAGATATTCGCAGTTTAAGCTCCATAGATTACATCAAAGGCCTGGACGGCACTCGCGCAATAGCTGTTTTGATGGTGATACTGCATCATTACTTGATGCCTTTTTCTAGCTATCTAGCGCATGGTTTGTTGGGCAAGTTGACAATCATGCTGGCTAAAATTGGATGGGTAGGTGTAGATATGTTCTTCGTGATTTCTGGCTATTTAATTACCAAAATACTCACCAACCGTCCAGTTAAGAATACTCATGATTATAAATCGTTCATAATCAACCGCGCTTGGAGGCTTTTGCCAGCTTATCTCACTTGTTTATTAGTATTCTCGTATGTGGCTTTTGAACTAAACTCAAATAGTAAAGTACTTGATAACTCTGCAAGTTTATGGACGCTTACTAGCAATATTCAAAGTGCTTTTATGGATAGAACAGCGCTTATGGATAATCAGTTTAATTTAGTGCACTTCTGGTCTCTTGCGCTTGAATGGCACTTCTATTTAACCATCCCTGTATTGTTATGGTTATTCAGGGCGCAATGGTTGGTCGCCTCAATCTTGCTTATAGTGGCTCTCGCCACCCGCATTTCGTTTCAAAAGGCTGGGCTTTCGGATAATGCTATTTACGCATTCACAATGTGTCGCTTAGATGCATTTGCCATGGGCATTTTTCTATCGGTTGGGTTGCCTAAAATTAAACTACAATACATCCCATATTTAGGTGTCGCGGGGCTCATGTTCTTTGCTGTCACACTTGTTACCATTGCTTTTGATGCAACCCCATTTAAGAAAATTGAATGGCTACAATTATATGGCTATACCCTGATTGCAGCAGGGTTCGCGCTGGCACTTTGCCCCATCATTACCAACCAGGCAAAACATATAGTGCATATCCTAGAGTCAAGGCTATTAGTTGCCATTGGGCGCAGAAGTTATAGCCTTTATATTTGGCATCTTGTTTTTCTTCCAATGATCACGCAGACGATCGTAAGTTTAAAACTTGAACCCTACGTCACCATATCGCTTATATTGCTCATCGCTATTTTATTTAGCACTATCACAACTATCATTTCCTACCGATGGATAGAAACAAGATGTTATGCAATTTACCACCATGCAACTAAAAGAACGTAATATACAACTATTATTTATTGAGCCGCTTAATTAAAGCCTGTGCCAACAATATTAAAGCAATAATTGCAGTTGGAATCAGCGGAGCAGAATATCTAGGAATTGCATGCGAAAGTAACGCATGAAACCAAAACATCCCAAACGGGAATATGGAAAACAGAAACCATTCTGGCTGTTTACGAATGATTGCAATCAAAGGCATGGCTAATAGTGCAAAAAAACAAGCAAAGTTGATAATAACCGCAAAAATGCCACCTGCACTTGGTTGAACAGGGTTGGTATTACCAAAAGACCACAACTGACGCCAAGCAAAGACAGGAGTGGTTTTGAGGTGCTTAGCTAAATCGTTTTTAATCATATGCTTGGCAATTTTCTCTGCTTGCAAGTCGGCTCCTTTAGCATCCAAACCATCTTTCTTAGCCAATTTTTTCAAAAAAGCACGTGACTTACAAAAGTAACTTGTGGCCGCATCAACATTACCTGCTTCAATTGCTTCAACATCACCAGGTCTATTTCGATACAATCTGGCATACCTAGTGGCCGCCCCATCTCCATGAAAGGCCTGCTTAAATAAAGTAATACGTTTTAACTCAGCAGGAGCATAAACATACCAAGCACCTATATATTCATCATCCGTCATCTGATTTTTAAACGCTCTTGTCAACAATACACCACCGCCACGTTGCGTTATCGCAAAGTCATCAAAAACAAGTTTATTTCGTAGCATCCAAGGGGCTACAACCATGCCAAGGCTCAGCGCAGTTGCCAACATCATTCTAAAAGCTTGCAAAGCTGTCATTTTTTTAAAGATAACTAAAGCTGAGTAAACAATAAAAATCGCCACCACAGAAACATATAATGTTGCCGCCTTAGTTAGTGCTAATGCACCTAAAGTCAACCCTAATAATATTGCTAGCCATACACTTTTTGAACGCAACAACAGAATCATCAGTCCGCTTGAAAGCATGATAAAGAATGAACTAGGATATTCAGATAAAGGGCGATAGAGATAATAATAGTTGTAGTAAAAAAACACCCAAGTGATCACCACAGAAACGGCAGACCATGCATAGCTCCCCGTTAATAATTTTGTTAGCCAACAAACGACCAACAAACAACCTGCAATATAAAACAAATTAATGTAGCTGATTTGAAGTCGATAGTGCGCGTTAGCCATTAATTCGCGGGGATATTTAAGCTTTGCCTGACTAATGCGCCCTTCATCATCAAACTCATCATCTAAAGTCGCTTTACTATTGAACTTTGGTATATCCGTGAATAACGCAATATGAAATGCACCAAGTGCTATTGGCAAAGGCTCACGAAAGTAGCTAGGTTTATCTCCATCTAAGCTGATAACACCGTTTGTCCATAAATGGTAGCTTGCCACTACATTCTCTAATGCATCCCACTTAATCTCACTACCGTTTAATTTAAATGAGGAGGCATAGCTTAAAAAGGCAATAAGCAAAAGTACAGATACTAACTTAATAGGTGAAGACCTATCAGATTGAATAGTGCCTTTGAATTTAGGTACGACCATTAATTAACTATGCCTGTCTAATTTTGGCTTTTGTTGTTTGTTGCAAACTATCAAACACAACGGATAACACTTGGTCATGATGTGGTTCCAAGCCAGTCCACATCGGCAAGCGTAGCAGGCGGTCTGAAATATCCTCGGTGACGGGCAATTCACCATTGCTGCGGCCATATTTCAAACCGGCAGGGGAGTTATGCAAAGGCACATAATGGAATACAGGGTAGATATCCAGCGCTTTCATCTGCGCGATGAGCTGCGTTCTCGCTTCAAGCGATTCGAGCAAAATATAATACATGTGAGCATTGTGCTGGCACGCTGATGGTACGATTGGTCTGTGTAAGCGGCCTTGACGTTCCAGTGCATGCAGCCCCTGATGGTAGCGTTCCCATATCGCTAATCTACGTTGCGTGATCTCACCCGCGTTTTCCAGTTGCGCCCACAGAAAAGCCGCAATCACTTCTCCTGGTAGATATGATGATCCTATATCTACCCAAGTGTATTTATCCACCTGACCTCTAAAAAACTGGCTACGGTTGGTGCCTTTTTCGCGAATGATTTCAGCACGCTCAACAAATCTTTCATCGTTGATCAATAAAGCACCACCTTCACCCGATATCACATTCTTTGTTTCATGAAATGAATAAGCCCCCATGTGTCCAATCGTGCCTAGCGTTTTGCCATTGTAGGTGGCGAAAACGCCTTGGGCAGCATCTTCGATCACTAGCAGGTTATGGCGTTTGGCAATGTCCATGATGGTGTCCATCTCACATCCAACGCCAGCGTAGTGAACGGGCACAATCGCTTTGGTTTTGGGAGTAATTGCTGCTTCGATTTTTGTTTCGTCGATATTCAATGTATCAGGTCTAATATCCACAAAAACTGGCACTGCGCCACGAAGCACGAACGCGTTTGCAGTTGAGACAAAAGTGTAAGAGGGCATAATGACCTCATCACCTGGCTGAATATCAGCGAGTATGGCAGCCATTTCTAGCGCTGCGGTACAGGAATGCGTTAGCAAGGCTTTTTTTGTTCCGGTCTGCTGCTCCAGCCATGCATGGCATTTTTTTGTGAATGGGCCGTCTCCAGCCAGCATGCCGTTGAAATGTGCTTCTGCGATATAGAACAGTTCTTTACCGGTCATGAAAGGTTTATTGAATGGAATTTTCATTTTGTACATACCATGTAACAATGAGTGTAAGGAATCCAGTTTCTATGAACGATTCTGGCTTGAACAACCTTGAAGGTGCGATTCACAATTAACTTGTATGCGGATTCAACGCGTACGTTCTGTCCGCGGTCTTTGGAAATCAAGAAGCGAGCAATCGGGCTTTGGTCAGGAGCGTAGCAGGGATCGACGCTAATAAGCTTGCCACCATCGTTTAATGCAGTATGGGCTAGCTGGGCTATCTTTTTTGCCTGTTGGTCATCCATATGATGGAAAACCCCAACCAGCACCACACGATCGAATTTAGGCAGGCTGTTCAAATCTGCCTCATCCAGAAGCTTGCATGTGAAGTGGCCTTTGCTACCGTATTTGGTTCTGGCCTTGAGAATATACTCTGGTGAAATGTCAAATCCATAATAAATGACACCTTCCGGCAGGAAGTCTAATATATCCGCGGGACCGCAGCCAATGTCCAGTACTGCCATGCCTGGCTTGGCTTGCATAATGTCCGATACCAGATAACGCCAAATGGCTTTCGCCCCCATCAGATATTGGAAACTTGAATATATGATAGGTACAGACAGAATTGAGCGAATGCCGTTAGTGATTTGAGCCATATTTACTTGCTTTTCTGAATCACACAATCAATCACTGGTTGAACAGTGACAGGAATATAAGTAGTTAACTGATGTATCCGCAGCGACACGATGCTTCTGAAAATCGCATTCATCCATTTTGAACGTCGCTTGGAAAACTGGTTATCGGTTACGGCTCTATTGAGCATTTTCAAAAATAGGTCACGGTGAAATGTGACTCTTAAATTTTTTGATTCAGATATTATTTTCCTGATCTTAGGAACGGATATCCAGTTGAGTGATTGCCAAGTTCCCAAAGGGTCGCTTAGAAGATGATAAGAATTGATCCTGTTTCTGAATAATTTCTCGGTCAGATTTTTATTTAAAACGATAGGAATATTGAAATGCGGTTCGTATGGAAATAAATAATTAGGGCAAATAAACCGGTATTTGGCTTGGTCTTTCAGTGAAATTAATATATTTTCGATAACTTGTTTCTCATTTCTTACATGCTCCATCACATTGATAGAGAATGCGTAATCAAACATAGATACCAAGTCCAGATTCTCGGCAGGTGAGTTAATTATTCGTAGCTTGACGTTATATTTATTTACCGTATTCAACACGATATTTTGTAATTTTCTGAAGTGTGAAAAACCTTCAGCTATAGGCTCAAGAGCTGTAACTGAGTAGCCCTCCCTAGACAGTTGGCAGCTCAAAATTAATGAGCCTGCACCAATTTCAAATATTTCAGCTCCTGATGGCAAAAGTTTTAAGTCAGGATCAATCACATTTCTTCCAAAAACTGCTTCAGCTGCATATGTCTCAAACATTGAAATCAATTCTGGATGATTTAAATAAATCTCAGATCTTATTTCCTCAACGAAATCCTGAATTAGGCTAGTTTTGGACATTATTTTGAAACCCCTAATATGATTCCAGCTAATATCATCAAAACGGCAATCATCTTTGTCAGGGTTATAGTTTCATTTAGAATAATCCAGCTTCCCATGATTACAAGTAGAAATGTGATACCTATGTAGATTGGAAAACCAGTGGATAGTGAAATTTTCGATATTACGAAAAGCCACAAGAATGACCCAGCAAGCGCAGCTACATAGCCTGAGAAAATGAAGGGATCTAAAAGGTAGGTTACAAGCTTTTGCAAAACACTTTGAGTTTCAAACTCATGCAACATCACCACCGAAGTCCGCCACTTGACAATCAATTGGCTGTAGGCAACTAAAATCGCAACAGGCAGTGTGAATAAAATAAGTTTCATAAACTCACTCGGATACCAGCAAATGGTATACATCTAAAGCTGTTAAGAATCGAAACCCCAGGCTGGCGTATAAATTCAGCACAGGTAAATTACTGGCAGAAATCGAACTTATGACTGTCTCGTATCCTTGTGCGAAAAGATGATCGCAAACAGTAGACCACCAGTATTTTGCAAAACCTTTGCCTTGGTATTCCTTTGCAACTGCATGCAACTGCAGTTGATTGTCTTTTGTGGCAATGAATCCTGCAATATTGTTTCGCATCAAAAGGCCATACACTTTGCCGTTCTCTGCCAAGTCCTCAAGCCATCGGTCATATCTTTTATCGGCGAGAGTCTTTTCAAGATATGGATCACGATGAAATCTTCCATGGCTGAAAGCGCCATGACAGATTTTTAGCAAGTCACTTAAGGGGACATCGCCACTGACTTGTATGTCAGGATGGCTGCTTATCGTTAATTCACCTTTTTTGCATATTGGTTCTAGCAATGTGTCACAGTAATAGAACCCATAAGCCAATGCTAAGCTTTTATCTTCAAGCGGCTTTAGTTTTAACGTGTAATGGCCGGGCTTGCTCTTGGCGAAAGTAAGGGTATCGGATGAGTAATCAAGGATTTCTGCGGTGTAGATACCGAAAACTCTAGAATCCCAGGGAGTATCCTTAATTTTCAGGCTATTCATTGAAAGTTGAATTCCTGACGATATATAGTGGACGACCTTTCATCTGGTCGAAGGCTTTGCCAAGATAAATTCCGATAATCCCAAGCATCGAGATGATGATACCGCCAATGAAATAGATGGACACGATCAGGCTACTCCAGCCTTGGACGCTGGACCCATGGAGTAGGGCTTGGGAAAGAATATAAGCTCCATAAGTGAACGAAAAGCAAGACATCAGAAACCCAAGTTTAATGGCTACACGTAACGGCTTGTCAGAAAAGGCAATAACTGTATCAGTTGCAAGCTTAAGCAGTTTTTTGAAAGTGTAGCTGGATTTACCTTCGAACCTTTCATGATGAACGACTTCCATGCTGGTGGTGGGAAATCCCATCCATTGCACCAAACCACCGAAGAAGCGCAGCTGCTCGCGCATAGTTTTAAAATTATCCACCACAGTTTTAGACATGATGCGGAAATTGCCATGACTGCCGTCATAATCCGTATCTGCGAGATAACTTAACACCTTGTAAAAAAGTCTGGAAGTTGACTTTTTAAAGAAGCTGTCTTGCCTGTTTGTTCGGCTTGCAAGAACGATATCGAAGCCTTCCAGCGCTTTTGCGTGAAGCCTTGGAATCTCTTCTGGGGCGTCTTGTAAATCGCAGTCCATCACTACTACCCATTGTCCTTGTGAAATATCCAAGCCAGCCGTTATTCCATAGTGCTGGCCAAAGTTACGACTGAATTGGATTCCCTTGACGCGCTTGTCTCGTCGGGATAGTTCGACGATTTTTTCCCAAGACCTGTCACCGCCACAGTCCTCTACCAGAATGATTTCATAGCTTGGGCTGATGCTGACAAGAGAGTTATCAAGACGTGCATATAACTCATTTAAGCAGTTTTCAGCCTTGTAAACCGGAATGACGACTGAAATATATGGTGTTTGAGAGTGCATAAGGCTTGAATCGGTTAAATTTTTTTTAACCATTTGAAGTTGCAACTTTGATGCCAATACTTCAATTTCGATTGCTAAAAAAATCATCCTATTATCAATAGGTTAGTTTGAATGATCTTTTGCAGATAATGGCAACGATGGGTAATGGTTGATATAAACCATCATTCTGGCTGATAACAGCCGCAACAACCATCTTAAACTCTAGTAACGAGGGTTGAGGTGTTGTTGGCGAAAAGCCAGGCAGTTTTTCTCCTGAATATCAGGATGGTTAGGCTTTAGCAGATATTGTTCATACCTGCCATCCGGGTGAGATTGATTGACAAATCCCCAATCAGTAAATTTTTTTGTTAGCACCATGCCTACCTTGGTGTAATTATTTTTATCGGCCTGTATGCCATGCTTCTCCAACACGCGATAGTCAACACTTCGTCGACCGTCTTTTTCGATGATTAACCACGAATTGGCTATCTCATGGCATGTAGCTTGGTTCAAGGCTAGCGCGGCCATATCGTTGCTGCCGTCATATCCACCAATCGTCCAAGCTTGTCCAATGGCATTTGCTTGCATGAAGTAAAGAGTGCCTGGGTGATGCCCAGTAAAATCAATAACCGGGGTATTTTCTTTGAAATCAGCTTTATCTAGCAAATGCTGTAAGTCGTTAAGATACATAGCTGTATCTTTAGGCAACAGCAGCTCTTTTTTAGTATGGGGGTTGATGTGGCTGTGCGATTGATGCGCTATTGACTCTGTCTGGCGATAGGGTGAGTTTTGTGCATCGAGCATCACTTTAACTGTGACAGATGCCACCACAGCCGCTAAAACCAGCGTATGTGCATGTTTTGTCGACGATCTTAATAAAATTAAAAGAGCGGCAATCATCCAGAATAGCATCCCGCCTGCAGCTGTTTCCCAGTAGTTATTTCCACTTCCTGCGGCATAGATATATGGCAAGACCAGAAAAAGCAATATCAGTTTGAGATTAGAGACCGAGGGCTTGTTCGCGGTTTTAACAAAAAGCCAGAATAAAATTGCCGCAAACAATACTGCAAGGAGGATTAAAGGATGATGGCGCGGTGTATTGATTCTCAAGCCATCTCTAGAAAATGCAAGCCAAAGCATGATGCCAATAGCCACAGAAAGCGATGTCGTCAAAATGATTTTGACTTGAGTAGAGCCTTTCTCTATTGCAAAGAACACACCTGCTACAAGACTTGTTAGCAACAAGAATTTATATTGATCAGCCATGGAGACCGTGAACGGGTCCAGCCTTAAAAAATTATTAATACCATGTTTGCTGCCCATTATATCCAGCAGGTGAAGACCTATCTGGTAACGATTGATGAATTGCACAATGCTTCCATCCACATACAATCCAGTAAGTAGTACCAGGCACAATGCGACCACCGCAGCACCAAGCAACAAACGCATGTATTTTTTAAATTCAAAGGCGAAATACAGAGGGACCACAAGGCTGAGAAGCAAAGCGCTTGAAGGCTTTGCCATGAATACTAACCAACCACCTAATCCGATAAAAAATGCTGCATGAAATTGACTGTATTTCATACTGCTGCATGAAAGTACCATTCCAATCATCGTTATCAACAAGCCCTGAAAACACAGGCTGTTATAACTGGGTGATGGCACCCAATGCCCGGTAATCATCAGAATGAATAACGACGGAAGTGCGATGCTGGCGCTGGACATCACTAGAAAATCCTTGTTCTGCTGATGTGTTGAGCGCTTTAAAATCAAGTAGATTAGTACAAACCCGAGCACATAGCTCAATAGTGCATTAAAAAAACGCAGCAGCACTAAGTCGTTTCCAAGCAGCTGGTAAACTGGATGGTATATGTAGCCAAACTGACTAACATAGTACTTGTAAAGCCATGGATTGCTTATCCAGTTCAGATAATAACCCTCATCTGTCAGATCGACACCTACATTCATTACGAATGTCAGCTTTGCTAATAAATATATTATTAGCAGCAAACCTGAAAATACAATGAATCTGGGATGGAATGTTTGCATTTGGAGCTGGTTATATAGCCTTTAAAGGAAAGGAGCTAGAACTTACTAAAGTCTCTATAGACGACCATCGACGAGATCATAGTCTAATGCTGACTTAACGTCATAGATAACTGCATTGTCTTTGCAATAGCTACGCAGTTGTTGAGGGCTTAGTGTTAAAAACTGTTCATGAGCCACCGCCAATACTAAAGCATCATATTTGGCGGGCATAATCGTGCCAACCGGTCTAAGTCCGAATTCTCTGAATGCCTCATCTTGATCAACCCACGGATCATAAACATCTACGCTTGCACCAGACTGCTCTAGTTCTTTGATGATATCTATTACACGCGTATTACGTAAATCCGTACAATTTTCTTTGAAAGTTAGGCCAAGTACTAAAATCTTGGAGTCAAGAATATGTATTCTTTTCCTTGCCATCAGCCTGACTAGCTGATGCGCCACATGAAGACCCATTCGGCTATTGATTCTACGCGCAGCCAAAATGAGCTCGGGGTGATAGCCTAAAACAGTCGCTTTGTGTGTCAGGTAGTAGGGGTCAACTCCAATACAATGCCCTCCAACCAAACCGGGTTTAAATGGCAGAAAGTTCCATTTGGTTCCGGCTGCTGCCAATACCTCAGTTGTATCAATACCAATCGCATTAAATATCATGGCCAACTCGTTAATGAGCGCGATATTGACATCTCTTTGGGTATTTTCAATGACTTTTGCAGCCTCAGCCACCTTGATGGAACTTGCTTTGTGTGTCCCAGCCTGAATAATTTCTTGATATAAACCATCAATAAAATCAGCCGCATCTGGCGTTGAGCCAGAGGTAACTTTTAAAATATCTTTTAATTTCCGCAGCTTGTCACCGGGGTTGATACGTTCAGGGCTGTAGCCACAATAGAAGTCTTGATTAAAGGTTAGCCCAGAATGTTTTTCCAGTATTGGGACACATACTTCTTCTGTGGTTCCAGGATAAACAGTGGACTCATAAATGACCACATCATGCGGTTTTAATATGCTCGCAATCGCCTCGCTCGCTTTGATTAAAGGCACTAGGTCTGGCATGTTCGCTTCATCAACTGGGGTAGGGACGGTAACAATAAATACATTACAGTCCTTGATATCCGAAACATCGGATGAAAGGCTTAATTGGCTTGCAGAAGCGATTTCAGATGCAGAAAGCTCTTCAGTGCGATCGTGATTTTTACACAATTCATCAACACGAGTAGGATTTATATCAAATCCCACCGTAGGGTATTTTTTACCGAACTCGACAGCCAAAGGCAGGCCCACGTATCCTAGGCCAACGATTGCAATTTTTACATTTGATATATCTAACATGGGGAGGAATTTTTTAATATTTTATAGTAATGAATTCAGATAACATTAAGAGCATGTCTGCTCAGAAATCATGGATAAGGGCAATACTTAATGCACTTTTAATTGACTCCATTAATCAATGTTTATTAGACGAAACAAAAACAATATGACTATTAACAGATTGAATTTTCTGTATAAGATCACCGTATTTGGAGAAATCATCAGAAACAACAATCACCAAATCGAAAATCTTCTCATCCAGTTTTGTAATGTCTTCCAGAGAGAATCTTGCGATTCGTTTAGCATGACGCTTCGTTAAATAATCTAGGCCAATCTGCTTGTATTGGTCCATATGCTCATCGACCAGCACACATTTAGCGCCACTGTGATGAATCACCAATAGTGACAGATGGCCGCCATCGTTAAACCCAATCTGTAATATGTGCTTTGACTGTGCAGCTCGGCTAATAATTTGACGCTGTAGATTGCCCAGTCGGACATCTGGAAGACTTTGCGCACAAATGACTTTTTGAGAAACATATAAAACAGATGGTCTAATTTCACCTTCGATGGCAATTAATGTTTGATTTAAGGCATTGAGGTCGTGTAAAAAAGCATGATGCCAACAATCAAACGCTGGCTGATATTCATTGTGAATAATTCTCGAAATTGGTAATGGCTCAAAATTAAGAGCTCTACCATCATGTTCGTCATTCCTTCTTTTATCGACCTTGTGTTTGCGTTGTCCATTTTTACCCCATTCAAACAGAAGGTTTTCTCGTTGATTGAATGGGAGCGGCATGATTGGGATATTTAATTCCCAACGTACATAGTCAAATGAGAGTTGATCGCGCTTTGAGTTTGTTGATAATAGCTCCCACCATCTCATGTTCATTTTGATGGTTTGGCTATCATTATGATTCCGAATTAAAAATCCAGTAGCATGCAAGCCAAATTGTGCAGGGAACTGCCTGGCTTGATAGTATTGTATTTGTTTTAGCACAGGCGTCGAAGCGTCAATGCCTCGTTTAAGAATCTCGGCGGCTTCATCATAAATGCAGCTTCTAAACTGATGCTTGCATAATGCGACCGGTGCACGCGAAGTAATATCTTGCACTAATTCGAATGTGAGTTTTTCCAGTGTAAAGTTGCCATCAATCCACACGGTAATGTCGTAATCGTACATAAACAGATGGGATAATATCTTGATTCGTCTTGCATCGACCTGCGGGTCTTTAAAGACCGGTGGTACAACCCTTACCTGCCAAGGAGAAGGGGCATCAAAACCCGATTGATCAGTGTAAAGAATATAATCGATATTTGTGTCGATATAATTGAGGATGGGTGCTGTATCGTATCCACCAAAAATCGCAGTATAAACAGCGGTTCTTTTTGCTTGGGGCATCTTTCTTTTGGCGAAGAAGTCAAAGTAGGATTGCTTGATTTGTGATTCGGTGTGGTTATTTAAACCTAATATTCTTAGAGCTTCTTTTGCTTGGAAATAAGGTTCTAGCGGGCTATTTTGCTCTGTAGATGAATGCAAATCATTAGTTAATTTTGCTTTAATATTTTCTTGGGTAAGCAGTTTATTCCATTGATCAGCGATTGCTGCCTGGGTAAAGTGCTTTGTAATATCGGCTTGACCTTGATGAATGCGTGTCAATACTTCATCTGGGTGAGTCAAGCACCATTCTATGCCTTCAATCAAGTTTTCTCCCACCAGGGCGCTATCGCTGAATGGTAAATAGGCGGGCAGGGGGCCTGCAACAACCATGCGGCCTCGCTGCAAAGGCTCCAATAACCTGTTTGGGCTTTTAGCCATCTTGAACTGGCTAGCTAGAACGGGAATTATTACAATATCGCAGTTATCAATCGCGGTTAGCGTAGCGTCTACGCTCCACGGAGTATAGGTAACTGATAAATCGGCAGGAACAATTTTGTCCAAGTCAGGCTTCCCGCTCGGCAATGTGGTGACAACATTTAGATGCAATGATCGAACTCTTGAGTATTCTGCAAGGCTTGGCAAAAACTCCTTGAGCGTATCTATATTCACTGCATGTCCAAACCATACTAACTCCAAAGTTTCATTTGGCGCAAACCGTGGTATACCATGAGACATTTCCACAGGGTCGGATATGACAGCATCCACCTGATAGCCATGCTTCTTGATGGCATATGCCATGCCATCTGACGCCGCTATCACCTTGTCAGCGAGCTTGAGTAACTGATGCTGCAAGGGGCCGCGTTTTGGATGGTCAAGAAAATTATCACAAAAGTCCACAATGACGCTCGCACCTCTGGATATAGCATCGTTAGCTAACTTTAGCGAGTGCTCACCAAACACCTTGGAGATAATCAGCGTGTCGCCTGCTTTAGGCGCCGCGCTACCCCAGCCACCCATCACCTGCGAAACTCCCTCATTGACAAATTCGCTATGCCAGCCAAGCTCTGTCAACCCTTGAGAGGGCGCTATGACTCGATAGCGCGCACTTGCCAAGTCAGAAGTTTGCTTACTTGCGACTTGTTTAATGGCGCCTGCGGTTAACCAGATCAGGCGTTTGGTGCTTGTTTGATGATGGCTAATGGTGTTCGGTTGTAAAGGCTTGGAATCGGATGTTTTACGTATCCCGAATTTTGCCTGCAGAT
Source organism: Methylophilus sp. (assembly GCA_035423825.1). GTDB lineage: Bacteria > Pseudomonadota > Gammaproteobacteria > Burkholderiales > Methylophilaceae > Methylophilus. The sequence continues at coordinate 25,930 of DAOMMM010000007.1, read as the reverse complement.
CATGCTGCAGAGCTTGCAATGGCGTATCCCATTCACCCTTATTAGTTTGGCGATACACCTTGCTCTCGGTAAACCATACGGATGCGTCACCCTCCATACACCATCGCCAATCTCCACCCGGGGTTTGTACCATGACGCGAGAGCCAAGGCCTAGGCTGGCACGCAAATGCATATTGGTGTTGGATACACCGATGTTTTCATCCAGCAATGAGAGCAGGGCAAGCAAATCCTCAATGTCATCGGTCAAGCTTGCCGCGTCGTGCAAGGGTGCTTGAAGGTGTTTTTCAAATTCTGACACCTCATCAGCCAGCACGTTGCGTTGTAAAGATATCCATGTTGCGCCGATGGGCGAGAGCGCCTTTGCAAACGGTTCCGCATCTACGGCTTTAGCCAGTTTGCTAAATATATTGCCAGCCCCTTGTACACCCACACCAGCTTTCCAGTTGATGCCGATATATGGGCCTTTACCCAGCGAGTTTAGCCAATCTTTCCATTTTTCAACCAAATCTGGCCTAGGAGTTAACGGCAAAGGTGGTGCAATTTTAGGCGCGCCTAACCCATGCGCCGCTACTGGCAAATCATTCACAATAAAACTCAGGTCATAGTCACTGCTTGCGGGTGCCTTTTGATTGTCAGGATACACATGATTTAGATACCCCATTCGCTCCAAAACCGGCACCAATTTTTTACCAGCCCAATAATCCACCTGCATGCCTGCTGCGGTTAGCCATGGTAAATAACGTAAATAGGTGAGTTCATCACCTAAGCCCATGTCGCGTTTAATCAGTATACGAGTGCCTTTGTGTGCAGGGCTAAGCACTGGGCAACACCAGTCATTCAGCAATTCATCGCGCTGCGCGACCTTTCGCGCAGTTAATTCACGGAAGCCTTTGATTGCATCTCCCAGCTTAAGGCGTGCCATACCGCTATACTCTTGCGCATCCAGGCGGTTGGGGTTGATGTTGATGCAGGCTTGATAATCTTCGATGGCTTCCTTGATTCTGTTGCTGGTCAAGTAAGAAGCCGCTCTTCCGTAATAGAGGCTGGATCGATATTTGGTGGCAGGGTTGTTGATGGCAGTGCTTGCCACATCTATGGCTTGTTTGTGCTGCTGGTTTGCCGAAAGCGCACGTACATAATCACCGATGATTCTGCCATTGGTCGGGTCAAGTTCGCAGGCGCGTTTCAGTACTGATACGGCTAAATCTAGCTTCAGGTCACGCATCGCTGCCCATCCCAGTAACTGGAAAGCACTGGCATTGTCTGGTGATAGGGACATGACCTGCTGGGCGTACTTGATTGCGGTAGGAACGTCATTCGAACTCACAGCATTCCACCCGGCTTGAATCAACGCTTTAATCTCTGGTGACTCAGAATCTTTTTTATCCGTATCAAGTAAAGGCATGTCTTTTTGTTCTGTCATCGCAGAACTTGGATTGCTGATTACCGATACAAGATCAGATTTTATCTCTCTGAACACTACGGAAAGATCTCCATCGAGAGACTGTCTGTAACAGGTTGCGTTAGGGTACCAGGGAGAATCGCCTTCATGCGCCCAACGCCAATCTTCGTAAGGACGATTGACGATGATCTTTGTTGGTTTGCCAAGCGCTTCTCTCAAGTGGTGATTGGTGTTGGGAACAGCGATGTATTCATCGACTATTTCCATTAACGCCAGCATCTCGGGCAAGTTGTCATTCAATCTGGAAAGATCGAGGAATTTACGTCCAAGCGCTCTCTCAAAGGCTGATGATTCCTTGGGGTCGGGGACACGCTGGACACTGACGACTGTTGCATTAACGTCCCGAAGCAATTCGCCTAACTTCTGTGTGTTTATGTAACGGTCGCCCATGCGGATGCCGTTGCGAATCTTATTGCCTTGCACTCCGCCGCGCCAAGTTACAGCAATGTAGGGTGGTGGGCCGAACTTTTGCAACACTTTGTGGATTTTTCCTACCAGTTTATCCTGAGCTTTGAGCGGAAGAGGCTTTGACAAGCCTTGAAAGCCAAGCTGCATGGCAGCCAGAGGTAGGTCGCCAATATTAATCCAGAACCCATCTTTAGGGCATTCAAATGCTAGAGAGACGCTTGCGAACAAACCAGTGTCTTGCAGGATCTTTAGCGTACGCAAATGTGATTGGACATGAAGTTTCCAGCCCTGTTTAGCCAGTTCTGCCGCATGACAAAGAAAAAACAATGTATCACCAGGGCCTTGCTCGTTCTTGAGCCAGAGCTCACCCGGCATGGACGGATTCAGCGAAGGGCAGCGGCCACCCTCAGTCATGTTTTGAGGTCTGAAGCTGAAGTACTTTAGACCTTGCGTGTATTGGCCTCTGATCATGTCACAAAATGCAATCGTTGTCTCCCATGCTAAGGAGTCTGGCTTTATTTCGATTGCACGCTTGGCTGTCGATGATGCTTCATCAAATTTTTCAAGGGAAACTTGGATGGCTGCTAACAACCCCAACGATTCTGAACTCTCGCCGAACAGCCTGATGGCATCTTGGATTGGCGCGAGAGCAGCTTCTGGATGCTTTGCGAGCATGAGTGCTTCAGCCATATCCCTAAGTCTGCGCTCCGTCACACCTCCATCGAGTGATTTCTGAAGCAAAGGCAACGCTAGGTCAGGCCTGCCGTCACGGCTAGCAATCACACCGAGCACATGAGCAACGTCGGGAGAGTCATTTGCGATTGTTGATGCTCTCCTTGCATGATCCATGGCGGCACGAGTGTCGCGTTTGAAGATACTTTTCCAAGCCAAGTCAAGCTCGTTCTTCAATAGTGCTTCAGTAACTGCCATAGGTTCAGCTCAAACTAAGTTGAATTAGTTTTTCATATTGGATCTGCATTTGCTGCAAAGCAATCAATACGGCACCCGCTGACAATGCAACCCCATAAGGCATGGTCACAGCACCCTCGGAGCGCAGATCCCAGCTCATTTCCTTAAAGCCGGACAGGTACATGGATTTCGCCATGTATTTCATGTTGTACCACATGTGGTGAAGACCGCCATTTCGCCACGCCAGACCCAGTGCCCAGATTCCGCCAATGATTGCTCCTACCAGGATGGAAAGAATGACCCCTTTAAAGCCCAGCAATAGACCAAAAACCATCACCAGTTTTACATCGCCCGCGCCTACTTGTTTATATTTATAGGGGACATACAAGAACATTCCGCCTGCCATCAAGCCGATCAGACCAAACAAGAAACCCTTGAACACAATATTCAAGGGTATGAAGAATCCCATGCTTACAAATACCAAAACCCCATAAAGCAACCCCGTTAGTATGAGTTTGTTAGGAATGCGCCTATACTTGAAATCATAGAATGAGACAAACAAGGACAACACGATCACGCCAACTAAAAGGGCGATAATAAAATATTCAAATGGCATTTGGTCACTCTTAATACAACCTAAGGAAAACGCCGCCATGGTATAACCGATGGCGGCGCTGGTGAAATACTACATTGCAGCTTACGCTACGCAGTAATTATTAGTCACCCAAGATATTAGCTTCACCGTTCAAGGTAGAGTTCATGTTACCACTAGCCAAGAATTCGGTTGTGTCAAACACAGCGCCATCAGCACTGTTTGTCAGTTGAACCAGACCGTCAGAATCCAAACGAACGATATTTTGAGAACCTTCTTCGCCTGTTTCGCCGCCTGGCAAGTGGTTAGCCATCCAAGCATACAGGTCAGCAGTTTTGTCGCCCAAACCAACAACGGCGATGTAGGAAACAGCAGCAACGGCACCCAATGTTACGCCGTATTCAACCATAGATTGGCCTTCTTCGTCCTGCAGGAAGCTTTTTACGTTTTCGATCATAATGTTCTCCATATTAAAAAATTTTAAAGTTAACTAACATCCCCCCCTGATAACAACAAGAGGCGGGGGAGTAACCGTCTCGTTGTATGCATTTACCTTAACCGAGATTTTTGATCTCTGCTTTGAGGGAGGGTGGTAAACCCTGCACACAGCCGACCCAGGTGACAGCCATCCCCCATAAGGTGCCCTGTTATTAATGCAAGCGCTGTGCCAACCTGGGAAATTGCAGCATATTACCGGTTAACATATTGATTATTAAAAACATAATTTCAAATAACATCTAAGAAAATCGTTTGGATGAGAAGATCAAATTAAGAAGCAAGATGGTTGTAATGAACCAGTCTGGCTGTAATTGTGCAACCATCATTTACTGATGGGTGGCTTCATGGTTTCAATTGAAGGTGATGTCGGTAAAGCGGATTAACAACTGAATTGTTCGCAAAGTTGCGAAACTGTGGGTTGGGTCTCGTAATGAACAGCAGGGGCTTGTTCGGGCCGTATCTTTTTTCCCTCTAGGCTTTTCAGCCTTTCAGAATGGTTTTTGGGGAATAGTTTCAGCTCATTGAATTTTGATATATCTTCTAATGCACTAGTAGCGAAAGTTGTAAACACGATGCTGGTCACAACTGCAGTAATTACAGTGGCGGCATAATCTTGTGCAACCTTCATTGTATCCCTTCCAATTGCTGTCGAGAGCAGCCTCGCAGCTTCTGAAGAGAGATATCGTCAACTTGATGTAAAACTTAAGTGTTTGTCTAATGTTGTTGAATAGAAGCGATCTGTAAATCCCCATCCTGAGGCAATTCTTTTTGATTAGCTCTTTATAAACTGAATCAAAATTGATGCTGGTCAATATCTATAAACATAGCGCTGTTATAATGCAATCGTGTCCCAGCACAAGATTTCTAATCGTAAGTGTGAATGGAGAGTTTTTATGAAAAAATCAGTTATAGCTATCTTATTGGGCGCATTTGTTATTCCTGCTTTCGCTGGCGGTCACACTCATAAAGGTCCAATGGAAACCTGTATGAATGCGGCATTAAAAAAACACCCAGGTGAAGTCGTGTCCTTGGAAGCTGAAATCGACAATGGTAAAGCGATTTATGAATTCGACATTAAGGGTACGGATGGTGTTGAGTGGGAAGTTGAGTGCAATGCAAAAACTGGCAAATTGTATGAGGAAGAGGTAGACGTTGATCCCACCAGCCCTGATTTTGCAAGCAAGGCAAAAGTCTCTAAAGCTGACGCCGAAAAGGCTGCATTGGCCAAATTCCCAGGGGAAGTCGTTTCTGTCGAGTATGAACTTGAAGAAGGCAAACCTATCTATGAGTTTGACATCAAGATGGCAAATGGCAAAGAAATGGAAGTGGAAGTTGATGCCATCACCGGCAAGATTGGTGAATCTGAAGAAGAAGTTTATGAGATTGGCAAAGATTGATTTGACCTGATTATTACAGGCACCCTAATTGGGTGCCTTTTTATTGATATATACATCATCTTAATTTAGTAAACATCTAAACTAATTCTTGTATCAATATCGTAAAGTTAAATCGCTTTTTCCTGATATGGATTGACTTTTGTCGTAATATTCAACAAGGAACTATAAACGAATTTAAATTTAATTATTCTAAACATAACGAATGCGAATCATGTTTGGCTGAATAAGCGTTTTGAAAAACACCTTGTATAAATATTCTTTTGCTTTTGTCATCAGTGTGTTTGGCACTAGCAGTTTTGCGGTTGAAGAGGGCAATTCCATCGGTTGGTATCGAACAGACGATCCCATGAAGGTAATTGAAGTTGCGGGGCAGTTCGGAGATTGTCACCAATATGATAGTAGTAAATCGTTGACGCTGCTGATGGCTGCTGACATTGCGCTATGCAACAACCCGAAGACACAGGAGGTTTATGCTAATGCTAAAGCGCAGGCTGCTCAGATTGGTATCGCTAAATCTGAATTCTTCCCAACGGTGATTAATTCCAGTGGTATCAATACAAATCTCAATGACCCTTCCTCGACATCACGCGGCGCCAGCTTTCAGAATTGGAATAACCAATTAAGTATCAATTATCTTTTGTATGATTTTGGTAATCGGGCAGCTAATCTTGAGAATGCCAAGTTACTCCTATTAGCTGTCAGTCGTACACAAGACTCGACCGTACAAAGTGTTCTTTTGGCAACAATAAAAGCCTATTTTCAGACGCTGGCAGACATAGCATCTTTGGAAGCGAATAAAAAAGCAGAAGAATTCTATTATGAAAGCTTTAAAGCTGCAGAGGCTAAATACAAGGCTGGGGTCTCCACGCCTGCAGACAAACTGCAGGCGCAAACTGCATTTGCACAAGCTAAATTGAACACTATTTCTGCAGAGGGCGCATTACAGAACAGTTATGGTGTTCTTGCGAATGTTATGGGCTTGAACGCGGATGCAAACATCAAAATAGCAAACGCAACAGAAGAAATCGCAGACGCAAATATTTCGTCGGGGGTGGCCAGTCTTATTGAGGCCGCACAGTATAGACGCCCAGATTTGCTTGCTAGCGAAGCGCAGATGGCCGCGGCTAAACAAGTGATATTGGCTAGAGAAGCAGCAAGCAAGCCAACTGTATCTCTAGGATTTTCAAATACTTGGCAGGGCGGTAGCCGCTTGGATGGCAGCAATGCGACTAGTTTGGGGATAACTGTCTCAATTCCTATTTTCCAGGGATTTCTCCCGACTTACCAGGTTGAATATGCGCGAGCCTTATACGCTGGACAGCAAGCAAAATTGATGCAATTGAGACAGCAGGTCTCACTAGAGGTCTGGACAGCCTTTTACAACTTAAAAACGGCCAATGAGTCTGTATTGGCAGTAGAAGTTCTTCTTGTCAGCGCAAAAGAGTCATCAAGCCTAGCGCTTGGTAGGTATAAAGCAGGGGTAGGTAACATCATTGATGCATTGAATGCGCAAAATGCACTTGCCAGCGCGGAGCAACAGTACATTAAAGTAAAAACCCAAAGAAATATCGCGCGTGCAACATTGGCTCAGGCGATTGGTATTTTGGACTATGCAATGGTCGCAATTCCTAAAGGCAATGATTAGTAATGGAAAATAAATATTTTAAAAAATCATTTATATTCATAATATTATTACTTATATCTAGTGTGATTTATCATGTATTTTTTTCTGGAAATTCGACTAAAGCCGATTTCAGGTATAAATTCGATCATGTATCCATAGGGGATGTCCAGCAGAGTGTTTCAGCGAATGGTACGATTAACCCAGTAACTTTGGTGAGCGTCGGCACCCAAGTCTCGGGCCTTGTTAAGAAGATATACGTGGATTTCAATGACAAAGTGAAGGCGGGCCAGGTGCTGATGGAATTGGACGATTCGCTTTTTATTGCACAAATTGAGCAGACCAAAGGTCAGCTTAGAAATATTGAGGCATCAGTGGAGTTGGCTAAAGCTAATCAAGCCCGCATGCAGACTCTTTATGCTCAGGAATATGTATCCAAACAAGAATTAGACCAGTCTGTGCAAGCATTAAAGTCATCTTTGGCCCAGTTGCATTCAATCAAAGGGCAGTTAAGACGCGATCAAACCAATTTAGGATTCACAATCATTCGATCGCCAGTTTCTGGTGTGGTTGTAGATAGGCAGGTAGATGTAGGTCAAACAGTTGCTTCTAGCTTCCAAACGCCAACCTTGATAAAGATTGCCCAAGATCTATCTAAAATGCAGATCAACACTAATTTCACTGAAGCAGATATTGGCAGTCTTAAAGAGGGTCAGGTGGCCAGCTTCAACGTCGATGCCTATCCGAATCGCAGCTTTGAGGGTGTCGTAAAACAGATCAGGCTAAACCCGACAACGAATGCAAATGTCGTCACATACAATGTCGTGGTTCTGGTAGATAATGACGACCAGAATCTGCTTCCCGGCATGACGGCTTATGTGAGTATTGTCATAGCCAGCAAAAAAGAGGCGAAACTTGTCCCAAACTCAGCCTTAAGATTCAAGCCTAAATCAGACGAGCATATAAACCTGCCTGCCTCTAAAAGAAAGGCTAATGAAAATCAAGTTCAGGATGGGTATGGAACAGGGAAAGTCTATGTGCTTCAGAACAATCACCCTGAATTGATTCGTGTTAAAACTGGCATAACGGATGGCAAGTTCACCGAGATCATATCAGACGAACTTAAAGAAGGCGATCAGGTTATCATAGGCCAAAAAGATCAGGAATCGAATGTTAGCGGCGATTTCAGAATGCGAAGAGTCTTTTAAGCTCATGGATGAACCTGTCATTGACGTAAGGGGATTGTATAAATCTTATCCAACTGCGGGCGGTGCTGATGTGCCCGTTCTAAAGGATGTTAATCTCATGATTCGTCCTGGAGAGTACTTGGTGATCATGGGACCGTCCGGTTCTGGTAAATCTACTTTCATGAATGTACTGGGTTGTCTTGACAAGCCGACTCATGGGGAATACTACTTAAATGGTCATCCAACGTCAAAAATGGATAGTGATGAACTTGCTGGATTGCGAAATCAAACTTTGGGCTTTGTGTTTCAAGGATTTAATTTGCTACCTCGCTCGACGCTTCTTGATAATGTAGCTTTGCCATTAGTATACGCTGGCGTAAAAAAAAATATCCGCAGCAGTGCGGCAAGATTATTGCTTGAGCGTGTCGGGTTGGCTCGATATTGCGATGCAAAACCAAGCCAGATATCAGGCGGACAGCAGCAAAGGGTTGCGATAGCGAGAGCCTTGGTTAACAACCCCAAAATAATCTTGGCAGATGAGCCGACCGGAAACCTGGATAGCAAAACGAGTGAAGAGATCATGAGCATTTTTGATCAGCTCAATCAGGATGGAATCACCATTCTCTTAGTAACACATGAAAGTGATATTGCAAGCCATGCTAAAAGGAAAATCCGCTTTCTGGATGGCAGAATAATCAGCGATAGCCAATCATGCCTATTGGACTCAGCATGCTGATGCAGATGCTTGGCGAAGCGTTCTTGGCTATGTCGGCAAATCGTCTAAGAACCTTTTTGACAATGCTTGGGATGATGATAGGTGTTGGAGCTGTAGTGTTGATGATGGCGATAGGCGAGGGTGCTCAGGCAGTGATAAATCGATCGATCAGTTCCATGGGGAGTAACCTGTTTATTGTGTTGGCGGGTACTCATAACGCCAGTGGTGCGAGGACTGGTGCGGGCAATGCAATATCCTTGAAGATCGACGATGCGATTGCGATCAGTGAATTGGATGGCGTTGCGGCAAGCGCTCCTGTAACGAACAACAATGCACAAGTTATTTATGCTGGAAACAATTGGAACACAACGATTGCTGGTGTAACACCAGACTATTTTCAAGTTAGAGAATGGGATTTTGAAGAAGGATTTGCATTCACGGAATCTGATGTGAGGTCGGCAACGCGCGTAGCAATCATAGGAAAAACCGTTGCAAACAATCTTTTTGGGGAAGGTGTCGACCCCGTAGGTAAAAGCTTACGAATCAAGCAAAGTCCCTTTATCGTTTTGGGGGTGTTGGAGAGCAAAGGTCAGAGTCTGGAAGGGAGGGATCAAGATGATGTCATTCTTGTGCCGATTACTACCGCTCAACGGGCGTTGTTTGGAAGCCAAATTTCTGGCAGCATTCGCATGATTATAGTGAAGGCAGAATCTGACGACCTAATGCCGATGGTTGAAAGCGGGATTGTAGATCTGCTACGCCAAAGGCATCGTTTGAGAGAAGGGGTAGAAGATGACTTTACCGTTCGCAATCTTACTGCATTGGCTAACGCAGCAGCTGAAACGACTAGGACAATGAGCATGCTTTTAGGCTCCATAGCTTCTATTTCTCTCTTGGTTGGAGGTATAGGCATCATGAATATCATGCTTGTATCAGTAACTGAACGAACCAGAGAGATAGGTATACGTATGGCGATTGGAGCAAGACAAATTCACATACTGATGCAATTCATGTTGGAAGCTATTGCGCTATCGATTGTGGGATGCCTGATAGGCATTTCTATTGGTGTGGGAGGCGCTTTTGCCGTCGAGGAATTCATGGGTACGGAAGTGAGCGTGTCTGTCTTATCTATATCGGTAGCTTTCGCGGTTGCTGCCGCCATAGGGATTTTCTTCGGTTTTTATCCAGCTTACAAAGCCTCAAAATTAAATCCTATCGAGGCGCTCAGGTACATTTAGACTTGCGATTGCGAATAACTCTTGAAATTTACAATTTATAATTTGGATGGATCAGTTTTTTAATGACACTGATGTCAAAAAGAATAGCCTATGAAAATTACCTTACGCTGTTCACAATATGGTAGTACCTAGCTCAACGCTGAAAATCGTTTCTACGCGCTTGCTGGGGCAGTATGCCCATTGGTCTTGCACATGATAATTGCTCCTTAATAAAAGTAACACTTATCCGTGCTTTACTTCGTATAATGTATATTATGTTAAATATCTCGCATACTATGGTTGATGTTGTTGTTAACAATTCTAGCGACCGGAAAGATAATACTAAATGTACTACCCTCATGCTCAATACTTTCAATCTTAAGTTGAGCTTGATGTCGCATCAAAATATGTTTAACGATTGACAACCCCAGTCCAGTCCCACCCGTGTCACGACTCCTGCTTTTGTCGACACGATAAAAACGTTCCGTGATTCGTCCGATGTGCTCTTTGGGAATCCCAACTCCTGTGTCAGCGACACTATAAATCACTCCTGAACCTGTCGACTTCCAAGAAATATGAATATGCCCATCTTCAGGTGTATATCGAATGGCATTGTTTAGTAAATTACTGCAAGCACTATATATCTCGTCTTCAGAACCAATGATGTCTAAATTTGGCGCGATATCATGCGTAATTTTGTGCTTGCCTAGGCTAAGCCCTTGGGCATTGCTTATAACTCGTTCTAATAAACTTTGCATATTAATCCTGGTGTTTTCAGGGATATTTGCATCGCTTTCGATGCGCGACAATGTAAGCAAATCATCAACCAGATGCTTCATGCGCTGCGTTTGCTGTCCCATCAGCGCTATGTAATGCAAATATTGTGGAGCAACTGCATTAGGCATATCTTGCAGACTTTCCAGGAATCCACCAACCACAGTCAGTGGCGTACGTAATTCATGTGATACGTTTGCGATGAAATCTTGGCGCATTGCATCCAGTTTTTGTGTCTGGCTGATATCCTGACATAGCATGATTTTTTGTTGTGCGCCAAATGTATAGATCTTGAGTTCCAATTCAACATTTGGATTTGATATAGATTTGATTTTTAGCGTGGAGTCATAGTCCTCAGCTTCTAGGTATTTTACTGCATCTGCATGATGCACGCCTGCGTTGAGTTTTTGATCCTGGTCACGCCATAAATTTAACCCTAGCTGAGATTCAGCGGCTGGATTACACCATTCGACTTGCTGATGTTGGTTGAAAATGACGACGCCGTCAGGGAGGACGCTAACAGCGTTTTTAAATCTCGACATGCTATCACTGAGTTCAGACATCTGGTTTTGGTAATGCTGAAAAAAATTCTTTAGCTTTTCAAAAATGGCTGCCCAGTGCCCTCTTGCGTCTGGAAGGGATTTGTTATGTGGTGCTTGAAGCCATTCCAACAATTGATGCTGACGCAGTAGATGGAGTGCCAGATACAAGGTAATGCCGATACCCCATACACTCAGTGCTGCCAGTAGCCCTTGGTTTGCCCAGATGGCTAAACACAATAAAGCGAAGACATAAAATATGGCGATGGTGACTTTATCCATGCGCTCGATTATATCAAGGTAGAAAAGCGATAACCTGTTCCGCGAACTGTTTGTATCATTGCATCATGCCCAGATACATGCAGCGCATTGCGCAAGCGCTTGATCTGGACATCTACCGTGCGATCTTCAACATACACCCCGCTCCCCCAAACGCTGTTGAGCAGTTGTTCGCGTGTATAGACGCGTTCAGGATTGCACATGAAGAAATGCAGCAATTTGTATTCCATAGGACCCAACACAATAGGAATGCCCTTTCCTGTTACACGGTGCGTTGTGGGGTCTAAGCTCAGCTCTGCAATTTCCAATGGTTCTTGAGCAAATTGAGGCGCACTACGTCTTAAGACGGCTTTAATACGTGCAGTCAACTCCCGCGGGCTGAATGGCTTGGTGATATAGTCATCCGCCCCTACTCCCAGACCACGCAATTTGTCCATTTCTTCACTTCTTGCAGTTAGCATGATGATGGGGATGTCTTTGGTGGATGCGCGTGATTTAAGCTGTGTCGCATAGTCGATACCGCTCATGCCAGGCAGCATCCAGTCCAACAAGATCAAATCTGGCGCGTGTGTGTCCAGAATACTTTCCGCCTGCTCCACGCTCAAAGCACGTAACGGCTGATAGCCTGCTAGAGACAAATTGAATGTCAGCAGCTCCTGGATTGCTGGCTCATCTTCAACAACTAATATGCGTGCGGTCATTATCAAACACCAAAATGACAAAGATATTGCATCATATGGTGCTTTTATTTCAGAAATATGACAAGAGACAAACCGAGTTATTTCATATTTCCGTCAATTCGCCTCTATTGAATATTAATTTATCTCATGTATTTTTTGATTAGATAATCCAGACTAGCTTTGCCTGCCCCACTAAACAACAACGGCAAAAACATGACGATGAACAATAACGGCAGTTTGTAGTTACCAAAACCATCATTGTTTTCATCAATGATTCGATAGCCTCTAACTAGCTCGGAAAGGTTCGACCAATGCTCTGGCCAATGAACGGAGGCAATCGCTACGATCGTCAAAACAATGAGACTGAAGCTGAAAAAACGTGTTGCCAAGCCAAGTGTTAGAGCAAATGCGCCCACTATCTCAAAGAACGTGGCTACCCCCCAACTGATATCTGGAGGCAGCAGGTTGAATGGAAACGGGAAACTTAAATCTGCAAACCAGTTCGTGCCATGAAGCTTCTCATATCCGGCCTCGCCAAACTCCCATGCCAAAATCAGGCGCAAAGCCAGTTGTGGAAGCCACCCTGAATATGTTTCTAGTTTTTCGATGGCTACGTCATATAAACCGATAAATGATTGAAGATAATGCATGCTGATACTCCCCATTTTGAATGACCAGTTCCTTAGTCGATGATGAGAAGAAAGCCTTACATCAGCATATTGTTCGAGGCGATTTTATTTCTCCCAATGGGTCTGTTGTACTTGAAATATAAGCGTATAGCGAACAAACAAGCTAAAGCTAGTGAGTAATATAGCGGCTCTGTGACGTCTTTTTTAACTAACCACCAGAAATGCAGGATTGCCAATATGGCAATCAAGTAGATCAACTGATGCAGTTTTTTCCAATTGGATTTTAAACGTTTCATCATGACTTGGTTAGATGTTGCTGCCAATGGGATTGTCAACATAAAAGCTCCAAAACCGACAATCACGAATGGGTGCTTGACGATATCATTGACGATATCAGGCCAGTAGAATCCATAATCCAGCCAGACATAGGCAGCGATATGAAGGCAGGCGTAAAAGAACATCCAAAGGCCTAAAAGGCGCCGCAGGCGTATTAGCCAAACCTCGCCAGTGACCAGGCGGAACGGTGTCGCGGTGAGCGTTAGTAGCAGGAATACCAGCGTCCAAGTACCGGTGGATCGCTCTACAAACTCTACAGGGTTGGCGCCCAAGCCGTCGTTAATACCCAGCCAGATCAGGCGTATAATGGGAAATAACGCAAATATCCAGACTCCAGCTTTGCTGTAGAGTATCTGTTTTTTCATGCTAAAAATTCTTTTTCAAATCCATTCCAGCATACATCTGGCTTACATGCTCAGCGTATCCGTTGAACATTAATGTTTTGACCCGCCCTGCAAATAAGCCTGCGCCTATGCGTTTCTCCGATGACTGCGTCCAGCGCGGATGATCGACATCTGGGTTGACGTTGGCATAGAAACCATATTCTCTAGGATTTGCTTTGGCCCAGGTGGTAATAGGCATCTTTTCCACGAATCTGATTTTTACGATGGATTTTGCACCTTTGAAGCCATATTTCCATGGCACTACGAGCCTAACAGGTGCGCCGTTCTGATTCGGCAAGACTTCGCCATATAGTCCTAAAACAAGGATAGTTAGAGGGTTCATCGCTTCATCCATGCGCAAGCCTTCTATGTATGGCCAATCCAACATCGGCACACGTGCTCCAGGCATGGTCAGCGGGTCATTTGCCGAAATAAATTCGATGTATTTGGCGTTTCCTGTCGGCTGAGCCCAACTTATCAGGCTTGCCAAAGGGATCCCAATCCAAGGGACCACCATAGACCAAGCCTCAACACAGCGATGACGATAGATACGCTCTTCTAATGGAGCCAACTTCATCAAATCATCAATTCCAATGATTTTAGATTTCTTTACCTCACCCTCAATACTGATATTCCATGGATGTGTTTTGAAAAGAGCTGAATGGATTGCTGGGTCTGATTTGTCTGTACCGAACTCGTAGTAATTGTTGTAAGTGGTGACATCCTTGTAGTTGGTTAATTTCTCCCCTACCCCGAAGTGGCTCTTGCTGTAAGCGCCAATTCTTTTATCGTTCTTTGTAAAATATTTATCGTTAGGATTGGCCGCGAATGCAGAATTGCTTGGTAATACAGCACTTGAGAGTAACATGCTGCTAGCCACTTTGAGCCAAGCGCGGCGATCTTCAAAATTCTGTTTGGGGGTGATTTCCGATGGTCGAATATTGGACGGGTTAGATTTTGATGTGTTGATAATCAGCATGACGTGCCCTTTCTACAGGAATATGTCATTGAGTCGTTCTTTTAGAGAAAAAATTACAGAACAGGCAGATTATTTATTAAGACTCTGTGCGAAAGTGGCTATCTCAGCATTCAGTTCGGCATCATTTAACCCTTTGGCTACTTTCTGAGCTTCATCCAGATTAGTTTTGGCTGCATTGGTATCATTTGCCGCCAAATCATTCTTGGCCATCATCAAGTCAGCTTTAGCTTCGTAATATGCACCACCGTTTGTTTTGGCAAAATCACGCAGTTTATTGAAAGTAACACCTGCATTTTTGTAGTCTTTTGCCAAGTGATAATATTGGCCAAGTTGTAAAGAGGCTTCTGCATATTGGTCAAGTGTACCCGCTTTTTTCTGCATCATTGCGCTTTTTAACTGGTGCTCGATAGCCTGATCGTATTGCGTCAAAGCCGCATAGGTGCTGGCAATTCTGGCGTAACTCTCTGCGCGCTCATTGTCGTTGTTGGCAATCTTATTTGCAGCCTGATAACTTTGCAGAGCATTGTTCATGTCGAGGTTTTGTGTATGAGCTTCACCCAGTAGCACATGGCTGATATATACATAACGCTGATTGTTTTGAGGGTGGAAATGAGACAGCCCATTTTGGTAGTCAGCGATAGCCTTCGAATAGGCTTTATTTTCTCTATGCAAATTTCCTAACAGCAATGCGGCTATCCCAGCATCAAAGTCTGTTTTCGCGGCTTTGCTGGCTTGCTCCAAAGTTTTTTCGGCATCAGTTATCTTCCCTAGCGCACCAAGAGCACGACCTTTGCATAAAAGCGCCTCAGAATGTGATGGGTCATGCTTGAGAGCCGATTCTGCAGCAACCAACGCTTTGTCGCTTTGTCCGGCATTCATTGCTTCTGTGCATTGTCTGACAATCAAATGCAAATCAGCTGAGCTTGCATTATGGCTTATAAAAAACAATAAGATAATGTGTAATTTTAATGTATTTTGTAATGACATGATTGGAACATTCAGAATAATTTGCTTTGAGGATGTTGTTGGTCCGTATATGTTGCTTGTGACCCCTGTGTATTACCAATAGTTTCGCATTCATCTATCAATGCTAGCAATCCTGCTTCGTCAAGCACATTCAATCCCAATTCCTGCGCTTTCTCTAGCTTGCTACCGGCTTCGACGCCAGCAATAACATAATCGGTTTTCTTGGATACGCTGCCACTCACTTTGCCACCTGCTGCCTCTATCTTAGCCTGAGCTTCATCACGAGTGAGATTGGGCAACGTTCCTGTCAGCACGAATGTTTTCCCCTGTAGTGCACCATGTGCAGTCATCTTGCCCGCATGCTCCTGCCAGTGCACGCCAAGCGCGCGCATGGAGGCAATCACCTGGCGATTATGCGGTTCGGCAAAGAACTGAAGGATAGATTCAGCAACAACCGGCCCAACGTCATGTACTTCCAGCAATGCCTGTATATTCGCGTCCATTAAGAACTTCAGGCTACCGAAATGTTTTGCCAGGTCTTTTGCGGTAGCTTCGCCTACATTTCGAATCCCTAGACCATAAATGAAACGCGAGAGTGTGGTTGCCTTGCTTTTTTGCAGGGCATCCAGTACGTTAAGTGCGGATTTTTCTGCCATTCTTTCCAACCCCGCAAGTGTTGTCAAATCAAGTTTGTATATGTCATCCAAGCCATGCACAAGATTAGCCTGGACTAACTGATCCACCAATTTTTCGCCTAGGCCCTCGATGTCCATAGCACGACGGCTAGCAAAGTGCGTTATCGCATGTTTGCGCTGTGCAGGACAAATTAACCCACCGGTGCATCTTGCGACCGCCTCGTCTGCGGGTCGCTCAATGTGTGAATCGCACTCGGGACATGTTCTGGGCATGACAAATTCACGCGCATCGTTTGGGCGTTGCGCCGTTATCACAGAGACAACTTCCGGGATTACGTCGCCAGCCCTGCGCACGATGACTGTGTCGCCGATTCGCACGTCTTTGCGACGAATCTCATCCTCGTTGTGCAACGTAGCGTTGGTAACCGTAACACCGCCAACAAATACTGGCTTAAGCCGTGCAACCGGCGTAATAGCACCAGTGCGCCCAACCTGCACGGTGATGTCTTCGACAACCGTACTCGCCTCTTCTGCCGGGTACTTGTGAGCAACAGCCCAGCGTGGTGCCCTGGAAACGAAGCCTAGCTTGGCTTGCAGCGCAAATTCATTAACTTTGTATACCACGCCATCAATGTCAAATGGCAAGTTTTTGCGCAATTGGCCAATTTTTTTAAAGTATTGCTGAAGTCCGTCTGCACCAAAAACCACATCGCGCAAGTCGCTTACCGGGAAGCGCAGCTCCGCCAAGTATTGCATTGCTTCCGAATGGGAACTGATGTCAGGCACACCTTTGGTTTCGCCCAATCCATATGCAAAGAAATGTAATGGTCGGGTTGCGGTGATTTGCGGATCTAGCTGGCGCAAACTGCCAGCAGCGGCATTGCGTGGATTGGCAAACAGCTTGCCTCCAATATCTAGTTGTCTTTGGTTCAAAGCGGCAAAATCCGCTTTCAACATCAACACCTCGCCTCTAACCTCCAGCAGTTCAGGTGGTGACGTGATATGCAGTCTGGCCGGTATTGCGCGAATCGTACGTAAGTTGTGGGTGACATTCTCCCCGGTATACCCATCACCACGCGTTGCCCCTTGTACAAAAAGCCCATCCTCGTAAGACAGAGTTATCGCAAGACCGTCGAACTTAGGTTCTACAGCATATTCAACTGTTTTCAGCCCTAATCCTTCACGCACGCGTCTGTCAAATGCCAACACTTCCTCATCCTCGAAAGCATTATTGAGCGAGAGCATCGCCTGACGATGTGTCACAGCGCCAAACTCTGCGACTGGGTTGCCGCTCACACGCTGCGTAGGAGAATCCGGAGTAATGAGTTGCGGGAACTGTGCTTCTAAAGCCTGCAGCTCACGGTATAACGAATCGTAAGTGCTATCAGGGACTGTTGGGGAATCCAGTACATAATACTCATAATCATACTGGGCGATTCTAGCGGTCAGTGCCGCAATTTGCTGACGCGCTGCTTCCAAATCTGCCATTTTGTCGATTAGTTAAATAAACGGAAGCTCTCTGGGCTACCCGGGAGAATGCCGCGTGTCACCATCTTGGCATGTATCATTTTGAGCTGCTGGCGAATCTTTTGCACCTGCAAATCCCCTAGTACCTTTTGATGGTCGTCAACCAAGCGGGCATTTAGGCTGCCAGCCATTTTCTGGGCTACAAGTATCATCTGGTTGAAAACTTGTTCGCTATTGGTTACTTTAGGGATCTCTATCTGAAACGTGGCGGCTTTTACAAGCCCGCTCCTTAAGCCTTCTGAGGTGAATGGCTGATTTTCACTGTTGCTCAAAGTATAAGCGATAATGTCAGATTGATGCTCAGCCACATAATGGAACTTTCCGTCATCTAATAGCACCATTCCATTCGCCTCAGCCAGCCCCCTGAATTTTGTACCTTGTATGGGTGTGTCGCCTTGCAATATGTGCACGCTGACAATTTGATCCACTTCCATACAGAATTCATCCAGCGCAATGGCTCGTTGATAGGCGTCCCCGGTTCCCTGCCATTCCACATGGGCGTTCAAATCCAGCCCCATGTTTTCTACCGCAAACTGAAACTTATTGAGGATATGCTTAGAAACAGGACCATTTCGATCTGCAAGCTGAATGCTACAGGCCATCTGTCTATAAGTTTTGTCTTCGGTGTCCTTCGTCAGAATGTGCCAATGATGCTGTTCATCAATCGCATGCAGTAGCATCATGACTCCCATGTCTGCAGAAATGTTTTTTGCCACTTCAAAGAAGGACTTGCTGCTGATAGGATGATTAGCGTATAAAAATGCTGTCAGGTCAATCTGTGGATGAACCTCACTAGGCAGCTGAGTCTTCATTCGCAATGCAATATCGTCATCGGACTCTGCTTTTGGTTCGACGGCAGTGTGTACTGAGCTGGCCGCAGCCGTGGTTTGTGATTTGGCAACTGGCTTGATATCCAACGATGGTTCTTGCTTGACCACCGGCTCAGATTCTGGAGCAGGCTCGCTGTTCAGTTTTTCCGTGATTTTCACGCGGGTTGTGACGTCAGCGAATTCTCGCTCAACAAAAGCTTCGGTATCAATATAGAAATCTTCTACCAGTACATCTTTTTGTGGGACGATGAACTCCTCAGAGATGCCTTTTTGCAGTTTTTTCTCCTGCAACCAGTTATAGATTATTACGCCGACAATGATGCAGGCGCCTAAAATGATTAATGCAATTTGCAGATCAGACATCATTTCATTCTACTTGATTTTCAGCGTTCTGTAGCAAGATTATCCCTGCATTTGCAAGGCCGCATCAATATCCACATCCACGATACGAGATACCCCGGACTCCTGCATCGTGACCCCAATAAGTTGCTGTGCCATTTCCATAGTGATTTTGTTGTGGCTAACGAATAGAAACTGCGTTTTCTCAGCCATATTCTTGACCATGCCACAGAAACGTTCCGTGTTGCTGTCGTCCAGTGGCGCATCCACTTCATCCATCAAGCAAAACGGAGCAGGATTAAGGCGGAACAAGGCGAATACCAGCGCCATGGCAGTCAATGCCTTCTCACCACCAGATAACATCTGGATAGTGGTATTTTTCTTACCGGGAGGTTGCGCAAAAACTTGAATTCCAGTATCCAAGATTTCTTCGCCTAGTAGTTCGAGTTTGGCCTGCCCACCATTGAACAGCACGTTGAACAACTCGTTGAAGTTACGGTTGGCTTCATCGAACGTCGCCTGCAGTTTCCCCCGTGTTTCCTTGTCCAACTTGCGTATCGCTTCTTCCAGCGTTTCACTGGCAGTCAACAGATCCTGCATCTGACTATCAAGGTAGACCTTACGCTCTTTTTCTGTTGCCAACTCTTGAATCGCAGCCAGGTTCACAGGCCCTAATGCATTAATTTGATTGATTAGCGAAGTGGTTTTGCGCTGCAAATCGCTGGCTTTGGCGTCCTCTTGCAAGCTTTCACTCAAAGACTGTTCATCTATTCCGTTTTCCAGTAATGCGGTTTGGCATTGCTCGAAGTAAATGCGAGTTTCCTGTTCTTTCAGTCGGCCTTGTTCCAGCCCATCGCGAATCGGATGTAACGCATGTTCTGTTTGCAAACGTGCCCTCTCATGAGTTTGCAATGCTTGATCCTGTTCTGCCAGGAGATTACGTGCTTCAGCAAGCTTTTGTTCGGCAGATTGCTTTTTAGTTAACGCTTCTGACAGTCTAGTCTTTAGTGTGTCCATCACTGCAACTTTAAGCGCCTCTTCATTTTCTTTTTGTCTAAGCGTCAGGGATTCTTTTTCATCACAATTAAGATTAACTTTATTATTTAACTCTATGATATTATTTAAAATAATCTTTTTATTGTAAAAACATGCCTGTTGTTTTTTTTCTGCCTGCTGAATCTGGTCACGTAAGGCATAATAGATATTTTCAGCTTGTTCTTTCGATAACATCGCCTGATTTTTGGCTTCATCAAATGCTGCCATGCTCGCAACAGTCGATTCTAAAGTATGATTCAGCGTGCTTTTTTCTGATTGAAGTTGCGTCAACTTTTGTCGTTGCGCGGCCAATTCGGTCTGCATGTGCTCCCGACGTTCCAGCATATTATCTCTTGCCTGCTTCAACTGGTTTAATTCGATTTGTGCGCGATGTAATGTGTTACTTAGTTGGCTCAAGTGCGCCTGTTTCTCTTGCTGCTGTGGCCGAAGTGTTTGCCAGGCTGCCTCAGCTTGCTTGAGGCTGTCTGCAGTGTGCTGTGCCGCTTGCTGCAGTTTAGGCAATTGCTGCCGCGCAAGATCTAGCTGCTGCTGCCTCGCCATTACGCCATGCATGGCAGCGTCGGCACCCTGGTTGGCTTCCCCGGCATGATAGAAAACGCTATGGGGAGTATATATATCCCCTTCCTGCGTGATTAGCCACTCTCCAGGCTGCAGTTTTTTAGATAACGACTCAACATCCTTTTCAGCGACATAGACGTGGGCTAACCAATCTTGCAAAACGGCTTGCAAGCTCGCGTCTTTAATTTCCAGCTTACTCAATAGTGGCGTTAACGCTGGGTTATGTTTTAAGTTATGGACATTGTCCGCATCGAATCCAAGTGCCATAGCACTTGGCGGACGTTCTTTCAGCAGGCTGCCATGTTTCACGATTGCGTTCAAACGCGCGCCTAGCGCAGCTTCCAAGGCGCTCGCCCATTCCGGCGACACACTGATTCTCTGCCATATGCGGGGGCTGCTGTTCAGCCCGGCTTGCTGCAACCATTGACCTAACTTACCTGACTGGTTAAGCGATTGCTGCAATCGATTCAGTGCCGCAATCTCAGCTTCTACCTGATGGACCTCACGCTGCGCGGCAACAAGCCGCTGACGTAGCTCTTGTACAGACGCATGCAAACGCATTTCCTCTATTTGCAAAGCTTTCAATGCACCCTCTTGGGAGCTAATATCCATGCGGGTTTCGGCGATGCTTTTTTCGAGCGCATGGATGCGACTGTCATCAGGCAGTTTCAAATTGCCCAAGTCGGTCTCCAAACGGCCAATACGCTGCTCAGTTTCGTTCAGACCAAGTTCGGTGTAATGCAACCGGTTTTGCGCCAGTTGTTGCTGCTGCTTAGCCTCGTTCAGACGCAGTTGAGCTTCATTCAGCTGTTGATTCGACGCGTTTAAACCGGACTGTTTTTCAGGAAGACCTACTTGCAACGCTTCTAACTCAGCATTTGCTTCACTTTCCAGTCTTTCGGCCTCATTTAATTCCACATCCAAAGCGGCTTGCTGCTGCTGCAACGCCTGTAACTGTGAGAGGTTACGCTCTAAGGCGATATGTAGCTGCTGAAGTTGTTGTGACAGGCGCTCACGCGCTTCAGCATTCTGGCGTACTTGATTCTCAAGATGGCTCACCTCCGCGTTAGCTTCATAATAGGCCGCCTGTGCTGTGTTGATGCCTTCGCTGGCAGCGTAATGATTTTGGCGCGTACTTTCCAGCACGCTCTCTGCAGCACGCAATTCAGCAGTCTTAGCTTCTAAATCATTCATCAAGCGCTCAACCAGTGCCTTGGCTTTATCCCAGTCGCGTCCAGCATCACGTTTTTTCAACAACCATAATTGGCCCTCCGCTTGCTTCAGATTCGCCTGTAGACTGTGATATTGCTCAGCAATCACGGCCTGCGTCTCCAGCTTGTTGATCTGTTTCTGCAGTTCGCGGCAGATATCCTCTACCCGCGTCAGGTTCTCATGCGTGTCACGCAGACGTAGTTCCGTCTCTCTGCGTCTTTCCTTGTATTTGCTGATGCCAGCGGCTTCTTCTAGAAAGATGCGTAGTTCTTCTGGCTTTGCTTCTACGATACGTGAAATGGTGTTCTGGCCGATAATTGCATAGGCGCGCCCACCCAAGCCGGTACCCAAAAACAGGTCTGCGACATCTCGGCGACGCACGGCTGTGTTGTTGATGAAATAGGTCGATCCCTTTTCGCGTTCGATGACACGCTTGACACTAATCTCAGCATATTGGCCCCATGCGCCGGAAGCTCCCCCCAGACTGTTGTCGAAGAACAACTCTACCGATGCGCGTGAAATGGGCTTTCTGTTTGCGGAGCCGTTGAAAATCACCGCATCCATAGCATCTGCGCGCATCTCCTTAGCGCTGGATTCTCCCAGCACCCAACGCACCGACTCCATGACATTTGATTTGCCGCAGCCATTGGGGCCGACAATGCCGACCCGTTGGCCATGTACATGAATGGTGGTGGGGTCTACAAACGACTTGAAGCCCGCGAGTTTGATGTGAGTTAAACGCAAGATACGATAAGTTTCGGTTTGATTTTAGGCGTTATAATAACGGTTTTATCTTAGTTTTAACATTGCAATGAGCGAACATTTATTAGGCGGAAAACCCACAGCGCAGCCAACCAAGCAACTGGAAACATTTGCCAACCCTACCCCTCACCGAGATTTCCATATTCATATGGAAGTGCCAGAATTTACTTGCTTGTGCCCAAAAACCGGCCAGCCGGATTTTGCTGTGGTTTATATCGACTACATCCCGGATGAATTATGCGTCGAGTTGAAGAGTTTGAAACTTTATATGTGGAGCTTCCGTGACGAAGGCTGCTTTCACGAAGCCGTGACAAACCAGATTCTAGATGATTTAGTGGGTGCAACACAGCCACGCTTTATGCGAGTCACAGCCAAGTTTTATGTTCGCGGCGGTATTTTCACTAACGTGGTAGCAGAACATCGTAAATCTGGATGGAACCCCCTGCCGCGTGTGGAATTGACTCTATTTGACAGCCAGTCCAACACGCGAGGCTAAATATGCAGAAAGTCGTTGACAATTTAGGCGCCCCTCTTTAATATTGCGCCTTCTTTGAAACGCCGTATTTTCAAAGCGCAGCAAAATGGTGTGATATGGGGGTATAGCTCAGCTGGGAGAGCGCTTGCATGGCATGCAAGAGGTCAGCGGTTCGATCCCGCTTACCTCCACCAAATATGGTAATAATTCATTGCAGAATATCGCGTGAAATGTAGTAAAATACGTTTAGTTATATCGGTTTAAATTCCAAGGTCCCCATCGTCTAGAGGCCTAGGACACCTCCCTTTCACGGAGGCGACCGGGGTTCGAATCCCCGTGGGGACGCCAAAAACAACTTAAGTTATTGATTAATAGTAACTTAATAAAGTCCATAGCAAAACCTTTAAGCAAGTGTCAGTTCTTGTTGTCACTGAAGATGCTATGATGCTCCATTCTCGGCTAGTAAAATCCCGTCACGGTATCTATTCTTTCCGACTGCAACAGGGTGGAATCGACAAGCGCTGGTCGCTAGGTACTCGCGATCCCAAGGAGGCCACTATTGCGGCCTATAGGCTAGGCGCTAAAATCAATAGCATGGATATAGACCCACAACAAAAATAAAAAGCTGGACACTTAAAACGAATAGTGAATCATTTTATAGCTTGGGTATCTGATAAAAAAGCTAGTACTGCCCTGCCAAAGAAACCATGACGTCAGGAAGCCTAATATATGTCACTTTTTTAATGCAATTTACTCGATGTAATTTCAGCAACGTCAAAGTCTCCACATTTTGCCAATTTGGATTTGGCGCAGCTGAATTCTTCCGTCGACGCTAATTCCGCAGCCAACCTGAAATATTCTTTTGCCGCTTCGCGATAGTGCATACCTTCAGCAGCAAATCCAAGATACAGATATGAGATATCTGCCTTGTGATTAATGTTGATGACCTCCCTGATCAAACTTCTCCAGTCCTGCTTCTCATACATAGACTTTAAATCTGACTGATTCATAAAGAATCGCAAGCTACAGCTCGTACAAGACATTTCCAATTTTCCGGCTTTAAAAGCAGCAAATTCCGGCGAATAAAAAGCCTGTGCCTTATTTGGATCGACCTGCGGAGCTTCTGCAGAAAAACTGTTTCCTTGAGCATCTGTGATAACTTTTACATTGGATGAAGATGCAATCGGGTCGTTACCCATCGCTACAAAGTAATAGCTTGGCTTGTAATCTTTGGTGTAAGCAGTTTTTCGTTGCTCGTAGATTTCCCGCATTGGATCCTGCAATGCTTTGAATGCTTCAATCCGGTTCGGTGGTGAGGGGTGTGTACTCCAAAAGTCCCCGCTGGAGGTTTGCCCTGTGACACCCATCATCTTTTCCCAGATGGTGATTGCAGCATTGGGATCGAACCCCGCTTGTGCTGCAATCTCAACGCCCATTTTATCTGCTTCAGTTTCGGCGGTTCTACTATTCGGTAGGGTAATAAACGCTAAAGCCCCAATAGCGGCCATATCTTGCGCTACCCTTTGACGATTATTATCGTATCGCCCATTGCTTCCGCTAGATGCTGCTGCAACCCCCGCTGTAGCAACGATTATTTGTCCAAGGATTTGATTCGACATCTTTTCGGCCCCGTGATTTGCTAGGGCATGGGATATCTCATGCCCCATGACTTGGGCTAATTCGTCGTCTGTGGGGTTAATTTTATCTAGGAGGCCTGTATATATGCCCATCTTCCCGCCAGGCATACAAAAGGCATTGACCTGTTCATCTTCGATGACATTAACTTGCCATTTCCACTTGATTGTCTCTGGGCGATACTCTATAGCTCTCTCGACGAGCCTATTCGTGATATTACGGACCCGCTCATTGACTTGTGGATCTTTTGCTATTTTGTCCTTCTTACCATAGCCCTCGACCAGGGACATGTACATGTTAGAACTATTCTCAATGACCCTCTGCTCTGAAACTAATGACAGTTGTTTTCTGCCAGTCATTGCATTTGTGGCACAGCCGGTGACTAGCAGTACCATTAAACTAATTAAAATTATTCTGCAGCTTTTCATTATTATTTTTTCCCTTGTTTATTTGGTGTTCTTGTGACGGTAGCGAAGATATTCTAGTAGATAAAAAATTTTATCTCTATGGCACCATCGGGTACTTATTCATATCTAATCAGCTCGTTCCACCTGGTCGTATAACAAGGGTTCTTGTTACCCTGCTTCATCTTCTGTCCACTTCCATGGGCGCCTGAACCACTCGCTGGCGAGCTTGATCGATTCCTTGCTCATCATTTTGTTGATGACATCCAAAGCGGTCATGAGCTTGCTAGATTTTACTACCAGTCCCGTAAAAATTACTGCGCAGGTTGGCGCTGCTGCTTTATATTGCCTTCTCCTCCGATAATGCACCCAAATAGAAATTGATATGGTTTGGGTAAGCGAATAAAGACTTAAAAGGTATTTACCGTAAGAGCTGAATTCCCGAACAGATATAGGAAACACTCAGATTATTTAATTGATGTAATTAACGTCTGAGAATGCATACTAGCATTGGTTGGTGGACTGACTATGATTAATGATGATAAAAAATGACCGGGAACCACAATTAAACTGCGAGTTCCCGGCAGAGGAGATAAATATAGCAAAAAACAAATACAACAGTTGCTTGCTTATTGCAGTAGCCAATATAACCACTTTGGATTGGGTCAAAAAGAGCGAGACTCCTAAAAACATATAGGAAATATTCACTTTTTAGAGGTAAAAAAACCTCAACCTTATTTCTAAAGTTGAGGTTGGATAAATTAATCAAATAACTTTGGAGATATATTTGATATTAATGCTTAGTCATAGCATCAGCGTTAGCCAGTAAAAACCACTTGCCTAACGCTGATGTTTCTAACAATTTTGCCGTATTACAGGCTGAACACGTTCAATGCACCGCCGCCAGGAGCAGCGTTGTATTTGGT
>DAOMMM010000006.1:0-120714 GCA_035423825.1 Methylophilus sp. | reverse complement strand
ACCAAATACAACGCTGCTCCTGGCGGCGGTGCATTGAACGTGTTCAGCCTGTAATTGATTGTCGAAAGACTGTTGATTACGCGTTGATACGCGTTAACACAAAAACACCCTGCTTCGGCAGGGTGTTTTTTTATAGGTGTCGTATACAACTATATATAGTTTAGGCTATCATCAAGAACTTTTTGAGTGAACGAAAGCTCATATGTATCGGACGGCGTGGGCTGTTAACTGTTAAGGAAAATGTGATGTTGAAACAAAAATACAAACTTGGGTTACTGTTGTTGCTGGCTACTTTTAATGTGTTTGCGATAGAAGATAGTGAGATTCCATCCATCAATCCGGATGAAGGCAGAATTGGTGAAGTGCGCCGCGTAACAGATGAATCCGAATTCAAGGTTTGCGCAGACCCAGACAATATGCCTTTTTCAAATCTAAAATTGGAAGGTTTTGAGGATAAGATCGCTGAGGTAATCGCAAATGACTTAGGCAAGAAGCTTACTTTCCAATACGCATACAATCGCCAGGGATTCTTGCGTAATACAATCAACGCGATGCGTTGTGATGTCATTATTGGCACAACGTCCGACAATGATGCATTAAGAACTAGCATCCCATATTACCGCTCTGGCCATGTATTTGTCTGGCGGAAAAGCAGTAACTACGATATCAAGGACTGGACCTCTCCAGATTTAAAGAAAGCCGTAATTGGTATAGTAGACAAAAGTCCGGCCGCCATTCCATTGAACGAGAACGATTTGATGGCGAATGCTAAGCCTTACCGACTGCAAAGAGACTTGAATTTACCAACAAGCCATATGATTGATGATTTGGTAAAAGGTGATATTGATGTGGCGGTGATGTGGGGACCAATTGCTGGCTATTACGCCAAACAGGCTAAAGAACCTTTGGAAGTAAGATTGATTCCTGAGTACGAGAATGTGAATGTAAAAGGCAAGGAATACTGGAACATCTCAATGGGCGTGCGCAAAAAAGACAAAGAGCGAGTGGCCCTTATCAACGCTGCCATAGAACGCAATAAAGACAAAATCGCTAAAATCCTTGCAGATTACGGGATACCTAACGTACCGGTAGTTGCCGGGGATAGTATCGAGAAAAAAGCAAAAGAATTGCGAAACGCGAGATAAATATAAGTGACGTAGAAAAAAAAACTAAGTAAAATGCTCGTTTTATTTGGTTGTTTCTAAAAGTTTTTATGTCAACCAAACAAAAATCAAATCGTTAAATGGTCATACGTTACGGTAATGCATACAGCACCAACAAAACGTAGCTCATTTTTGTTGCAAGAATTAGGAGAGAACATGTTAAGCAATACAATTAAATCTGCGTTAATTGTTTCAATGTTGGCTGTTGCAGGCAATGCAGTTGCAGATATTTCACTGACTAAAACCACAGATGGTTCGCCATTGGATATTAAACCAGAGATGTTTGATACGCCTGCTGCCAAAGAATTCCTGGCTACTGGCAAAAACCCATATATCGGTAACGAGGAAGCAATTAAAGCAGGTAAGAAGAAATTCAATCTATTTTCATGTGTTGCATGTCATGGTGGTCACGGTGAAGGCGCTGTGGGCCCGGGCCTGATTGGCGCTAACTTCAAATATGCCAAGAATGCAACAAACAAAGGCATGTTCGAAACCATTTGGCAAGGTACCAATGGCGGTATGGGTGCAAAAGGCTTTGGCTTGATGGCTCCGGATGATGGCTTGAAAGCAGATGAAGTGTTGAAAGTGATTGCATACATTCGTAGCAACAGCATGGTGAAAATGACTGGTAACGAATAATTGCTGACATGATGTTAAAACGGTCGCTTAGGTGACCGTTTTTTTATTTTGTGGCAAAATAAACATACTATAAGATTCAAAATTTATTCTTGGGGGAAACATACTATGAAGAAATATTTGGCATTGTTGGCGATGACAACAATTTTAGCTGCATGTGGTAAATCAGATGCGCCTGCATCTGGGGCTGATGAAGGTGAAAAAGCTGCCGAGACTTCAGCGTCAGCAGGTAATGCCATCCAGTTTGTAGATACTCAGGCTGGGAATCCTTTAAAAATTGATGCAGCATTATTTGATACTCCTGCTGCGAAGGAATTCTTGGCAACCGGTAAAAATTCATATGTGGGCAATGAAGAAGCGATTGCCAAAGGTAAAAAAGTTTTCCAATTGTATTCCTGTACTCAATGTCATGGACCTGAAGCTAAAGGACAAGTTGGCCCAGGTCTGACAGGACCTACCTTTAGATATCCAAAAGATGCAACCAATAAGGGTATGTTTGAAACCATCTGGAATGGCACTAATGGCGGGATGGGTGGTAAGGGCATCGGTGTCATGGTGCCAGGTGATAACACCCAAGGCATTAAGCCGGATGAGATTTTGCAGGTCATCGCTTGGGTTCGTAGCATGAGCAATGGCTTGACCGGTAACGAGTAATCGTAGATTATCAAAAACGCGCTTGTGCTTTACTGGCCAAGCGCGTTTTTTATTGCAGATTAGAAAAGGTATCTCAAATGGCAGACAGCAAACAGCTGCATCACATCGTCATAGTCGGTGGTGGCGCCGGTGGGCTTGAACTTGCAACAAAGCTTGGCGATTCTTTGGGCGTCAAAGGTAAAGCGCAGATAACACTGATCGACAAAACCAAGACACACGTCTGGAAGCCTCTATTGCATGAAATCGCTGCAGGCAGTATGAATCCAGATAAGCATGAGCTGGAATATCTAGCTCAGGCACATTGGCATCATTTCCGTTTTCGCCTCGGCAATATGGAAGGTATCAATCGTGCAAATAAAGAAATTTACGTTTCGGCGACTTATGATGAAAATGGTGCGGAGGTAATACCTCGCCGCACATTCCAGTACGATACATTGGTGATTGCTGTTGGGAGTACTACGAATGACTTTGGCGTCAAAGGTGCCAAAGAATACGCAATTGCCTTGGATACCCAAGAGCAAGCTGAGAGATTTCACCGACGCTTGCATAACGCCTTACTAAAGGCACATACTCAGCATGGCCCAGTCCAATCTGGCCAACTTGAGGTCGTGATTGTAGGTGCGGGCGCTACTGGGGTAGAGCTTTCGGCTGAGTTGCATAATACAACGCGTGAGTTAGCAGCCTATGGCTTGGACAAGATTGATCCGGATAAGGATGTTAGAATTTCCGTTATTGAAGCCGGGGAGCGTGTATTGCCTGCACTGCCTCCACGTTTGTCGAATGCTGTAGAAATGGAATTGAGAAAACTCAAGGTGCATTTGTACTTGGGTGAGCGTGTGACTGAGGTCAGCGAGAAGGGTGTGCACACACATACAGGACGGTTTATTCCTTCCGCCTTGGTAGTTTGGTCTGCGGGTATTAAAGCGCCAGATTTCCTTGCTACATTAGACGGGTTGGAGGTTAATCGCATTAACCAATTGCTGGTAAGGCAAACGTTACAGACGACGCTGGATGACAGCATTTTTGCATTTGGCGACTGTGCTGCTTGCGAGTGGGTTGGGCAGGGTGGCACTGTTCCACCTCGTGCACAGGCTGCACATCAGCAAGCTAGTGTATTGGTGAAATCCATGAAGAAGCGCGTGGCGAATAGTAAACATCTACCAGAGTTCCATTATCGGGATTACGGGTCACTGGTTAACCTTGGACGTTATTCTACGGTTGGTAACTTGATGGGATCGTTGGAAGGTACCAGTATGTTCATTGAAGGGTTGGTTGCACGCACCATGTACCAGTCGCTATACAAAATGCATTTGATAGCACTACACGGCTTTATTACGGTATTTTTACAGTCCTTAGGTCGCTTAATTACGCGTCGAAGTGAGGCTAAAGTCAAGCTGCATTAGAGTTTGCTTTGTTGGCTAACCTAGTGCTTTGTTGGTATAGCTTATAGATGATAGCCATGGTGATACCCACGAAGCTACCGAAAATGATGATGATGGCGTTGATAGCCAGCCCTTGATGCAGCATCAGGGTATAGGCACCTAGCATCAGCAATATCCCAATATTTTCATTGAAGTTTTGTACAGCGATGGAGTGGCCTGCGCCAAGCAAGTGATGACCTCTATGCTGTAACAGTGAATTGAGCGGTACCAAAAAGTAGCCAGCAAGAACTCCGATACAAAAAAGCACGACAGCGGCCGTTTCATTGGATTTTACAAAAATCATGCTGATGACAAGGATGCCCATGAGTATCCCGGCAGGAAGTACGCGTGTTGCATTTTCCAGTTTCACAAACATAGACGCACCTATGGAGCCAACTGCGATGCCTACGGCCAGAATCGCAATCAATTTAGTAGCTGCTTGCTCATCCATGCCCAATTTGACAGAGGCCCACCGAAGCACGACAAATTGTAGGGTAGCGCCAGCGCCCCAAAACAATGTAGTAACCGCCAATGAAACCTGCCCTTGAGGGTCACGCCAAAGGGTGGTGAAAGCATGCCAAAAATCCTTTACCAGATAAACAATATTCTTCTTGGGTATTTTATGATCGATCGGCAGCTTGGGAATGTAGGCATTGAACCAGGCAGCGACCATATACAGTAAAGTGATGATGGCGATGCCATAATATGGTGCCATGGCAGGGTCAAAGTGCATGCCGAAAATTATGTTCACTTTTTCGTAGGTGTTGACCGCTGCAATGTCGGCTCCGAGTATAGGTCCAAGGATGATAGCAGTGACGGTGGTGCCTTCCATCCAAGCATTGGCTTTGATCAGCTGATGAGACGGCAAAAGTTCGGTCAAAATACCGTATTTGGCTGGCGAGTAGGCGGCAGCGCCAATACCTACGATTGCATAGGCGTATAGGGGTGGCACTCCCATCAAAGCCATCAAGCAGCCAAAAAACTTGATGCCATTGCTGATGAACATGACCTTGCCTTTTGGCATTGCATCAGCGAAAGGGCCTACAAACGGAGCCAATACAATATAAGAAATGACGAAGAATT
The DNA here is from genome assembly GCA_035423825.1 of Methylophilus sp. Taxonomy (GTDB): domain Bacteria; phylum Pseudomonadota; class Gammaproteobacteria; order Burkholderiales; family Methylophilaceae; genus Methylophilus. Next base: position 115,757 of record DAOMMM010000006.1, on the reverse strand, counting down.
CTCTTAATAATGGCTCATGCCAATGTGGTGCATTAAGCTTCGATAGCAGGGCAATTGCGGCAAACAGAAGTGCGTTATCCGCGATAGCAGATAAGAATTGTGCAATCAGTAAGGTATAAAACCCTTTTGCCATAAAATTTGCTTAGAGCGTTTCCGCAGCAAAGTCTGCCAAGCGAGACCGTTCCCCTCGAGTCAGGGTCACATGCCCGTTGTGCTTCCAGCCTTTGAATCTATCGACTACATAAGTGAGCCCGGAACTGCCTTCGGTTAGATAAGGCGTGTCAATTTGACCGATGTTACCCAGGCAAACAACTTTTGTGCCTGGGCCCGCGCGTGTAATTAATGTTTTCATTTGTTTGGGCGTCAGATTTTGTGCTTCGTCGATAATCAAGAACTTGTGCAGGAAAGTACGGCCACGCATGAAATTCAGTGATTTGACTTTAATGCGTGTACGAATCAAATCCTGTGTTGCGGCACGACCCCATTCACCGGCTTCTTCATCGGTTTTGTTCAATACATCGAGATTATCTTCAAGCGCCCCCATCCATGGAGCCATTTTTTCTTCCTCTGTCCCTGGCAGGAATCCTATGTCCTCGCCAACTGGTACCGTGACACGCGTCATGATGATTTCTGAATAAAGTTTCTTGTCCAATGTTTGTGTCAGAGCCGCCGCCAGGGTTAACAAGGTTTTGCCAGTACCAGCCTGGCCGAGCAGAGTTACAAAATCGATTTCAGGATCCATCAGCAGATTGAGGGCAAAGTTCTGTTCTCGGTTGCGTGCAGTGATTCCCCATACACTGTGTTTTATGTTGGCATGGTCCTGTACCACTTCAAGCACGGCAGTATTCCCTGATACCTCGCGGACAATAGCATGGAATGGTTTATCGAAATCATAAAAAACGAATTCATTGAGCACGAAAGCTTTAACTAATGGCCCGTTGATGCGATAGAACATGTGCCCAGCTTCCTGCCAAGATTCCATTTCCTTGCTGTGGGTTTCCCAGAAATCTTTAGGAAGTTCCTTGATGCCACTGTATAGCAAGTCGCTATCTTCGAGTACCTTGTCGTTGAAATAATCCTCAGCAGGTACGCCCATGGCGCGTGCTTTGATGCGTATATTGATATCTTTGCTGACCAGGATGACTTGCCGGTTTGGGTGCTGCTTTTTCAGGCTCAGAACAACGCCGATGATTTGGTTGTCAGCTTTGCTGCCAGCGAGCCCCGGCAGTTCTGTTTGCACTTGGGTGGTCTGCATGAACAAGCGTCCAGACACTTGTTTGTTGCCGTTAATGCTTAAAGGGCATCCCAGTTCAAGGTTAGATAAATCCGTACCGACAATCTCTTCCAGATATCTGCTGGCCTGGCGCGCATTCCGTGCAACTTCAGTAAGGCCTTTTTTGTTGTTATCCAATTCTTCCAATGTCACCATGGGGAGATAGATATCGTGTTCCTCAAACCTGAATAAGCACGAGGGGTCATGCATCAGCACATTGGTATCAAGAACAAAAAGTTTGGTGAGAGGTGCTGATGATGTCATATTGAATTATTTATGTAAGTGTTTGAATGTAAGAAAGAACTTCTTCTGCATGACCATCTGCCTTTACGCCACGCCATTCATGTACCAGTTTACCAGTTTTGTCGATCACGAATGTACTACGTTCTATGCCACGTACCTGTTTACCGTACATGTTTTTCATTTTAATCACGCCGAATATATTGCAGGCGATTTCTTCCGAATCTGACAATAAATCGAAAGGAAAACTGAATTTCGCTTTAAAGCTTTCATGCGATTTGAGACTGTCGCGGGAAATTCCAACTACTACAGCGTTTGCCGCTGTAAATCGGGAATATGCGTCACGAAATTGAACCCCTTGAGTGGTGCAGCCGGGCGTCGAGTCCTTTGGGTAAAAATAGATAATCAGTGTTTTACCGAGATAATCGGAAAGAGAAAATGTTGCATTACCTGTGGCGGGTAGCGTAAAAACTGGGACGACTTGGTTTAATGCGAGTTTTGTCATACGTCTGGCTCTATTGTTGTAAAAAAATGTAACTTTGGCAAGCGCAATTTTATAAAAGTTCACGCTTTTGGAAACTGCCATCCAATAGATGAAAAACTATTGGGGAAGCATCAGGCGTATTCGAGTGCCTTTAGGATTGGCAGGAGTGAAGGTGATACTGCCACTGAGTACTTCGCTCACCTTGAAAGCGAATGGAATGCCTAAGCCGGTACCAAAGCGCTTGGTAGATGGACCTGGACTGATGGCATGTGGATCAGGGGTGAAAGGTATGCCAGAGCCTTCATCTTCAATCAGGATTTCAAGCATATTCTGCTCGAACTTTGCCGAAATGCGTATAGCGCTATTTGAAGGAGAGGCTTCTAGTGCATTCAATATCAGGTTGTAGAGCGCCTGTTCTAAAAGATGCTCATCCGTAAGAATAATCAACGACGGTATTTTTTGTAAAACTTGAATGTTTTTTTCGTTGATTTTAGGATTCAGCGGAGATAATGCCCCTTCTAGAACGCTGCTTAATTTTACCTTGCTAAGTTGAGGTTTGATTGGGTGCAAATACGCCAGTAAGCTCCCAGTCCAGCGCTCCAACCTATCAACTGTGCTGATAATTCCTTTTAAAGATTCCTGTGTATCTTTATCTTCAGGACGCACATCAATCACCTGCGCGGTTGCGCGAATGCTAGCAAGCGGGTTGCGGATGTTATGTGCCAGCATCGGTACTAGTAAACCTAGAGCGGCTTGTTTTTCACTGCGTACCAGGGCGTCACGGCTCTCAGCCAGGTCTTCAGCCATCTTGTTGATCTCTCGAGAAAGCGTTGCTAACTCAGCAGCACCGGTTTCTGGCACTTTATGAGCGAGATTGCCCGCACTTATTTCAGAGGTAGCGCGCATGATGGCGTTGATGGGATTTACAATCTGCCCTTTGAGGAATAGTCGCGACAATATCAGCAATAATCCGGCGAGCAATACTGGAACTCCCAGTACTAAAAAAGACGTATGTTTGGCTTCGTCTAGTCGGGCTTTCAACTCGTTCTGCTTCAGGGCCAGCAAGTCTTCCGCACGTCTGGAAACGCTTTCGTAATGCGAAAAGATTCCAGTTTCCATATCCTTGTATAAGCTCTTTTTTGACGCCGCACTAGGCGCGGCCTGATAACGATAAAACAAGTCTGGTGCATCTTCAGCAAAGACTCGGTACTTTTGCTCCAAATCAAGGATGGCTTGTTTTTCTTCACGACCTTCGGCAAGTCCATACAGCCGCTTGAAATTACTTAAAATGGACTGTGTGTATGCTTTGTACTCATCTCGCGCTTCCTGATCGTCAAGAAAGAATGCATCAAAGAGCTCTTTCATCTGACGATACAGATTACCTCTGGTTTGCTGAATTTCCTGAACTAAGGAATGGATGCGTTGTGATTCTTTAGCTGACTTGTCCCACAGATAAATTCCATAGCCCCCTCCTGCGACCGCCAGCACAATTAAAGTGATAAAAATCAGTTCATGCGCCAGCAGCAGTTCACGCAGAGGTTTGGGGTTTTGCATCAGCTTTCTTGCAGTTTGAAAGAGACTGGTACGGTAATATTGAAAGTACGGTTGCGTAGTGCCTGTGGTGGAGCAGGAAAGGGCGCAGCCTTGCGAGCCATTTCTAGTGCTTGCTTATCTAACGCCTCAAACCCGCTACTTTCACGTACGCTGGCAGATAGCACCTTACCACCGCCATCAATTTTCAAATCAAGAATCACGTCACCTTGCCAACCGCGCATCTGTGCGATTCTTGGGTATTGTTTATGCTTGGCAATCGCGCGGCCTAATTGGTTCCCATATTCGCTCAACGCATCATCTACCTCCGCCGGGCTGGGTTCGATCACTTTAGGCGGTTCTGCTGGTGGAGGCGGCGCGACAAATTCTGGCTTAGCTTCAGCTGTTGGCGCTGCCGTTATCACTGCAGGCGGCGGGGTGTCGCTGATGTCCGTAGGTGGTGGAGTTTCTACAACCGGGCTTGGTTGTTCAATAGGTTTGGGGATTGGTTTAGGCTTTAACTTCCTTATTGGCTCAGGTTTGAGCTCTTCAACCGGTTGTTTTGGAGGCTCGGGGATTTTTTGTAATTCAGGTGCCGGTGGTTCGGGTTTTTGTAATTCGATGCTCAGTTCTACTGGCTTTTCCCTGACCAGTTCAAACTTGAAGTTTGGCACGACCACTGCGAGCAAAATATGCAGCATCATCGAAGCGATGACTGCCCATAAAAGTGTGTTTTCGTGTGCGAAAGATTGTTTGGCAGCGATACTCAAAACTTACAGCCTGAATCGGAAAAGACTATGATTTTACAGTATTTTTTAAAACAGAGACACTCCAATAATTGGTTGTTATAAGCCAATTGGTGTGATTTATGTTAAATATTTAAATTTAAACGATACCATGCAGGAGTTGCACATTCACCATCTGGCCAGGGGCACAATTCCCTGTAGCTTCATCAAGAACGATGAAACAGTTAGCTGCGCTCATGCTGTTTAATATGCCTGAGCCTTGATTGCCGGTGGGTTTGACTAACCATTCGCCGGATTCGATCTGGAACAAAATACCGCGCTGGAATTCAACCCGCCCCGTGGCTTTTTTAATTGGCTCAACGCACACAGCTTTTAATAAAGGTATAGGCTCAACAAGCGCACCGGATAAGGTTTGCAGGGCAGGTTGTACAAATTGGTAAAAGGTCACCATGGCAGAAACTGGATTGCCAGGCAACCCAAAATAGTGACTTTTGGCGACTTTACCATACGCCAAAGGCCGCCCGGGTTTCATGTTGATTTTCCAAAACAACACTTGGCCATGCTTGGCTAAAAGCGCTTTCATGTAATCTGCCTCGCCAACAGAAACCCCGCCGCTGGTAATCACCACATCGTTGTTCTGCGCAGCTTGCAGCAAAGTCGTTTCGAGATACACAGGGTCGTCCGGCACATTGCCTAAATCACTGATTTCTGCACCCAGCCTCGTGAGCATGCCATACAAAGTGTAGCGGTTGCTATCATAAATCTGGCCTTCTGCCAGTTTTTCACCCACCGAAACCAGCTCATCGCCGGTACTGAAAAACGCCACTTTGAGTTTGCGAAAAACTTGCACTTGCGCTATGCCTAAACTGGCTAGCAACCCAATATCGGCGGGCTTCATAGAAGTGCCTTTGCGTAAGGCTGTTTGACCGTTAGCCAAATCTTCGCCTGCACGGCGGATGTGCTGCCCCTGTTTCGGCATTTGTTGCAGCGTTACAGTCTCGCCTTGCCAGGTCACACGCTCCTGCATCTCCACCGTGTCTGCACCTTGCGGAATCACTGCTCCCGTCATGATTTTTACGCATTCGCCTACCCCCAGTTTTTGCGCAAACGGTCTGCCTGCAAATGCCGTGCCTATAAGGGTTAGGGGTTGCTTTGCATCTTCAAAACGGAATGCAATACCGTCCATCGCCGAATTATCGTGGGCGGGCACATTGCATGGCGAGACGATATTTTCCGCCAATACGCGGTTTAAACTTGTGCGAATCGGCAGCGTTTCGGTCTCAGCCACAGGCTGCAAAAATTGCGCAATAAACGCGCGCGCCTGATTCACAGACATTGCGTTCGGGTCATAATCGTCCATGCAGCTTGGGTCGGCGGCAATTTGATATAGCGTGGGTTTGGTCATAGTCTTAATTCTAGCGCTTTTAGGTCTTCCGGCGTATTCAAGTTGGTGAAAGCTTCATCGCAGTCGCTAAAATCCACTTCCACATACTTTTGGCTTTTTTGCCAGGCGCTCACCTTGCGCTCGCCTGCGTCTAAAAAAGCAATCAGGCTGGGCAGCAAGCTTTTTTTCATTAAACAAAATACGGGGTGCGTGTTACCAGCACTGGCTGAAACGGCAATATCTGCGCGGGCTTCAGCCATGCCTTTGTAAAGCCTTTCGGCTAAATCGAGCGGCAATTGAGGCGAATCGCACGGAACGGTGAGTACGTAATCATGCCTAGCGTGCTTCAAACCCAATAAAAATCCAGCAAGCGGGCCACGAAAATCATCGGTTTCATCTGGTAGTACTGAAAAACCAAAAGCCTCATATTGTGCGATTTCGCGGTTTGCATTGATGAGGATTTCATCTACTTGTGGCTTCAAGCGCGTAATCACATGCGCAACCAGCGGCTTGTTTTGAAGCGTAACCAAGCCCTTATCCACGCCATTCATGCGCGTGGCACGGCCGCCAGAGAGGATGATAGCTGAGATAAGCATAAATTTAAGAATAGATTAAACCCACTGATTTTCGTAAATTGTTCTTCTTAAAGTCTTAGCTGCGAATAAAGCCATGTTTTCTAATTCGGCTTCCACTTGGGATCGGTTTGCTAACAGATTTTCATCATTCCAAGGGTCGTCAACATGCACCCACTTGTTTCGATATTTTCTGAGAATGTGTATGTCTTTCTTTAGCTCAGAGTTGATTTCTGCTTGATTAATAAGAGCAACTAACTTGTCATCTTTATTAGCGGGGTATTCAGATTTAAGATACGTTTCAATTGCAGATACCGCAGTTATAATTGAGGCCAAATGCGCCCCGTTAGCAAATGCCGTGTCAGACTCGCAGACCACAAAGCTACACCATTCCGACAGAATTACACCACCTTTTAATAGTTCATCGTCAAGGGCGTTTAAAAAAGACCAGCGTTCTTCAGGGGTCATGTTAGGTTAAACTTTACCCTCCAGTATGTGACATAAACCGCACCACGGCCGGCTCCGCGCGTCGTAAATCAAAATCATGACCTTTGGGTTTAATGCGCATGCTGTTTTGAATCGCCTCGATAATCGGTGCGTCATTATTGGGATGCGCACGCAGTAGCGGCATCAAATCTACTTTGTCTTCTTGCCCTAAACACAAGTAAAGCTCGCCTTGGCAGGTGATGCGCACGCGGTTGCAGCTTTCGCAAAAGTTGTGCGAGTGCGGCGAGATAAAACCGATTTTTGTCATCGTGCCGGCCACGCGCCAATAGCGTGCCGGGCCGCCTGTGGTCTCGGTGCTGGGCGTTAGTGTGTGCTCACTTTGCAGCCGTTTTAGCGTTTCCGAATTGCTGACAAAGGTGCTTTCGCGTGCATGATTCACCTCGCCCAGCGGCATCTCTTCGATAAAGCTGATGTCGATTTTCTTTTCAATCGCAAAGCGCACCAAATCAACGGTTTCGTCATCGTTAATGCCGCGCATCAAAACCGTGTTGATTTTAATGCCGCCAAAGCCTGCATGGATACTGGCTTCCAGGCCATCTAATACTTGCTGCAAATTACCAGTGCGGGTGATTTGTTTGAAGCGATCCGGTTTAAGGCTGTCAATAGAAATATTCACGCGCTTCACATTCGCACGTTTTAAATCTGCAGCGTACTTAGCAAGCTGGCTGCCGTTGGTAGTAAGTACTAACTCTGGCACATAACGCCCAATCTCTTCAAACAGCCACATAGCGTTTTTGCGCACCAGTGGCTCACCGCCGGTGATGCGCACTTTTTTGACGCCTAAATCCGTAAAAATTTTGACTAGCCGTGCGCACTCTTCGAGCGATAACACTTGGTCGCGCGGTAAAAAAGTCATGTCTTCTGCCATACAATATTTGCAGCGGAAATCGCAGCGATCTGTAATCGAGAGGCGGATGTAATCTATCTTGCGGCCAAATTGATCAATCAACTTAGGCGATGAATTTTCTGGAGTTAAAGCGGTCATATGAAGGTTATTCTATGCCCTTTTCCGACTTTAATGTAGGGGGAAATAGGTATATGATACGCACTCTATCGTTTAATCGTTTTAGGAACATCAGGCGTGACTGCATTATCCCAACAAGAACTCGCTAGTATCGAGGCACATATCGCGGCGCACAAGGGGCGTCCAGGCGCATTGCTGCCATTGTTGCATGCTATTCAGGACGATATTGGATACGTTCCGGAAACTGCATACCCATTGATTGGTAAAGCCTTGGCATTGTCTGTGGCGGAAGTGCATGGCGTCGTGACGTTCTATCATCATTTTCGCACGCATCCTGTAGGCAGGCATGTATTGCAAGTATGTCGTGCTGAATCCTGCCAGTCGATGGGTTCAGAGAAATTGGAAGCCCATATCAAATCGACATTAGGCGTTGATTATCACCAAACCACAGCGGATGGAAAAATCACTCTGGAACCAGTCTATTGTCTCGGTAATTGTGGGTGTTCACCGGCAGTGATGCTGGATGAAGAGGTGTATGGGCGCATGGATGTGCAAAAAATTGACGAATTGATGCGTGAGGTGAAGAATGGTTAAGGTGTATGTGCCTCGTGATTCCACAGCACTTTCGCTCGGTGCAGACCGCACTGCTAAAGCAATCCAGGCCGAAGCCGATAAACGTGGCATAAAGATTGAGTTGATTCGCAATGGCTCGCGCGGTTTGTTCTGGCTTGAGCCCATGGTGGAAGTGGCGACAGAAAAGGGCCGTGTTGCGTTTGGGCCGGTCTTGCCCCAAGATGTGCCAAGCTTGTTCGATGCCGACTTCTTGAATGGTAGCGCACACCCGCTCATTTTGGGGTTGACTGAAGAAATCGCATGGCTTAAGAGACAACAGCGCCTGACGTTCGCACGTGTCGGTATCATCGACCCTTTGTCATTGGATGAATATATCGCGCATGATGGGTACAAGGGCTTGGCGAATGCGCTGAAAATGAGCGGAGCAGATATCGTCAAGGCCGTGACAGATTCTGGGTTGCGTGGGCGTGGAGGTGCGGCTTTCCCGACAGGTATAAAATGGAACACCGTACTGAATGCGCCTGCTGACCAAAAATATATCGTCTGCAATGCGGACGAAGGTGATTCCGGCACATATTCCGACCGTATGATCATGGAAGATGATCCATTCGTGCTGATCGAAGGGATGACAATCGCCGGGGTCGCGGTGGGCGCTACTCAAGGCTACATCTACTTGCGTAGCGAATACCCGCATGCGCTTAAAATATTGAATGCAGCTATTGAGAAAGCCGAGAAGGCTGGGTATCTGGGCAATAATATTTGCGGTTCAGGCAAGTCTTTTCATTTGGAAGTTCGCCGAGCAGCAGGTGCTTATGTGTGTGGTGAGGAAACCTCGCTACTGGAGTCACTCGAAGGCAAGCGTGGGTTGGTGCGTTTCAAACCGCCTCTCCCGGCGATTGAGGGTTTGTTCGGCAAGCCGACTGTCGTGAATAATGTGATCTCACTGGCGACCGTGCCAATTATCCTGGATAAAGGTGCGCAGTATTATGCGGATTACGGCATGGGCCGTTCACGCGGCACTTTGCCGATTCAGCTTGCTGGCAACCTCAAACGAACCGGCTTGGTGGAACTGGCCTTTGGCGCGACTTTGCGCGAACTGCTTTATGACTTTGGTGGCGGTTCTGCAACAGGTCGCCCAATCCGTGCGGTACAAGTGGGAGGGCCGTTAGGTGCATATCTGCCGGAAAGCCAGTTTGATACGCCCTTGGATTATGAGGAATTTACCAAGATTTGGGCTGTCCTAGGCCATGGAGGTATCGTGGCATTTGACGATACCGTGGATATGGCAAAAATGGCGCGCTATGCTTTTGAATTTTGTGCGATTGAAAGCTGTGGTAAATGTACGCCATGCCGCATCGGCTCGACACGTGGCGTCGAGGTGATCGATAAAGTGACAGCTGGCAAGGAACATGGCAAGAATATTCAACTTTTACGAGATTTGTCCGATACTATGCTGAATGGGTCTCTATGTGCGCTGGGCGGCATGACGCCTTACCCTGTATTGAGTGCACTGAACCATTTTCCTGAGGACTTTGGAATGAACAAGGATATGACTACAGTTTGATGCTGTGGAGGTGAACGATGGACGATATTAAATACACGCCGCCAAAATATGTACCAAATGTGGATTTCGGTACCCCTAGAAGAACATCCAGCAAAACCGTGACTCTCAATATTGATGGTCGTGACGTGACGGTGCCAGAAGGTACTTCCATTATGGCTGCGGCAGTGGATGCGGGCGTGATGGTGCCAAAACTATGCGCTACGGATTCATTGGAACCATTTGGCTCTTGTCGCTTATGCCTGGTGGAGATCGAAGGGCGCCGCGGTTATCCGGCCAGCTGTACGACACCGGTGGCCGAGGGCATTAAAGTGCATACTCAAACTGACAAATTGGCGGACATTCGCCGAGGCGTGATGGAGTTATATATCTCAGACCATCCGCTAGACTGCCTGACTTGTGCAGCCAATGGTGATTGTGAATTGCAGGACATGGCTGGTGCCGTTGGCTTGCGCGAAGTTCGCTATGGTTATGATGGTGAGAATCATCTCAATCAAGCGAAAGACGAGTCAAATCCATATTTCACGTTCGATCCTTCCAAATGTATCGTTTGCTCACGTTGCGTGCGAGCCTGTGAGGAAACACAAGGAACTTTCGCATTAACCATTCAAGGCCGCGGCTTTGAGAGTAAGGTGTCCGCTGGCAATAAGGACTTCCTGGATTCTGAATGTGTATCCTGTGGCGCATGTGTACAAGCTTGCCCAACTGCTACGCTGATGGAAAAAACCGTGATTGCGCGCGGTACCCCAGAACATACGATTACAACCACTTGTGCCTACTGCGGCGTTGGATGCAGTTTCGATGCCGAAATGAAAGGTGAAGAAGTCGTGCGCATGACGCCCACCAAAAATGGCGGCGCCAACCATGGGCATTCCTGTGTTAAAGGCCGCTTTGCTTGGGGTTACGCCACCCACAAAGATCGCATTACCAAGCCGATGATACGCAAATCCATTCACGAACCATGGCAGGAAGTGAGCTGGGATGAAGCCATTAACTATGCTGCCAGCGAGATTCAGCGTATTCAGGCAAAATATGGCAAAGACAGTGTCGGCGGCATTACCTCAAGCCGATGTACTAATGAAGAAGTATATGTCACACAAAAACTGATACGCGCGGTATTTGGTAATAACAACGTAGATACTTGTGCACGTGTTTGCCACAGTCCGACCGGCTATGGATTGAAACAGACTCTGGGTGAGTCTGCCGGTACACAAACATTCGATTCCGTGATGAAGGCCGATGTGATTTTTGTGATGGGCGCGAACCCTACTGATGGCCATCCGGTATTTGCCAGCCAAATGAAACGCCGTTTGCGTGAGGGGGCTAAATTGATTGTTGCTGATCCGCGCGAAATCGACCTTGTCGCAAATTCACCGCATATTCGTGCAGATTATCACTTGAAACTGCGTCCAGGCACCAATGTTGCCTTGATTTCGGCAATGTCGCATGTGATTGTGACCGAAGGTTTGGTGAAAGAGGATTATGTCAAGGAGCGTTGCGAGTGGGACTCATACGTTACCTGGCGTGATTTTGCAGCGAAGCCGGAAAACTCCCCTGAGGTTTTGAGTGAGCAGTTGGGAATCCCGGCTGAAACAATTCGTGCCGCAGCAAGGTTGTATGCAACCGGTGGTAATGCGGCGATTTACTATGGTTTAGGTGTGACTGAACATAGCCAAGGCTCCACTACTGTGATGGGGATTGCCAATCTGGCGATGGCTACAGGCAATGTTGGCCGCGAAGGCGTGGGTGTGAATCCATTGCGTGGTCAGAACAATGTACAAGGTTCATGTGATATGGGCAGCATGCCACACGAGTTTCCTGGGTATCGTCATGTGTCAGATGGAGCGACACGCGCATTGTTCGAGGCTGCTTGGGGTCGACCATTGAGCGCTGATCCCGGTCTGCGAATCCCGAACATGCTGGATTTGGCATCTGAAGGCAGCTTCAAGGCAATTTATTGCGTGGGTGAAGATATCGCACAATCCGATCCGGATACCCAGCACGTCACGCACGCCCTAGAAAGTATGGAATGCGTGATCGTACAAGATTTGTTCCTGAACGAAACAGCAATGTATGCGCATGTGTTTTTCCCCGGCGCATCTTTCCTAGAGAAAAGCGGAACGTTTACCAATGCTGAGCGGAGAGTCTCACCTGTTCGTAGGGTGATGACACCGAAAAACGGCATGGAGGACTGGGAAATCACTGCCAAGCTCTCGAAAGCGCTTGGATATGAGATGCATTACACGCATGCTAGCGAGATCATGGATGAGATAGCTGCATTGACTCCTACTTTTAAAGGAATCAGCTTCCAAAAACTCGACGAACTAGGCAGCATTCAGTGGCCATGCGATGACGAAAATCCTGCTGGCACGCCGACTATGCACGTTGACGAGTTTGTGCGCGGCAAGGGCAAGTTTTTCATTACCCAATATGTGCCCACCACCGAAAAAGTTAATACGAAATATCCGCTGATACTGACTACAGGCCGTATCTTGAGTCAATACAACGTTGGTGCGCAGACACGCCGCACGCAGAACGTCGTATGGCATGATGAGGATCGTGTTGAGATCCATCCGCACGATGCTGAGGAACGTGGCATCAATGAAGGTGATTGGGTGGGCATTACTAGTCGAGCTGGTGAAACCGTGTTACGGGCAAAAATCAGTGAGCGCGTTCAACCTGGTGTGGTTTACACCACATTCCATCATCCAGGCTCTGGGGCAAACGTGATTACTACCGATAACTCTGACTGGGCGACTAATTGCCCCGAATATAAAGTGACAGCGGTACAGGCGACTAAAGTGACGCAACCATCGAAATGGCAGCAGAACTACAAGAAATTCAGTGAAGAGCAGATAGATTTTACTCGCAAGCCCAAAAAGCAGACTGTTGTAGCGCAATAAAAAGGTGCTTGGGATGAATCGTAAATCGTCATCTCAGGCATGGATGCCTACGCAGTCTTATCCGGTACATATCTGGCAGGCTGGTCAGCCATCACTTGCGTACAAAAATGATGTGCTGGCAGAGGAGATTCCGGTCGCATTGATATATAACGGTGTCTCTCATGTGGTGATGCTGGCGACACCGCAAGATTTGGAAGAATTTGCGCTGGGCTTTTCGCTAACAGAAGGGATTCTGAATGACAAGAGCGAGCTATACGGCATCGAGATTCTTGAGCAGGCGCAAGGCATCGAGCTGCATTGCGAGATAGCCAGTGCACGGTTTGCTAACCTAAAAGAGCGGCGGCGTAACTTGCTGGGCAGAACGGGTTGCGGCTTGTGTGGTGCAGAAAGTATTGGACAGGCGATGCGCGTGCCCGATGTGCGAGCTGTAACGCCGGCCTTGGAGACCTTGTCCCATGCGGCTATCCAGTTTGCCTTTGAAAGCATTCAGGGTGAACAAGTATTGCAGCAGACAACTGGCGCAACCCACGCTTGTGCATGGGTGGATAATCAAGGCCAAGTGCAGTTAGTGCGTGAAGATGTGGGCAGGCATAATGCGCTGGATAAACTGATTGGAGCTTTGGCAAAAAGCGCACAGCCGGCCGGCTTTGTTCTGACGACTAGCCGTGCCAGCTATGAGATGGTGCAAAAGGTGGCGAGCGCAGGTATAAACTTTCTGGTGGCGATTTCAGCACCAACAGGTTTGGCAGTGCGATTCGCAGAAGATAACGGCGTAACACTGGTAGGTTTCGTAAGAGATAATCGCCATGTGGTTTACGCACATCCGGAACGAATGAACAAGTCATAAAAGCAATATGAATACAGAAAAACTAATCAAAATGGCCAATCAGATTGGCGACTTTTATGAGGCATATCCAGACCAGAGTGTTGTTGAGCAGGAGATTGCCGGACATCTGAATAAGTTCTGGAATTCCATCATGCGCAAAAGTATCGTCACCTATGTGAATGAGCATCAGGGGCAAGGTTTGCATCCTCGGGTGATTGCAGCGATTCAGCGTCATGTCCATCTGTGATGGATTTTAATCAAGTCATTTTGACGGCGCCGCTATTTTTTCTGGCGGCGTTGTTGTTTTCTTCGGTTGGTCACGGCGGTGCTTCCGCTTATCTGGCTGTGATGGCTTTGTTGGGCGTGGCTCCAGAGTCCATGCGTCCAGCCGCGTTGTTGCTGAACGTGCTGGTGGCCAGTATCGGTGTTTACAAGTTTCATCGCGCTAAAGCGTTTAGCTGGCAGCTGTTTTGGCCGCTGGCAATCATGTCTGTACCAATGGCCTTTGTCGGAGGATTGATTCAATTATCCCCGCAATTTTACAAGCCTTTAGTGGGGGCGGCGTTGCTATTTGCTGCAATACAGATATTTCGCAAGACAAGAAAGCATGCTCTGCAATCCAATATCCATGAACCTTCCAGGCCTGTGCTTTTCGGGCTGGGGGCGGGATTGGGTTTGCTATCTGGCTTGACTGGTATCGGTGGCGGCATATTCCTGAGCCCAATTCTTTTTTTGCTGAACTGGGCAGAAACAAAAGTGATTTCTGGCGTGGCTGCTGCGTTTATCCTAGCAAATTCTGTTTCTGGACTTATGGGTGTTTTAACTAAACAACTAGTGTTGCCAGCATATCTTGGCTATTGGGTGGTGGCTGTTTTGCTGGGCGGCCTGATCGGTGCGGAGTTTGGCAGCAAGCGTTTGACCAATTCCAGTATAAGAAGGCTGTTAGCCTTAGTGCTGGTCTTTGCCGGCGGCAAGATGCTGTGGGAAGGTTTGATGCTCGCGTCGGCAGGGTAGTACCTAATCGTGCTGATATAACCTGAAGCTTTCGCTTCTCTCGCTACGGCGTTTACCAGACCACAAAATATGCCAGCCAGCCCCTGGTTGAATTTTCTCCCGGCCTTTTTCATCTTGTATCAGATACAAATCGCAGTTGCGACTTTGCTCCTCTTCGAACTTCAACGCTTTGATGCCTGCATAATAATGTAGCAGGTCGCGTTGGGCGTCACCTACGTTTCGGCTGGTGACGCAGGCAAAACGCTGTGGCAGCTGCATTTTTAATTGGCTGAACACTTCGTCGTAGCTACGGGCGGCATCAATCAGCGGCAGCCATAATGTCATCAATAATGTCCAGACACAGGTAATGCCGATTGCCCAGTTGGTTGCTGCAGCGCGATTAGTGTGCCTGACGCGTAAAACCGCTGCTAGCCAGATCAGACTGATGAATGCAGCTAACAGCACGTGGATAAAATTGAACGGCAGCGAACTTAACCCGGTCAGGAACAGTATTCTTTCCTTAAGTTTGGCTGGGTTACCTGTCATCATCGCAGTCCAGCCTAACCAGATAAGCACCGACATCAAACCGAACAAGATGAGTCCGAACCAGTTTAACGCACCTGCTGCACCGCGTTTGATGGTTTCAATGCTTCCGCCAGCAATCGCTGTTAGCGGGATGAGCAAGGGTAGCGCATAGATTTCTTTACGCTCCGCCGCCAAACCGATCAAGAGCAAAGCGACTAAGAAAAATACAATGCCGAGCTGGAATCTGGGCTTGGTGTGAAGTTGGTTACGATATCGCCATATCCCCCAGATAGCTAACGGCAGCGATGGCCAAGCATACCAAAGTAAGGTGTTAAGGAAATATGCGTGCAAATGGTGGCTGAATTGATCTAGGCTGCTTTGCCACCATGCTGAAAACAACAAAGGCTGATCCAAATAGCATAACATGGGCCAGACCAACAAGAATGGACTAGCTATCAGTAGAGACAGCCCGAGTACTATCAGGTAGCTCGGACTCCTCCAGTTGCTGAACAAAATGGCTAGTAATCCCGCAGTGCAAACGAGTATTGCGACTGGTAATAGCCCAGTGGAAAGAAAGCTGACACCTATACCGGTACCGAGAATCAGACTGGCACGGTATGGTCTTCTTTTGGAAAGCGCTAACCCATAGAATCCAGCTGCAACACCTGATAAGGATGATACAAACGGCGTTAAAGTGTGGGCGCTTAGCACAAGGCCTAATGAGCCGATAAAAACAAAGGTTGTTTGCCGTCCAAAACCTTTACCCCAAAGCTCGCGCCCAGCCATGCCAAGCATTAGCAGTGTAATGACCATCCATAGACCGCTTGCCAAGCGTGCGCCATCGTGCAGGGGCAAGACTCCACTCAACCCATAACCAATAGCCGCAGCACTCCAGTAATAAAGCGGGGGGTTAACCAGTGGTTGGCTTACAGCATCAGGCATAAGCCACTGTTTGTCAGCAAGGATGGTCTTGATGATGCTGATCGTGTTTGATTCTAGAGGCTTCCATGGCTGATGGCCAATCAGACCGACAATTATCCAAATTGCACACAAGCTTATTAACAAATGTGTTTTAGCGCGCTCGCCCATCTTGGCTTGCGGCGTTGCCATGTTTCCTTGCCAGTCGTGGTCCAGATCAAAACGCATAGCGAATTATAAAGTTGAAAATCAAATCTCGTCAGAATAAAACAAAAAAGGCAGCTTGGCTGCCTTTTTCAATACAAAAACAGACAATTACATGCCGTATTTTTGACGGAATTTTTCAACACGACCGGCAGTGTCCACGATTTTTTGTTTGCCTGTGTAGAAAGGATGGCACAATGAGCAAACCTCGATGTGCAAATCCTTACCGGTAGTAGAACGTGTTTTGAACTTGTTACCGCAACTGCAAGTCACGTTGATTTCGGTATAAGATGGATGGATTTCAGCTTTCATTTTGCCGTGCTTTCAAAAGTCAATTCGGAAAACGCGCAATTATGCACGAAACCTGTTTTGAAATCAAGAAATATCAGGTGATTATCCCCGACGCATGCTGTCGAAGAAATCCGCATTGTTCTTGGTCTGCTTGATTTTGTCGAGCAGGAACTCCATCGCTTCAAGGTCGTCCATAGGATACAGAAGTTTACGCAGCACCCAGATTTTTTGCAGTACGTCTTTCTCGATGAGCAGTTCTTCGCGACGTGTGCCTGATTTGTTGACATTGATTGCAGGGTATATGCGTTTCTCGGCCATACGACGGTCGAGATGGATTTCCATGTTGCCAGTGCCCTTGAACTCTTCGTAGATCACATCATCCATACGGGAGCCTGTATCTACGAGAGCGGTAGCGATAATAGTTAAGGAACCGCCTTCTTCAATATTGCGAGCAGCGCCAAAGAAGCGTTTTGGTTTTTGTAATGCATTCGCGTCTACGCCGCCGGTGAGCACCTTGCCAGATGAGGGGATGACCGTATTGTAAGCTCGCGCTAGGCGGGTAATAGAGTCCAGCAGTATCACGACATCTTTTTTATGCTCGACCAGACGTTTGGCCTTTTCCAACACCATCTCTGCAACTTGTACATGGCGTGTGGCTGGTTCGTCAAAAGTGGAAGCTACAACTTCACCCTTAACAGACCGTGTCATTTCGGTCACTTCTTCCGGACGTTCATCAATCAGCAATACGATTAAGACAACATCGGGATGGTTAGCAGTAATCGCGTGCGCGATGTTTTGCATCATGACGGTTTTACCGCTCTTAGGGCTTGCTACCAACAGGCCGCGCTGGCCTTTGCCGATTGGGGCAATCATGTCGATTACGCGGCTGGTGATGTTTTCTTCATCCCTGATGTCGCGCTCTAGAGTTAATGGGACTGTTGGAAATAGCGGTGTCAGGTTCTCAAACAAAATTTTGTGCTTGATGTTCTCTGGCGCTTCCCCATTAACGCTGTCTACCTTTACCAAAGCAAAGTAACGCTCTCCGTCTTTAGGCGTGCGGATTTCGCCCTGTATTGTGTCTCCGGTGTGCAGGTTAAAGCGGCGAATCTGAGAAGGCGATACATAAATATCATCTGGGCCGGCTAGGTACGAGGTGTCGGGCGAGCGCAGGAAGCCAAACCCATCCTGCAGTACTTCGAGCGTCCCATCACCGAAGATGCTATCGCCTTTCTTTGCCTTTTGTTTCAATATGGCAAAAATCAGGTCTTGCTTGCGCATGCGGCTAGCATTCTCGATTTCATCATTGATGGCCATTTCTACCAATTCAGTGACAGGCAAATGTTTAAGGTCGGATAAGTGCATGAGAGACTCGCTAGATGGGAGTTACTAAAACGATGAGGTTGTACTTTCTGGCTCCACTAGATTGTGTGAAGCCAGACGGTTAGTAAGAATTATAAATTGCTATCAATAAAGGCGGTTAGCTGTGATTTGGATAAAGCGCCTACTTTTGTAGCTTCGACGTTGCCATTCTTGAACAACATCAAAGTTGGGATGCCACGAATACCATATTTCGGCGGCGTCATCTGGTTGTCATCTATATTGAGTTTAGCCACTTTCAGACGACCCGCATACTCTTTGGAAATGTCATCCAAAATAGGTGCGATCATCTTGCAAGGGCCACACCACTCTGCCCAGTAATCAACGAGAACAGGGGTTGTGGATTGCAGGACGTCTTGCTCAAAGGATGCATCGCTAAGATGGATAATATGTTCGCTCATAATAGTCTCAATGTATGAATGTGTGAGTTACCAAGGGTTGCGACAACAAAGTAGTGGGTTGTGCGTTATAAATCAATGTTGATTATTGATGAATTAAAAACCGAGGACATCGCTTAGTTTTAACTACGGCTAGTATAACAACAACTGTTTGTTTATATCAAGTCGTACTGAAAACGTGTAAACATAGAAGTACGTTCCATGGTTTTGGTGAGAACCAATTTACTTTCCTTACCATTGCATACCATGCGTATAGTGTCTCCAGCGTTGGCTCCGGCTGAGAGAATAAGCGTGGATGGCTGTTTAAGCGCGCCAAGCTCAGGTAACAGCAGCGCCTCTTCTTCTATTCCACCTTTGACAGTATTGATAGTGACTGCCGAAACGCTAGGTGATATCAGTTGCAATCCTATATCCAGCTGATTCAGGTCATTGATATTCGCCCATCGCACAACGGCAACCTCCCATTGCATGGCTTTTAGATTCTTGATGGTTACGATATCCCCCACATGAACGGCTGCCACAGAGGAATTGAATTTCCTTAAAGAATACCCGCCTGCACTGGCGTTCAGCACCTGCCATCGAGAGGCGCGCTGTGAGTTTGGGTAACCGGCTGGATGCGATGCTCCAGTATCTTTTGAAATTCCATGAAATGCAGCGGGTATCCCCACATTCAGTTCTACGCCATCCGTTTTTTTACTTCTGTTGAAAACCCGCAGGGGCGGTTTGCCAAAATGCTTAATCAACTGTGTGAGCAAGTCCAAGTTGTCTTGAGTGGCATCGCTAGGTAACAAGTTGCCTTCTAGAGATGTACCCCCTTGCAATGCCTTTATGTGGCCATGGATTGTTCTTGCCAGATTGACAGTCACCAATAATATGTCAGTGTCAGGGTTGGGAACGGCCTGGTTTTTACTGAAGGGGATAGGAGGTGATTTGCTGTCTAGCTTGATCAAGAATACCCCTGCAGGGTTATCAATGAGGCCTAATGCACGCAACTCTGCAAGATGTGCAGTTCTGTTCAAATAGCCATTTGTCTTAAGTATGTCCGCCCCAGATAAGTGGCTAGGGTTCGCCAACGCCATCAGGCAGGCTTGTGTATACACAAGGCCAACGCTGCTTTCGTTGGTAGGTTGGGCGTTGTCAGGCAAAGTAAGCAAATCGGCATTTTGATGCGCGGCGCAGAAATAAAGTTGATGGAGTTCGTTCCAGATGTCTTCGTTAGTTGATTTGTAGGTCAGGTAGCCTACCAGCATCTGCTCTTTGATAGCATGGATGGCGCGTTGGACGACAAGCGCAGTAGATTTTGTGCTGTTGATATTGAGAATTTTATTCTGTAAATCCATCAGTGCGGATTTATAGCCAAGCGCAAACTCTTGCCAGAGCTGGGAAGCAGCGTCAGCGAACGCTAACTCGTTCCTCGATATTGGTAAACTGGCATTGCTGAAATGTGGAATCAGGTCCTGAAACACTTGTAATCCCGCGGGCCGGTAGAGTTCCAGCGCATTCAAGCGGTTGGAGTATGCTACTTTTTGACTGTTGAGATTCTGCAGTTCCTCAATCAAATCAGTTGCAGCCCTGATTGGATCGCCAAATGGCAGATTGCCGATAAAGCTCTCAATTTTATGGGAACGCGTTTCCGCCAATAAAATTGGGTTACTATCTATCTTTGGCAATTTTAGACTAAGAGGCATACTAGCTTTACCTGCAGGTTTTTGGAACTTCAGCACTATATTAAAACCTAAATTTTCTTTTGTCACTTTCTATTCGTAAATGACCATGAACATCATGAAGCCAATCTTGAATGCGCGTTTGATTAAAGTTTTGCTAGCTATGCTAATGTTGTCTTTTTGTGGGATGACGCAAGCCGCCGGGACATTCACCTTAACCGATACCGCAGGAAAGCGACATACGCTCTCACAGTACAAAGGCAAGTGGGTGATCGTGAATTACTGGGCAACCTGGTGTCCTCCATGTCTGGAAGAGGTGCCGGATCTGGTGGCACTGTACGATTCTCGCAAGAGTAAAGACCTGCAAATGTTCGGCGTAGTCTTTGACTATGAGAACACCAAGGAAGTGGCTGAATATGTGGATGACATGCTGATGTCTTACCCTATCGTACTCGGAGATGATGAGGTGGTAAAACAGATTGGCGCTGCCGACGTATTACCCACCACCTTTATCTATAACCCCAAAGGTGAATTAGTCAAAATCAAGCGCGGAAAAGTCAGCAAGGCTTATCTAGAGGAAATCATGAAGGGGGCTAAAAAATAGCCCCAATCTGATTGGCAGGTTAGGCAGTCACGATATCGTTGCCCTCAGGGTCAACGATATTCAGTTGGTTCTCTTCCGCAAATTGCAGCAGTTGTTCGAATCCTTCTGGATTGACTGTTTTTAGTTGCAAGTCTACTTCCAGGCAACGTACGCCATTGATGACCTTGGGTTTCAAATATGGAGAGTACCGCAGTTTTTTATCTTCACCGAAGGTAGCGTACGTACTGCACATCCGGTCTACCCAGTCACTCGGGCGGAACTGCTTCCCGGATTTGGTGATACCTTGAATAATCATGTATTGCTTGGTTGTCATAGAGCTCTTCTTTAATTACATATACTCAAAAACTTTTACGACCTTGCTCACGCCGTCTGTGTTGCGTGCGATATCTGTTGCGGCGTCTGCTTCTGCTTGGGTGACGATGCCCAGCAAGTACACCACGCTATTTTCGGTGACAATCTTGACATAATTGGCTGGGAAGCGATTCTCAGTCAAAAATTTCGTTTTTACTTTGGAAGTTAGGTAGGTGTCGTTACTGCGGCTGCTGAGCGAAGTTTTCGGGCCGACTACCAATTCGTTGGTGATGGCGCGAACATTCTCAATCTCGCGTACAAAAGCCTCAGCCTTGGCTTTCGCTTCAGCACTCGGCACTTCGCCAGTCAACAGGACATTGCGGTTATAGCTGGTCACATTGACGTGCGCTTCTCCGCCCAGATTGGTTTCCATTTGCTTGATGGCTTTCAGTTCGATATTTTCATCTTCTACAAAAATACCGCTGGTTCGTCTGTCGGCAGCCATTGCGCCCCCAGCTGCCGCTCCGCCAACGACTGCGGGCGCACACGCGGCCAGCTGCGATACCAATACGATAGCGGTGAAGAGTTTAAGCAATAGGTTCATATTTACTCCTTATTAATTCAGTCTTACAGAAAACCACTAAATGTTGTGCATGATACGCCTGTTAGGCACTAAATGCATTACAAATCCATTCAATTTGTTCCGGCTGTGCTGCCGTCATGGCTATGGCGTCAAACCGGCAAGGTTGTTCGCCATGCTGTTGCAGATAATGTTGTGCGGTCAAAATAAGTTTTTGCTGCTTTTGTGGAGTGATGCTGCTTGCGGCACTGCCGAATCTGGCATTTGAGCGCATGCGTACTTCTACGAACACCAGCGTCTTGCCGTCTTGCATCACTAAATCAATCTCGCCAAAGCGGCAGTGATAGTTTTGTGCGATAAGTTTAAGGCCTTTAGATTGCAAAAAAGTTGCAGCAATATGCTCTGCGTCGAGTCCGGCATTATTTTTATTCAGCTTCATGGGGGATAATAGCGGTAAAATAGCGCCATGCAAGCGCAGGGTATATTATACGTGGTAGCTACGCCAATTGGTAATCTGGCCGATATCACCATGCGTGCACTGGATACACTCAAGAACGTCGATGCGATCGCGGCGGAGGATACTCGCCATACGTCCGGCCTGCTGATGCATTTCGGCATCAGCAAAAAGCTGATCGCGGTTCATCAGCACAACGAACAGCAATCGGCTGCAAAGTTGCTGCCAATGCTGCAGGCGGGGCAGAACATCGCGCTGGTCACCGATGCTGGTACGCCCGCAATCAGCGATCCGGGTGCGCTGGTTGTGAAGGCTGTGCGCGATGCGGGAATCAAAGTAGTGCCTATTCCTGGACCCTGTGCTTTGATTGCGGCGCTTTCTGCCAGCGGCATCGCTGATGGCAGCTTTTACTTCTATGGTTTTTTGCCAGCATCCGCTGCACAACGTCGCAAAGCTTTGGCAACACTGAAAACATTACCAGCCACCTTGGTTTTTTATGAGGCGCCACATCGGATTGTTGACTGTGTGGAAGATATCTATCGCACATTAGGCGATCGCAATATTACTTTTTGTCGGGAGCTGACCAAGGCTTTCGAGACGATATATAACTGTCCTGCAAGCCGCGCCAGTGCTTGGCTGCAGGCCGATGCCAATCAGCAGCGGGGCGAGTTTGTCTTGCTGGTAGAGGCGGCGCCGGAAGATAACGAAAGCCTGCCGGTGCAGGCGCAAGATGTGTTACGCTTGTTGTTGAATGAGCTGCCACTGAAACAGGCAGTAAAACTGGCGACCGAGATTACCGGAGCCAAGAAGAACGATTTGTACGAACTGGCCTTGACCCTGAAAAATGACCACTAAACTCACAATCATACGTCCCGATGACTGGCACCTGCATTTACGTGATGGCGAGGCATTGGCGGCTGTGCTGCCCGATACCGCAAGACAATTTGGCCGTGCCATAGTTATGCCTAATCTTCGCCCGCCGGTGACGACGACCGAGCAGGCACTGGCTTATCGCGAGCGCATCCTGCAAGTGCTACCACAAGGCATGTCATTCATACCATTAATGACGCTGTACCTGACAGATAACACGCCGCCGGAAGAAATCGCCCAAGCCAAAGCAAGCGGCATGGTACATGGCGTCAAGCTCTACCCTGCAGGCGCCACCACCAATAGTGATTCTGGGGTGACAGATTTGGAAAAATGCGCGAAAACACTGGCGGAGATGGAAAAACAGGGGATGCCTTTGTTGATTCATGGCGAGGTGACTGATTCGAATGTCGATGTGTTCGACCGCGAAAAAGTGTTCATCGAACGTCATCTGGTCAAATTGCTCAAGGATTTCCCGGGGCTTAAAGTGGTGCTGGAGCACATCACCACAAAAGACGCGGCAGACTTCGTGCAAGCCGCACCAAAGAATGTGGCTGCCACGCTGACTGCGCATCATTTGCTGATGAACCGCAACGACATGTTCACTGGCGGTATCCGCCCGCATCATTATTGCCTGCCAGTACTCAAGCGCGAGACACATCGTCAGGCGCTGGTCAAAGCAGCGATTTCCGGCAATCCCAAGTTCTTTCTGGGCACAGACAGTGCGCCGCATGCCAAACACACCAAAGAAGCCGCTTGCGGCTGCGCAGGCATGTACACCGCATATAGTGCGATAGAACTCTATGCGGAGGCTTTTGAAACGGCTAATGCGCTGGACAAACTGGAAGCATTTGCTAGTTTCTGCGGACCTGATTTTTACGGCCTGCCGCGTAATACTGACAAAATCACACTTAGCAAAACCAGCTGGCAGGTACCAGAAAAGCTGCCTTTTGGTCAGGATGAGCTGATTCCACTGCGCGCTGGGCAGACAGTAACCTGGAAACTCGAGACATAAGGAGAGAGCAATGAAGCTGCAATCAAACCTGTGGATGTTGTTGATGACACTTGTCTTGCAATCTTTGCCTGCAGCGGCGGGCATGCCAGGTGTGCAGGATTCCGCCCCTTACAAAACAGAGTTCAAGGCATTAGATAAAGACAGCAACGACAAACTGTCAGCTGTGGAAGCCAGGCAGGATAAGACTTATGCGGAAGGCGGGTTTGCCAGTGCCGATAAAAACCACAATGGCAGCTTGAGCTATGACGAATATGCCAATTACAAATCTGCGGTGCAGCAAAAAGAGACCAAGCGCGCACTCAGCGACAGCGCCATCACCTCTAAAATCAAATCCAAATACCTGGTGGAGAAGAACTTCCGCAGTTTCGATGTGAGCGTGAAAACCAAGGATGGTGTTGTGATTCTCAGCGGCTTCGTCAAGGACCAATCCACCAAAACGCGCGCTGAGCAAATCGCCAGAGCGACGGAGGGCGTGAAATCAGTTCAAAACTCGCTGGTGGTAAAGCCTTAGTATAAATAGTTAGTGTGCAGCTTCCCAGTTGCTGCCAACACCCACTTCTGCCAAGAGTGGCACATCCAGTTTGGCGACGTTTTGCATCAGTTCAGGCAGTTTGGTTTTCACTAAATCCAGCTCGCTATCTGGCACTTCCAGCACCAGTTCGTCGTGTACCTGCATGATGAGTTTTGATGCAAGTTTTTCATCACGCAGCCATTTATCTACTGCAATCATCGCGAGCTTGATCAAATCAGCCGCGGTGCCTTGCATCGGTGCGTTGATGGCGGCACGCTCGGCACCTGCTCGCTGCATGGCGTTGGCGCTGTTGATGGCAGGTACCCATAGCCTACGCCCGAAATAGGTCTCCACATAGCCTTGCTGCTTGGCGAGGCTGCGTGTGTTGTCCATGTATTCACGTACACCCGGGTATCGTGCGAAATAACGCTCGATATAGCTAGCGGCGGCGCTGCGTTCGATGTTAAGGTTCTGTGCCAAACCGAATGCGCTCATGCCGTAGATGAGGCCGAAATTGATCACTTTCGCATAACGGCGCTGTTCGCTGTCAACAGCGTCTTTCTCCACGCCAAACACTTCTGCAGCGGTGGCGCGGTGAATATCCTCGCCGGCGGCAAATGCGCTTAACAGACCTTTGTCCTGCGAAAGGTGCGCCATGATGCGCAGCTCGATTTGGGAATAGTCTGCCGAGACGATATGCGCATCTTGCGGGGCGATGAACGCTTCACGGATGCGGCGGCCTTCCTGCGTGCGGACAGGGATGTTCTGCAAGTTCGGGTCGCTGCTGGCGAGGCGGCCGGTAATCGCCACTGCCTGGTTGTAGCTCGTATGCACGCGGCCTGTGTGAGCGTTTACCATCTTCGGCAGCTTGTCGGTATAGGTGGATTTGAGTTTGGACAAACCGCGATGCTCCAGAATCACCTTGGGCAGCGGGTAATCCAGCGCCAACTCCTGCAGCACGTCTTCATCCGTGCTGGGTGCGCCGCTGGGCGTTTTTTTGGTCGGCTTGATGCCGAGCTTGCCAAATAAGATCTCCTGCAACTGCTTGGGAGAACTTAAATTGAACGGCTGCCCGGCAATCTCGTAAGCCTGTTTTTCCAGTTCCATCAGCTTCATGCCGATCTCGTTGCTCTGGCGGTTGAGCATGTGCGCGTCGATCAGTACCCCGTTGCGCTCCATCGTGAACAGAATCTGTGAAACTGGCATTTCGATCTGCTCGTAGATGAAACGCAACTTGTCGTCATGTTCTACGATCGGATACATCGCCTTGTGCAACTGTAGCGTGATATCTGCGTCTTCGGCCGCGTATTCACTGGCCTGCTCTATGGCGACCTGATTGAACCCGACTTGTTTGGCGCCTTTGCCAGCAACTTCTTCAAATGCAATCGGCGTGATGCCCAGATGACGTTCGCTCAGATTATCCATGCCATGGTTCATGTGTGATTCGAACACATAGGATTGCAGCAAGGTGTCGTGCACGATGCCACGTAAGGTGATGCCATGGTTGGCAAACACATGCATGTCATATTTCAGGTTCTGGCCGACTTTCTTGATATTCTCATTTTCTAAAATAGGCTTGAGTTTGCTGAGCGTTTCTGCAAAATCGAGTTGTTCCGGCGCGCCGAAGTAGTCGTGCCGCAATGGCAGGTAAGCGGCTTTGCCAGGCTCGACTGAGAACGAGATACCAACGACTTGCGCCATCATCGGGTCGAGTGAAGTGGTTTCAGTATCCACGCAAACCAGCTCGGCGTTTTGTAGTTTGTCCAGCCAGTCATCCAGCTGCGCTTCGCTGAAGATGGTTTCATAATCGCGCGTGGTGACCGGTTGGTAATTGATTTCATTTGAAGCACTTGCAACATTCGAAACCACCGCCCTGGAAGCCCCATCCTGCTTGCCTCCCAGGGCAGGTGTTTTGCCATCGTTTAGCTCTTTCAGCCAAGTTTTAAATTCAAAACGTGTGTAAAGTTCTACAAGTTTTGCTTTTTCCGGCGCTTGCGGCGCAAGGTCGTGCAGGTTCTCGCGAATGCCGACATCGTTGCGGATAGTGATAAGCTCGCGCGAAGTGGGAAACCAGGGCAGCGCCTTGCGCAGGTTCTCGCCTACCACGCCGGTGATCTTGTCCGCGTTAGCGATGATGTTTTCCAGAGAGCCGTATTCCTTCAGCCATTTCACGGCAGTTTTTGGGCCAACCTTTTCTACACCCGGCACATTGTCGGAACTATCGCCGATCAGCATCAGGTAGTCGATCATCAGTTCCGGCGGGATGCCGAACTTGTTCTCCACCCCGGCCGCATCCAGCACTTCGTCGGTTTTGCGGAAGGCGTCGCGCATGGTGTTGACGACGGTGATGTGAGCGTTCACTAGCTGAGAGATATCCTTGTCGCCAGTGGAGATGATGGTGCGTACGCCTTCGCGTTCCGCCTGTTTGGCCAGTGCGCCTATCACGTCATCCGCTTCTACGCCTTCCTCCACGATCAGCGGCCAGCCCATCGCCTTGATGGCCTCAAACAAAGGTTCGATTTGTGGACGCAAATCGTCCGGCATGGCAGCGCGGTTAGCTTTGTATTCGGGGTAGATGTCATCGCGAAAAGTTTTGCCTTTGGCGTCGAACACGCAGGCGATATAGTCAGACGGATAATCTTTAAGCAGGCGCTGCAACATGGAAAGCACGCCGCGAATCGCACCGGTCGGTTCGCCTTTGCTGGTGCGCAAGTCAGGTAGTGCATGAAATGCGCGATACAGGTATGATGAGCCATCGACTAGAAGCAATCTTTTCATTTTAGATTTGGATACCTTATGTCAGCTGTAAAAAAACTACCTAAAATCACCAGCTCTGAGCTGCTGAACCAGAACGCCGGGGCGCAGGAGTCCTGGCATGCATTCGAGATTATGGCAGAATTTGTCGGTGCGACCGAGAGCCTTAAGCAAATTACGCCTGCGGTATCCATCTTTGGCAGCGCGCGCACCAAGCCAGACCATCCTTATTACAAAATGGCCGAAGATATCGCCTGCAAGCTCTCGGATGCCGGGTTCAGCGTTATATCCGGCGGCGGGCCTGGCATCATGGAAGCCGCCAATAAAGGTGCTTACGCCGGCATTTCGCCCAGCATCGGGCTCAACATCATGCTGCCGCATGAGCAGACGAGCAATGATTTTCAGGATATCAGTATCAATTTCCAGCATTTCTTCATGCGCAAGGTGATGTTTGTCAAATACGCGTCGGCTTACGTAGTATTACCTGGCGGATTTGGCACGCTGGATGAGTTGATGGAAGTGATTACGCTGATTCAGACTGGCAAATCCTACAAATTTCCCATCATTCTCGTGTGCAGTGAATTCTGGCAAGGCCTGATGGATTGGCTGCAAAATACCTTAGTGAGAGAGGGCATGGCGGATGCTGAAGATATGAACCTTATTCAGATCATAGACGAACCAAAGGCGATCGTGGATGCTATCTTCAAGCATTACGAATCACGTGGTTTCGAGCTCAGCCCGGCAGAGCGCAAGGTGCAACTTTATTTGTAGTGGCGCATACCATTTTTGTTGCGTTTTGCTAGAATGGTTGCACATATATTTTGCGAGCATAGTATGCAAAAATCCAAAGTTATACAGCTTCTTCTTGCCATGGTAGCGTTGTTCTCAGCATTTGCGTGCATGGGCGTGCAGGCTGCTGGAGATGCGAAGGACGCTGTGCCTTTTGAGGAAGTTCAGCCACCGCCCAAAGTCATGGATGGCGAGCCTTTGGATGAACCTCAAATCACCATCCGCAAAAAAGGCAAGGAGACCATTGAGGAATATCGCATCCACGGCGAACTCTATATGATGAAGATTACGCCAGAGCACGGGGTGCCATACTATTTACATAAGGAAGACCAAGATGGTGGCTGGGTCAATGTCGGACCTAACCCGCCACTCAGCATTCCGAAGTGGATTATTTTCAGGTTTTAATTAAAGAGGGCGCCGCCCTCTTTGTTGTTTGATTCTTATCGATTTTCATGTCAGTTTTTACCACGCTTACAGAAGATGAAGTCGCCGTTTGGCTTCAGCAGTTCGATATTGGCCATCTGCAGGCGCTGAAAGGCATTGCGGCCGGTATCACCAATACCAATTATTTCGTAATTACGGATAAAAACCGTTATGTGCTGACGATATTCGAGAAGCACACGCTAGATGAGCTGCCCTATTTTGTCGATTTGATGGCACATCTGGCAGCGCACGGTGTGCCTTGCCCAACCCCTGTCGCAGATAAACATGGCGTTAGCCTGCATCTGCTACATGGCAAGCCGGCTTTGATGGTCAGCTGCCTGCAAGGTAAGGATATCGCGATTCCGGATATTGAGCAGGTCAGGCAGGTAGGGGCTACACTGGCGCAACTGCACCTCGCTGGTATGAGCTTTACCAGACAAAGTGTGAACCAGCGTGATGAAGACTGGCGTAATGTGACTGCGCAGCAAGTCATGCCGAAATTGAGCGAGGCTGACCAGAAAATGCTGCGGGCTGAGCTGGACTATCAGCACAGCCTGAATGTGAGTGAGCTGCCGAGCGGAGTGGTACATGGCGATCTGTTTCGCGACAACGTATTGTTCGACGGAGAGAAGCTAGGCGGATTCATCGATTTCTATTATGCCTGTCATGATATCTTGCTGTATGACGTGGCGATTGCCGTCAACGAATGGTGTTTGCATCACAATGGGCCGGATCTTGGCAACCTTGATGAGGAGAAGATGCAGGCGTTTCTTGATGCTTATCAGCGTTTGCGGCCACTTTCCGCACAGGAATGGAAGCTGTGGCTGGCGATGCTGCGTCGTGCGGCATTGCGCTTCTGGTTATCGCGGTTGTATGATTTTTACTTCCCGCAAGATGGGGAATTGACGCACACCAAAGACCCGAATCATTTCAAGAAGATTTTGCAGCAATATCTGGATATGGCAGAGGACTTGGGCGCCTAATATAGATTAATTTAGCCCGGAATAATCAGGAATCATTATGGCAGTTTTGGAATCTCGTACAAAAACAGGCATCAGCTGGGTCAAAGAGTGCCTGGCCTTGTTTAGGCAATCGCCACGCAAATGGCTGCTGCTGGCATTCGCGTATATCAGCTTCTTTATCATGCTGCCTTCTGTGCCCGGATTGCAAATCATGGCGTTCGTGACTATTTTGCTTTGGCCGGTATTTATCGTGTTCGCAGCAGCATTGTATAAAAACGCCGATACGGGCGTACAGCGCAGCTTGGCGGATGTCTGGGCTGGTATCAAGCCGAAAGTGCCGCAGCTGATGCTGATCGGTTTGCTGTGCTTGATTTATGGCACGCTGATGGGCATGTTCCTGAACGGTGACTGGGAAGGCCTGATGCAAGTGGCTCAGCAAAAGACTCGAATGACTGATGCCCAGGCGGCACTCATCATACAAAAGATGCTGCCGTTCATGCTCAAGTTTAGTTTGCTGATGCTGCCTTTGCTGATGGCGACCTGGTTTTCGCCCATGCTGGTTGCTTTGAACGGTTATTTCGTGCTCAAGGCCATCAAATCCAGCATTGCTGGCTGCCTGCAATATTTGGTGGCTATGACGGTTGCCTGGCTGATATTAGCAGTGGGCGTTGTCAGCGTGATGCTGGGGCTCGGTATCGTGCTGGGTATCATTGGAGCACTGGTGCCCGTTGTGGCGGAGGTTTTTACTCCAGTCCTCCTGTTTATGAGTCTGCTGATGGCCACTGCATTAATGCTAGCGTATCAATATGTCAGCTACCGTGACGTATTCCGGGCTGCGCCATTGTTAGTTAGCTAAGCAGTTTTTTCATTTGCATGAAAGGCCGCTCTACCATCGTCCAACTTAGATAACCCACTATAAATCCATAAATTAGTGTATAAATAGTTAGGAGCCATGGGGAAATGGTTGGATAATATTGAATCACTAGATTCTGAAATGGAAAAGCGTATAGATATACCCCATAAGAGATGTCATTTTTTGATCCGATTTTACTTATGAATTTATTTTTGTAGTTTAAAGAAAAATTAAAAAGCAGATAACCACCAAAAAAATAGAGTCCCAGTTCTGCCGTATATTTGTTTAGCAAGCAAAGGCATAGCATCACAAAGCAAATAGCCGAAATTTGTCTATTCCATATTATCTTTTCACGATAATAATAAATAGTTCCGCCAATCATAAAAGCAATAAAAAACCTTGAGTAATGATACGCACTAATATGGATAGGCATGTCTATAATGAAATCATGTTGAGTTATTTGAATATTTAGATATAAAGCAATAAACGCCAGCAACACTATAAGATAGCTTTTCTTGCCAATACCTAATAAAGCTAGGATAACTACACTGATATAACAAAGAAATTCATATCTAATTGTCCACATTGATCCGTTGAGTATGGGATTTCTAACTCCAGCGAATGCGCCTTCTACCCATGGTTGATTTAGGGTGATTAGTTTTGCAGGAATCTTGAGCCAGTCGCTAACATTGAATTTCAAAATAAGCTCCCAGCCTCCGGAAAGGGGCGCAAAAACAAAAATAGAAACAAGAGAGGCAACGATAAATCCAGGGTAAATTCTTAGAATTCTTTTAATAAAATAGCTTTTTATGGAGCTCGAGTTAAAAAAACTTGCGGTAATCAGGTAGCCACTGATTAAGAAGAAACCACCTACAGCAAGACTTCCAAATGTCATGGTACCGAAAATGCCAGATAAAATTTCTCGAGAGGCATTTCCATCGATTAGTTCTGGCGAGTGAGAAAAAATAACTAGGCTCGCAAATAATAGCCTTAACGCACCAAAGTTGTTTGTAACTTTTTTATCCAATTTAAACCTTTTCTAACTTGGCGTATTCTAACGCCAGGCTTTTCATTCCTTCACGGCCAAAATTCACCTTGATCACCAAGTTGTCCGTATTGCCCTCATAACTCACCACTACACCTTCGCCAAATTTTGCATGACGTACGCCTTGGCCAATTTTGAAAGGATAGCCACTGCTGGCTGGCGCCACGCTCACGCTTGCGTATGGCTTTGGCGCTGCGCGGCTGTTCAGGCGTTTCAGCAAACTATCTGGAATCTCGTCCAAAAAGCGCGAGGCGATGCCGTAGCGCACCTGACCATGTAGCATGCGGCTCTGGGCATAGCTCAAGTAAAGGCGCTGTCTGGCGCGTGTGACGGCGACGTACATCAGGCGTCGCTCTTCTTCCAGCCCGCCATGTTCATAAGCCGCTTGCTCATGCGGGAACAGGCCTTCTTCCAGCCCGCTGATGAACACGGTATGGAACTCCAGCCCTTTGGCGGCATGCACGGTCATCAGCTGCAAGGCTTCACGGCCGACCTCGGCCTGATGCTCGCCGGCTTCCAGGCTGGCATGGTTCAGGAACTGCGTCATCAAATCCAGTTCCTCATCCACATTATGGTGATTGCCAAAATCCTGATTCGTGAAGGCTACAGCCGCTGTCACCAGTTCTTCCAGGTTCTCGATGCGGTCTTCGCCTTCCTTCTCGTTTTGATAATACGCTTTCAGGCCAGATAAAGTCGTCGCCAGTTCGACAGTTTCTGCCAGCGAAACGCCATAAGCCTGGTCCACCATGTGGCGTATCAGGGCGACGAATCCTTCAATGCCTTTGCCACCCAGCTTGCCTTCGCCTACTTTGTTCACGGCCGCCTGCCAAAGGCTGCAATTCTGTTGTAGCGCGGCTTCCTGTAATTGTTCCAAACTGCGCGCGCCAATGCCTCGCGCGGGGAAGTTGATGACACGCAACAGCGCGGTATCATCATTGGCGTTGGCGATCAGGCGCATATACGCCAGCGCATGCTTAATTTCCGCACGCTCGAAAAATCGCAAGCCACCATAGACGCGATACGGAAGATTGGCGGTGAAGAGTGCATGCTCCAAAATGCGTGATTGCGCATTGCTGCGGTACAGCAGGGCAATGTCGCCCAACTCGATGCCTTCGCGATGCAGCATGCTAATTTCATCGACGATATACTGAGCCTCTTCGGTATCGTTATAAGCCTCATATACGCGCACCGGCTCGCCTTTGCCGGCAGATGTCCACAAGTTCTTGCCTAGCCTGTCCTTGTTGTGGGCGATGATGGCATTGGCGGCGTCCAAGATATTGCTGTGCGAGCGGTAGTTCTCCTCCAGCTTCACGATGTTCTGTACCGCGAAATCGCGCTGGAAATCCACCATGTTGCTTACACGCGCACCACGGAAGGCATAGATGCTCTGGTCGTCGTCGCCCACGGCAAACAGGCTGTTGCCTTGCCCTGCCAGCAGTTTCAGCCATAAGTATTGCAGGCGGTTGGTGTCCTGGAACTCATCCACCAGAATGTAGCGGAAGCGGCTTTGGTAATGCGTGCGGATACGCGCATCGCGTTCCAGTAGTTCATAACAGCGCAATAACAGCTCGGCAAAATCGGCCACGCCATCGCGGTTGCATTGTGCGTCATAGGCCTCGTAAATCTCTCGCAGCTTTTGCGAGTGCGCGTCATAAGCCTCCACCTGATGCGCGCGCAAACCTTCCTCCTTGCAGCTGTTGATGTAACCCATCACCTGCTTGGGTGGATATTTCTCGTCGTCCACGTTCATGGCTTTCATCACGCGCTTGATGGCAGAAAGCTGGTCGGCGGTATCCAGAATCTGGAACGTGCTGGGTAATCCCGCCTCGCGATGATGCGCGCGCAGCAAACGGTTACACAAGCCGTGGAATGTGCCCACCCACATGCCGCGCGTGTTGATAGGTAGCATCGATGTCAGGCGCGTCAGCATCTCCTTCGCAGCCTTGTTGGTAAAGGTCACTGCCAGCAACCCCATGGGCGATACTTGCCCGGTCTGTATCAGCCAGGCGATGCGCGTGGTTAGCACGCGGGTCTTGCCGCTGCCGGCGCCTGCCAGTATCAGTGCAGATTGATTAGGTAAAGTGACCGCCTCAAGCTGCTTGTCATTGAGGCCGGTGAGGATATTTTGCTCGCTTTGCATGTCAATATTATCGCATGCGGCATCCGAAATAACGGAATGAAAATGGATACAAAATTTTACAAAACGTTACAAAAATCGTGTGAACCAACTGCAATATCGAGCGTTCTAAGAGACATGGTAGCGGAATTCTGAACTTTCGTTATCTTTCCGCTTCTTTCCTCCCTGAGCGGAAGCCTTAACAAGGCACTTGCCCCGATCTTATCCCCTTGATCGGGGCTTTTTTTGCCTGAAAATCCCGTTTGGCTAATCTCTTTCTGCGCGCCAGGCAGAAATCATCAGCATCAGGCCGATGATGAACGCGAGGAAAAATCCCAACAGGCCAAATACGGGCAAGCCAAACAGCGTTGGCCCGCCTTTTACTGTCATGACGATGGACGAGCCCACAATGAGGGCGGCGGCGATAATCGCCATGGTCAGGCGATTGGCACTGTGACCTATCTGGTGCCCGAAGTGGTCTAGCCGTTTAAGGTCAAAATTGACTCTTAACCTGCCACGTGCCGCTTCGCGCAACACTTGCGAAACATC
The DNA here is from genome assembly GCA_035423825.1 of Methylophilus sp. Classification (GTDB taxonomy): domain Bacteria; phylum Pseudomonadota; class Gammaproteobacteria; order Burkholderiales; family Methylophilaceae; genus Methylophilus. The sequence continues at coordinate 82,011 of DAOMMM010000006.1, read as the reverse complement.
TTTGGGCAGGCCGGTGACAGCATCTACAATCGTGCTGATACCACGCTGGCCGCGCTTGAGCAGCGCACTGGGCATGTAGCGGTTGAGAATGACCTTCCTGACAAACGGGGTAAGATGCCGAATGATCTGAAAATCAGGGTCAAGCTGGCGGCCAAAGCCCTCCAGCGTGATCAAGGCTTTAAACAGCATGGTCAGGTCGGGCGGCACTGTTAAATGATTCTCCCGCATAATGGTCGTGAGGTCGTTCAGCAGGGCGCTGAAATGTATCTGGTTAAGCGGGGCGTTGCCGTAGGTAAAGATAAAATCTTCCACATCGGAGCCCAGTTTGTTTTCGTCAATCTCGGCATCCCCTGCCCATACAATCAGGATATCCATCAGCGATTCGATATCGCGCGCCACCAAGGCTGATAGCAAGTCGGCGATCTCGCCGCGGCGTTCCAGCGTAACCCGGCCAACCATGCCGCAATCGATGATGGCCAGCTGATTCTTTTTCAAATAAAAGATATTGCCTGGGTGAGGATCCGCATGAAAGAACCCATCAATAAGTACCATTTTCAGGATGGCATTTGCGCCGCGTTCGCCCAGCAGTTTTAAATCCAGCCCGGCCGCCCTGGCCGAATCCAGATCATGCCCGGGGATTCCCTGAACATATTCCATGGTCAACACATTGTCGCTGGTGTAGTCCCAGTAGATTTTTGCGAACTTGATATTTTTGTCATCCGCAAAGTTAACGGTGAATCGCTCGGTATTGCGGCCTTCCGTCACCAGATCCAGCTCGCGGTGCAATGATTTGGCGAACTGGTTGATCATCTGGCTTGGCTGGAAGCGTCTGGCTTCCTCGATTTCGGATTCTACCAAATTGCCGATGTGTGCCAGAAGCCGCAGGTCAGCTTCAATCCGCTCACGAATGTGTGGGCGGCGTATTTTAAGCACCACCGGCGTGCCATCCTGCAGTTTGGCTAAATGCACCTGCGCGATGGAAGCGCCGGCAATCGGCTCTTTCTCGAAATCCTGGAACACATCAAAAGGCGATTTACCCAATGCCTTTTCCAGCTCGGGCAACAGTTCCTCAAAAGCAACCGGCGGCACCTGGTCCTGCAGTTTTGCGAACTCTGCAATCCAGTTCGGCGGAAAGATGTCAGGGCGCGTGGCCAACACCTGGCCTAATTTGACAAATGTCGGGCCCAAGTCCTGCAAGGCCATGCGGGCGCGCACTTCAGCCGGAAGCTGCATGATCTCTTTCGATGAGGCAGAGTTCATGGCATTGCCCATTTTTCCTATCAGGCTGCCATTCCCCAAGCGCTTGGCAATGTCGCTCCAGCCGTAATGCACCATCACGCCGATGATCTCTCGAAAGCGGCTAAAATCTCGCATCACAAATAGCGTTTCATTCAACATTATGTTTATCTCGGGTTTGGTTGATACGGCAATGAATAATATTCTATACCGACACTGCCAACATGGATTTGTTCAGTTAAGGTTTCTTGGGGCTTTTTTGCGTACAACGAGCGTCTATTCCCACCTGCTGCTAGGGGGTGCAACTGAAAAATGGTCAGGCGGGGTATTTTGTTAGGAGTGTAAACTTTACATATGGTTTGCATTACAGTACTCTCGGATTTGCCGATTTCGTGCTTCAATAAACTCGATATTGCGGTTTCGATACTCAAGATACATTTCTTTGTTCGAAGGAAGGGGGGAGGTCTTGAAGTCGTCAAATGGTAGGAAGAAATTGACCTTAGAGAAATCTGAATTGACCAAATCCTGAAGTAGGAAGAATTCTACATAACCACGAAAACTGGTGAACAATCCGAAGAATTCAGCATAGCGCTGGAGAGTGTCTCCTAAAGGGCTGCTTTCATTTCGATAGTGGCGACGGATACATTCTAATGTCAAATCAAAGCGATCTTTGATCTGGGGGTTAAGGCCGCGTGCACCGTTTATTGTAGGTTTTTGATTCACACGGTTTGAAGGAAAGATCAGCATTCCACCTATTGTATACCGATATTTCTGAACGACTGTACTTGGGACTGTGGTACCTCTTTAATTACGGGCAAAATCTTCTTGTCTTTCACCCGGGAATAGGTAGCGATGATTGAATCGCTTGATAACCGGAATTCCCCATTTTTTGAGCAATGGTATAAGTATGCACCGGGCATAGTGTCCGACAAATCGAACGGTGAGCCATCGGGAAGTGACTTATTCCAAAGAAACTTGTGGTAACGCTTTAGTGTTGGACTGTAAGCATCGGGGTCTTTCCCCAGCGGAGTATCTGATTGAAAATCAAACGAAGTATCAATGATGCTCATAGTCATTCGACGGCGTCCAAAAATATATGATGTTTTTCCAATAATAGTAAACGCTTGGTTATTATTAATCGATTCACGTACGCGCGCGTTCATTATGAGATTGATTGCCCTGTAAGGCAAGCGGGATGCGCCTTCTAGGCCGATGGTTTTGATAATGAAGATTTGAGCAATAAAAAACCCGCCGAAGCGGGTTTTTGTTGAGAGCTTGTTAGGGCATTGTTAGAGCATTTCAACCTCAATGCGATGGCGAGGCTAGGCGGTGAGCCATTTGCAACGCAGGCAGTACGTGTTTGTACGACAAGGCGCAAATGGCGATACCAACAACGCATCACCGATGCAGTGAAAGCTGAAATTACATCATGCCGCCCATGCCACCCATTCCACCACCCATATCCGGCATTGCAGGCGCGTCGTCTTTTGGCAACTCGGCTACCATGCAGTCTGTCGTCAGCATCAAGCCAGCGATAGAAGCAGCGTTTTGCAGTGCAGAACGGGTCACTTTGGTTGGGTCAAGGATACCCATTTCGATCATGTCGCCATAGGTTTCGTTAGCGGCGTTGTAACCGTGGTTGCCTTTGCCTGCGGCTACGTTGTTAACCACGACAGATGGCTCAGCGCCTGCGTTGGCAACGATCTGGCGCAGAGGTTCTTCCACCGCACGCAGTACGATCTTGACGCCAGCTTCTTGATCCAGGTTCTCGCCTTTCACTTTGGCAATCGCATCACGTGCACGAATCAGCGCAACGCCGCCGCCAGCGACGATACCTTCTTCCACCGCTGCGCGGGTTGCGTGCAGCGCGTCTTCCACACGGGCTTTTTTCTCTTTCATCTCGACTTCAGTTGCAGCGCCGACTTTGATCACGGCAACACCGCCAGCCAGTTTGGCCACGCGCTCTTGCAGTTTCTCTTTGTCGTAGTCGCTGGTCGCTTCTTCGATTTGTGCCTTGATTTGTGCGATACGGGATTTGATGTTGCCTTCGTGACCTGCGCCGTCGATGATGGTGGTGTTCTCTTTACCCACTTCGATGCGTTTGGCAGAACCCAGGTCTTCCAGTTTCACGTTTTCCAGTTTTAGGCCAACTTCTTCAGCAATCACGGTGCCGCCAGTCAGGATAGCGATATCTTCCAGCATGGCTTTACGACGGTCGCCAAAGCCAGGGGCTTTCACAGCCACGGTTTTCAGGATGCCGCGGATGTTGTTGACCACCAGGGTTGCCAATGCTTCGCCATCTACGTCTTCTGCGATGATTAGCAATGGACGGCCGGCTTTAGCTACTTGTTCCAGCGCTGGCAGCAAATCACGGATGTTGCTGATTTTTTTGTCGTGCAACAGGATGAATGGATTGTCCATCAAAGCGATTTGGCGCTCAGCGTTGTTGATGAAGTATGGGGACAGGTAACCGCGGTCGAACTGCATACCCTCTACTACGTCCAGCTCGTTGCTCAGGCCGGAACCATCTTCAACGGTGATCACACCTTCTTTGCCTACTTTGTCCATTGCGTCAGCAATGATCTGGCCGATGGATTCGTCAGCATTGGCAGAGATAGTGCCAACCTGTGCGATCTCTTTGCTGGTGGTACATGGTTTGGATTGCGCTTTCAAATCAGCAATCGCAGCTTCAACTGCTTTGTCGATACCGCGTTTCAGGTCCATTGGGTTCATGCCTGCCGCAACGGATTTCATGCCTTCGCGGATGATGGCTTGTGCCAATACGGTTGCAGTCGTCGTGCCGTCACCAGCAGTATCGTTGGTTTTGCTGGCAACCTCTTTAACCATTTGTGCGCCCATGTTCTCGAACTTGTCTTTTAGCTCGATCTCTTTGGCCACGGACACACCGTCTTTGGTGATGGTTGGAGCACCGAATGAGCGCTCCAACACTACATTACGGCCTTTTGGACCCAATGTAACTTTAACTGCGTTTGCCAATACGTTTACGCCGTTGATCATCTTCTGGCGAACGTCATCGCCAAATCTTACGTCTTTTGCTGCCATGTTAATTTCTCCTGAGAATTCTTAAAAAACTTTAGTAGCGATAAGTCGAATTACTCAACGATCGCCATGATGTCTTCTTCACGCATCACCAACAGCTCTTCACCGTCTACCTTAACGGTTTGGCCTGCGTATTTGCCGAACAGCACTTTGTCGCCAACTTTTACATCCAGGGCGATCAGTTTGCCGCTTTCATCACGTTTGCCGCTGCCGATGGCCTGCACTACACCTTGATCTGGTTTTTCAGTTGCAGAATCCGGGATCACAATGCCGGAAGCGGTGGTACGCTCTTCTGCAGCGCGTTTAACAATCACGCGATCGTGTAATGGACGAATTTTCATTCAGAATCTCCTAAGATTATGTTTAAATTAAACTCACACGTTTGCAACAACTGCAAACGCTTAAAATCAAAGGCGCGATTTTAGCACTCGCGAGCCTAGATTGCTAATATTTGGATGCAATTTACATTTTTCAAGTGCGAATCCCAAAATTTTTTAAGGTTTAACAAGGTGTCAGAAGAAAACAAACCACAGGTCGCCAATGTCGCCATCCAGCAGCTCAATATGGCCTACAACCCGAACCAGGATAGAGTTTTGTTCCGCATAGGCCTGCAGGATGATTCCGAGCTGCAGATCTGGCTGACCTATCGCGTCAGCCGCCAGTTATGGCAGTTGCTGGGAAACAAGACTAACTTACCAACTGCACAATCCACGCAGCTGACAGCCACACCTCAGCAGGCGCTGCAGCGTTTCGAGCAGGAGGCGCAAACGATGGAGACCTTGCAGAAGATGGATTTTTCTACCGCTTACCAGCCGCGCCAAAAAGTGCAGAACGATACCAGCATGCTGGCGGTGCAACTTCGCTATGTGGAAGATAACCCGATGGTGCCTGTGCTGCACATGACATGTCTGGAGGGCATGACCGCAAGTATCAACCTGAATCATGAGATGATATTGGCGATATGCAACATGCTGCAGCTAACAGCCAAGGAAGCCGGCTGGGATATGGGCGCTGCTGTAGCCGCACCAGCTGCGCAAGTGCCAGATATGCAGAAAGTGTTACATTAAGGACATGAACATGGAATACGCAGAACTCGGTACCAGCGGCATGAAGATATCCAAGGTGTGTCTGGGCACGATGACCTTTGGGGACCAGAACACCGAGGCCGAAGCTCACGAGCAGCTGGATTATGCGCTGGCGCAAGGCGTCAACTATATCGATGCTGCCGAGATGTACCCGGTGCCGCCGCGTGCGGAGACCTGCACACGGACCGAGACGATTATCGGCACTTGGCTTAAAAAGCAACCGCGCGACAAGATCATTCTCGGCACCAAAGTGGCCGGCCCACGCCGTGGCATGCACTGGATACGCGGTGGTCCGCCTTCGCTTGACCGGGAAAATATCCGCAGCGCGATTCATGATTCGCTCAGACGCCTGCAGACAGATTACATCGACCTTTACCAGATCCACTGGCCGGAGCGCAATGTGCCTATGTTTGGCGAATACCAGTTCGAGCCCGCTAAAGAGTTTGATATAGACGGCAACGCCAAGCAATGGGTGCCGATTCTCAACCAGCTGGAAACGCTGGCCGAGCTGATACAAGAGGGAAAAGTGCGAGCGATCGGCCTGAGCAACGAGCAGCCGTGGGGCGTGATGGAGTTTCTGCGTGTCGCCAAAGCGTATGGTTTGCCGCGCATTGCCGGCATCCAGAACTGCTATAACCTGATGAACCGCGGCATGGAATTCGGTATGACGGAAATCCTTTATCGAGAAAAGGTTGGCCTTTTGGCGTATTCCCCTCTAGCCTTTGGTCATCTCACTGGCAAATACATTGAAGACCCACAGGCCAAAGGCCGCGTGACCATGTTTCTGGGTTATGCGCAGCGCTACAAAAAGCCGGGTGTGCCGTCTACCAGTGCTGCTTATGCTGCATTGGCGCGTAAGTATGGACTTACTCCAACGCAGATGGCACTCTCATTTGTGATGCACCGCTGGTTCGTCACCGGTACGCTGGTGGGTGCCACCAGCATGGTACAGTTGAAAGAAAATATGGATGCTTGGAATACGCAACTGCCACCAGAACTGCTGCAGGAAATTGAGCAATTGCATTTGACGATGATGAATCCGGCGCCGTAATGGCAGGCAAAGATTTGTGTCTGTCCTGTAGAATACATATTTTTACAATTTGCTTAGAAAGTCTGTGATGTCCCAACTCCCACCATGCCCACAATGCGGCTCAGAATACACCTACGAAGACGGCGGACTATATATTTGCCCGGAATGTGCGCATGAGTGGAGCAAGGACGCGGCTGCCGAGGTTGGAGAAACTGCGAAAGTGGTGCGTGATGCGAATGGCAACGTGCTGCAGGACGGTGATACGATCACTGTCATCAAGGACCTGAAGGTAAAAGGTTCATCTTCCGTGGTGAAAGTGGGCACCAAAGTCAAGAACATCCGGCTGGTGGAAGGCGACCATGACATCGATTGCAAGATCGAAGGATTTGGGGCGATGAAGCTTAAGTCGGAATTCGTCAAAAAAGCTTGATAGATGCGTCGTACAGTTGCATAAAAAAAGAGACCTGCGTCAGGTCTCTTTTAATGGATAAAGGGTAGGGGAGCCCTTTACCTGAGCAAACTTAGTGTTTCTCGCAGTGCTCTTTTTCGGGATGACATTCTTTATCGTTAGCGAATGACACGTTGGAGAATACTGCAATGAAAACAAATAATACGGCTGCAAATTTTTTCATCTTTTTTCCTTTTGGATTTGTTGAAGGTTGATTCATTTTTGCCCTGAGCACGATCGAGTGGCGCCGGGTCTATAAATGCTATCGTCGGCAACCGAAAAAACTTTAGTGGTCATCCCACGTTTTTTTGTATCAGCCGTAATTACGCCTAAAAAATCTTTGCCTTATTAAAGTCACTCCTTGCAGAAGTTTTTTGATTTTCTGCAATATCTCTCATCTGATGATTTGTTACTATGCAGTTATTCGCTCCGTGAGCTTTTTATATGGATGGGGATGTGATGAAACGCGTCCAAACAATACTTCTGGGCCTGGTGCTTCTGACCATGCTGCCTTTAATGGCGCATGCTACAGCGCCTCAGTCTTCAATCGAGCAGGCCTTCATTGGCTGTAAGACTTCTTACCCCGAGCCATCACAGGCGGAGGAGCGCCTTACGTGTTTCGATAATATTCAGGTTTCGGCTGAAATCGTAGCCGCACATACCACCGTATCTACTACCGAATACGGGGACGATTGCGTCAATGGGGCTGGCAAGCCGTGCCGCTATCTGGACCGAAAATGGCGTTTGAACAGTCACGAGAGCAAAGACTGGACGGATCTGGAAACGCACCGGCTGAATTATCTGACGGTGACGCACACCTCGACACCTAATCAGCGTCCTAAGTCGCATTCCACTTCGGATACAGAATCGCGTGGGCTGGACGACAACGACTTGAACTTCCAGATTAGTTTCAAGACCGAACTGCTGCGTAGTATCCCCTGGGTGCGAGATTTCCCGCGCGTCGAGACCTCTAGGATATGGGCGGCCTATACCCAGCAATCTTACTGGCAGGTTTTTGACAGTGGCGAATCACGCCCGATGCGCGAGCACAATTTTGCGCCAGAGCTGATTTTGTCACTGGGTTTGGATAACAAGCTGGATGGGGTGCGCCAGCCTTTCTTGCCGCGCATGGCCAATATCGGGCTGATACATGAATCCAATGGCCGCTCGCTGCCCATCTCGCGCAGTTGGAACCGCTTATATGTCGAATCCGCCTGGGAATTGAGCGAAAATCTGACGATGTCAGTGCGACCTTGGTGGCGTATCCCGGAAGGGCAATCCAAGGACGACAACCCGGATATCTCGAGATATCTGGGCTATGGCGATGTCCGGTTCCACTGGGATAGTATCGACAGCAGTTTTGCAGCTAACTTGCTGCTGCGTAACAACTTCAGGCACGACAATAAAGGCTTTGCCAAGCTGGATCTGCAGTTTCAACCGCTGGAGCGCGACAACGTGAAGTTACACCTGATGCTGTCTGATGGGTATGGCGAGTCCCTGATTGATTACAACCATTCCCAGACGGTGTTTGGTCTTGGTTTATCGATAGGTGAATAACGTGGATAAAGCAATAGCAATGGGGTAATGAATTAGCCCAGTGATTTCTTGGTTTGCTGGATGATTTCTTCTGCTGTGGCAGAATCATAGAAAATCGGCGAGCTTTTTGCCACCACGCGCATGCGGGTGCTGTTGGCACTGATCGGCTCAATCTGGATTTCGATTTTTCGCTCCTCTGTTCTGGCGGTCAGTATCCGAATCTTGCTGTCTTCTTCCTTGCTGTCCGAGACGAGTTTGATGCCCATTCTATTCAAGGCGCGCAGTGTTGCTGTTCTAACTTTGCCGGATGGCGCGGTGAAGGTGCGGTAAGTGATTCCGCTGAGTGTGTGGCTGACCGCAGTGGAGCCGCCAATTCCTGCCGCAGTGGTAGCTGCAGGGGCACAGGCCGACAGAGTTGCTGTGAGTAAAGCGAGTAAGCAGGCGATTAATGCCAATCTTTTCATGTGGATAATCCCTTGTATTGAAACCTGATTATGAGTATGCAAGATGGCTGTGTCAATTTTTTTAATCTTATAAATCAATTGGTTATATAGAGCGTTTAACATCCATATCAATCGGTTATATAGATATATGCTTATATATATATTATCCTGAGCGCACATTCTGCCGTTAGCCTTTAGCCTTGCAAGCCAATGTTTATGCGACTTTTGGCATGCATGCATCAACAAGGAAAGTATTTGATTGGTTTAGTAGATTTACATCAAAATTTGCTGGCGATCATGCTAGGTTTCTGGTGTTGCTTTTACGCAATGAACAGAAATGCAAAATAAATCATATATTTACATTAATTTACTTGCTTATCTTTAAAAAAAGGTGCATAGTGCACGCAGCGATTCTTAAGCTATGTTGTTGCTGTTTGGTGCTGTACCCGTAATTGTAGGTATTTCTTCTCTCATCACCCCTGTCTTGAATTTCGCCTCCAAGGGAAATCCCTTTTTTTCATTTTTTTGTTTTTTATTTAAGGATATCAAGATATGGCTACAGGTGTAGTTAAGTGGTTCAACGATTCAAAAGGCTTTGGTTTTATTACCCCAGATAATGGCGGTCAGGACCTGTTCGCGCATTTTTCAGCAATTCAAAGCCAAGGTTTTAAAACCTTGAAAGAAAATCAACGCGTAAGCTTTGACATTACTACTGGCCCTAAAGGTCAGCAAGCATCAAATATCCGCGAAGCGGAATAATTTTAGCCTCGCAGCATTTCCTTTGGGGGAATGCGTGCTTACCAGAAAAGCCCTGGGTATACCGGGGCTTTTTTCTTTTTATTGCCTCATCTTGGAGAATTGCTTTGGCTAAAGAAGATTTGATTGAAATGAATGGTGTGGTTGCTGAAGTATTGCCAGACTCGCGTTTTCGCGTCACGCTGGAGAATGGCCACGAGATTGTGGCGTATTCCGGCGGAAAAATGCGCAAGCATCATATTCGGATTCTGGCTGGAGATAAGGTGATGCTAGAGATGTCGCCTTACGATATCAGCAAAGGTCGCATTATGTTCAGGCATCTTGAGGCGAGAACAGGCGCTGCACCGCAACAAAAGCGCCGTTATTAGCCGACTGCTAGTGGGCGTTTTTCAAAGAAAGTGATGGGCTGAGGCTGCGGTATCTGCAGGATATGTTTGCGTATCTTGCCCATCACGTGCATTTCGCACGGCTTGCAATCGAACTTCAAGGTATAGCGGTCGTTGCCGCTGATGAGGGTCATAGGCTCTGCTGTCACGGTACCTTGCACGCCAATGACGCCTTTGGCTTCTTTCGGGCACAGGCCATGGCTAAAACGCAGGCAGTGTTTAGTGATCATCAAGGGCACTTCGCCCAATTCTTCGTTGGCTTCGTAAGCGGCTGCAATCAGCTTGACGCCATGCTTTTCGTAAAAAGCACGCGCCTTGTGGTTGTAGACGTTTGCTAGGTAACTCAGCGTATCGGCAGGATAAATGGCTGGCGGCTCGATTGGCTGCCCCTGCTCTGGTCGCTGGTAGCCCAGGCGCCGAATCTCCATGAGCAGTTCCATTGCCTCACGGCGCAGGCTGTTGATGAGCGAAGCGGGGACGAACCAAGGCTGAGATGTTTCTAATTTGATGTTGCTCGCTGAAAAATCCGTGTTGCCCAGCTTGCTCAAGTTCTCGCGCAGCGTCGCTTCCGCTTTTTCCAAGTTTTGTGCCAGCTGTTTTTCCCCAGTACATTGTGCATGCGCAGTGAAACCATCCTCGTCACTCACAGTGAGTGCAAAACCATCACGTGTTTCATCAAAAGTCATGTCCACCGAGATTTTACGCATAGCGGAATCTTTTTCCAGCAAGCGCATAAAGGCTTGATCGCGATTGCGGTAGATGGTCATGTTACGAGTGATGCCGTTCACCATCTCATTTGGCAAGATGCGCTGCGTATGTTTATCCAGACGTTGTACGGTATTTGCACGCAAGCCTACCAGCTCTTTGTGTACGTCAAAAAAGCAGACGCCATCACCGTTGTGTAGTTCGATGCCGGTGGCGATGTCGATGAAATCCTTGCCTACTTTGACAACTTTGCCCAGTTCCTCCCCTGCAAATTTAGGGGTGTCGAACGCGCCAATATCTGCCTGACGGCCGTGGACGAAATAATCTGTTGCGCTCCGGTTAAAGGTTTTTTCTGGCTGTGGGGTGAAGGTGTAAGTGCATGTGCCGCTTGAGGCTTTCGCGTACTCCGGCATTTCTTCAAGAATCTCGTCCAGCAGCTGTCGGTAATAGGCGGTGGCGTTCTTCACGTACGGTAAGTCCTTGTAGCGACCCTCGATTTTGAACGAGCTTACGCCTGCTTCAATCAGTGCGCGCAGATTGGCGCTCTGATCGTTGTCTTTCAGCGACAGGAAATGCTTATCCTTGCCAATGATGCGCCCGGCCTGATCTTCCAAGGTATATGGCAGGCGGCATTCCTGCGAGCACTCGCCGCGGTTGGCGCTGCGCCCGGTGTGCGCGTGGCTGATGAAGCACTGCCCACTAAAGGCGACACACAGAGCCCCGTGGATGAAATATTCCAGATTGCAACTAGTTTGTGAGGCGATTTGCCGGATGGTGCTCAAGTCCATTTCGCGTGCCAGCACGATTTGACTGAAGCCTACTTGATCCAGAAACCTGGCTTTTTCCAACGTGCGAATATCAGTCTGGGTACTTGCATGCAACTGAATCGGCGGCAAGTTCATCTCCAGCAAGCCCATGTCCTGAATGATCAGCGCATCCGCACCTGCTTCATACATTTGCCACATGAGCTGCTGTGCGCCTTCTAGCTCATTGTCATGAAAGATGGTGTTGAATGCCACGAATACTTTGGCATTGAATTTGTGGGCATGTTTGGCAAGGCGCTCGATGTCAGCCACCTCGTTGGCAGCTTTGGCTCGCGCACTGAAGGCAGGCCCGCCGATATAGACAGCATCCGCTCCATGATTGATGGCTGCGATACCGAAATCGGCATTCTTGGCCGGGGAGAGTAGCTCCAGATGTGTGCGTGAATGATGCATGCGGGCTTGAATGACTAAAACCATGATTTTACTAAAGTTCTTGGCAGATTGCGTGAAAACATTGCTTTTCATCGTACAATTTCGACATGACAAACCAACAATTGATTGAACGTAGTCTGGCGGCGGTATGGCATCCCTGTACACAGATGAAGCAGCACGAGGATTTTCCGTTGGTGCCGATCCAGCGTGGTGAGGGCGTCTGGCTATATGACTTCGAGGGCAAACGTTATCTGGATGCGGTAAGCAGCTGGTGGACGAACTTGTTTGGACATAATCATCCACGCATCAAGGATGCTATCAAGCAGCAGCTGGATACGCTGGAACATGTCATGCTGGCTGGCTTCACGCATCAGCCTGTGGTTGAATTATCTGAAAAGTTAAGTCGATTGACAGGTTTGGGGCATGCTTTTTACGGTAGCGATGGTGCTAGTGCGACCGAAATCGCACTGAAGATGAGTTTCCATTATTGGCGTAACACCGGTAACCCTAACAAGAACAAGTTCATTAGCCTGCAAAACAGTTATCACGGTGAGACGCTGGGTGCGTTGAGTGTTACGGACGTAGCAATCTTTAAGGATACTTATGCGCATTTATTGAGACAGTCTGCACAGCTGCCGAGCCCCGACTGGCGGTTGGCTGAGCGCGGCGAAACTGCTGAGGCCTTTGCGTTACGCTGCGCCGATGCGCTGGAGCACTATGTGGAGTTACATGCTGATGAGCTCGCGGCGTTTATCATCGAGCCTTTGGTGCAATGTGCGGGTGGCATGGGGATGTATCATTCGGTCTACCTGCAGCGCGCCAGGGAGATATGCAATCGCTACCAAGTACATTTGATTGCCGATGAGATTGCGGTTGGTTTCGGCCGTACTGGGATGATGTTCGCTTGTGAACAGGCAAACATCAAACCCGATTTCATGTGCTTGTCGAAGGGAATCACTGGCGGCTATCTGCCGCTTTCTGTTGTACTGACGACGGATACGGTTTATCAGGCTTTTTATCATGATGATGTAACGAAAGGGTTTCTGCATAGTCACAGCTATACGGGTAACCCGTTGGCGTGCAGTGCGGCTTTGGCTACACTTGAGATGTTTGAAACGGATGATGTCTGGCAAAAGAATAGGCAAAAGGCAGAGGCTATCGGCGCAAAAATGCAAGCGCTCACTGACTTGCCAATCAAGCATCTGCGGCAGCAAGGTATGATATGGGCGTTTGATGTGGTCACTAGTAATACACAATTTTCCAAGGCTTGTTATGCCAACGGGCTGTCGCAAGGCGTGCTGTTGCGGCCGATAGGTAACGCCGTCTATTGGATGCCACCGTATGTGATAAATCAGGAAGAGATCGATTTTTTGGTGGAAGCTACCATGAAAGTCGTCAAGCAAAGTATATGAGACGCTGGTTGATTGGGCTTTTGTTTCTGTTTATCGGATTCAATGTATATGCCGAACTGCCTGTCGCAGTTGCAGATGCGCTGAAAAAAGCGGGGATCCCGCAGCAGAATGTCTCGATATATGTGCAGGCGGTAGATAGTGACAGGCCGATTTTGGTGCACAACGCCAGCAAATCAATGAATCCGGCATCGGTAATGAAACTCATCACCACGTATGCAGGCCTGGATCTTTTGGGCCCAGCTTATCGGTGGAAAACCGAGGTGTATCGTGACGGCCAAGTCAACGATGGCGTTCTAGAAGGCAATTTGATTATCAAGGGGTATGGCGACCCAAGTTTCAAGGCGCAAGAATTCTGGCGACTGCTAATGAATATCCAGCAGGTCGGCATCAGGGAGATCAAGGGTGATCTGCTGATTGATAAAAGCTTTTTCGCTAGCAATATTGGGAACCGCAATACGTTTGACGATGAAACTTGGCGTGCCTATAACGCCATGCCAAGCGCGTTCCTGGTCAATGGGAGAAGCACCAGCTTTAAATTTACCGTTAGTGAAAATGGTGTTAATGTCAATCAGGAGTTCGAACTGCCTGAAGTGCGGATCGTTAACAATATGAAGCTAGCACAAGGGTCATGCGGCGAATGGCGGAGCCGTTTCGGCTATACCGTGAAATCTGCATCGGACATGGCTATAGTCACATTCAGCGGCGTTTTTTCTCCGGATTGCGGCGAGCGTTACCTAGAACTCAGCGTGTTCGATGACGAAAAATATGCTTTTTTCACTTTCAAGAAACTATGGCAGGAGCTTGGGGGTAAATTCAGCGGCGGCTTAAAGGTGCAGGAAGTTCCGCAGAACGCAACCAAGATGCTACAACAGACCTCTGACCCGCTGGGTTATGTGATTCGCGATATCAACAAATGGAGCAACAATCTGATGGCGCGGCAATTGCTTCTCACCATCGCTGCAGAGAAACATAGCATTCCTGCTACGGAAGCCAAGGGATTCGCAGCTGTCAAAACCTGGCTGTTCGGGAAAGGCATGTCATTTGCAGAGTTGATTATCGAGAATGGCTCCGGTTTGTCGCGTGTAGAGCGTATCAGTGCCGAGCATTTAGGGCAGCTGCTGGTAAATGCTTTCCACAGTCCAGTCATGCCGGAACTGATGGCTTCTCTCCCGATTTTGTCTCAGGACGGCACAATTAAAAAACGCCTGAACGATAGTCAATCCAATGGGCGCGCTCACCTTAAGACCGGTTCGCTGGATGGTGTGAGCACCATCGCCGGTTATGAGATAGATGCTAACAAGCATCGCCATGTGCTGGTGATGTTTGTGAATCATCCCAAGGCTGCTGCCAGTAAGGATGCGCAGGATGCATTGATAGAATGGGTGCGCCAGCAGCCTTGATTCGAGCGAATCAAAGGGGATTAAGGTATCATATTGCTTTTGCTTTAGAGTGAATGGGCAACATTATGCGTAACGTATTTATCGGACTGCTGTGCATGCTGACATTGGGTGCATGCCAGGCCGAAACATCCAATTCAACAAATCAGGAAACATCTGCTATGACGACAAACATTACCGAATTACAAAAGATTGATACACAAGTGGGGACTGGCCGTGAGGCGGAGCCAGGCTTCAATGTTACTGTGCATTACACTGGCTGGTTGTACGACGTCAATGCCAAAGATCATAAAGGCAAGAAATTCGATAGCAGTCTGGATAGAAGAGAGCCTTTCAATTTCTTCCTGGGTGGCGGCCAAGTCATTCAAGGCTGGGACGAAGGTTTTGCTGGCATGAAAGTCGGCGGTAAACGTACGCTGATTATTCCATCTGAGATGGGTTATGGCGTCCGTGGCGCAGGTGGCGTTATTCCCCCGAATGCTGTGTTGGTGTTCGATGTTGAGTTGCTGGATGTAAAATAATGAAAGTCAGCGTGAAATGGGTTGATGGCGTGTGTTTCATGGGCGAGTCAGAGACAGGCCATGCCGTTATATTAGATGGTGCTCCTGAGATGGGCGGGCGTAATATCGGCATGCGCCCGATGGAAATGTTGCTGATTGGCATGGGCGGCTGCACTTCATTCGATGTAGTGACTATTCTAAAGAAAGCACGCCAGAAAGTGACCGATTGCGTGGCTGAAATCCATGCCGAGCGCGCGAATGAAGTTCCTAAGGTATTCACCAAGATTCATGTGCATTTTGTGGTGACAGGTGATCAGCTAAATTCGTCTCAGGTGGAGCGAGCCATCAAGCTGTCTGCAGAGAAATATTGTTCGGCTTCAATTATGCTGGGAAAAGCTTGTGAAATCACGCACGATTTTGAGATCAAACAAGTCGGTTTCGACTAAAACTTTTTGTTCATTATAAAAATTATCGGCTTGCGAGGCTTTTTCTAGCGCGCCGCCCAGGATAAGTGTTTTGTAATGAATCCGTGCGCGTAAATCTTATGTGCTAGCGATGATTTTGATTTGAAGCGGCTGTTCGTCTTCCAGTACGTTCAGTAACCGATCTACATTAGGGTGCTTGCCTGGGCAGTTCTCGGCATCTTCAGTATGCTCGCAGTATAGTGCCAAACCCTCTACAGCGGCATCCATACTGATTTCCCCGAACATTTTGTATAAGTGGTTGTAAACCTTCACGGAGCCTTGGCTACCCGGCTTGTTCTCGATGACACCAGCTGGTTTCCCGTTCTGATGATACAACTCGATGCGTTGTACGTGGTCGGCGTTTTCCAGTGTGAGTAATATGTCGCTGAACTTTTGCATCCCTGAAATAATTACCTCTTTTAGAACCCTGATAGTTTCATCATACCCCTAAACAACCGCTTGTACACACCTCGAATTAAAAATAATAGGCGGTTTTGGTCATGACTTTGGATGCCAAGCGCATCGCAATTTTGACTGGTGCTGGCAGTTCTGCAGCCCCAAGGGCAGTCGCTTCGGACGCGTGTTTGATTTCATCATCATACATTTGGTGGATGATGGCGCTTGTTTTGACATCCTGAGGCGCAATTTTCTTCAAATGGCTTTGCAGATGTAGACCGACCTGACGTTCAGTCTCAGCCAAAAAACCGAGGTTCCACTTGTCGCCAACCTTTCCTGCTAACGCCCCTAATGCAAAGCTGGCTGTGTACCAGAGAGGGTTAAGCAGGCTTTTTCTCCCACCCAATTCCTCGATTCGATTTTCGCACCATGCCAAATGCTCAGTCTCTTCTTGACCCGCCTCTTTTAAGGACTCGACGATACGTGGGGTTTTGCAGGTAATGGCTTGTCCATTGTATAAGGCTTGGGCGCAAACTTCACCAGCATGGTTGATGCGCATCAGTGCGGCAGCATATGCCTTTTCCTGTGTATCCATATCAGCTTCCGGTACAGTAGCGCTTGGGAGTGGGCGCACGGTGCGCGCTCTGGCGAAGACTGTACGCAAGCCGTTATCAAAGGATGTAATCAGAGTATCGATATCCATAAAATATATAGTCTACCAAAATTACGATGACAAAAAACCCTGCCGTAGCAGGGTTGGTTGTTATTTTTTGTCACTATTGTTATCGGGGGCTTTAGCCTCTGATTTGACTTCTTTTACATCCGGCGCTTTTTGCACTGGCATGCCTTTTAATTGATTCATTGCCTGTTGAAACTGGAAGTCATCTGCACTTGCAGGTTCGATAGGGCCTTTAGGTTCCGCAAAGCGTTTTTCTTCCACCTTGTTTTTGACGGCAGATTTTGCTGCTTCATCCGCCGCTTTTTTGATGGCTTCCTCTTTGTCAGTCGGATTGGAAAGATGCTTACCCAAATCGGCTTCATGCAGAGCGTGCGATGGGTCAGAACCATCTTCTACAATCATGTCTGGCACGATGCCTTTAGCTTGGATGGAGCGACCTTTCGGAGTGAAGTAGCGAGCGGTGGTCAGTTTAATGGCGCTGCCGTTGTTCATCGGCAGAATGGTTTGCACCGAGCCTTTACCAAAGCTTTGTATGCCCATGATGGTAGCGCGCTTATGATCTTGCAGTGCGCCAGCAACAATTTCCGACGCGGATGCAGACCCTGCATTTACCAGCACAACGATAGGTGTCTTCTTGAACTCATCTGGTAAATCGCGCAGATAATCAGATTTGCCGCGACGTGCGTAATCCTGTGGGTTAGCACTCAAGCGCATTTGCGAATCGGCGATACGGCCTTCCGTGTAGACCACCAGGCTATCTCGAGGCAGAAAAGCGGCAGACACGCCTACAGCCGCATCTAGTAATCCTCCAGGGTTATTTCGCAAGTCTAATATCAAGCCTTTCAGAGGCTCCTTGTTCTGGGTGCGCAATGCTTTTAAAGCTTTGGCCAAGTCTTCTCCGGTGCGTTCCTGGAATTGTGTGATACGAACGTAACCATAATCTTTCTCGATATATTTGTTTTTAACGCTCTGTGACTTAATGATGGCGCGGGTTAACGTGAACGTAAGTGGATTAGGCTCATTTTTGCGCAGTACTGTCAGCGTGATTTTGGTGTCCGGAGTACCGCGCATTCTTTTTACGGCATCATTCAATGTCATGCCGCGAACTTGCGTGTCATCAAGCTTCATGATCAGGTCTCCGGTCTTTAGTCCAGCCTTGTAAGCAGGACTGTCTTCAATCGGGGTAACCACCTTTACCAAGCCGTCTTCCATGGCTACTTCTATGCCTAAGCCACCGAACTCACCTTGCGTCCCGGCCTGCATATCTTTGTATGCATCCGCATCCAAGAAGGCAGAATGTGGATCCAAACCCTGCAACATTCCGGTCAGTGCCTCATTGATCAATTTCTTGTCTTCGACAGGTTCTACATAATCGCTTTTAACCTTGCCAAACACTTCAGCAAATACACGCAAATCGTCAATCGGCAAGTCTGGGGCGGTGACCTTTTCTGCCAGAGCCGAGAAGTTAAAGCTGATAAGCACGCCAATTAGCATACCGGAGCCAATCAGACCGAATTTTTCAAGTTTAGACCGCATCAAAATACCTTTGTAATAGACAAAACAGTAAGCGCTTTGAGCCTACAATATAACATAGGTTCATTTTGCGTTATTTCAAGCAAAATGAACAGTATTGCCAAGCTTTAAGGGGAGGAAAATGTCTAAACATCGTGTGGAAATCGAATTTTGTACTCAATGTCGCTGGCTAATGCGCGCCGCATGGCTGGCGCAAGAGTTGCTGACAACCTTTGATGGGGATTTGGAGTCTTTGACCCTCAAGCCTGGTACAGGAGGCATATTTGATATCAGTCTTGATGGAGTTGTTGTTTATTCACGCAAGATGCAGGGCAGGCATGCAGATGCGGCAGAATTGAAGCAGTTGATACGTGATGCTATAGACCCTGAGCGCAGCTTGGGGCACAGCGATAGAAAACAGATATGAAGTATTGCGAGTTGCGGTCACCAGGTATAGAGTTAGCTCTGATGCAAGAAATAACAGATTATAATTGATAAGGAGAACAGTCATGACTGACAACGGTACCAATACTCCGGTTGTGAAGGCCCTCAACAAGATACTAGAGCTGGAGTTGGCTGGGGTAGTACGCTATACACATTACTCGCTCATGGTATTCGGTTACAACCGTATCCCAATCGTATCATGGCTGCGTGGACAGGCGACAGAATCACTGGCGCATGCTGATAAAGCGGGAGAACTGATTACGCATCTAGGTGGGCATCCATCGTTAGCAATCGGACCATTATTAGAAACGCACAATCACGACATAGGCGACATATTGCGTGAATCTCTGGAGCATGAAAATACTGCACTGGATGCATACAAGGCGCTGTTGAGCTTGGTGGAAGGCAAATCCGTCATGCTGGAAGAATATGCACGAGAAATGATATACCAGGAAGAATTGCACCTAGGCGAGGTGGACAAGATGTTGCGCAAGCCGGGTGACTTGGCCAAATTCCACGACTGATTGAGGATTAAGTTAGCGGGAAGCGGTAGTTTCCGCTTCCACCCGCTGCGCCCCATTAAAACGTTTATTCCAGTAGTCGGCTTGCATGTCTTCAATACGTACCACGCCGCCAGCACGCGGGGCGTGAATGAATTTGTTGTTGCCAACGTAGATGCCGACATGTGAGAACGCCGATTTCAATGTGTTGAAAAATACCAGATCACCTGGCTGCAATTCATCCTTTTTAATGGTTCTGCCGATTTGGCTGATGGCGCGAGCAGTGGGTGGCAAAGTGATATTGGCGGCCTCCCGGAATACATAGCGTACAAAACCGCTACAATCAAAACCAGTCTCTGGTTGGTTACCCCCATATTGGTACTTGATGCCAGTTAGACTAAAGGCATTCATTAAGATCTCACGAGCCTTCGCCTGCCAACCATCATCGGTCTGAACCGAAGATATGTCATTGTCGATGCCTTGCCCGATGGTCTCATCTGCCAGGCAGATAACAGGCATCAGCATCCACAAGCATATCAGTAAAAATCTTTTCATAACCTTCATTAAACTACAGCTTTAAAAAGCAAAAAACCTACCCGGCTTGAGCTGGGCAGGTTATCAAAGCAGGCTTATTGTTTCGCCATGGCGTTTTTGATCAGGCCGATGATGGCGAGTAATACACCACCACCAACCCCACCGCCGGCCACTTGGCTGACAATAGATGCGATATCCATTCCGCCACCTGCTGCTGCGGCTCCTCCCATACCCAGGGCGCCAAGAATTTGCCCACCCAAGCCACCACCCAGAATCCCGACGATCGAGTTAAGTGCCGTTCCCAAGTTGGCGTTCTTCATTAAATTGCCGGCTATATTACCGCCTATCGCACCGCTGATTAACTGAATAATAAGGCTTAAATCCATCACTCTCTCCCTAAAATTGACGAAATAAAACACTTACTTACATTACTTAACCGCCAGTCATGCTTGACAGCAACGATAGGCTAACAGGCAAAAGCGCCAAGCACAATACCCACAGATAAAATAATGATAAATCAAATACAATTATCGTGCTTGCTCTCTATGCATACGCTGCGCTGTGGGATAATTCATGTTATGTCTGAATATTCGATGTTAAAGCAGGTTTTTGAAGCAGGCGGCGTGTTATCACAAGCGGTCGTCAATTACTCGCCTCGCAGCCAGCAGTTGGAAATGGCACAGGCAGTGGAAGATGCCATATTGCATCACAAGCAGCTTATTGCCGAAGCGGGCACCGGTACGGGCAAGACCTTTGCGTATCTGGTGCCAGCCTTGCTTTCCGGTGGCAAGGTGATCATTTCTACCGGCACTAAGACGCTACAGGACCAGTTATTCAATCGTGATTTGCCCAATGTACGCGATGCACTCAAGTTGCCTGTTGCCGCTTGCATGCTCAAGGGGCGCGCCAACTATGTCTGCCATCACCATTTAGAACGTGCTTCGCAGGAAGGCCGTTTTGTCTCACGTGATGATGCGCGTTATGTACAGATCATCAAGACTTTCGCTGAGCACAGTAAGACAGGCGACAAGGCTGAACTGACCGAAGTGCCAGAGAATGCCACAATCTGGCAGAATGTCACATCCACCCGCGACAACTGTCTTGGGCAAGATTGTGCCTATTACAAGGACTGCTTCGTGATGGAAGCCCGCAAGAAGGCGCTGGCGGCCGATGTCGTCGTGGTTAATCATCACCTGTTCTTTGCTGATGTGATGCTGCGTGACGAGGGCGTCTCCGAGTTATTGCCGAGCGCCAATACCGTCATCTTTGACGAAGCGCACCAGTTGCCGGATGTGGCAGGTCTGTTCTTTGGCGAGGATGTCTCGACCAGCCAGCTGATGGAGCTGTGCCGTGATAGCACCATGGCGCATCTGAGCCTGGCCAAGGATTGCGTGACACTTGGCGAGGCAATTCCCGCGCTGGAAAAGGCCTGCCGAGATTTTCGGCTGATTTTTGCCTATGAAGGATCGCGTTTGCCTGTTCAAAAGGCACTGGCGCTAAAAGGGTTCGGTGAGGCTTATCAGGCGATGCAAGCGCGATTGCTGGAATTGACCAAAGTGTTGGAAAGCCAATCCGCGCGTGACCCGCAATTGGAAAAGTGCTGGCAACGCGGTAATGCGTTATGCGAACAGTTAGAAAACTGGATAATCGCCGAGGATGCTAACCTAGTGCGCTGGGTGGAAGTATTTACCCAAAGTATCCAATTGCACGCCACACCGCTAAGTGTAGCCGATGGTTTCGGCAAGCAGCTCAACGCCCAGCCGCGCGCGTGGATATTCACCTCCGCCACTTTGGCCGTGAAGAATGATTTCTCGCATTATCGCAGCCAGATGGGTCTGCATGCGGCGGAAACCCTCTATCTGCAAAGCCCTTTTAACTATGAGAGCCAGGCGCTACTGTATGCGCCTGCCGACATGCCGGACCCGAATACGCCAGCGTATAACGCGTCGGTAGTTGCAGCCTGCTTGCCATTGATTCAAGCCAGCCGTGGGCGGGCATTCATTCTGTGTACAAGCCTGAGGGCCATGCGTGAGATTCATGCGCTGCTGAAAGACGCGTTTGCGGAGAATGGTATGGAATATCCTATTCTGCTGCAAGGCGAAAGCACGCGTTCGGAACTGCTGGAGAGGTTTCGCGCACATGGCAATGCGGTGCTGGTGGGGTCGCAGAGTTTCTGGGAAGGGGTGGATGTGCGCGGCGAGGCGTTGAGTCTGGTCATTATCGACAAGCTACCGTTCGCGCCACCGGATGATCCGGTGCTATCAGCGCGTATCGACAAAATGAATGCGGAAGGCAAGAACGCATTCATGGAGTATCAGCTACCCTACGCCGTGGTGACCCTCAAGCAGGGTGCAGGCAGGCTGATACGCGATGAAACTGACCGCGGCGTACTGATGATCTGCGACCCGCGTTTGATTAGCAAGCCTTACGGTAGGCGTATCTGGCAGAGTTTGCCGCCATTCAAGCGGACGCGTGAATTATCGGAAGCCCTGGCTTTCTTTAGTCAACAAGCGGCATGATCACCATACCAGAAAGTGAATATACACTCACAGCGATGCGCTCTCAGGGCGCTGGCGGGCAGAATGTGAACAAGGTATCGAGCGCAATTCACTTGCGGTTCGATATCGCTGCTAGCAGCTTGCCGGATTGGTTGAAACAGAAGCTAGAACATTCAAGAGACAGTCGGATTACCGATGAAGGTGTACTGATTATCAAGGCGCAACAATTTCGCACACAGGAGGCCAACAAGAAAGATGCGATTCGTCGTTTGCATGAGATATTAAATGCCGCTTCGCATGTGCCGCCCAAGCGATATGCCTCACGACCGACGCGTGCTTCGCAGCAAAGACGCATGGATGCGAAAAGTTTGCGCGGGAAAATCAAGCGACTTCGTGGCAAAATAGAAGAATGAATCTACTGGCATTTGATACCTCTACTGAGGTGCTTTCGATAGCGTTATGCAAAGGCGAACAGATGTTCGCTTTTCACGAGCGCGTCGGCATACGAGCCTCGGAACTGATCTTGCCGGAGATCCAGTCCCTTCTGAATCAGGCTGGTCTGGAACTGAATGAGCTGGACGGCATTGCTTATGGCACTGGCCCGGGCGCGTTCACCGGTTTGCGCATCGCCTGTGGCGTAGCGCAGGGTTTGGCTTTTGGTGCAAGCCTGCCAGTGGTAGGTATCAATTCCCTGTATGCGCTCGCGCAAGCCAGCGCGGCGCAGAAAATCATCGTTTGTCAGGATGCGCGTATGGGTGAAATATACTTTGCCGCGCTGGAAAGGCAGCAAGAAGGCTGGTGTGAGTTGTCTGTTACGGCTTTGTATAAGCCTGACAGCTTGCCGGAAATCGCTGGTCAAGGCTGGATGGGCGTCGGCAGCGGCTGGGCCACTTATGGGGATGCCCTGCAAGCTAAATATCATGCGATATTGCAGGGTACTGACGCTGCCGCGTCGCCGGATGCCAAGGCGATTCTACAGCTTGCGATGCCATTGTTCGAATCAGGCAAAACAGAATCGGCTAGCAACACCAAGCCATTGTATATCCGCAACCGTGTCGCGCTGACTACCCTGGAACGCGAGCAGGGGCAAAAGCTGTGAACACACTGATGCAGCCTTCTATAGAAGCAGAGTTTCGCCCCATGCAGACTAGTGACCTGGATGCGGTGATGGCGATCGAGCCAACGATCTACAGCCATCCGTGGACACGCGGTAACTTTGCTGATTCACTGCGCTCCGGTCATAGCTGCTGGGTGATGATTGAAAATGACGATCTGGTGGGATATGCGTTGATGTATCTGGTGCTGGATGAGGCGCATCTGCTTAATATCAGTGTGGCCAAGGCCAAGCAGGGGCTTGGCTTGGGGCGCAGGCTGCTGGCGCATATGATAGACAAGGCTAGGGGATATGGCGCGCGCAATATGTTTCTGGAGGTGCGTCCCAGCAACAAAAGCGCGATTGCGTTATATGAAGATGTCGGTTTCAATGAGATGTCAGTGCGGCGTAACTATTATCCCGCTGCGAATGGCCGGGAGGATGCGATTTTGATGGGGCTAGCCTTATGAGTTTGACGCGGGAAGACATGTTGCGCGAATTGGAGCTGTTGCCAGCGTGGAAGCTACGTGCACACGCGCCAGCTGGGCAAACGCATTCGCTAGGCAAACGTACGCATTCAATAGCACAAACCGATACCCTGGAAGCCAGGCAGGATGCGGTTTCCAGCCATGCTGAAATCACTATTGAAAAGCCATCAGTTCATGATGTGCTCTCTGATGTGATGCAAATGGACTGGCAGGTGTTGCAGGATTGCGTCAAGAACTGTCAGGCCTGCAGCTTGGCGCAAACGAGAACGCAGACGGTGTTTGGTGTCGGTGATCCGAATGCAGATTGGCTAATCGTGGGAGAGGCGCCGGGCGCGGAAGAGGACAAAAAGGGCGAGCCATTCGTCGGCCAGGCTGGCAAGCTGCTGGATAACATGTTGGCCGCGATACATTTGAAACGGGGTGATAACGTTTACATCGCGAATGTGCTCAAATGCCGTCCACCTCAGAACCGCGATCCGAACGGTGAAGAAGTGCAAAAGTGCGATCCGTACCTTAAACGTCAGGTCGAACTGATTCAGCCCAAGCTTATTCTCGCGCTGGGCAAGTTTGCGGCGCAGTCCCTGCTGAATACTCAGGATTCCATCTCCAGCTTGCGCGGCAAGTTGCATAAGTATCATGGTGTGCCGGTGGTGGTGACTTTTCATCCGGCATACCTGCTACGCAGTCCGTTGGAGAAAGCCAAAGCATGGGAAGATTTATGTCTGGCACGCGATACCATGCGGGGCTTGTAATTCATTGAATGCACACCATTTAGTACATATACTAATCGTTTCAGTTTTCAATTATCTTAAGAGGAAAACAACATGAAGAGCCTGATCTCAAAACTCGCCATCGTGGCGCTGTTGCTTACCCTGAGCGGTTGCGGCTATAACACCTTCCAAAGCCTGGATGAGGAATCCAAGGCGGCATGGTCCGAGGTGCTCAACCAATACCAGCGTCGCGCAGACTTGGTACCCAATCTGGTGGAAACCGTGAAAGGTTATGCAGAACATGAAAAAGAGGTGCTGACAGAAGTGGCCGAAGCGCGTAGCAAGGTAGGAAGCATGCAGGTTACGCCGGAGGTGTTGAACGATCCTGAAGCGTTTGCCAAGTTTCAGGCTGCACAGGGTCAGTTGACCAGCGCGCTGTCACGTTTGATGGCAGTGGCAGAGAATTATCCTAACCTGAAGGCGGATCAAGGTTTTAGGGATTTACAGGCGCAATTGGAAGGGACTGAAAATCGTGTGACTGTGGCGCGTAACCGTTATATCGAGACGGTCAAGGAGTACAACACCGCGGTGCGCAGTTTCCCCAATAACTTGACCGCGATAGTGTTTGGCTACAAGACTAAGCCCAACTTCTCTGTAGAGAATGAGAAGGCTATCTCAGTTGCGCCTAAAGTAGAGTTTGGTGACAAGAAATAAGTTTTAGCGGCATCAATGTCCTATCTCAAAGCTGGCTTCTTAGCGCTATGTTTGACGATGTTATTGGCGTCGCGTATGACGTTTGCGCTGGTGGAAGTGCCTGAGCTGCGAGCCCGAGTTACAGACTTGACCGGCACGCTGACAGCACCACAGCAGGCTTCATTGGAAGCCAAGTTGAAAGTGCTGGAGGACAAAAAGGGCAGCCAGGTTGCCATTCTCATCCTGCCTAGCACACAGCCGGAAGATATCGCACAATATTCGATTCGTGCCGTAGAAAAATGGCAACTGGGGCGCGAGAAACCGGATGATGGCGTGCTGCTGCTAGTAGCCAAGAACGACCGTAAGTTGCGCATCGAGGTGGGTCGTGGCCTGGAAGGTGCGATTCCAGATATCTATGCCAAGCGTATCATCAGCGATGTGATATCCCCAAGATTCAAAGGGGGTGACTTTTTCAGCGGACTAGATGCGGGAATAGATAGTCTGAGCAAATTGATAGAAGGTGAAGCGTTGCCTATCCCTGAACCACAGAAAGAGAATATCAGCATAGACCAACTGTTGCCGATGTTGCTGTTTGGCGGTCTGGTTTCCGGCCTGGTGCTTCGTGGCATGTTTGGTACGTTTGTTGGCAGCGCCCTCAATGGCGGTCTTGTTGGCATAATTGTTTATTGGCTCGGAACCGCCTTGTTCGGGGCATCCATTATTGGTTTTATCGCTTTTTTCATCACCATGATGCTCGGTTCTAGAGGCATTAATGGCTACAGCGGCTATCCAGGCAGTTATGGTGGGGGTCCTGGTAGTGGTGGCTGGAGCGGCAGTGGTGATGTGTTTTCCGGCGGTGGCGGCGATTTTGGCGGCGGCGGAGCTTCTGGGGATTGGTAATGAAAAAACGTCATCCTGCTGTTCGTTTTCTCGCACATATGGTCAGCAACCCTTGGCAAGTCAGGCGGCGCTTCTCAGAGGACTCCATGCGCCGCATCGAGCAAGCGATTGCGGTGAGTGAGCGCACACATAGCGGCGAGATTCGGTTCGTAGTCGAAGCAGGGCTGCATCCATATGAGATATTGTTCAAAAAGACACCTCGCAAACGCGCAATCGAGCTGTTTGGGCGTCTGAATATATGGGACACCGAGAATAACAACGGCGTCTTGATATACCTGTTGTTGGCAGATAGGGATGTTGAAATCGTGGCGGATCGTGGCATCGACCATAGAGTAGGCTACGATATTTGGGACGCTATTTGCCGTGAGATGGAGAAATTATTTAAAAAAGGTGAGTATGAGGCTGCGGTTCTGCAAGGTATAGCCGAAATCAGCACACATCTGCAGCGGCATTTTCCGCATGATAGTTCCAGAAAAAATGAAATCTCTGATAGACCATTGGTATTGTAGTGTCCTGTTGATACTGACTGTGAACGCACAGGCGGATTTGACAGAAATGACACGTATTTTCAGGCTGACACCACAGTTGAATCATTTTGAGGTATGCCAAGGTGGCGGCTGTGCAAAGGTGTCAGCTGCACACCTGACGCTAGAAGACTGGCAGAAGGTTGTCGCCGTTTTCAATCCTAAAGCTCAAAACGCCGAACAGGAGCGCGTACAGATTGCTGATGCGATTGGCGTGCTGGAAGGCGTTGTTGGAAAGAAGGTTGGCACGGATACGGACTTGGCCGGCACTTTCGACAACAGCGATACGCCTGGGCAGATGGACTGCAATGATGAGGCCATCAATACCACCACCTATATGCGTCTGCTTAAGCAAGCTGGCTTGATGCAATTGCACGATATCGAGGATACCCGCACACGCAATTTCTTTTTTACCGGCTGGCCGCATAGCACTGCTGTGATCCACGAAATCGCCAGCAAACAGCGTTATGCAGTAGATAGCTGGTTCTACGACAATGGTCATCCAGCCACGATTGTGCCATTCGAGCAATGGAAAGCAAATTACGAACCCGCCGACAGCCCAGTTGGCAAGCCGCGTAAGCATGCTGCTCAATCCAATCAATAGCTGACGTCTATCGGAATACAGGCTAAAATTGCGCCTGTTCTCAAGAGTTAGGTGAATTATGCGAGCATCCCAGTTTTTTATTTCCACCCAAAAAGAAGCGCCAGCCGATGCCGAACTGATCAGCCATAAGCTGATGGTGCGTGCCGGCTTGATCAAAAAACTGGGTAATGGCCTATATACCTGGATGCCGCTGGGATTGCGCGTTCTGCGCAAAGTCGAAGCGATTGTGCGCGATGAGATGAACAAAGCAGGAGCGATGGAGCTTTCTATGCCTGCGGTACAGCCTAAAGAGTTATGGGAAGAGACTGGCCGCTGGGCTGTGTTCGGCCCACAAATGCTCAAAATCAAGGATAGGCACGAACGTGACTATTGCTTTGGTCCAACGCATGAGGAGGTGATTACTGATATTGCTCGCAAAGAGATTAATAGCTACAAACAATTGCCTGTGAATTTCTATCAGATTCAGACTAAGTTTCGTGACGAGATTCGTCCGCGTTTTGGCGTGATGCGCGCACGCGAGTTCCTGATGAAGGATGCTTACTCTTTCCATACCAATTTCGACTCGCTGCAGCAGACCTACGAGATGATGTATCAAGCTTACAGCAACATCTTCACGCGTCTTGGCCTGAAATTCCGCGCGGTAAAAGCTGATACCGGTGCAATTGGCGGTGAAGGCTCGCATGAGTT
The DNA here is from genome assembly GCA_035423825.1 of Methylophilus sp. GTDB lineage: Bacteria > Pseudomonadota > Gammaproteobacteria > Burkholderiales > Methylophilaceae > Methylophilus. The sequence goes on along the minus strand of DAOMMM010000006.1, from coordinate 54,095 downwards.
TCATGTGTTGGCAGATAGCGGTGAAGATGGCTTAGCGTATTGCGAAAACTCCGATTATGCTGCTAATGTCGAGCTGGCTGAGGCTGTCGCGCCAAAGATAAAAAGGGGCATGCCTTTGCAAGCAATGCATGAGGTGGAAACTCCTAAGCAGACAGCATGCGAAGATGTAGCTAAGTTACTTGGTATCAGTGTTGAGCATACGGTCAAATCTGTCGCTCTGATGGTTGAGCAGGATGCAAAACAGCAGTTCGTGCTGGCTTTATTGCGCGGTGATCATGTGTTAAATGAAATCAAGCTTGCTAAATTGGATGGATTTGCCAATTTCAGGCTGGCTACGGAAGAGGAGATCCGTGCGTATTTAAGTTGTCCGCCAGGATTCATCGGGCCAGTAAGCGTGGCAGCCAACGTTAAGGTGATTGCCGACCGCACAGTCGTCGTTATGAGCGATTTTGTGTGTGGGGCGAACAAACCAAAATTGCACCTGGCAGGTGTGAATTTTGGACGCGACCTTCCTGAGCCTAGCATGGTGGCTGATATTCGGAATGTAATGGAAGGTGATCTAAGTCCTGATGGAAAAGGTGATTTGAAACTATGCCGAGGTATTGAAGTCGGGCATATTTTCCAATTGCGCACCAAGTACTCAAGTGCCATGAATGCGACATATTTAGACGAAAATGGTCAGTCCCAAGTGATGGAGATGGGATGTTACGGTATCGGCGTCTCACGTATCGTGGGTGCTGCGATTGAGCAGGGTAATGATGAGAACGGCATCATTTTCCCTCGTAGCATGGCACCTTTCGATGTGATAATCTGTCCGATTGGAATCGACAAGTCTGAAGCGGTAAAAAGTGCTGCAACCAAGTTGTATCAAGGGTTGCAGGCCCGCGGCATAGATGTTATCTTGGATGATAGGGGTGAGCGCCCAGGAGTCATGTTTGCCGAAAGCGATTTGGCCGGTATCCCGCACCGTATAGTAGTAGGTGACCGCGGTTTGGCTGAAGGGAAAGTGGAGTTCAAGTCTCGTCACTCCAAAGAGGTACAGAACTTGCTTCTAGATGACGTGGTGGATCATATGAGTAAACTGCTGGGATAATCTTGTACGAATGTACAAATTCTTAAATATCTGCTGTGCGTTGTTGCTGCTTCTGTCGGCAGGAGTAAGTTTTGCCGGAAATCAAAAGGAAGAACCGCTTTCTAATAGTGTGAAGGCATTGATGCAAAAGTCCGTGAGTGATATCGCATCGCCTAGATTAATGTTTGATACGCCTGAGCAGGGCGCTGCCTGGATGGCGGAAATGTCAGAACGCCTTAAAGTCCGCATGCCGGATCAGGAGTATCGTGAAGATTTTCTGAAAAGTGTGCATTATGAGGCTACCCGTGCGGGACTAGATCCCCAGTTGGTACTGGGCTTAATTCAAGTCGAAAGCGGTTTTAAAAAATATGCAGTGTCTAGTGTAGGCGCGCGTGGTTATATGCAGGTGATGCCCTTCTGGGTAAGGAGTATTGGCAATCAGGAACATAATTTGTTTCATCTGCGTTTAAATCTACGGTATGGATGTACGATTCTCAGGCATTATCTGGATATAGAAAACGGTGATTTGTACCGTGCCTTAGGACGCTATAACGGCAGCTTAGGTAAGCCACAGTATCCTAATTTGGTGGTTGGTGCCTGGCGCAGACACTGGCAGTATCGTCCAGCTATCACAGTAGCAAGCAATTAGTTTTTTCTACCATCCCAAATAAACTGTTGTAAATGCACTAAATTGGGGATACCATGCGCCTGTCAAGCTGGTGTTGATTTGGTGTCGTAACACTGCCTCATTCTGCTTTGCCAACTCAATGCCACTCGGCAGTAATTCGCAACATATTATTTCATAAGCGTTTTATCTAAATTGAGGGAGATTGAGTATGTCGAAGTTAACAGCGTTGGCTACAAGTATTGCAGTGTTGGGTGGTGTATGGGCGTTTTTGGCATTGGGCCCATTGGCAGGGATGGTGTTGGTTTGGGCAGGTTTCATCGCTTGGGGCTGCTACTTTGCCGCGGGAGCTGATACTGCAGCATTGCAAAAAACGATTGCGGGCATGATATTCGGTGCGGTAATGGCTGGTATCGCGCTGGCTTTGGTTGGCGCTAACCCACTAGGTTTGCCAGGCGCTGTTGGCCCAGCGGTATATATTGCAGTTACGGTATTTCCATTAGTAGCGGTGGCTGGTTGCAATATACTGTCTGTCGTGCCAGCAAATGTATATGGGTATGCGGCAACGGCAGCCTATGCCTTGCAGACTGCTAACGCGGGTAGCCCGACTGCAATGGATATGACCAATCCTGTATTGCTGGTGGCTTTATCTGCTGTATTTGGTGCTGTGTTTGGCATGATTTCAGGCAAAGTTGCAGGTATGTTAGGTAAATAAATATAAAAAAAGCCGCGTCGTAACGCGGCTTTTTTTGTTTTTGACTGAATGACTATTTAAATATTCTATAGCCGTGGTAAGTGCCGAACTCGCCCTCGTTTTCATGATAAACAAACAGCATGCTATTTGCATAACCGGTTCCGTTATAATGGTTATGCGCCCGTAACTTCAAATCTTGTGGCAGTGCACATTTGCCGATGAATTTACCACCCAGATCGAATATTAGTACGGCTTTATGGTCAACGTCTAATGCTGCTAGCTCTTGTCCTTTAACACCTGTGAAAGCGACAAAATTGTCAGTGATATCATCGAAAGCAACACCTGCTTTATCCAGTTCCAACGATATTTCACCTACTTTTTCTCGTTGTTTGGGATCTACTATCCATACTTTATTGCTGCGTTTTTGTTTGGCATAGTAAAGTCTGGCTCCGGGGTCGTAGCTTGGCATTGTGCCAGCATCGCCAAAAGCAGGATTGAACTGCATTACTTCACCGGAGCTATCCTTAATTTCTCCAGTTTCACTGGTGTCTAGCGTGTAAATGCCTGTATTGGGTGAGAACCCAGCGGCGCTGGATATATTATAGGTTATGGTCTCCAGTTTGGCGTTGTGCGGGTTGTAATACAGGGAGCGGTTGTCGTAGCCGGGTTTGGCCGAGTTCAGGTATTTGCCGTCACTGGTGAATGCATGCACCATGGACTTTGAAACTGGGGCTTCAAATTCCGAAGCCATTGGCGCCAAGCCTCCATCTGCAATGTAATAACATGCCGGATTAGGGGTGTAGGCCACGGTCATTGGGCGTGATGTAGGTTTTTTTGTGAGTGGAATCTTAATGCCAAGCGTTGCTTCAGATAATATTTCTGCTTGTGTGACTAGTGGTATAAATAGGATTCCTGCAATCAGGATGAGGGGAAAAATAGATTGGTGTGTACGCAAAGTGATTCTCCATGTGTCTGTATTTACTTTTAAACGTCTGTTTAGTGTGGCTATTGACATCTATAGTTCCTGTTTTTTGCTGATTAGCATCGCATCACCGTAGCTGAAAAATCGATATCGCTCAGCGATGGCATGTTGATATGCATGCTGGATATTATCAATACCTGCAAACGCTGAAACCAGCATTAGTAATGTGCTTTTGGGTAAATGAAAGTTTGTCAGTAGTTTATCCACTACATTAAAGTGATAGCCTGGAGTGATAAAGATATCCGTATCCTCACTCTTAGCCATTAGCTTGCCGCTGCGGGCAGCGCTCTCCAAAGCGCGCAGCGACGTGGTGCCTATGGATACTACGGATTTGCCGGCTTGCCTGGTTTTATCGATTATGTCGACTGTTTTCTGTGGCACGGTATACCATTCGCTATGCATCTTATGTTCTTTTATGTTTTCAACTCGCACAGGCTGGAAAGTGCCTGCGCCAACATGCAAAGTTACATATGCGATGTTTATTCCCGAGTTTTCAAGCGTCTCCAGCATTGCCTCATCAAAGTGCAGACCGGCTGTGGGGGCTGCTACAGCGCCAGCATGCTTGGCATAAACGGTTTGATAACGATTTTCATCGTCTGCCCCTGCTGAATGGGTAATGTAGGGTGGCAAAGGCAGATGACCAATTTTTTCAAGCACCTCAAAAACAGTCAGGCCAGTTATAAATTTCAGGTGGAATAAATCATCGTTACGACCAAGTACTTCCACTTCAAAATTGATTGCCTGCGAGCCGAGAAAAATGCGGCTTCCTGCCAAGGGTGATCTTGAAGCACGAATGTGCGCCCATGCCTCATGCGGGTTGATGATACGCTCTACCAAAACTTCAACCGCTCCACCGCTGACCTTAATGCCGAACATGCGGGCTTTGATGACACGCGTATCGTTAAATATTAAGCAATCATCTGGCTGCAAGAAATCTGGCAAGTCTGAAAATTGTTTATCTTTTATTTCTCCGGTTTGCCCGTTCAATAACAGAAGCCTGCTGGCACTTCTTTTTTCGGTTGGATGCTGAGCAATCAGTGTTTCAGGTAAATAAAAATCGAAATCTTGGGTTCGCATAAAATGAAATATCTTGTTATAATGCTAGCTTCAATTCGCATTATACCTCAGCCGGGGTGGCGGAATTGGTAGACGCACTGGACTCAAAATCCAGCGCTGGCGACAGCGTGCCGGTTCGATTCCGGCTCCCGGCACCACAATCCTCAAAAGGGCGCTTGCCCAAGCTGGTTCATTCTCAATTGATGTCCGTTTGGCTGTGCTGTCGGTAGCATGATATGCCATTTGCCGGCACATCATTCATTTGTTTCAAAAGTGTAACATTTTGCTTGAGCGCGCATCACATTTGTGATAACTTCTTGACCTGTGTCAAAACGGTGCACCAAAAATTTGGTCCTGTATGTGGTGAGGAGTAAATAAAGTGACGTTGATGGTGACGGATTGCAAAATAATCGCTCAGCCAAACAATTCGCTTACGCCTAAAGGTGCAGTCAGATTGATGGCTGTTTTGACGGCAATCACGATGACAGTAGGGCTAGGTTTTACCTTGGCTGGTGCATGGCTGATCATGCCTTTTGCTGGGATTGAACTGCTTGCGTTTGGGTATGCTTTTTATTATATGTATTTGCATTCATCAGATTTTGAGAGTATTGAAATCGCTGAAAATGCAGTTGTAGTGGAAAGCAGAAGTTATAAAACGTCTAGTCGGGTTGAGTTTCAGCGATACTGGACTCGTGTCATGCTTCGTGAGGTTGAAGGCGGTCAAACCGGTATTTTTATAGGGTCGCACGGCAAAGAACAGGAGTTTGGTCGCCGGTTTTTAGATAATGAGCAGCGTGCTGCACTGGCCCGCGAACTCAAAGAGAAGTTAAAAATTACTAGATAATTACTTTTGATTGGGAGTGAGTTTTATGCGTTTTATGAAGAAGGTCGGATTAAGTTTGGCGACAATGCTAGCTTCGCTCAGCGCTTATGCTGACTATACTTGGAATTTCCCTGAGCCCGTAACTCCCATGGCTTTGGATACCTTGCATGTCCACAATAAGTTCATGATCATCACTGCTGTTATATTCTTTGTGGTGCTGGCAATTATGATCTATTCCATCTTTGCTCACCGTAAAAGCAAAGGGTTTAAGGCGGTTGCTGATAAAGCGCCTTCCACAGCGGTTGAAGTTTTTTGGGTGCTGGTGCCATTCGCAATCCTTTTGTTGATCGACTTTGTGATTATGGGCATCCCAGCCTATCACAGTGTGATCATGATGGAAGATACCCGTGACCAGTCCACGATGGTGGTTAAGGTTACCGGCTCTCAATGGAAGTGGCAATATGAATACATGGATGGTGAGGCTCAGGGCATCAAGTTCACCAGCGTGTTAACTACGACGCAAGATCAGCAATATGACCGTGCTCCAAAAGATGAGAACTACTTGTTGGAAGTGGATAATCCCTTGGTGCTGCCGGTGGGTCAAAAAGTACGTATTCTAATGACAGCAGATGATGTTTTGCACAACTGGTGGGTGCCGCAGTTCGGGTCTTCTCGCGTTGCTGTGCCTGGTTTCATACGTGAGACATGGGTGCAGGTAGATAAAGCGGGCACCTATCGTGGTCAATGCAAAGAGTTGTGCGGTAAGGGACATGGATACATGCCAGTCGTTGTGAATGCTGTGCCGATGGAAGAATACAAAACATGGGTAGCAGCTAAGAAAGAAGAGCAGAAAAAAGCCAGCGAAGTAAAAGAGATGTCCAAAGAAGATTTGATGGCACAAGGCAAAACAGTCTATGAGAAAAACTGTGCAGTATGTCATCAGGTAAGTGGTGCTGGATTGCCGCCGGCATTCCCAGCTTTGACTGGCAGCAAAATCGCTACCAGCCCGATTTTTGGTGCGGATGGTAAATATCTGCCAGACAGTCACTTGGACAGGGTTCTAAATGGTAAGAATGTGATGCCAGCTTGGAAAGCTACACTGACTGATACAGAAATCGCAGCAGTGGTTACCTATGAGCGTAATGCCCTTGGCAATAGCGTTGGTGATGTGGTGCAACCCGCACAAGTGCAGGCAGCACGCCAATAGTTTTAAGATTTATCTTGATTGGAAATTAGGAGAAGACGATGAGTACTACTACAGTAGCGCATCACGATGATCACCATGACCATCACCCGACAGGACTGATGCGTTGGCTAACCACGACTAATCACAAAGATATCGGTACCATGTACCTGACCTTTGCCTTGATTATGTTCTTTGTGGGTGGTGCAATGATTTTGGGCATACGTGCTGAGTTGTTCAAGCCAGGCTTGCAATTGATGAATCCTGACTTTTTTAACCAGCTAATTGGTGTTCATGCATTGATTATGATTTTCGCAGTGCTGATGCCAGCAGCCACTGGTTTCGCCAACTGGATGATCCCTTTGCAAATCGGCGCTCCTGACATGGCTTTGCCTCGTTTGAACAACTGGGGTTTCTGGTTGTTGCCACCTGCTGCTATCTTGCTGACATTGCCATTTACTTTGGCCTTGTTTGGTATTGGCGATGGCGCATTGGCTACCGGCTGGACGTTCTATCCGCCGCTATCAGTGCAAGGTGGTATAGGTGTAGACTTTGCGATTTTTGCGGTACACATTTTGGGTATCTCCTCCATCATGGGGTCCATCAACATCATCGTGACATTGTTCAATATGCGTGCGCCTGGCATGACTTTGATGAAAATGCCGATGTTTGCTTGGGGTTGGTTAATTACTGCGTTCTTGTTGGTTGCTACAATTCCAGTGTTAGCCGGTGCAGTGACCATGCTGCTAACTGATCGTCACTTCGGTACACATTTCTTTGATGCTGCTGGTGGTGGCGACCCGATCATGTTCCAGCATTTGTTCTGGTTCTTTGGTCACCCAGAGGTTTACATCTTATTGCTGCCAGTATGGGGTTTTATCCCGCAAATTCTGCAAACCTTTTCTCGTAAACCGATGTATGGCTATAAAGCTCAGGTATATGCATTCTGGGGCATTGGTGCCTTATCCGTGGTAGTTTGGGCTCACCATTTCTTTACCGCAGGGATGCCTGTGCCAGCATTGCTTTACTTCATGTATAGCACCATGGCGATTTCATTACCGCTCGCAGTATTATTTTATTGCTGGATTCGTACTATGTGGAAAGGCTCTATGAGCTTTGAAACACCAATGTTATTTACAGTGGGTTGGATTATTCTATTTGGAATCGGTGGGTTGACAGGCTTGGTGTTGGCTGACGTAGCTGCAGACGCTCAATACCATAACAGCTATTTTGTAGTAGCGCACTTCCACTTCACCCTGTTTGCTGGTGGTATCATGGGTATCATGGCAGGTGTTTATTACTGGCTTCCTAAAATGACTGGCCATATGTACAGCGAGAGGCTGGGTAAACTACATTTCTGGTTGACTGCAATTTCGTTTAACCTGACATTCTTGCCACAGTTCTTTGTTGGGTTGGCAGGAATGCCACGCCGTATCCCAGACTATGCGTTGCAATTTGCTGAATTTAATATGATTTCCTCTGTTGGTGCGTTCATCTTGGGTCTGTCTCAGTTGCTGTTTGTTTACAACATCATTAGTTGTATCAAAGGCGGTGAAAAGGCCACTGATAAAGTATGGGAAGGCGCGGAGGGATTGGAATGGACACTTTCATCCCCACCACCATACCATAGCTTTACTGAGCAGCCCGTCGTGAAATAAATTGAGGTGGATGGTTACGAACGTTGAGACAGTTCGTAACCATCGACTCGGTAAAAAGAGTATCCATGGAAGAAAATAAAAGAAGCATCAAAAGTAAAAGACTGGCGTTAGTATTAGGCGTTTTTGCAGTGTTATGCTACCTAGTGTCTTTTTATGTGCTAACCGCACATAAATAGTGGATAGAAACAGGTTTTATTGATGGAGCAGGACAACAAACTGTCACAGCGTGAGTTGGCTAATAAAAAGCTCGCGTATAAGATGCTGTGGGTGGTTGTTGGTTCACTAGTGTTTGCATTTGCATTGGTGCCACTATATGACGCGCTATGCAGCATAACAGGCTTGAACGGTAAAACGCAGAATACAGCAGTAAATGTTAATTCTGCGAAGGTAGATTCAAGCCGGCAGGTAAAGGTACAATTTGTTGCTTCAGTCATGTCGGGATTGGGTTGGAATTTCTACCCCAAGACCCCAAGTGTTACGGTGCATCCTGGACAGATTGAAACGGTAGTCTTTATGGTGAAGAATATCACTGGGCAAACCTTATCTGGACAGGCGATTCCAAGTGTGACCCCTGGGAAAGCGTCGGCGCATTTGAAAAAAATTGAGTGTTTTTGTTTTATAAGACAGGAATTAAAAGCTGGTGAAGTAAAGGAAATGCCTCTGCGATTTTTTGTGAGTCCAGAGTTGCCGGAAGACGTTCATGAAATGACACTTTCATATTCGTTTTTTAGTGCAGTAAAGAATTAATTGCAGGTATAACTAAAATCATTTTGTATTGAACTTGTAAACTGGGAGTTGAAACTATGGCAACACATTCTGATCATCATTACTATGTGCCCGAGGGGGCGAGTTATCCAGCCACCTTGTCTGTTGGCTTATTGTCTTTAGCTGCTGGTTTTGTATTCTCTGTTGCTACTGATAAAAACAAAGACTTGGGTTATTTGGCTGCCCCAGGCAAGTGGATGATGTACATAGGCCTCGCAATTATTCTGTTCATGACATTCAAATGGATGGGTAGCGTCATCACAGAAAGCGTGACTGGCAAGTATAAAAAATGGGAAGACAGATCCTTCCGTTGGGGGATGATAGTTTTTATCGCCTCTGAAGTAGCTTTCTTTGCTGCATTCTTTGGCGCATTGTTTTACATGCGTGTTCTTTCTGTGCCTGAGCTAGCAAGTTTTGATCCAACATTTACTCCATATAAAGACTTCCTGGGAAATTGGCCTTCTGCAGGACCTGGCGGTAAGATTTTAGGCCAAGAATATTCTCCAGGGACGCTGAATCCTATGGGTGCGTGGGGGTTGCCTGCAATCAATACCTTACTATTGCTGACTTCGGGTGCGACCATTACCTGGGCACATTGGGGTTTAATTAAGAATAACCGTAAGCAGTTGATTCTTGGCTTGTTCTTGACGATTGCCTTAGGTATTGCCTTCTTGATCTGTCAGGCGTTTGAGTACCATCATGCATATACCGAAATGGGTTTGACCTTGAAGTCCGGGGCATACGGTGCTACGTTCTTTATGCTGACAGGATTCCATGGCTTCCATGTGACCTTGGGAACCATCATGTTGATTGTAATTTGGTTACGTTGTCTTAAAGGGCATTTTACGCCAGAAAATCACTTTGGCTTTGAAGGTGTAGCCTGGTATTGGCACTTTGTTGACGTAGTATGGTTGGGCCTGTTCATATTTGTGTACTGGCTAGTATAACGGACGATAATAAAAAAGGGCGATGCTAGTTGCATCGCCCTTTTTTATTCAGAAATTTAATGATTAATGACCAAAATACCCAAGACGATAACTGGCTAAAATCATGATGAATAAGGCTATGGATAAACTAATTCGTACCGTAAGTGCTTTTACTGTGCGATCGCCGGTGCCTTTGTCTTTTGACAAGAAGAATAGGGCGGAGAATAGACTGGAAATAATAACAATCAGCATCACTACTATGACAACTTTAATCCACATGATTTTGTCCTAATTGATCAATAGTCTGATTATCTATCCCGGCACATAAAAATGCAATTTAAGTTTCCGAATCTGCAGTTCAAGCCAAGTTTGTTAGGCACAATCATTACGATTGTCAGCATTCCATTATTTATTAAGTTGGGACTTTGGCAATACCACAAAGCTACTTTGAAACAATCAATACAAGAAAAATACGCAAGTACAGATTCTGAGATGCCTAATCTGAAGGACTATTTAGACATTCCGGAGCAGTTGAAGTATCGAAAGGTTATCGTGCGCGGTAATTTTGAGACCAAATACCAATTTCTATTGGATAATCAAGTAGAGGCTGGTCGCGCAGGGTTTCATATCATCACCCCATTTCAAATCGCAGATACCCAGCGATATGTACTAGTAAATCGTGGATGGGTCGCTGGTTTTGCGGAACATGAAAAGCTACCTCGAGTAGATACGCCATTACAAATGATGGAAATTATGGGCATGGTGTGGACACCAAGTGATAAGATATTCAGCCTGGAACAAGCTTCAAAAGTATCAGATAAACAGGATTGGCAAGTTGTTTGGCAGAATTTGGATATGAAGAAGTTCAAAGCTTCCACACCTATAAATACATTGCCTGTCATTATCAAAATGGATCCAGCTAGCTCTGGAGGCTTTGTAAGAAACTGGCGTGTTCCCAGCGAGCGTATCATGACACATCTGGGATATGCATACCAATGGTTCGGGTTTGCACTGGCAACTTTCATGATTTATCTTTATTTAAGTATTAGAAGGCTGGAAAATTAGGATGGATAAAGAGACCTTTGACTTGGCACAGCAACGGAAGGGACGCATGATTTTTATCGCCATGGCGATATTTTTTGCAGTCCCTCTACTGGTGGTTGTGTTGATGTTGAGATTTAACTGGATACCTGCAGGTAAAAGCTTTGGTGAGTTAATCGTACCTCCACGCATGATGAGTGTTAACGGCGTTTTATCAGCAAGTGATGGTAAATCTGCTGACAGATTCTGGACGGATAAATGGAATATGGTCTATCTGGCGGATGAATGCCAAAAGGCTTGCATGGATAGACTGCATGATCTGCGCCAGATACAAGTGTCATTATATAAAGATATGCCAAGAGTACAGCGCGTTTTGCTCACCACAACTGCCGACGTTGTAAATGTCAAATCGACATACCCTGATATGCTGATAATTAACCAACCCGGGGAGGTCCTCAATAATGTGGCGCAGCAATTTAATATTGGTGAAGAAAATGCGCTGCAATCAGGCAGGCTTTATCTGATCGATCCACTTGGATACATCATGATGAGCTATCCACAATCAACTAAGGCGGCAGATATCCGCAAGGATATGGTGCGGCTTCTTAAATCGTCTTGGGCAGGTTAAGATGAGTTCGTGGTTTAAACGTCTATCTTTGATTGCAGCTGTTACGGCGCTCTGCGTTGTCGTATTGGGCGCCTATGTCAGGTTGTCAGATGCCGGTTTAGGCTGCCCTGATTGGCCAGGCTGCTATGGCACTCTTACAGTTCCGCAAAGTGAGTCTGCGATTGCGCAGGCGCAAACAGTTTATCCCGATAAGCCGATTGATGCCGGCAAAGCCTGGAAAGAAATGATACATCGCTATCTAGCCGGGGCTTTGGGACTTTTGGTACTCGCATTATTTTTTATTGGATGGAAAAGGCGCGAACATATACATACCTCGCCTTGGCTGACGACTTTTTTACTCGGTTTGATTGTTTTTCAGGCAGCACTTGGTATGTGGACGGTTACGATGTTGTTGAAACCAGCAATCGTAAGTGCACATTTATTGGGTGGCATGGCGACCATGGGAATATTGATGTGGATAGCGCATCGTCATTGGGGTTCGTTTTCGTCACAATTTTCTACAGTGCCACAGAAGTTTTGGTTCAGGTTGGCTTTGTTGGTATTGTTCTGTCAGATTTTTTTGGGTGGTTGGACAAGTACCAATTATGCAGCTTTGGCCTGTACTGACTTTCCAACTTGTCATGGGTATTGGGTTCCACCAATGGATTTCCGTGATGCTTTCCATATGACAAGAGAACTTGGTCAGAGTGTTAATGGGGGAAATCTGACTTTAGCTGCAGTGACAGCGATACAATGGACGCATCGCATAGGCGCCGTCATCACCATGATTTATTTGGGTTTTCTATCTGTTGTTGGGTTAAAATATGCTGCTACCAGATTTTGGAGTGGTGTACTAATGGCTTTGCTTTTTGTGCAAGTAAGCCTAGGTATTGCGAATCTGATTTTGCACTTACCTACTGTGCTTGCCGTTGCTCACAATGCAGGTGCCGCGATGCTAATGGCTACGCTGGTAATCATTAATTCAAAAATAACAGCCTCGAAAATAAAATAACAAGCAGTGGTTTATTAACAGTGTGAATGAAAGAGTTTTATTTTGAGTAACTCGCTAGCAATACAAATGACTAACTTTGGTACCAGTGTTAAAAACTTCTATGCGTTGTGCAAACCCCGTGTTACCGCATTGATCGTATTCACAGCCATTATTGGTATGTTTATGGCGACGCCAGGAATGGTGCCATGGCCTTTGCTGGGCGCTACTACGCTGGGTGTGGCATTTACTTCTGGCGCAGCCGCAGCATTTAATTGCTTGATCGAACATAAAATTGATGCTGTCATGGCGCGTACGCGTGGCCGCCCGCTCCCTACAGGACAGGTGTCTAGTATAGAGACTAGCGTTTTTGCCACTATACTTGGAAGTGTCGGTCTAGCCATTCTTTATTTTTTTGTTAACCCGCTTACCATGTGGCTGACTTTAGGTACTTTCGTTGGGTATGCGGTGATATATACCGTGTTTTTGAAGCCGGCTACTCCCATGAATATAGTGATTGGTGGTGCGTCGGGCGCTATGCCCCCTATCCTGGGATGGGCGGCGGTGAATAACAATATCGCGCCCGAGTCGCTCATCATGTTTTTGATTATTTTTGCCTGGACACCGCCGCATTTTTGGGCTTTAGCACTGTATCGTCGTGAAGAATATGCAAAGGTCGGTATGCCCATGTTGCCGGTTACTCATGGAGAAGCATTTACTTTGTTGCATATGCTGCTTTATACCATCATTCTGGTTGTGGTCGTCTTTATGCCTTACGGTTTGGGAATGAGTGGCTTGATCTACCTTATCTCTGCGATAGTATTGAATGGCATATTCATGAAGTATGTGATTGGTCTATACCGCAAATATTCTGATGAGTTAGCCAAGCGGACATTCAAGTTCTCGATCATCTATCTCAGTTTGATATTTGCTGCTTTGCTGGTTGATCATTACTGGAAGCTTTAAAAAAGCTTAATAGTTAGTTTTTTATAAAATTCCAAGACATCACTTTCGTTTACAGTATTGAAATCTTTACTTCTGCACCCCATTTTCAGTTTAGGTGCGCTGGGGTGATATGTAGTAAATTCTGACGTGAGATGTTTTTATCCAGGCGCTAAGTTTGTTTTGATTGGCTTACTGATGCAAAGGGATATCGATGATTCGCCTGCCAGCTGTCGCGGGAGTTTTTTATTCAGGTAACGAGCATGAATTAAAGCGAGATGTAGTCGCAATGCTTGGTATGACCGACTCCAATCCAAGCACTATCACGCCCAAAGCAATCATTGTTCCGCATGCAGGCTATGTTTACTCAGGGCAGACTGCCGCTATAGCTTATGCACGACTTGCTGCTAATCGCAACACCATCAAACGCATCATTCTTCTTGGCCCAGCGCATCGTACTTATGTACGTGGCTTGGCTGTTCCAAGCGTGAATGCGTTTGCAACCCCTTTAGGCTTAGTTGAGCTTGATGCTCACGCAATCAACTCAATCACTGGGAAAAGCCAGATCGTGATTAGTGATGCCGTTCATAGTTTAGAGCATTCGCTAGAAGTGCAGTTGCCATTCCTGCAAGAGGTGTTGGATGACTTCAAGATAGTACCAATTGCAGTAGGAGATGCTAGCCCAGAAGAAGTGGCCGACATCTTAAATACTCTTTGGGGCGGGCCGGAGACCGTCATCGTGATAAGCTCTGACCTATCACATTATCTTCCATATAGTGCTGCGCTGTCGGAAGATAAATCGACTGTGCAGAACATCCTGAAGATGCGGGGAAATCTGACACATCAGCAAGCCTGTGGTGGCACGCCAATCAACGGCTTGATTCTCTCAGCCAAGGCGCATCACTTACACCCCAAGCTCCTCAGTATGTGCAATTCTGGTGATACGGCAGGGGATAAGCAGCGAGTCGTTGGTTATGCATCGATTATATTTACGGAAGATGCGCAACATGCCTGAAGAGACAAATAAACTTAAAAGTATTGGGACAATATTGTTGCCGATCGCGAGGAAAGCTATTTCTGAACCATTAGGTATTCAAAGCATGAATGTGGCCGAGGATGCTGCATGGTTGCATGAAATAGGCGCCAGTTTTATCACATTGACACAGAATCAGCAACTGCGGGGGTGTATCGGCTCGCTGGAAGCGCACCGTTCATTGATTTCTGATGTCAAGGCTAATGCTTTTGCGGCCGCCTTCCACGATCCACGATTTCGTCCATTAAAAGCAGCAGAGCTGGATTTCACTGAAATCGAAGTTTCACTTTTAACCGAAGCAGAAGCGATGCAGTATTCTAGTGAGCAGGAAGCTTTAGCGCAATTACAGCCTGGTCAAGATGGGGTGATTTTTCAATTTGGGGCTTACCGCAGTACATTTCTCCCACAGGTATGGGACCAATTGCCAGATGCAATAACCTTTATGGCACATTTGAAACAGAAGGCGGGTTTATATCCAACTTTTTGGCATGATGAAGTCAAGCTTTATCGTTATTCCGTCAGAAAATGGAAAGAACGCGACAATAAAATGCATGTTGAGGTCGGCTCCACTAGGGCGTAACAGATCATGACGAACATATCTGAAAACTCACATTACAAAGCACGCTATTGGCATATGCTGGACGATGGGCGCATGCAATGCGATTTATGTCCACGTGACTGCAGGCTGCATGAAGGGCAGCGTGGGGCATGCTTTGTGCGTATGCGTGAACATGATGAGATGATTCTCACTACGTATGGCCGCTCGTCAGGTTTTTGCATTGACCCAATTGAAAAGAAACCCCTCAATCATTTTTTTCCAGGCAGTAGTGTACTGTCTTTTGGTACGGCAGGCTGCAATCTTGCCTGCAAATTCTGCCAAAATTGGGATACCAGCAAATCTAGGGATATGCACAAAATGATGGATCAGGCCTCGCCTGAAGCCATTGCACACGCTGCAAAACAGTACGGTTGCAAGAGTGTGGCATTTACCTACAATGACCCGACTATCTTTGCCGAATATGCAATGGATGTGGCTGATGCCTGCCATGCGCATGATATCAAGACAGTTGCGGTGACAGCCGGTTATATGCATGTAGCAGCCAGACGAGACTTTTACCAGAAAATAGATGCGGCGAATGTCGACCTAAAAGCATTCAGCGAAGATTTTTATTCCAAAGTTACAGGTTCACATTTGGATTCGGTACTAGACACGCTGCGTTATCTTAAACACGAAACGGATGTGTGGCTGGAGATCACGACACTGTTGATTCCTGGTCAGAATGATTCCGGGGAAGAAATCACCGCTATGTGCAAATGGATCCATCAGAATTTGGGTGATGACGTGCCGCATCATTTTTCAGCATTCCACCCGGATTACAAAATGACGGATATCCCAGCAACACCCACCAGCACCTTAATACGGGCAAGAGAGATTGCTTTACGAGAAGGCTTGCAGTATGTTTACACTGGAAATGTGCATCATCAAGAAGGTGATGCGACATTTTGTCCCAATTGCCACTCCCAGCTAATCGTACGCGACTGGTATCAAATCAATCAATATCGTTTGACTAGAGAGGGTTGCTGTCCTGATTGTAATGCCCCCATTGCCGGAAGATTCGATGCGCAACCCGGAAACTTTGGTAGAAGGCGTATTCCGATTGCAATTGGACAATACACATAAAAAGATGATTACTCATGACAAAAGCAGTTGAGCGTTTAGTCGGTATTCCTGTCGACCATGTGTGCATAGAGGGCATGCTGGAATTGCCAGAAAATGCGCAAGGTCTCGTGCTTTTTGCACATGGGAGCGGCAGCAGTCGGCATAGTCCACGTAATAATTATGTGGCCAAGGTTTTACGTGACGCAGACATTGGTACGCTTTTGATGGATTTGCTGACCCCGGTTGAGGATTTGGATTATGAGGCACGTTTTGATATCCCGCTACTAACTAGCCGCTTATTGGCAGCAACTTACTGGATTGAATCTGAGAAAGATATTGGAACCCTACCTATCGGTTATTTTGGGGCAAGTACAGGTGCCGCAGCTGCATTGCAAGCTGCAGCAAGGACGAATATTGTCAGAGCAGTGGTCTCTCGTGGGGGGCGCCCAGACCTTGCAGGTGCAGACGATTTGAAGCGAGTGGAGTGTCCAACTTTACTGCTAGTAGGCGGTGAGGATGATGTGGTAATTCAACTCAATAATACTGCTTATGGTTTGATGCATTGCTTGAAAGATATTGTGATTGTTCCAGGGGCTACACATCTGTTTGAAGAGCCTGGCACATTGGAAGAAGTGGCAAGGCAGGCTGCCTTATGGTTTGGACGTTATCTACAGCCTGATTAGCTTTTTAGCGTGCTCATAACTTGTTCGTCTTCGACTTGAGGGAATTGCGCATAAAACTGGCCAACCGCCTGGAAGTATTCGGGTGCTTCCAGACAAATCACTTCGTCCGCGAGCTTGGCAACCTTGTCCAATGTATCGGGAGGGGAAACCGGTACTGCGCAAATCAGCTTGGCAGGGTTCTTGTTATGCAATCCATGTAAGGCGGCTATCATCGTGGATCCAGTTGCAAGCCCATCATCCACTACGATAACGATTCGCCCTGCGGGGTCGATAGGTGCGCGGTGCGGGGTGTACTGAGCTCGGCGGCTGCGGATGGTCTGTAGCTGGAATTCTTTTTCTTTTTGAATGTAAGCATCGTCTGCTCCAGTTGAACTTGCGTGGCTTGCAAGGTAAGTCCAACCGCTCTCGTCAATAGACCCGATTGCAAATTCTGGTTGGAACGGCGCACGCAGTTTGCGCACCAATACGATGTCGCAATCGCCTTCCAGTCGGTCCGCAATCAATTTTGCCATCGGTACAGCACCACGGGGAATAGCGAGTACCAAAGGGTTCTTCCCTTTGTAAGCTTTAAGTCTTTCGGCTAGTTGCGTAGCTGCATCATGTCTGTCATAAAACATCATCAAACCCACTTTCAGGAATAGTTAGGCTATGCCTTAGGTTGGCAAAGGTCAATCTTGAACTCTTCCTCGTAAGGTGGCACATTGCACTCAATGATATCAGTAGGTGCCACATCCAGTCGCACACCTGTAATATCTACTCTAACGGGCAGCTTGTTAGCGCCTCTATCGACAAGCACGGCAGTACGTATTTCACTAGCCTGTTTTCTAGCCAAATACTCAACAGCACGCAGCATGGAATGGCCATGGTACATCACGTCATCCACTACCAGGACAGTTGTTCCAGTCAAATCCAGATTTTCATGTTCGGGATTCTCGGTGAGTTTTGTTTCTGGGTGCAATAAAGTCAAGTCATCTGAGTAACGCTTTATTTGTAGGTTCATCAAGGTAATGTTGCTTAATCTGTAACGATCGACCAGTTTTTTGTACAGCATTTCTGCCAGCGGTGCCCCACGGCGGAGAATGCCAACAATCAAAACATCTTTTTTGCCGATTAGAAACCCGCTTGCTTCCCATGCCATGGCATCCAATACTGTTTCAAGCTGAGATGTTTGATACAAACAAGTTCTGTTGCCTAACGCAGCGGTTACCAATTCATTTGCTCCATAAATAAATCATTTCGCTTAAGATGAAATTTTTTAGTGTTGTAATCTTAACTTTAAGCATGTGTGAAAACCAGAAAAATTACTAGAACTAAATTCAGGCATTGACATTGTTAGGCAGCTAACTATAATGTGGCTTATTATGCTTCAGCTAAAAGATCTCCCTGATTCAAAGATACTCAAAAAATTTGCCAAACGTTATCCAGAGGCAGACGTAAGTTCTGTTATACAGTTTCTGCATATTCTCCGTATCGGTTCTGATTTATCGGATGCGCTGGATAAATTTCTTGGGAAATATGGCTTGTTGCAGGGAAGATGGTGGGTAATGATACTGTTAATGCGTGAGGATGATTTGATTCTGACATCCACTGCGCTTGCAGAAAAAGCGGGTGTTAGCAAGCCAACTATGACCGGGCTTATTGATGGTTTGGTAAGGGATGGACTGGTAGCAAGATTGGAAGATAATAGTGACCGAAGAAGGTATTCGATCAAGCTGACGTCATTAGGTCAAAAGAAATTGGATGAGATCATGCCTGATTACTACCTGCGGGTGAGGAATTTGATGGGCGTTCTTCCTTCCGAGCGGCGTGAGGAGTTGTTATTGCAGCTAATGCAGTTGAAAGAAAATAGCAGCGTATTTGACTGAATTTTTTTGAGCAATTAGTTAGCTGGCTAATTATCATTTTTGCGCTATCAGCGCGTTTTGTTGATTAACTTAGGAGAAATAAATGGAACAATTATTAGCAATCGTGCTATCTGCAAATATGGCTTGGAACGCCGCGCTTAATAGCGGCGATGTGAAACAGTTAGCCAGTCTTTATGCGGAAGATGCTACGCTTTCCCCGGGAGATGGAAAAACCTTGAAAGGCAGAAGTGCAATAGAAGGCCTCTTCAAAGGATTTGTTGAGGCGGGTGTTCATGATCATACCTTGGAGACGGTAGAGGTTGGCGGAACTGGGAACACGATTTATCAAGTGGCTAAATGGAGTGCCAAAGGGGCCACAGCAAATGGGGTTACGCCAATGTTCGGCGGAATCACTATGAATGTTCTTGAAAAAGATGTCAGTGGGAAATGGCAAACTCGCGCACATGTGTGGAATGCGGGTCAGTAATCAGTAACAACGATATTTAGGATCTGGCGCGCCCGAGAAGATAATTATGGACACTGGGAATTTATATTCCATATTTGCTAATTTATTTATCAATTTTAGATTCAAAAAAACTTAACAATTGCAACATTAAGCAATGTTCAAGTTACACAAACATTTCCAACACTCTGTAGCATAAATACATTTGTGACTATGCATTTTGCACCGTGTTGGGGCATAATTGACCAGTGATGGTGCAAGGTATGCATGGAGAGTGTTTATGAAAGTTGGTTTAATGGGGTTTGGCAAAACAGGACGTGCGGTTGCCAGCGTCCTACTCGAATCCAAAAAAACGAATTTGCAATGGGTGATAAGACAATCGAAAAAATTGGAACATCGCTCTGTGCCTGAGTTTCTGGGAGTTACATCCGATGAGCCGGGATTGATATACCCAAAGGATGAGTTCAGTGCAAAAGCATTGCTAGATGAACATCCCGTAGATGTGATTATTGATTTCTCGTCAAAAGAAGGAATTGATTTTTATGGTGAGGAGGCTGCAAAGCGGGGCATCACCATTATCAGTGCAGTGTCGCAATACGAATCAGCTCAAATTGAAACGCTAAAAGCATTTGCAGAAGATACTACCGTGATGCATTCCCCTAACATTACCGTGGGGATCAATTTTCTGATGATTGCAGCGAAGGTGTTAAAGAAAATCGCACCCTATACGGACATTGAAATCATAGAGGAGCATTTCAAAAACAAGCCGGAGGTTTCTGGTACCGCACGCGTGATTGCCAAACATCTTGGTATTAACAATGAAGACATCAAAACTGTTCGTGCCGGGGGGATTATCGGGGTTCACGAGATATTATTTGGCTTCCCGTATCAAACCGTACGATTGAAGCATGAATCTATTGCTCGCGAGGCGTTCGGTAACGGAATATTGTTTGCTACAGAGAATCTCAAAGATAAACCAAAAGGTTTTTACAGTATGGAAGATTTGATGTTGCCATACTTCGCTGAAGCACATCTTGCTTTAGGTTGAGGTGGTTTTATGATGAATATGCACGATATGTTTATAGATTTAACAGGTTTGGAAAGTCCCGTCCCGGTTATTCGCACTAAGGAGGCGTTAGATGATATGCAGGTTGGGCAAGTTTTGAAAGTGACAACAACCATAGAGAGTTCTGCTAAAAATATACGTACCTTAGTCGCGAATAATCCATACGAGATAATTCATTTTTCAAGAAAAAAAGAGGAATATACTTTTATGATTCGTAAAAATGGATAAAAGCATTCATGCGGAAAGTTCATCAACATTCTTGGATAAAAAATATTCGTCATCGTTTTAGCTTGATTGAAGACAAAGCAAACGATCAGGTAATTGATGCGAGCATCCGTTCAGGCGTGGAACTACGTGGCACCAATCTATGGGTGCTGATGTTTGCGATTTTCATCGCCTCTATCGGTCTGAATGTCAACTCAACAGCAGTAATCATCGGTGCTATGCTAATTTCTCCCTTAATGGGACCAATTATGGGCATAGGCTATGGTATCGGGATTTATGATGCTGATTTGATACGTAAATCATTGCGTAATTTAGGTATCGCCACTGGTATTAGCCTGCTGGTTTCCACAATCTACTTTTTTACCACCCCTTTATCAGATGCTCAGTCTGAATTATTAGCACGCACCTCCCCCACTATCTGGGATGTGTTAATTGCTTTTTTTGGCGGTTTGGCTGGCATAATCGGCGCAACTCGCGCAGAAAAAACCAATATTATCCCAGGTGTTGCGATTGCGACCGCGTTAATGCCACCACTGTGTACTGCAGGCTATGGTTTGGCTAACCTTAATTGGCATTTCTTCTTTGGAGCGTTTTATCTCTATTCCATCAATTGCGTGTTCATTGCTTTTTCTGCGGTGCTCATTATCTGGATTCTAAATCCGGAACATAAAAAATTTGTAGATAGATACATCGAAACTAAGGTTCGACGTATTTTGTCTCTGGTTGTATTGGTCACGATGCTGCCTAGTATTTATCTGGCGTTACAGTTAGTCAAAAATGAGGTTTTTATAAATAAAACCAAAGGTTTTATTGCACAAGAATTTAATTTGCCGAATACACGAATAGCCTTGAGCAATATCGATCCGGTAAAAAAAGTGATTGAACTGACCTTAATCGGCGAAGCTATTAAGCAACAAAAATTGCAAGAAATTGAAAGTAAACTTGTCAGCTATGGTTTGAAGAGCGCAACCTTGTTAGTCTACCAGTCGCAAAATCAAACATTAGATGTGACATCACTCAAAGAAAACATCGTTAGTGAATTATATAAAAACAATCTGTTGGCATTGGAGCAGAAAGAAAAAGCACTCGATGATTTGAGAAAGCGTTTGAATATGATCGAAACAGAAAAGGCTACATGGCAGGCGATGTCTTCCGAACTTGGTGTTCAATATCCCCAGATACGGGAAATCTACCTATCGACAGCTACACAATGGCAAAAAGGGGAATCCGATATGTCACAACCGATGATCGTGCTTAACATCAAGACAGCCAGCAAATTGAACAAAGACGATGTATACAGAATCACCGAGTGGCTTAAAGTTCGCTCAAAAAACGATCTTGTTAAGGTGGTGATTGAGTGATAAATAAAAAAGTGGCTCACTTACATTTAAGTGAGCCACTTGGCAGAATGACACATTCCACTTAAGTTATCAAGGAAATAACTTAGTGACAAATGTAATTGTTTAACACCTTTAAGTCAATCATTTTTTGGTAAGTTATTATGCAAGAAAACGAAACTTCGCAAGATCCATCATTGGCATTGGAAACCCTAAAATTATTTAGAATCATTTTCAAATCAGCCAATAAGCATTTTCACGAGATTGAACAGGCTGTAGGTATTGGCGGTGCATCGTTATGGGCACTTTTTGAGATTGATAAAGCTGAGGAAATGACAATCACCCAACTGGCAGATGCCATGTCTATCCATCAATCCACGGCTAGCAATCTGATTGACTCGCTAGAATATAAGGAATGTATAGAGAAAATCCGTAGCACTACTGACAGACGCGTTATCTTTCTAAAAGCAACCAAGCATGGACGATCCCTGCTTGCTAAAGCACCTTTGCCACACAAAGGCATTTTGCCGGATGCTTTGATGAAAATGGATGGCAACGATCTTGCGGCATTAAACAAACAATTGGCACAACTGGTTGATAGCATGCAGCGCAAGCATCAAGATACTGCATTTGATCCATTGGGCGCGCAATAACCGAAAAAGTAATGATGAGTTTGAACAACACGTCTTCGACACAAAACGATAATGGCATCAACTATGCGCCTTGGGAAAGAACTTTTAGCAAGGTGTTAACCCCGTTCGAAGAGTTTATTCACCGGCAAACGACCAGCGGTCTGCTTTTGATGATTACGGCATGTATCGCATTGTTTCTGGCCAACAGTCCGCTTTCTGAAACTTATTTGCATGTGATACATACACCCATTCATCTCAAAATTGGTGATTGGGAACTAAGTATGTCGCTACACCACTTTGTGAATGATGGATTGATGGCGATTTTCTTTTTTGTGGTGGGGTTGGAGCTGAAGCGGGAAATGCTTGTTGGTGAACTCTCTAGTATCCGGCAAGCTGCATTACCCGTACTCGCTGCTTTAGGCGGGATGATTGTACCGGCACTCATTTTTCTTCTATTTAATCATACTGACCCACAGACGATTCAGGGCTGGGGTATCCCAACAGCGACAGATATTGCTTTTGCAGTTGGGGCATTGGTATTACTTGCTGATCGTGTACCCAAAGGTCTGATCACCTTCTTGGTTGCCTTGGCGATTGCGGATGATCTGGGTGCAGTATTAGTGATTGCATTGTTTTATACAAATGAGCTTTCCATCTTGTGGCTTACCTTTGCCGTTTTACTTACTATCGGGCTGGTAACACTCAATTTCTCAGGCATCCGTTCGGTGATCCCATACTTCGTCATTGCTGTTTTACTCTGGTACGCTTTGTTCCAATCTGGTGTACATGCCACACTGGCTGGTGTGATAGGTGCATTCTGTGTACCTGCAAGATCAAAATACAATCCCAAATTATTCACTATGCACGTCAGGCAAAAAATTGACGAATTCGAGCTGCAACGCAAACCGGCAGAAAATATTCTGCAAAATGAATCTTTGTATGGCATTGTGAGTGAAATCGAACATAGCGCGTATGCAGTGCAAACCCCTTTGCAAAGATTGGAACATTTCTGGCATTTGCCGGTAGCGTTTATCATAGTGCCGATATTTGCACTCGTAAATGCTGGGATTGCCATCAAGCTATCTACCTTGACTGCAACGCTTACACATCCTGTAATGTTGGGTGTTTCCCTGGGGTTGTTATTGGGCAAGTTTCTAGGTATCACTTTAGCATCATGGCTGGCCTTGCAGTTGAAGCTAGGTGAGTTGCCCTCGGGCACCAGATTTAGTCAAATAGCTGCTGTATCCGTTTTGGGTGGCATCGGCTTTACCATGTCCATATTTATTGCCGAACTAGGATTTGCTGATATGCCAGATGCACTTTTGATGGCGAAGACCGGCATTTTGTTTGCATCAGCGGTCGCAGGGATTATTGGATTTTCTGTTCTCTATTGTCTTGGGAAGGGCTCAGTTGCCAAGTAACATAAAACATATGTAAGTTATTTAGAAAGTAAAACAACATTGAAAGCCAGACCCGTTTATGTAACACGAGGGCTATAAATACATAAACAATAATATAACTGTTTTTAATAGAAGGGTTTGTCAAGACCTTGAAAGCTAAACCTTTAGCTAAAGATTAGGTGCTGGCCAAGAGCTATCTCAATTTGTTATTTGATGAGATCATGGTAAAAGAAAAAGCTGCGACGGCTAAAGGTAGCTACGGTACATTAGTAGCTGCGGCTTGATTGGATAAAATAAAAGCGGTAAACAGTGAAGTACCCACTTTTATATCTAATTGGCGCGCCCGGCGGGAGTCGAACCCACGACCTTTGGCTTCGGAAACCAACACTCTATCCAACTGAGCTACGGGCGCGAAGCTGCTATTATACCAAATCACGCAGGCGCACCTTTCAAACTTTTAACTGCGTTACTATCTCGGTATAATGCGCATACATATCAACTGTTTATTGAGGGATTAGGGGATGAGCAATACAAAAAAAAGCAATACTGGGTCCAGTATGCTGCAGCTGCTGGTGGTGATAGGCGGCAGTATCTTGGCGTTTACGTTATTGCTGGCTTTGCTGGCGCATTTTTTCAACGATACACCTGTACCAGAAAACACTGCAGCGGTTAAGAAAGCGGAACAAAATATTCAGCCAGTTGCAACAGTAGAAGTGGCAGCAGCTTCCAGTGAACACGTGGAGAAATCTGGTGAAGAGGTTGTAAAGGCTGTGTGTGCAATGTGTCATGAGGCAGGCTTGATGAATGCGCCGAAAATCGGTGATGCTGGGCAATGGGGTCCTCGCAATGCTCAAGGTTTTGAGACTTTGGTAAAACATGCGATTGAGGGAATCCGCAGCATGCCGCCACGAGGTGGCAATGCTGATTTGACTGATGCAGAAGTGGCAAAAGCCGTTGCATTCATGGCCAACAAGGCAGGTGCTAATTTTGACCCCGCTACTCTAGCGAAAAAATAACAGAATGCTTTTATGAAATCTTAAAGCCGCTTAAGTACAAGCGGCTTTTTTATTAAGATAATACTATGGCAACGTATGTTATAGGGGATATCCAAGGCTGCTACTACGCATTTTCAGCGTTATTGGCAAAGCTTGATTTTGATAATACTAAGGACCAACTTTGGCTAGTTGGTGATTTGATCAATCGTGGTGCCGGATCCTTGGAGGTATTGCGCTGGTGCTATCAGCATCGTAACGCCATTCATGTCGTATTAGGTAATCATGACTTACATGCCTTGGTAGTGGCTCATGGTGTGCGTGAAGCGCATCGCAGTGATACGTTGCAAGCCTTGCTGGATGCGCCTGACAAAGACATGCTGCTGACATGGTTGCGGCATCAGCCATTAATGTGGGAAGAGCGGGGATATGTCATGCTGCATGCAGGCTTGCTGCCACAATGGACGATAAAGCAGGCGCAAGGCTATGCCCGTGAAGTAGAAGCAGCTTTGCAGGGAGATAACTACCAAGCATTTCTCGAACACATGTACGGCAATCAGCCTGCAGCCTGGGACGAACAACTTGCAGGATTAGACCGCTTGAGAGTCATCACGAATGCATTTACTCGGTTGCGCATCTGCACTCCAGAGGGAAAGATGGAGTTCAGTTTCAAAGGCGAGGTAGATGATATTCCTGCAGGGTATTTACCGTGGTTTGATGTTCCGAATCGGCAATCAGCGAATAATACTATTCTATGCGGACATTGGTCAGCGTTAGGACTGAGAGTGCGCAAAGATTTATGCGCGCTGGATACTGGTTGCTTATGGGGAGGCAAGCTTACTGCCATGCGTTTGGAAGATAAAGTTATTTTTCAGGTAGACAGCGATGATAGAGATCGGGTGGTCAAGAAAATCCCAGATGCTCATTAATGGCCTGCTCGGCTAGCTTGTTTACGTTTCGCCGGCTTTGATTTTTTGTTTCGATAGTGTCGAGAAAGTGCAACTCTACACTAGGTGATGGAATCCTAAGAATGTTGCGAATCGACTCTATTAAGGTTGTATTTCCAGCATAAGCTAGGCGGGTATCAATTTTTTGATGTGCGAGCGGATAGCGAATCGCTACTGGGACGATTTCGGCATGTATGCTCAATGCTGCTTGCATGATGCTGCCCTTAAATGGCAATACATGCGTGCCTTCTGTCGTTGTACCTTCAGGGAAATAGCAGGCATTAAAACCGTGCTGAAGGTGCTGTCTAAGGATTTCGATAATATGAACTGCACCTTTACGATGGCTTCGGTCTATGAACAGAGTGCCGGATTTTGATGCCAGATAGCCAAGAACTGGCCATTGCTTGATTTCCGACTTGGCAACAAAGCACAACGGCAGCACGCTATTGAGTGCGTGAATGTCTACCCAGGAGATATGGTTTGCCACGAACAGTTTGCCGGAAACGCATCTGCCAGGAGTTTGCCCATACGTGGTGACTTGAATATTGAAGCATTTCAGTAGTCTGGCGCACCACCAGCGTGTTAATCGCTGTTTGGTTGAATGATTGCAAATAGGCACTATCGTGACTGTAAGTGTCAGCCCTACCAGTGTATGTGTTACAACGCGCACACTGCGGTAAGCCTGGATGAGGGGATGTGTTGTTGAATGGTCAGGCAAGTTTATTTTAAAAAATGCATTGCATATCTGGGGTTGATTCTATCAAGCGGTAACATTACCAGCATATCTGCCGTATTGAAATAGGGGTCCCATGCAGGTGCCCCGCAAATATAAGCGCCAAGCCTGAGGTAGCCTTTCAATAAAGGAGGGCAGACTGCCTGCAAATCGCGGTTAAGCAAGGATATAGGGAGTGGGTTATGTGGAAAGACTCGGTAGTCGGCAGGTGCCATGTATTCATCCATGAGTCTATAGTAAAGGCTGGTAGCGCTATGGCCACCATCATGCATGGGGATGCTTGCGCAACCTATCATATACTCCAGTCGATGGATTTGCATGTATTTGGCTAACCCCGCCCATAATAGGGTAATCGTGCCACCAGTTCTGTAATCTTTGTGTACGCACGCACGGCCTACCTCAACTGTACGATCTAATATATGCTCGATACGGCTTAGATCGAATTCGCCCGCAGAATAATAACCCCCAGCCTCATTGGCTTTTACAGGGTTTAACATCCGGTATGTGCCCACAACCTGATTGCTTTGACTGTCTCGCACCAATAAGTGGTCGCAGAACAAATCAAATCCATCCTCGTCCAACCCGCCCGTTCCTGAAAGCTGTGCTCCCATTTCTTCTGCAAAGACTTTGTAGCGCAAGCGTTGTGCCTCTGTGATTTCGGCTTGGGTTCTTGCCAGCGATAGATACAAACGGCTTTTAAGCTGGTTCTTTTGTTGCGAGATTTCTTGCTTTAGCATCATGGCTCTCCTTTAACTGACAGTATGTTAAGTAGCCAGCATGACTGGAGCATGACGTTTTTATGAAGGTTGCATGACAGCAAGAAAAAACAGGCAAGCCATAAGGCTTGCCTGTTTTGAGTGAACGGATACTGGCTTGACTTAGTGCGTCACACGGGATGTTTCACCACCTTCTACGATACGGACTTTATCGCCTGGTTTGAATTCCTCATCCGCTTCCTGAACGATTGCAATTAAACCGCCACCATCAAGTTTTACAGTGATTTCTATGGCGTCTTTTCGAGTGACAGCCTCTTCGGTTGCCGCTCCAGCGATACCGCCAGCGACAGCGCCAATCACAGCGCCTATTGCGCTACCTCGGCCATGTCCGATTGAACTGCCAGCGATGCCACCAATCGCACCGCCAGCCACAGTTCCAACAGGCGATTTAGTACCTTCAAGTTTTACCTGACGCACGCTTTCAACAACGCCGGTTTTAACTGTTTGTACCTTGCGAGCGTCCTCGCGTTTATAAACGCTACCGGAGTTAGAGCTTGCGCAAGCAGCTAGCAGTAAAGCTAAAATGGATGCAAATATTATTTTTGTGAGATTCATAATTCCTCCTAAGAATTAAAGTTAATGCAATGCTTCACCTGCTGTTACTTCTTTGACTAGGGCCTGTGCATATATGTTCTCTATTTCTTCACGGCTTGGTTTATGGTTCTGTCCACCACGGCTAGCGATTTTAATTGCTCCCATGGTTGAAGCTAGCCTGCCACAAGTCGGCCAGTCCCAGCCTCTAGCAATCCCATATAATAGGCCAGCACGGTAAGCATCACCGCAGCCGGTAGGGTCTACGATTTTTTCTGCTTTAACGCTTGGAATGTCAAAACGTTGACCGTCAGCGTAGATATGTGAACCATTACCACCCAAAGTCACAATCAAGGCTTTCACTTTAGCAGCAAGCTCAGAAAGCGTAAGACCAGTTTTATCTTGAATGATTTGTGATTCGTAGTCATTTACGGCCAGATAATCCGCCATCTCTATGAAGTGTAACAATTCCTCGCCGTTGAACATCGGCAGGCCTTGGCCAGGGTCAAACATAAAGGGGATGCCGGCTTCATGGCACTCCCGGGCATGCTGGAACATGCCTTCGCGCCCATCTGGTGCGATGATAGCTAGTTTGACTTGGTTTGCATCTTTGACAGAGTTTTGATGTGATTCCACCATGGCGCCGGGGTGGAATGCGGTGATTTGGTTGTCATCGGTGTCAGTGGTAATGAAAGCTTGCGCCGTATAACTGTTTGGAATGAGTTTGATATGCGTATCTGCTAACCCATTTTGTTTTAACCAGCTGCTGTAAGGGGAAAAATCATCTCCTACGGTGGCCATAATCAGCGGGTTGTCATCCAGTAATTGCAGGTTGTATGCAATGTTCCCTGCGGTTCCACCGAATTCCCGTCGTAATTCCGGTACGTAAAACGCCACGCTCAGTGCATGTATTTTGTCAGGCAGGATATGGTTTTTGAATTGATCTTGAAACACCATGATGGTGTCATATGCAAGTGAGCCGCAAATCAGAATAGACATAAAAATGTGGAAGAGGTTAAAGTGATATTATCTGGCAAGTATTGCCTGAAAGGCAAATGAAACTACTGTTTGGCAGCGCCGTTAATAAGGATCTTGGCAGCTTCTTTAGCGTATTTAATGGCACCGCAACCTCGTTGCATTTGTTCTGCTTGTGCTGCGCCTTCAAATAACAGTGATAATTGCAGGGCCAACCCATTAGCGTCTTTGATGTTGGCTTCACGGGCCAGCTGGCTAATGAATTTTCGAAATTCATTCGATTGTTCGGATGACAGCTGATGGATGGGGTTGTTTTCTTCAGGAAACTCCGCAGAAGCTTTAATGAATCCAATCCCGTTAAAAGTTGGCGAGTTAATCCATTCTTCAATAAAATCGAACAGGTGCTTAATTTTGTCGGAGGATTTTTTGCTGTCAAGTTTGCTATCAAGCCAAGCTTGAAAATCCTGCTGGCTTTTTTGCAACACTGCCATTATCAACGCTTCCTTAGTATGAAAATACTTGTATAGCGTCATTTTTGTGGTGCCTGCGACGTCCACAATCAAGTCCACACCGGTTGAGTTGATGCCGCGTGTTTTAAATAGGTCCGTTGCTGTTTCCAGAATTTTTTCGCGTAATACAGACATAGTATAGATTATACTAACCTGTATAGTAATATGCAATCGTAATTTATTAGCCGGTTGAGTTTGCCATCAGCATAGGTGTGTAGTTGCAGCGAACCATTTTGAGCAGTTCGCGAACTGTTTTTTGTTCTTCCGGGTTTGTTGAGATTTGACCAGATACAATGTTGTCAAAATAAACTTGTTTGTAGGCATCAGGAAGTTGAATTGCTTCGATGAGCTGGCAACTGCCATGGCGCATGCGCTCTATTTCTGCGAAAAGTGCGGCTGTGTCTGCGGGGTCTGCAATGACATTTTCCTGTTTCACTTGCAAGGTTGGGGGGTCAATTAATGCAGCAGGTACAGCTTTGTTGGAATTGCTGAATGAGGAGTAAGACAAGTAGACGGCTCCCAGCATGAGAGTTGCAGCTAAGCTGGCCACATAATGCTTTGGCTTAATATACCTTTGATATTCTTTTTTTGTCTGTACTGCTATTAAGGCCTTGGCGGCTAGTTTTGCGTGCAATAAACCAGCAGATTCAGGATATTGTAGCTCTTGCTGCATGGCGGTGACTGCCATTAGGCATACTTGGTCTGCTAGCATCTGTGGTAAATGAGCCCCCAATTCATGGCCTTGTTTAATCATGTACTCTCGGAGCCGGGGGTGAACTGTCTGACTCACGGCCAAGTTGCTAAAAGACGAGTTTATAGATGGCGCTCTTGACCAATCGTGGAGGATATCAAATAAAGCGAGCATGCGGCCTTGAGGATTGCTGCTTGCCTTCTGCAGCATATTTAACAGCCATTCAGAGTCAAGGATGTGAGTGTCTGACATTTTAAATTGGCTTAACCACGACTAATATAACTACTGCCAACAAGATTAGCACTGGGATTTCATTGAACCAGCGATACCAGACATGCTGGTGCATATTTTTGCCAGCTTTGAAATCTCTCATTAATTTGCCGCAATACCAATGGTAAATAACGAGGCCTGTCACCAAAGTGAGTTTGATATGCATCCAACCGCCCGTGATGCCATAGCCAATCCATAACCAAAAACCGAACAGCAAGGCTAGCACGGCAAGAGGTGTCATGAAGCGATATAACTTATATTCCATAAGGGCTAGCCGTTCTTGAACAGCGGGATCGCTTACCATTGCGTGGTTTACGAAGAGGCGGGGCAAATAAAATAGCCCCGCAAACCAACTAGTGACAAAGATAATATGTAAAGCTTTAATCCATAGCATGATTAACCCGTCTGCTCTAATTCTTTATTCAGGAGTTCCTGCAACTTGGCAAAATCCAGCTCGCCGATAGTATGCTGAATCCTGTTGCCGTTTTTGTCAAAAATGAATGCTGTGGGTGTGAGGCTGACTCCCCCAAATTTTGCGGTCACCTCACCAAGGCCATCATGCATGACATGAAATGGTAAGGCTTTTTCTTTTTGATAATTTAATACTTGTGCTGGTGGGTCATAGGGCATTGCAACAGCAATAATTTCTAATCCTTTAGTCTTGTACATGTTGTATGTCTTGATTAAGTCGGGCATTTCCTTGATGCAGCCAGGGCAATCCGTTGCCCAAAAGTTGACTAGCACGATCTTGCCTTTCAGATCGCTCATGCGTATTTTTTCACCATCTAATGTGATGAACGTAACATCTGGCGCCGAAGGTTTTTGCGACAAGCTAAACGCAAGCAAACCGATCAGAGCCAATATGATTAGCGGGAAGAAATAATTTCTGATATTTTCCATGCTGTAGATTTTAACGTTTTTGCTGTTGGTTGGTCAGAATAACCACAAAAATCTTGTCATTTTTTTACGTAAAGGCCACATGGTATAATCCATTTTTGTTTGCTTTTTGTCATCAATGAACGCACCTATACCTGCAGAAGCATTGCAATCCCAAATTCCATCCGCGACTCGCTTGCGCGAGATACCATACAACTACACCTCATTTTCTGACCGCGAAATTGTGATTCGGTTTCTGGGGGATGAAATATGGCAAGTGCTGAATGAACTTCGCGCTGAGCGTAAAACCGGCCGCAGCGCGCGTATGCTGTTCGAGGTGCTGGGGGATTTGTGGGTGGTAAGCCGCAATCCTTATTTGCAAGATGATCTCTTGGACAATCCCAAGCGTCGCCAAGCGTTGATTGATGCGCTTCATCATCGTATTAATGCGATTGATGAGCGTAGTAATAACAACGCCAAAGTACAAAAGCTCGTAGATGCGGCTAAACAGGCAGTTGAGCGTTTTGCGAACGACTTTAAGCAAACTTATGATTTGCGCAAAAAAGCACTTTCCAAGTTTGGCAGAATCACACGCAAGGATAATATCCAGTTCGATGGCTTGGCCCGTGTTTCGCATGTTACAGATGCTACTGACTGGCGCGTAGAATATCCTTTCGTAGTGCTGAATCCTGATGATGAGATGGAGATAGCTCATCTGGTAAAGGCTTGTATTGAACTAGGCTTGACTGTGATTCCAAGGGGGGGTGGTACTGGCTACACAGGCGGTGCGGTGCCGCTAACGCCTCTGTCAGCGGTGATTAACACGGAAAAACTGGATAAGCATTCCGGCGTGAAGATGCGTTCTTTGCCTGGAGTCGCCAGGCAAGTGCCAGTCATCGAGTGCGGCGCAGGTGTGGTTACCCGCCGCGCGATGGATGCAGCAAGTGAGGCTGGGCTAGAGTTTGCTTGTGATCCCACCTCTGCTGATGCATGTTGCATTGGCGGAAACGTGGCGATGAATGCCGGTGGTAAGAAGGCTGTGCTTTGGGGTACCGCACTGGACAACCTTGCTAGCTGGCGCATGGTGACACCTGACGCCAAATGGCTGGAAGTCGAACGGCTGGATCACAATCTGGGCAAGATTCATGACATCGAAATGGCGCGTTTCAAATTGACTCGCTATGACGTGGACATGAAGACCCAATTGGGTGAATCCGAGGTGATTGAGATTCCCGGACCAAGCTTCAGGAAAGTAGGGCTGGGTAAGGATGTTACCGATAAATTCTTGAGTGGCTTGCCGGGCGTTCAAAAAGAAGGTTGTGATGGGCTAATTACCAGTGCCACATTCATATTACATCGCATGCCTAAACATGTCCGTACAATAGCCCTGGAATTTTTTGGTTATGTGTCGAATGCAGTGCCAGCTATTGTGGAAATCAAAGACTATCTAGATAAGTTGGCCAAAGAAGATCCAGCCGTGATTCTGGCGGGATTGGAGCATCTTGACGAGCGCTACATCAAGGCTGTCGGCTATGCAACCAAGGCTGCTCGCCAGCAGCGGCCGAAGATGGTGTTGCTATGCGATATTGCCAGTGATGATGAGGATGCTGTCGGGCAAGCCGCATCACAAGTTGTTCGTCTGTGTAATGCGCGGGATGGTGAAGGTTTTATTGCGGTTTCTGCTGAAGCTCGTAAGAAGTTTTGGTTGGATCGCGCACGTACTGCGGCTATTGCCAAGCACACCAATGCTTTCAAAATCAATGAAGACGTAGTGATTCCACTACCGAGATTGGGTGATTATTCGGATGGTATCGAGCGCATCAATATTGAGCTTTCCATTCATAATAAATTGAAACTGCTGGATGCGTTGGAGACATTCTTTACAGGTGATTTACCATTGCAGCAAGATGATGAAGGTCATGTCGATCCTCAGATGATGCAATCTAAACAGCAACTGGCACTAGGCCTGGTAAGAGAGTTGCGTGGTAGATGGCGTTTGATTCTCAATAACCTAGACCAGCCTGCTCATGTGCTTGGAGATTTTGGTCAAGCCTACAGCAAACACGAAAATGTGTTCCGTGCTATTCAGGTGTACGATTTGCGCGTTTCTTGGAAGCGTGAGCTCAAGCGTCCTTTGGAAGAAATGTTCAGTGGGCGTGAGTTCCAGAAGGTGCTTAATCGTTTGGATGAGATTCATAAGTCCGTCTTGAAAAGTCGCGTTTTTATTGCCTTGCACATGCATGCAGGGGATGGCAATGTACATACCAACATCCCTGTCAATTCTGATGATTATGAAATGATGCAGGATGCCCATGTTGCAGTGGCGCGAGTGATGGATTTGGCGCGTAGCCTCAATGGGGTTGTTTCCGGCGAGCACGGTATTGGCATTACCAAGATGGAGTTTCTGGACAAAGAGACCATTGATAAGTTTGCTGCTTACAAGAGCCAAATAGACCCCAACGGTCATTTCAATAAGGGCAAGTTAATGGCTGGTTCAGGTCTGGAAAATGCCTACACCCCAAGTTTTGGCCTGCTCGAGCAAGAGTCCATCATTATGGAGCAGTCAGCGATTGGAGAAATCGCTGACGATATCTCTGACTGTTTGCGTTGCGGTAAGTGCAAGCCGGTGTGTAGCACGCATGTGCCACGGGCTAACTTGCTCTATAGCCCACGTAACAAGATTTTGGCAACATCATTGCTGATCGAGGCGTTCTTGTACGAGGAGCAGACTCGGCGAGGAATTTCATTGCAGCACTTTGATGAATTCAACGATGTGGCAGATCATTGCACGGTCTGCCATCGCTGCGAGAAACCATGTCCTGTCGATATCGATTTTGGGGATGTTTCTATCAAAATGCGCAATTTCCTGCGCGAGCAGGGTAAAAAGAAATTCAACCCCGGTACTGCAGCCGGCATGGCATTCCTGAATGCCAAAGACCCAGCTACCATTAAGCTTCTGCGTGGCACCATGATAGGTATGGGTTACAAGGCCATTAACTTAGCCAATGGCCTAGCTAAGCGTTTTGGGCTGCTCAGAGATAAGAAAGCGCCGCCTGCCACTGTAGGTAAAGCCGAAATCAAGGCGCAGGTGATTCATTTTATCAATCGGCCGATGCCGAAAAAAATGCCGACCAAGACCTCGCGTGCAATGCTTGGGATCGAAGATGACACCATGATCCCGGTGATTCGCAACCCGCAAAAAGTCAATGATGATTCTGATGCCGTATTCTATTTCCCAGGCTGTGGCTCGGAGCGGTTGTTCTCGCAAGTAGGCTTGGCAACCCAGGCGATGTTATATGAAGTAGGCGCTATTACGGTGTTGCCGCCTGGCTATCTCTGTTGTGGTTACCCACAGACTGCATCAGGAAATCATGATAAAGGCCAAGAGATTACCTCAGATAACCGCGTGCAGTTCCATCGTGTGGCAAATACGCTTAATTATCTCGATATCAAAACAGTGATCGTTTCCTGCGGTACTTGCATGGATCAACTGCAGAAATACGAGTTTGAAAAGATTTTTCCTGGCTGCCGTCTGCTAGATATCCATGAGTATTTGATGGAAAAGAACGTGAAACTGGAGGGCGTAACTGGTGTGAAATATATGTATCATGACCCATGCCACACACCCATGAAGACATATGCACCTACAAAGGTTACCAATGCATTGATGGGACAGGATGTAGCACTGAATGATCGTTGCTGTGGTGAATCTGGTACCTTTGCGGCAGCGCGGCCGGATATCGCGACTCAAGTCAAATTCCGCAAACAGGAAGAGCTTGAGAAGGGCATGGGCAAGCTAGGTCTGACAGTGGGCAAGCCAGAGCAAGAGGTGAAGATACTGACTTCATGCCCAAGTTGCTTGCAGGGCTTATCGCGTTATGGTGATGACACCGGAATTCAGGCTGATTATATCGTGGTAGAGATAGCTAAACATTTGCTGGGTGAGAACTGGATGCAGGATTACGTACAAAAAGCTAACAACGGCGGCATCGAGAAAGTGTTGTTATAGCCATCTCCATCTGGCTAGGGGGCAAGAATAATATGCGTATCATTCTAGTCTGGTGTTTTTTGCTTCCTATTCATGCGCTGGCTGCGATCGAATCCGGTCATTGGCGCCCAGGGATTGGTGATCCAACGTGGGTCGGCTGGTTAACCGTCGCAGTTTATTTTTTTGCAGCGTTTTGTGCGTTACGGCAGTACAAAAGCCATAACAATCTGGGTTTAGACGGAAGATTCTGGCTAATCCTAGTTTTTATTCTTAGTTTGCTCGGTATCAATAAGCAATTGGATTTGCAGAGCTGGTTCACCGAAATAATGAAAGAGCATGCTAGGGCGGAAGGCTGGTATGCTTATCGTAGATATTACCAACTGCTTTTTGTCATGGTTATCGGGGTAGGAATGCTGGCTTTGCTATTGACTCTGCGTCTTTACTTAGCTAATAGCTGGCGACGTTTCAGACTGACCTGGGTAGGATTAGCGTTACTTTGCGGTTTCATTATTATCCGTATGGCCTCATTTCATCATGTCGATCTGTTTATTAATCAGCATGTGATGGGGGTCAGGCTCAATGCTATGCTTGAACTAACAGCCTTGTTACTTGTGATTTTGGGTACTTTTTATCATAAGAAGCTGGCCCCACCTTTAGTTGCCAATACGTTGAGTATTCGTGATTATGTCGAGATCGTCAGGGAAGGTGACTCAGTCAAATGCCCTAATTGCGGTAAACCGCCATTATCCAAAACAGTGGATGGTAGGTTGTTCAAATGTAGAGAATGCGGCCATCGCTATCATATTCGTAAGATTTAAAGTTTTCAGATGAATACCTATCCATTTATCCGGCCTTTACTGTTTAAACTTGATGCCGAACGGGCGCATGATTTGTCACTAAAAGCGCTACAGATGGCGGAAAAGTTTGGATTGCTGGCGTGTTATGCCCCCCCCGCAGCCTGTAATCCACGTAGCGTGATGGGGCTTGTTTTTCCTAACCCCGTTGGGCTGGCCGCCGGGTTAGATAAGAATGGTGCAGTGATCGATGGAATGTCCAAGCTGGGGTTTGGTTTCATTGAGGTTGGTACCGTCACACCCCGCCCACAGCCCGGCAATCCCAAACCTAGATTGTTTCGTGTGCCTGAGGCTCAGGGCGTTATCAACCGCTTTGGATTTAACAACCTAGGTGTGGATAATTTGATCGAGAACGTCAAGGCATCGCGCTATCAAGGTATCCTGGGTATCAATATTGGCAAGAACTTCGATACGCCGCTGGAACGTGCTGTAGACGACTATCTGATATGTATGCAAAAAGTCTATGCATATGCGAGCTATATCACGGTCAATATCTCATCTCCCAATACGAAGAATCTGCGTGACCTTCAGGCTGCAGACGCGCTCTCAAGCTTGCTTGCACGCTTGAAGGCCGAGCAGTATGCACTTGCCCAACGGCAAGGAAGATACGTACCTTTGGCTTTAAAAATCGCCCCGGACTTGACGGTCGAGCAAATCAGGGAGATTGCTGGTCTATTATTGGAACATCGTATCGATGCTGTGATTGCCACAAACACAACCCTGTCGCGTGAAGCTGTGAAAGGATTGCCGAATGCTGAAGAAGCCGGTGGCTTGTCCGGTGCGCCTGTGCGTGAGGCTTCGACGGCTGTTATCCGTGAACTGTCTTTAGCGCTAAATAATGAGGTGCCTATTATCGGCGTGGGTGGCATTATGAGTGGTCAGGATGCCGTAGAAAAGATGGCTGCCGGGGCAAGTTTGGTACAGGTATACAGCGGGCTGATCTACAAGGGCCCTCAGCTTGTACGTGAAGTTTGTAAAACCTTGGGATAATCCTGACCGTCATCCTGTTTAGGCTCCCAGTATCAGGTATACGTGGATGAATTCGTTGCCAATCTTATATTCCTACCGTCGTTGTCCATATGCCATACGAGCCAGGATGGCACTCAGGTTAGCCAATATTCAAGTCGAAACGCGTGAGATCTCTCTTCGCGAAAAGCCCAGGCACATGCTGCAAGTTTCTCCTAAGGGTACCGTCCCAGTGCTGATTTTGCCAGATGGCAAGGTAATCGACCAAAGTTTGGATATCATGCTTTATGCATATCAGGCGCATGCTCTGGAAGGCAGTCTGGATGAAGCTTCCAGAGCTTTGATAGAATATAACGACAGCTATTTCAAAGGTGCATTGGATGCCTACAAATATCCCGAGCGTTACCCGCAACAGTCTCAGGATGCGCATCGCGCAGAAGGTGAAAGGTTTTTGCTAGAGATGGAGAATTTGTTGCAGCGGCATGAGTATTTATTCGGCCCCAAGCCAGGTCTGGTAGATATGGCAATTTTCCCATTTATCCGCCAGTTTGCAGCTGTGGATCGGCAATGGTTTGAAAATGCGCCTTACCCAAAGCTGCACATCTGGATGAACCGTTGGCTGGAAAGCGCCTTGTTCAAGAGCGTGATGGAAAAGCGGCCAACTTATGTAGAATAAGTTGACCGTTATTTTGAGAAGAAACGATTAGATTGCTGCGGCTAAAGTTTCTTCATGTTTTTTGCTATCGTTGCTAAATACGAGCTTTATCTCATCCTTATCGTCGATATCTACGTGAACGGTACCACCGTTCGCCAAACGTCCAAACAAGAGCTCATCAGCCAACGCTTTGCGGATAGTGTCCTGAATAAGTCTGGCCATCGGGCGTGCTCCCATAAGTGGGTCGAAGCCTTTCTTGCCAAGATAAGCCTTAAGCGTATCGCTGAAGGTAACATCCACTTTTTTCTCATGTAGCTGGTCTTCCAGCTGCATCAGGAATTTATCTACCACGCGCAATATGATTTCAGGGGTGAGTGCCCCGAATGACACAATGGCATCCAGCCGGTTGCGGAACTCTGGACTGAACAAACGTTTGATATCAGCTTGTTCGTCACCGGTTTGTTTGCTCGTAGTAAAGCCCATGCTGGTTTTACTCAGGGCTTCTGCACCGGCATTGGTCGTCATGATGATTGTGACGTTGCGGAAATCTGCTTTACGTCCGTTATTGTCGGTGAGTGTGCCGTGATCCATGACCTGTAACAGGATATTGAAGATATCTGGGTGGGCTTTTTCAATCTCATCCAGCAACAATACACAGTATGGCTGTTTGGTCACAGCTTCAGTCAGTAAACCGCCCTGTTCGAAGCCGACATAGCCAGGTGGCGCGCCAATCAAGCGGCTGACAGCATGACGCTCCATGTATTCACTCATGTCGAAACGAATAAGCTCGATACCTAACGTATAGGCTAACTGTTTTGCAACTTCTGTTTTACCCACACCGGTCGGCCCGCTAAAGAGGAAGCTGCCGATAGGCTTGTTGGTCTGGCCTAATCCGCTACGGGCCATCTTGACGGCTGAAGCCAAGGCTTCAATGGCTTTATCCTGACCAAACACTACCGATTTGAGGTTGCGCTCAAGCGTCTTCAAAGTGCTGCGATCATCGCTATTGATGTTTTTAGGCGGGATACGCGCGATTCTGGCGACTATATCCTCAATCTCCTTGTTACCAATGACTTTTTTCTGCTTGGATTTAGGCAAGATCCGCTGTGCAGCACCTGCCTCATCTATCACATCAATCGCTTTGTCAGGCAGATGACGGTCGTTGATATATTTGGCGGAAAGTTCTGCGGCTGTAGTTAGTGCGCTAGCACTGTACTTAATGCCATGATGTGCCTCAAAGCGTGATTTAAGCCCTTTAAGGATCTCAATGGTTTCAGCAATGCTTGGCTCTGCCACATCAATCTTCTGGAAACGGCGAGACAGCGCATGGTCTTTTTCAAATATGCCGCGATATTCCTGATAAGTGGTAGCACCAATGCATTTCAGTGAGCCGTTCGACAAGGCAGGTTTGAGCAAGTTGCTGGCATCCAGCGTGCCACCGCTGGCAGCACCTGCTCCAATCAAAGTATGGATTTCATCGATAAACAGCACCGCTTCTGGTTTTTCAGAAAGTTGCTTGATAACTGCTTTCAAGCGTTGCTCGAAGTCGCCGCGGTATTTCGTGCCAGCCAGCAACGCCCCCATATCCAATGAGTATACTGTTGCATTTGCAAGTACTTCGGGAATGTCTTTCTCGACGATGCGTCTTGCCAAGCCTTCTGCAATCGCAGTTTTGCCTACGCCAGCTTCACCCACCAACAACGGATTATTTTTACGACGACGGCAGAGAGTTTGAACGACACGTTCTAGTTCAGGGCCCCGGCCAATCAGCGGATCAATCTTACCGGCAGCGATCTGCGCGTTCAGGTTCAGGGTGAAGTTTTCCAGAGCCCCAGCCGGTGCTGCTTCGGTCTCTGTTTCGGTATCAGCGCCCTCAGTCCGATTATTGTTGCCAGGCACTTTGGCAACACCGTGCGAGATGAAGTTCACGACATCAAGGCGGGTAATCCCTTGCTGGTGCAAGAAGAAAACCGCATGAGAATCCTTTTCTCCATAGATAGCCACTAGCACGTTAGCACCAGTCACTTCTTTTTTGCCGGAGGATTGGACATGCAACATGGCACGTTGTATGACGCGCTGAAAGCCCAGTGTAGGTTGTGTATCGACTTCTTCCTCACCTGCGACAGTCGGGGTGTGCTCTTCTATGTATTGATTCAGTTCTGCACGCAGCTCTTCAAATCTGGCGCCGCATGCACGCAAGACATCGGCAGCAGTAGGATTGTCCAGCATGGCCAGAAGCAAGTGCTCAACAGTGATGAGTTCATGGCGTTTCTGCCGCGCATCCATAAATGCCATGTGGAGACTAACTTCTAATTCTTGTGCAATCATTCTTGTCCTTACTTTCCTATGCCTTAAGCTGGCTCAACCACACACTGAAGGGGGTGCTGAGCCTCCCTGGCATGGTTAAGTACCTGATTCATTTTTGTTTCTGCGATATCCTGAGGATAGACACCGCAGACACCTACGCCCTCAGTATGTACTTTGAGCATGATTTGTGTCGCTTGTTCACGGCTTTTGTTAAAAAAACGTTGTATCGTCTCCACTACAAATTCCATAGGAGTGTAATCGTCATTTATTAGCAAAACTTTATACATCGAAGGTAGTTTGGGTTTTACTTCGCTGGGTTTTATCGCAGCATCACCTGTCGGTTGTATATTGGCCATATGCTATAAATCAGTCCTTAACAGTTATTTTGAGCCTAACAAAAAAAAATTCAAGCCAAATTTAATCGGAATGCGATTGACGAGGTATATCAGGGGAATATTCTGACGCTTTTGACAACCCTGTCCTGTGTCTGAAGGATCTCCAACGTATGCTCGCCGATACGGAAACCAGTATTTGGCTCGGGAATGTCTTCAAAATGCTCCAGCACAAGACCATTGAGAGTGCGAGGCCCATCTAGCGGTAGATTCAAGCTAAGCTTTTTGTTGAGGTCGCGCAGACTGCTACTGCCATCCACGATCCAGCTACCATCCGATTCTTGTCTATAACTTCCCACGCGACTGGGGGATTGAGTGGTGAAATCGCCAATCACTTCTTCCAGTATGTCTTCCAGTGTCACTAATCCTCGGAACTCACCATATTCATCTACCACGAGCGCGATGCGCTCCTGATTTTCCTGGAATTGCTGTATCTGCGTGTACAAAGGAGTGCCGGAAGGAATGAAATATGGGTCGGCAAGAATCTCTTTCAAATCATCTTTGGTGATATCTGCATTCGCATTCAGCCGAAGGTGATTGATCACTTTACGCACGTGCAGGATGCCGACTATTTCCTCATGGTCGCCTTGACGTACTGGCAACCGAGTGTGATGGCTGTTGGAAATGCGGGCTAGGATTTCATCCACTTCGGCATCAAAATCAATGGCTTCAACTTGAGTGTGTGCGGTCATTACGTCATCAACGGTAATCTTTTCCAGCTCAAACAGGTTGAGCAGAATCGCACGGTGCTTCTTAGGCATGAAATGCCCTGCGTCTGTGACGATACTGCGCAGTTCGTCCATCGTTAGGTTTTGTGTGGTTTCGCTGAAATTGATTTTGACCCGCAATAATTTGAGTAGTCCTTCCACAAACAAGTTGACGAACCATACGATGGGGTAAAGCAATTGAAGCAATGGATAAAGGACATAGCTGCATGCAATGCCGAGCCTTTCTGGATATGCGGCAGCAATGACTTTCGGTGATATTTCGCTGAACACCAGAATAGCAAATGTGACTGCCAGCGTCCCAAACATCAATATCCACTCTCCCTCGCCAAAGAGCTCGACCGTGATGAGCGTAACGAGGGTGGCGGAAGCTGCGTTTGCGAAGTTGTTGCATAGCAGGATGACGCCCAGCAGCTTATCTGTTTTTGCCAGCAACGCGCTCGCGATTCGGGCCCCGCGATGTCCCTCCTTTACCAGATGGCGTAACCGGTAACGGTTGAGTGACATCAGGCTGGTCTCAGCGATGGAGAAAAACCCCGAAATAAGCAGCAACAACCCAAGCGCGGCTAGCTGCAGTGAAATGGGAACACCGTTCAAAAAAGTAAATTATTGAATGAAGATAGTGCGAGTGTATGCCGAAAGGGGCGCTAATTCAAGCAAGCGCCCTGAGGAATTAAGGCATCACTTCTGCTGAGTCAGCTTCTTTTTTAGGTACTTCGCCAATCAGGTTTGCACGGTTGACACCCAGCCACATAGCGATTGGGCAAGCGACCAGCACGGAAGAGTAAATGCCGAACAGGATGCCAATCGTCAGTGCCAAAGCAAAGTTGTGCAAAACTTCACCGCCAAACAGCAGCATGGAACCCACCATGGTTTGCGTCATCGCGTGAGTGATGATCGTGCGTGACATGGTCCGGGTGATGGCGTTATCAATCACTTGCACCACCGATGCTTTGCGCATCTTGCGGAAGTTTTCGCGCACCCGGTCAAACACCACTACGGATTCATTCACTGAATAGCCCAAGACAGCCAAAACGGCAGCCAGCACGGTCAGATTGAACTCCCATTGGAAGAAGGCAAAAAATCCCAGAATAATAACAACGTCGTGCATGTTGGCAATGATGGCTGCGACAGCAAAACGCCATTCAAAGCGGATAGCCAGATAAGCCATAATGCCCGCACAAACCAGCAGCAAAGCCAACGCGCCATTCTCGTAGAGTTCTTCTCCGACTTGTGAGCCGACGCTTTCGACGCGCTGCACGGTCGCCTGTGCATCAGCAGCCTTCAGTGCGGCATTTACTTTTTCTGAGAGTTGAGCAATCGACATATCCTTGCGTACAGGCAAGCGGATGAGTACATCACGGCTGGTACCGAAATTCTGCACCGTTGCATCCTTCAGGCCGATGCCATCCATGGCTTTGCGGATGCCGGGGATATCCGCGCTTTGTGGATAGCTGACTTCCATAACGGTGCCGCCAGTAAAGTCCACACCATAATTCAGCCCTTTTGACCACAGGAAGAATACAGCAAGGATGAAAGTTATGAGAGATATGGCGGTAGTTAGCCGGCCATAGCTCATAAAGGGAATATCATTTTTGATTCTAAACAGTTCCATGTTTGCAGATATCCGTTATTCGATAATTGTTTAATTGGCTTTATAGATCTGGCCGATAGAGATTTTGTCCAGCTTACGGCGATAACCGTAGATCATGTTCACGATTGCGCGAGAAACCAGCACGGCGCTGAACATGGAGGTTAAAATGCCTAACACGTGCACGACCGCAAACCCCTTGATGGGGCCTGTGCCGAACATGAACAAGGCGAGGCCGGCGATTAATGTGGTGACATTGGAGTCCAAAATCGTGTCGAATGCGCGGTCATAACCCGCGTGGATGCTGGCTTGCGGTGTGTTGCCATTGCGCAGTTCTTCACGTACGCGTTCGTTGATCAGGACGTTGGCATCAATCGCCATGCCCAGCGCCAGCGCGATCGCGGCCAAGCCGGGTAGTGTAAGTGTGGCCTGCAGCATGGACAAGATAGCAACCAGCAGCAACAGGTTCACGCCCAATGCCAGCACAGAGACGCCGCCAAACACCATGTAATAGACAACCATCATCACGGCAATTGCAGCAAAGCCCCACAGAGTAGAGTGTACGCCGCGCTTGATGTTTTCCTCACCCATGCTTGGCCCTACGGTGCGCTCCTCGATGATTTCCATTGGCGCAGCTAGCGCACCGGCACGCAGCAGCAGGGAGATGTCGGTCGCTTCTTGTGGGCTATCCATGCCGCTGATCTGTACGCGGCCGCCGCCAATCTCTTCGTTGATGGTAGGTGCGGTAATCACTTCGGTGCTGCCTTTTTCTATCAGCAGGATGGCCATGCGCTTGCCTACATTGTCGCGTGTCACGTTCTTGAATATGCCAGCGCCGCGTGCATCCAGCGTCACGTTCACCACGGAGCGGCCCGTGCGGCTATCTACGCCGGGGCCTGCATCAGTGATGCGGTCGCCGGTCAGCACTACGCTTTTCTTGACGAGGATGCCGCGGCCTTCGCGGTCTTTGTAGTATTCGTCGCCAAAAGGCACTTTGCCTGCAGCGGCGGCTTCCAATGTGGCAAAGTCGGTCTTGTCCTCATCCACCATGCGAATTTCCAGCGTAGCGGTGCGGCCCAGAATCTCCTTGGCTTTGGCGGTATCCTGCACACCGGGCAATTGCACTACGATACGGTCCAGACCTTGCTGCTGAACGATAGGCTCAGCTACGCCCAGCTCGTTGATACGGTTGTGCAGAGTCTGAAGGTTCTGTTTCAGTGCGAATTCCTGGATGCGCTTTTGCGATACCGGACCGATGCTAGAGGTGAGCGTGAGCTCCTTGCCGCTGCCGCCAATGGCAAACGTCAGGTCAGGGAAGTCACGGCTTAGTGTCGTGCGCGCTTTGGTGCGCTCTTCCTCGCTTTCGAAGTTCACGATAACCTTCTGTCCTTCACGCGAAATACCGAAATAGTTGATCTTCTCACGGCGCAACGCACTGCGGAAATCGCCCACATTACTCTCGGCAGCTTTGTCGATGGCGGCTTTCATGTCAACCTGCAGCAAAAAGTGCACGCCGCCTTGTAAGTCCAGCCCCTTGTTCATAGGCTTGGCACCTATGCCTAGCAACCAGTTCGGCGTCTTGGTCAGCAGGTTCAATGCTACCGTGTAATCCCTGCCTAAACTGTTCACCAGATTATCTTTGGCCTTCAACTGGTCATCTTGGCTGGCAAACCGTACCTTAACGCCGCTTGGCTCCAGAAAGATGCCGTTGAACTGGATGTTTGCGAGTTTGAGCGACGCTTCCACCTTGCCGAGTAAAGCCGTATCCGCCTTCAGCGTGGCCTTGGCCGGACTTACTTGTACAGCAGGCGATTCGCCGAAAAAGTTAGGGATGGTATAAAGCAAGCCAATCAGGACAACGGCTGCGATAAGAAAGTATTTCCATTTAGGATAACGATTCATAGGGGATAACGGTTCGCTTGGGGTTAACGTTCTGGATGAAATGCGTTAGATGGTTTTGATGGTGCCCGGGGGCAGCAAAGTTTGTACAGTATGGCGCTGTACATTTACGATTGTGTTTGCCGCAATCTCGATACTCACATAGTTG
The DNA here is from genome assembly GCA_035423825.1 of Methylophilus sp. Classification (GTDB taxonomy): domain Bacteria; phylum Pseudomonadota; class Gammaproteobacteria; order Burkholderiales; family Methylophilaceae; genus Methylophilus. The sequence goes on along the minus strand of DAOMMM010000006.1, from coordinate 9,565 downwards.
TCACCCACTTTGGTGACTTTACCCACAATACCTGCGGCGGTGGCCACTTCATCGCCCACTTTCAACGCGTCGATCATTGCCTTGTGCTGCTTGGCCTGTTTCATCTGCGGACGAATCAGCATGAAATAGAACAGTACGAAAATCACGATCATCGGTAAAAAGCTCATCAACCCGCCATCTGCTGGCGCGGCATCGGCGGCAAAAGCACTGCTAATCCACATAAAAACCTCTTAAAAAATCAAAAATGACAACCGGCGGATTTTAACACAAGTGCTTAGGCTGCGTGATACAACAGTGGCAGGTGGATATCACGAACATCGAAGCATACTCTCCTGCGTGCGCATTCATTATGCAAAATGATGCCCCAGAAGCCAATCTGGATGCGCCTTACAGGCCGATGATTTTGACAATGAAGACCGGATGACATATCTAAAGGCTACGGTGGCAATCCTTTCAAGATGCTTGCTAAATGGAATGTGTAGCTTAAGCAATCGTGGTTTGTCCTTGAGCTGTTCAGGTTAGACAACTTACCGTCTTTGTGTAAGTATTCATCTACAGTTAAATATTCTTGAAAGGGTTTCTACATATGGCAAAAATTTTTGTTGTCGATCGTGAACATGATGCTGACGTGAAATGCTTCAAGGTGGATCGAGAATACAATGCAGACTTGCTTGTATATGTTGTTGACAGGGAATACAACGCAAAATCTGATGAGTTATGGTTTTATGTGTCAAAAGACAGAGATGCAACAACTAGGATTTTCTGGGTTGATAGAGAATCTCATGCTGATCTAAAAGTCCTTTTTGTAGATAGGGAATATAACGCTAAATGGAAAAAAGGGCATAAATTTCAAAACCGTCTCTAAGGGTTGGTGCGTGGAAGCTAAGAAATTAAATATTCAAACAGCTAAGTATGCTGAAAACAGCAAAGATGGCATCATGATATGTGGGATTAACTGGGGTGGGTCACCTGATGATGCTCCAAGTAATGAAACCAAAAGCTTCTTTTCAGATCAATCTGTTAACAACTATCGATATAGAAACAGAATTGTTACATGGTTTCAGTTGTTTAGACACCCGCTGGAGGTGACTGAAAGTAAGGCAACCGCCTTTGAGCGCTCCATTATCCAAACTAATTGGTTAAGCACACAATCGCGTAATATGCAAAACAATCATGTCTTTGATGAATGCGTTAATGAATGGGGTAACTTTGAATTTCACGTTCGCGAGTTGCAGCCAAAGCTGATAATATTTTTAAGCGTTACCTTGCTTGATGTGCTGAACTCTAAATCATGCATTGACAGAACTCGGCGACTGTTTGGCAATGAAATAGATTTGAAAAAAATCCTAAAAAAAGACGTTTACGAAGAGGCGAGACGCTTACGGAGTTTTCGTATTGGAATTCAACGATTTGAGAATACTGATGTTATTGCTTTGCCTCATCCGACCGGATCAAAAGGCTTGAGTGATAACTATATACGAGCCTTCGATCAAGACATATCGCCGTTGATTGACAAATACAAAGTAGTGCGAGGATTTAAATAATCTACAGCTTATATTCATAGCGTATTGCGTACGCTATATTTAAAAAGGTTTTCATACGCGCGCATTCATTGTCAAAAACGATGCTCTGGGAGCCAATCTGAATGCGGCTTCCAGGCCGATGGTTTAGATAATGAATGAATCGGGCGATTCAAGCCGTTTATTCGCCGGATTTTAATTGCGCACGTTTGGCGGCAAATGCCAGTTTGAATTCGGCAAAGCGGCCCGCTTCGATGGCATCGCGCATGCCTTGCATCAAAAACTGGTAGTAATGCAGGTTGTGGATGGTGTTGAGCCGCGCGCCCAGAATCTCGCCAACGCGGAACAGATGGTGCAGATAGGCGCGGGTGAAATTGCGGCAGGTGTAGCACTGGCAATCCTCATCCAGCGGGCGGGTGTCGTTCTTATAACTGGCGTTCTTGATCTTTACATCGCCATATTGCGTGAACAGCCAGCCATTGCGGGCGTTACGGGTGGGCATCACGCAGTCGAACATGTCGATGCCAAAGCTGACAGCGTCTACCAAGTCTTCCGGTGTACCGACACCCATCAGGTAGCGCGGCTTGTCTGCCGGCAACTGTGGGGCCGTGTGGGCGAGGATGCGCAGCATGTCTTCTTTGGGCTCGCCCACGGAAAGCCCGCCAATGGCAAAGCCGTCGAAATCGATTTCCTTAAGACCGTTCAGCGAGATATCGCGTAAATCTTCATACATGCCCCCCTGCACGATGCCGAACAAGGCATTAGGGTTTCCTGCGTGCGCGGTTTTGCTTCGCTTGGCCCATCTGAGCGAAAGCTCCATGGATTTGCGCGCCTGCTCATGCGTGGCGGGGTAGGGCGTGCATTCGTCAAAAATCATGACGATATCGCTATTGAGCACGCGCTGGATGCGCATGGACTCTTCCGGTGTCAAAAAGCAGCTGTCACCATTGATGGGACTGCGAAATTTGACGCCTTCCTCGCTGATTTTGCGCAGGTCGCCTAGGCTCCATACCTGAAAGCCGCCGGAGTCGGTGAGTATCGGCTTATCCCACCCCATGAACTTGTGCAGGCCGCCGTGCGCAGCGATGACGTCCAAGCCAGGGCGCAGCCATAGATGGAACGTATTGCCCAGGCAAATGTGCGCGCCAATCTCTTCTAACTCTTGGGGCGACATGGCTTTGACGGTGCCATAAGTGCCTACCGGCATGAAAGCGGGCGTTTGCACCTGGCCGTGTGCCAGCGTTAGCGTGCCGCGGCGGGCAAGGTTATCTGTGTTGTGTAGAGCGAATTGCATGTGTTTCGTATGCTTGAACCGTAGGTGCTTGAAATGCTGCGATATTACCACAGAGCTACTGGCGCTAAGTTTCTATCGAAGGTTTTGTTATGGCAGGGTTTTGCTATACTAAGCGCATTCGATACAGAATATAGTGATTTTCATATGACCGAACAGACCGAACGCCAAAGTCGCCGCACATCAGACAATGGTAGCTTGCGTGAGAAAGGCATCTACTTGCTGCCAAACTTGTTTACTTCGGCAGCCTTGTTTTTTGGCTTCTATGCTATCGTGTCTGCGATGAATGCCAAGTTTGAGCATGCGGCCGTCGCGGTATTCATCGCCATGGTGATGGATGGCCTTGATGGCCGTGTGGCGCGTATGACCAATACGCAGAGTGCGTTTGGCGCTGAATACGATAGTTTGTCTGACATGGTTTCTTTTGGCGTGGCACCTGCTTTAATCATGTACGAATGGGCGCTGGGTCCGCTGAAGAAACTGGGCTGGATAGCAGCTTTCATCTACTGCGCCTGTGCCGCATTGCGTCTGGCGCGTTTCAATACCAAGCTTGATGATCCGTTTCAGGACAAGCGCTATTTCCAAGGGTTACCTAGCCCGGCAGCTGCGGCGTTACTTGCTGGGTTTGTGTGGGTTTCTAACGAGTACAGTATCAGCGGGCGAGAGATATTCTTCGGTGTGATCCAGATGAAATGGCTGGCGTTTGCCGTGACCGTATTCGCGGCCGGTTCGATGGTTTCCGACTTGAAATTCTATAGCGGCAAGGATATCAACCTGCGTGAAAGCGTGCCGTTCGTGACGATTCTGGCCATCGTGCTGGGTTTTGTGCTGGTTTCCTACAGTCCGCCGGAAGTGCTGTTTACCGTGATGTTGGTATATGCCTTGTCCGGTTACTACATGTGGGTTAAATCCAACATTAAAAAAGCCAATCGCGCCCATTAAGAAATTTCATCAGGTAACCGCTTGATATCTTGAGGTAAAGCCGTTATATTCAATTTATGGATTTTTATTCATTCGTTCAAGTTTTATTCATCTGCACAAGCCTGTTGTTAGGTTTTCGTCTGCTGCTGCGCGCAAGCGCACACTAATCATTCCCCCCATTAAGCATTTTACGCTCGCTGAAAATTGCCTCAGCGGTTAGAATTTCGCCTATTGAATTAGAGCATTGATTTAGGAATTTACATGGAAAACATTATTATTTTTGACACCACGTTGCGCGATGGTGAACAGAGTCCCGGCGCAGCCATGACCAAGGAAGAGAAGATACGCATCGCGCGCCAGCTTGAGAAATTGGGTGTGGACGTAATCGAAGCAGGCTTTGCCGCTGCTAGCCCTGGAGATTTCGAGGCCATCCACACCATCGCTGGCTTGATCACAAAGTCAAAAGTGTGCTCGCTTGCGCGCGCTAGCGAGAACGATGTGCGACGTGCGGGCGAGGCCATACGTCCTGCGATGGAACACCCGGAGAAGAATGGCCGTATCCATACTTTTATCGCGACCAGCAAGATTCACATGGAAAACAAGCTCCGCATGACGGAAGACCAAGTGGTGGAGCGGGCAGTGCAAGCCGTGAAATGGGCACTGGAATACACGCATGATGTTGAGTTCTCGGCCGAAGATGCAGTACGTTCGGATATCGATTTTCTTGTGCGCGTATTCGATGCGGTCATCGAGGCTGGAGCCAAAACCATCAATGTACCGGACACGGTTGGTTACAGTATCCCTGTCGTTTGGGGTGAGCGTATGGCGACTCTTATCAAGCGCGTGAAAAACAGCAACAAAGTAGTGTGGAGTACACATTGCCATAACGATTTGGGTATGGCGGTGGCCAACTCCTTGTCTGCGGTGCTGAATGGCGCACGTCAGGTGGAATGTACCATCAACGGTTTGGGTGAACGCGCGGGCAATGCCAGTTTGGAAGAGGTCGTGATGGCGATCAAGACACGCCGCGATATCTTCAATTTGGACACCCGCATCGACACCACTCAGATCGTGCCTGCTAGCAAGTTGGTATCAACCATTACCGGTTATCCCGTGCAACCTAACAAGGCTATTGTGGGTGCCAATGCGTTCGCGCACGAAAGCGGCATTCATCAGGATGGCGTCCTCAAGCATCGCGAGACTTACGAAATCATGCGCGCAGAGGATGTGGGCTGGAACGCCAATAAATTGACCTTGGGCAAATTGTCCGGGCGCAACGCGTTCCGCACGCGCTTGAAAGAGCTTGGCATCGAGTTGGAAAGTGAGGACGCACTTAACGCAGCGTTCGCGCGCTTCAAGGATTTGGCCGACAAGAAATCCGAGATTTTTGACGAGGATTTGCATGCTTTGGTGAGCGACGAATTCGTGTCCGAAGCGGCGGAAACCTATAAATTGGTTTACTTGCAAGTCACATCGCAAACCGGCGAGACCCCGCATGCATTGGTTACCATTTCCGAAAACGGCGTGGAGAAAAAATCCGAAGCGGACGGTGGTGGTCCGGTGGATGCGACCTTCAAGGCGATTGAAAGCATGGTCAACAGTGGCGCGGAATTGCAGCTTTACTCGGTGAATAATGTTACCAGTGGTACGGATTCACAAGGCGAAGTGACAGTGCGCTTCTCCAAAGGCGGCCGCATCGTCAACGGACAGGGTGCAGATACCGACATCGTAATCGCTTCGGCCAGAGCATACTTGAATGGCTTAAACAAGTTGCATGCGAAATCACATAAATTGAACCCGCAGGTGTAATGAACTGTGGCCCAACGGCATCAATTGGTATTGATTGTTGGCTGCTTATTCTGTACCTATTTCATCTGGGGTTCAACCTACCTGGCGATTCGTTTTGGGATTGAAAGCTTCCCGCCATTCTTGATGGCGGGTTTGCGTTTTACCGTGGCTGGTTTGTTGATGTATGGCGCATTACGATTTTCAGGTGCCCCTAATCCAAGCGCAGAACAATGGTGTGCTTCCGGCGCAGTTGGCGTGTTGTTGCCCGCCATGGGTAACGGCACGGTCTGCTTTGTGCAGCAAACGGTTAGTTCCAGCGTGGCAGCACTGTCAATTGCGACGGCACCAATCTGGATGGCGATTTTTTCGTCATTGTGGGGCCATAAAATCAGCAAGCGGGAGTGGCTAGGCATCGCAATCGGCTTTGCCGGAATTATGCTGTTGAACACGCAAGGCAGCTTGTACGGTGACATATACAGCGCTTTCTTACTTACATTTGCAGCTGCAAGCTGGTCGTTCGGTTCGGTGTGGGGTAAACACCTGAACCAGCCGGCAGGGCTGATGGCTCCAGCAGTGCAAATGCTGGTAGGTGGTTTGGCATTGCTGTTGGTAAGCGCTGGGCAAGGAGAGATCTGGCCATCCGAAATCACCTCTAAATCTTGGGGTGCGATGATATTTCTGGTGGTTCTGGGTTCGCTGGTGGCGTATTCAGCCTATCAGTGGTTGCTGAAAAACGTGCGTCCGCTAGTGGCCAGCAGCAATACTTTCGTGAATCCGGTAGTGGCGTTTGCAGTAGGCATCTGGTTTGCCAGCGAGGTAGTGGTGGCTATGGAATATCTGGCATTGGCGGTGATTTTGGTTGGGGTTTACCTAATTTTGACTGCAGGGAATAAACCGACAGAAGGTTTTAAATTGACTAGTTTTAAATTCACAAAAGAAAAGTAACATGGCACAGAAACAAAATTTGGCATTATTCGATCTGGACAATACGCTACTGGCAGGCGACAGCGACTACAGCTGGAGCTTGTTTTTGATAGGTGAGGGTCTGCTGGACGCAAAAACGCATCATGACCGCAACGAGCAATTCTACCTGGATTACAAGAATGGCTGCCTGGATATCATGGCGTTCTTGAAATTTCAGTTGCAGCCTTTGTCGCAGCATTCCAAAGCTTTTCTGGACGAGTTGCACAAAAAGTATATGGAAAAAGTGATTCGTCCCATGATGACGGAAAAGTCCCAGGCATTGGTGAACGAGCACAAATCAGCAGGAGACCTGTGCATCGTCATTACTGCGACCAATAGTTTTGTCACCAAACCCATCGCAACGGCGTATGGGGTCGAGAATCTGATTGGTACCGACCCGGAGATGATCAATGGCGAGTATACGGGCGGTGTGGCAGGTATCCCAAGCTTCCAGCAGGGTAAGGTTATCAGGCTGGAACAATGGCTAATGGAACGCGGGCAGAAGTTGGCGGATTTTCAGACCAGCTATTTCTATAGCGATTCGCATAATGATTTGCCTTTGATGAATCTGGTGACTAACCCCGTGGCTGTAGACGCGGATCCAACGCTGAATAAAGTCGCGCAAGAAAAAGGCTGGCCGCAAATTAGCTTGCGTAACTAACTTAGGGTTTACCTGCCCAGGATCACTTGCGATACAAATCGTGAGCCGACATAAGCCAGCACCAGCAGGATAAATCCCCATAGTGTCCAACGGATGGCTGTGCGGCCCCGCCAGCCATAACGGTAGCGGCCGAACAGCAGCCAGCCATAGATTACCCAGGAAGCTATGGAGAACACGACTTTGTGATTGAGTTGCAAAGGCTTGCCAAAGATCTGCTCGGAAAAGAGCATACCGCTGGCCAAAGTGACTGTTAGCAACGCAAAACCAAAAGCTAATACTCTGAATAACAGGTTTTCCATCACCATCAAGGGCGGAAAATCAGGCAATTTGAATGGCGTAGGCTTGTTGTGGAGGTTGCGTTCCGCAATCGTCATCAATAAAGCATGCAGCGATGCAAAGGTAAATAGGCTGTAGGCGAGCAGCGCAATGCAGATGTGCAATACATACAAATTGCCTTCGCCGGTCGGCAATAAGTGTGTTTTGCTGGCGAAAGCTGGCAATAGTGCGAATAACGCGGCTGGGGGCAGCACAAATGCTTGCAGGCTGTGCAGGCCGTGTTTCAGGTCTGCTATCCAGTAGATGAGTACTGTCAGCCAGAATATCGCGGAAATTGCATTGACCAAGCCAAAATTGAAACCAACGGCTGTGATGTCGTGATATAACAGCCAGCCATGCAACAGCAGACCCAATGCAATCATTGCAGAATGCAGCTTGAGCACGGATAAGACGTTTTGTGCTTTGTTTGTACGCCAAAAATCTATCGCGACAGCCAGATAAATGAAGGTAACAACAAGATAAAGTATGAAATGATGCATGGCGCAATTATGGCAAAACTCACGGCAAACGCCTAGCATGATGTAAAATTAAAACAACTCATATAGGTAAAAACACATGTTAGAGAATTTAACAGGGCGCTTACAAGGCGTCATCAAGAATCTGCGTGGTCATGCACGTCTGACGGAAGAAAATATTGCGGATGCGATGCGTGAGGTGCGCATGGCATTATTGGAAGCTGATGTCGCGTTACCGGTGGTAAAGGACTTCATCGCCCGTGTCAAAGAACGTGCGCAGGGTAAGGAAGTGCTGCAAAGCCTGACTCCTGGTCAGGCCGTGATCGAGGTGGTCAACGATGAGCTTACCGAGTTGATGGGTAAAGCCAATGTAGCACTTAATCTGGCAGCAGTGCCACCGGCAATCATCCTGATGGCAGGTCTGCAAGGCTCTGGTAAAACTACCACCTCCGCCAAGCTGGCTAAATTGCTCAAGGAGCAAAAAAAGAAAGTTTTGCTGGCCAGTGCAGATGTATATCGCCCCGCGGCGATTACCCAGCTTCAAACACTGGGCAAACAATTAGGGGTGGATTGTTTTGATAGTAACCCACAGCAAAAACCATCTGAAATTGCTGCACAGTCACTAGATTTTGCCAAGAAGAACTACTACGACGTAGTGATATTCGATACAGCTGGACGACTGGGTATCGACGAGGCGATGATGAACGAGATCAAGGCGTTGCACGCACAGCTTAAGCCTGTGGAGACGCTTTTTGTAGTAGATGCCATGCAGGGCCAAGATGCTGTCAACACGGCCAAAGCCTTTGGCGACGCGCTGCCACTGACGGGGGTGGTGCTGACTAAGCTGGATGGTGATGCGCGTGGCGGTGCGGCATTGTCAGTGCGCCATGTAACGGGCAAGCCCATTAAATTTATCGGCGTTAGCGAGAAAGTGGATGGTCTGGAGCCATTCCATCCAGACCGCATGGCTGGGCGTATTTTGGGTATGGGCGATGTGCTGGGCCTGATTGAGGAAGCGCATAAGAAAGTTGACCTGGCTGAGGCGCAAAAAGTCGCTGACAAAATCAAATCTGGAGCCAAGTTCGATTTGGAAGACTTTAAGGCGCAAATGGTACAAATGCGCAAAATGGGCGGCATGGGGGCTTTGATGGATAAGATGCCTGCACAATTGGCAGGCATGGCACAAAAGGTGAATAACGAAGATGCTGACAAAGCTTTGCGCCGTATCGAAGGTATCATCAACAGCATGACACCCTTAGAGCGCCGCAAGCCGGAGTTGATCAAAGCGACGCGCAAAAAACGCATCGCGGCCGGCAGTGGCGTTCAAGTGCAGGAGGTGAATCGTTTGCTTAATCAGTTCGAAGAAACGCAAAAAATGATGAAAATGTTCAGCAAAGGCGGCATGGCCAAGATGATGCGCGGTTTGGGTGGGATGATGGGCGGCAAGTTTCCAGGCATGCGCTAAAATTCAGGTAATAAATTTATACAAAATCGCAGATACTGGTTGACCTGTAACGTGGTTTCTAGCATAATCGCGGTCTTGCATTTTTGGGCTCGCCCGGTGCAGTAAATGAAAATGGGGTGTTAGCTCAGCTGGTAGAGCAGCGGACTTTTAATCCGTTTGTCGTGG
>DAOMMM010000005.1:129236-132525 GCA_035423825.1 Methylophilus sp. | reverse complement strand
TGGTCCAGTTGACGTTCAATGGCGGTTTTTTGCGCCAAGGTCAGGTCTATCTTATCCTGTGCCAACAGATAATCAAAGTAGGCCTGAGATACCCTAATCATTAGATCCTGCTGAGCAAGTGCCAACTGCTTGTCCGCCTGAGTGACTAGGGTTTGCGCTTGCTGGTTTTGTACGATATTTTGCTTGCGGAATATGGGCTGGTTTAGATTAAGTCCGTAACCCCAAGCGTCGAATGATTGTCTTCCAGCATTCCTGAAAATGACTCCTGGCCCATTAAATTTGATATCTGTTTCTGAATGCTCGGCTTTAGCATCAAATGTGACTGTAGGTTGATATAAGGCTTTACCTTGAACAATTTTCTCTTGGGCTGCGAGGTTATTGCTGCGTGCCGAGGCAAGAGAAGGGTCTTTACTTACCGCTAGATGATAGATGTCGAGCAAGTTCTGTCCATCGGCAAACGCGCTACCGCAGATACACAGTAACAAGGCACCGATAACCCAGGGTTTCTTTTTATTGCAAGGTACTTTTTTCATAATCTGGCCCAGAATAAATTTACTTTGCTTGTATCGCATTTCAATATTGCCGGAATCACATAAATGGTCAATATACGTCATTATATCCTATATAAATCATAAAGCTAGGTAATAAATATCAACAAGATTCTAGGCCAATTCTGAAATATGGATAATTGCTTATGCATGGCTTGAGTGGATATTGCACCACATGCTAATGATATTCTGGCTGTTTCCAGACAGTAACTCGGTTCCTTCCTGACTCTTTTGACATATAAAGTGCATTATCTGCCTGTTCAATCAGTTCTTCGAGCGTCGTTGCACCTTCTACGATCGAGGCGACACCAAAGCTCATGGTAATGGTTTTCACATCAGTATTGCGGATGGACGCGCTACCAGTTCTTTCAATCACTTTGCGGATGCGCTCACTGATTTCCTCAACTTCGTTCAACGTAAGATTTTCTAGGACGATACAAAACTCCTCACCGCCATATCTGCAGAATAGGTCGGTTGGGCGCAGGTTCGAGCTGATTGCCCTGGCAACGGCCTGAATCACTTGATCTCCCACATGGTGTCCGTACAAGTCATTGAAAGACTTGAAATGATCAATATCTGCCATGATACAGAACAGATCTTTATTGCCTTGTAAAGCCATCGCAAAACTATTTTCAGCTTTGTCAAAAAATGAGCGCCGATTCAAACATCCTGTTAGGGGGTCGCGTGTGGCCATAAGTTCCAGCTCTTGGTTGTATTTTTCCATTTGTGCACGCGAGTTCTTCAACTCGGCTAGGGCCTGCCGGAGCTGCAAGTTACTCTCATGCAAGGCGCTGATGTCGTTGAACGATACAAGATAGCCTCGTACACTGTTTCCATCATCGGTAATAGGCTGCGCAGACACCAGCATTTCTTTTACATCGCCATTTTTGTTGCGGATGCTGAGCGGTTGATCTGTTATCGCCAATTGACTTTTTAGAGCTTGTTCCCAAGGTGGAGGGGCATCGGATGCGTTTCTGGCTAAAGGCTGTGTCACTCCCAACTCGGATATTCTTTTTCCATTTACTTCAATGTTGCTATCAGGGATAAGATTCTTGAAAGATTCGTTTACCAAGACGATTCGTCCATTCTTGTCTAGCACGACAATGCCATCATTGAGGATGTCAAAAGCTTTGCGGACACGGCTAGGTACAGCAGTAGATGGGTCAAGGTATTGCATGGCACGGCGCATATAGATATAAATCAGTCCGCCGCCGACAAGCCCAAGTATGGTAATTAGCATGAATGTCGGGCTAGAAATTAACCTCTGTAAGCCATTCGCGCCAAGGTATGCATAGGATATCTCGATGTCTCCCCAATGTTGCTGTTTGGAGTAGATAGGGACTACCAGGTGATTAGTGGTCGACTTCCCAGATAGAGGCGGGACCCAATAGCGTTCATGGTCACCACGTTGCAACAACATTTCGCCGGAGATTTTCCTAATGCCAATCGATAGGATATCAGGATTACGAAGCGCAACTTCTTGCAACGTTTTACCCAGCACAGCAATATTGTTGGATTCCAGCAGCACGACAATTTGTACTGCCAGATTTTCCACGGTATGTTGCCGGCTTTCCCTTAAAGTTTCATCCCTGTCCGGGATCACGTTGAACAGCAGATCAGCAATCATCAGTAAGCTGATGATCAATGCAATCAACCCCAGACTGAGTCTGGCAATGACGCTAAACTGGAATAGAGATCTTAAATTCATTCATTCGCCTTTTGGTCACCAGACTGAATGATCTGATCTAGGCCAAGCTCATCATCAAGCCCGCTCATCCTGTCATCAGAATCTTCTTCATCTTCATCATCTGGCAATATAGCCAGCAAGTCAATCTGACGCCATGCAGGAATAGAGGATAATACGCTGGTCAACAAGCCTGCCGCACGCAGCGCCCACCATACCGCACCCGCAGTCAGCGCGATACTGGTGGTCTTTATTGCACCTTGAGTAATAATAACTGAATTAGATTCAATCATGTTTTCTTCTAGCTGAATCTGATCGAATATCTCACCCGTAGATTGGCTCGATGTACGGAGTAACTCAAGATTAGACGCTATAACTTGTAAATTATAGGTAATCGGCTCCACATAATCATAGATGCGATTATACGTTTGAGGCATGCTGATTTCAGCATATCTGACATTTGTAATATCCCTATTGCTTGTAAATTCAAAAGTCTTTACCACTTGAGGTATCACGGTAGCAGATAAGGTACCTACAAAAGTCTCCAACATTGGTTGTATTGGGACAAAGGTCTCCACTTTTTCAACAAAAGTTGTTCCTGGTAATGTGGCTGTGCCATTACCTTCTCCGGTGCCAGTGCCAGTGCCAGTGCCAGTGCCAGTGCCAGGTAGAATTACAACTTCATTTGCCCCTGTCAGATTAATGGTGATCGTACGCACATCCGTCAAACCATGCGTGTCAGTAACCGTAACCACAAATTGATCGATTGGGTTTTGACCAGCATTTAACGCATCAACAGCTGCAGAGTTCACTGCATAGACATAGGAACCATCTGCGTTAACCATCAACGTACCGTAGTTGCCAGTACCGTTTGATATGCTCCAAACCAGGTTCCCTGCAACATCGTCAACGTCTGTTGCATGCATGCTGCCTGTAACATTGGTAAAAGTACTCACTGCGGCACTGTCAACGATACTATGGACGTATGTGCCAGTGATAACAGGCGCATCATTGACCGGGGTGATATCCAGGGAAGCGGAACCCACTGCCGTCAGGC
>DAOMMM010000005.1:0-129136 GCA_035423825.1 Methylophilus sp. | reverse complement strand
CTCTGCGATCGCCGTCAGCGTCACCGGTGTGGTGGTCGGTGCGTCGTTCACGGCGCTGATATTTATTTTTGCAGTGGCGGTATTACTGTTGTTGACCCCATCATTTGCAACTATCGTAATAACGCGTTGGGTACTATCTGGGTTTTCTGAAGTGTTTGAATATGTGATGCTTTTCAACACTTGTTCATAATGAGCAACCGTATCGTTTCCTGTCAGTGTCAGCACGCCATTTGCATAATTGGCTGTAATAGATGTGCCGGATACATTTGCATTCAATAATTCTTGTGCACCGTTTTTGAGGTTGGTAATTGTTACTGTCATTGACTGCAGATTGGCACTGTCAGCATCACGCAAAAATGCATCTGTATCCACAATTAATACAGGTGCAGCATTTTCAGAGTAAGTCGTTTGATAACCATAACCTGAGGTGTTGCTATTGTTTGCATCCAGGTCAATTACAGGCGCATGTTGATCATCGAAAACATAGCGCATATTCAGCGTTACCGATTCACCTGCAGCCAGACTATTGATTTTATATACCAGCGAGATTGCCACGTCATCATATGCACTTCCGCTAGTAAAGTGGCCATTCAAGCCATTGTATGCATCTATCGGATTGATTCCGCTGAAGTTGCCATAAGCAACCCTGGCATTGCTGCCAAATCCCATCAATGCCATATAGGAACCATCCGGTTGAGTGCCAGAAACTAGCGCTACACCTGACCCATCGTCACCCTGAGAAAGAATGGTATTAGTAGTGAAAAAATCGCTATTCGAGTAATAGTTATTATCTGGGTCGGTACTTCTATAGTAGTAAATATCGTTTAGTGCGCTGCCAGTGGTATTTGTCAGCGTTACGGTAACATCAATATACAAGTCATTTTTGCCAACCGAATAACTGTTCAAGATGGATAAGCCAGATGCTGCGCCATTCCAGTATGTGCTTTGTGTCATACCGTTGTCGGTGGTTGCGCCCAGACTCCCTGAAATGCTGTTGCCAAGGGCTGTAGAATTTGTCAGTGTGCTGCCACCAATATTGATGCCCCACTCATCAACCGGACTTCCGGGAAGGATGAAGTCGCCATCATAACTTGCCCAGCCATCACGATCGGAATCGGCAATCACGCCAAGGTTGGAACCTGCATTGACAAACCCGGATGGCGCGGGCGCAGATGTGCCGATGCTGCCGCCGCTGTTAAAGCCAACTTCTAGATAATTACCTTGCAGAAAGCTACTGTCATCAACATTGATAGATAGCGAATCTGTGGTCGAGAGAGGTCCTGCAGCACCGGTATTGCCCAAATCATTTGCCGTCACTGACAAGCTTACGCTGCCTTTGAAGCCACCAGGTGAATAGACAAGGCCATTCAAAGCGGCATTAATATTGGCTAACGTCCCCTCAAAGGTCATGCTGGCGTCCGCATTGCCGTCACCATTAGTAAATGTAAGCCCTGTCAGTTGGCTCAGAGTCAGTGTGCCGTTTGTTACACTCACTGTCAGGCTTACAGTGTTGGAATAAGCATCTACATCATTGATTACAATTGCATTGTTAGTCGCTGCGGAAAATATCAGGCTCTGGTTAGGCAGCGTACCTTGATTAGCTGGCAAAATAATCGAAGGCGCATCGTTTACAGCAGCGACATCCACCGTGATCGTGTTCGGTGTAGGGTCAGTATTTATGCCACCGTTGGCAGTACCACCACTATCCTGTACCTGGAAAGTGAAGCTAGCATAGCCGGTGCCATTGGCGTTGGCTGCAGGCGTGAATACAAGCAGGCCAGCATTGATATCAGCGACACTGATAGTTTGACTCGCCGTTACTGTTACCCCGTTGAGTGTGAGTGTCCCAGCACCTGGCAAAGTGCTAATGATGACGGCTGAAAGCATATTGCCATCTACATCAGTAAAGCCAAAGTCCGAAGCGGTAAAGGTGTAGGCCGTGTCCTCATTGGTGGTGATGGTTTTATCTGCGCTTGACGGAGCATCGTTTGCGGATGTGATATTGACTATGGTGCTGCCTGTGGCTTGGAGCGCGCCGCCAGATCCTTGAGTTCCTGTATTGCCATCACTGAATGTCCAGTCGATCTGCACGGTAGCCGGCGGATTTTCGCTCCAGTTCCAGTAACCGATGTTTTGCATCAGTGTATTGATACGTGCCTGCGTGGCATTTGCACCGAAGGTGATATCCATTTGGCCGCCGGTAAACGTGTATGTGCCAACCTGTACACCGCTGACATATACGTTAGGGCCGCTAACGGTTACAGTTAGCCCGTCGAAGGCGATTGCATCATCACTGTTAGGTCCGCCGTGTCGAGCCAAAGTGAGCATTGCACCTGCATAATTGTCCGCCGCATTCAGCTCGGCATCAAAAATTTGGACATTGGTATCCAACTTAACACCAGCGCCATTCTCGATGTATGTTGGATTGCCATCCAGTGTGTTGATTGCATTAAATTGAATGAATGTGCTGCCATTCGGGTTGTAGCGGGTAAGGGCGTAAGTGAACTGGCCGCTGAGCTGCGATGTGCCTGAAACCATGATGCTGCCGTCATTCAAGGTCACGATACTATATGCGCGGTCATCGCTGGAGCCGGAGAAGGCCGTGGTGACGACGCCATCACCGCCGCCAAAGCTGGTGTCAATCGTGCCGTTGCTGTTCAGGCGTACTATGCCAAAATCGTTGCCATTAACGCCGGCTGTGCCTGTAATCAGAATCTTATCATCAGGCTGGATAGTGAGACCTTCGGCCAAATCGCTGCCGCCAAGGTTAACGGTGGTTTTTCCGCTGTTACCAAAACTTGTATCCAAGCTGCCATTGGTGTTATAGCGGGCGATGGCAAAATCGTTGGTGCCGCCAGCATCACTCCAGCCAGCTACGATGATCTTGCCATCGCTTTGCAGGCGTACCTCGTTACCAAAATCGGCACCACCAAAGTCTGTCAACCTCACTCCACTTGCACCAAAGCTGGTGTCTAGGCTGCCGTCTGCATTGTAGCGAACCAAGGCAAAATCAAAGGTGCTACCATTAAAGGCGGTTCCAGCCATTAAAATCTTACCGTCTGACTGAATGATCAAGCTGCTGGGAATATCGTTGCTGCCGGTAACGTCGGTTGAAACGTAACCCAGACCACCACCAAAAGTAGTGTCGAGTGAGCCATCAGCGTTGATTCTAGCTAGATTGAAGTTATTACTGCCTCCAAAAGCCATGAGCAGCTTGCCATCTGCCTGCAAAGCCACATCCTTGATTTCCCAGCTGCCAAAACTTGCCCATGAAGAGATACCATCGCCGCCAAATGTGGTGTCCAGCGTGCCGTTACTATTAAAGCGCACCGCGCCTGCTTTATAGCTTGGATCCATTGTGTAACCAGTTACCACAATCTTGCCGTCAGACTGCAGCACGGCACTGTAGCCGCGGCTTTCAATCCCGGCCAGTGCTATGCCATCCCCGCCGCCAAAGCTGGTATCTAGTGTGCCATCCGCGTTATAGCGTGCCACGGTGATCTCATCAAATCCATTGCCGCTGCTATAACCGACAGCCAACAGCTTGCCATCCGGCTGGACAATGATTTCATTGGCAAAGCCCCAGCCTGAAGCAAACGTAGTGGAAACTTTACCATCGCCTATGCTAAAAGTAGGAGCATCATTGACGGCGGTGACGTTCACCGTGATCGTGTTCGGGGTCGGGTCGAGGTCTATACCGCCATTGGCAGTGCCGCCGTTGTCCTGAACCTGGAAGGAGAAGCTGGCATAACCAGTACCATTGGCGTTTGTGGCGGGGGTAAACTTCAGTAGGCCGCTATTAATGTTGGCAGCACTTACGCTCTGGCCGGTGGTGACAGCCACACCATTTAATGTCAGGCTACCGGCACTAGGCAAGGTGCTGACCTTGACTGCCGTCAACGTATTGCCATCTACATCAGTAAAGCCAAAGTCTCCAGTCGTAAAAGTGTAGGCCGAGTCTTCGTTGGTAGTGAGCGTTTTATCAGTTCCTGATGGAGCGTCGTTCACAGAGGTGATGATGGTTACAAGGCTTACTGTGTTTGAGCTATAAGCTGTTGTCCCACCGTTAGATGAGACGTTAATTGTAGAACCGGCTGTAAATGTCGTTGAATTGTCAATTAATCGCACCGAAATACTGTTGGGCGTGCCGTTATAGTCAGCTGTAGGCAAGAAGCGCATTAGATCTGTTGATCTTAATGCCACTGCATTCGTATCTGATATTGCGCCAAAGTTATTCCAGATGGCCCCTCCATCAATAGAGTACTGCCAACGGCCTTGGGATGAGTTAACCGACTGGCCTCTTACGGCTATGCCCGATAGCTGGTTCTGACTGGGGTTGGCTGAATCAGCAGCGTCGGTGAAGTTGCCGCTAAATAATGATGCTACTGTAGCCCCTGACGGGTTGGTGGCGTCCTCCACGGTTGCACTCAGACTTGCGCTTCCACTGGCCACCGGTGCATCATTCACCGCGGTAACATTTAAGGTGATAGTATTTGCTGTAGGGTCGAGGTCTATACCGCCATTGGCAGTGCCGCCGTTGTCCTGAACCTGGAAGGTGAAGCTGGCATAACCGGTACCATTGGCGTTGGCTGCGGGCGTGAACACAAGCAGACCGGAATTGATATTAGCAACGCTGATGCTCTGCCCAGTGGTCACTGCCACGCCATTCAGCGTGAGACTGCCTGCACCTGGCAAGGTGCTGATTTTTACTCCCAACAGGCTGTTAGCCGGACTGTCATTTGTGTCTGTGAAGCCAAAGTCGGAAGCGGTAAAGGTGTAGGCCGTGTCCTCATTGGTGGAGATAGCCTTGTCAGTGCCAGATGGAGCGTCGTTGACTGAAGTGATAGTAATAGCCACCGTGTCAGTATCGGTTAGCCCACCTGCATCGGTGGATAGTACAGTCAATGTGTCACTGCCATTGTAGTTCGCATTACCTTGATAACTTAAAGTCGCAAGTGCAGCATTAATTTGGGTCTGGGTTCCGGCCAATCTTAATGTTGAGCTACCATTTGCACCAGCATTGATAGTTGCACCCCCAGCCAAGCTCACAGTGAGCGTACCATTGCTAACAGTAAGCTGTGTCGTAGAAAGATTACTATTGACATCATTAACCGTAATTCCGGAAATGGTTAAAGCCGTGTCTTCAGTAACTGTTTGCGCAGCGGGTACAGTATTTACCGGCGCTGAATTCGTCAATGTCGCAGTGACATTCAATGAGAATTCTGACGTAGTGGTAAAGGTAGTATATGTAGAATTACTCTTAGTTGCAGTGGCACTCACAAATTCACCAGCTGCAACAGTTGCGGTAAGTGTCGTATTAATAGTTGCGTTGCCGGAAGCATTGGTACTTACGTTGGCATAACCTAAGTAGCGTTGACCTTCGCCATAACCCGTAGCATCCTGAGATGTACTGGCAAAAAACTCAACCCGATAATAGCTGCTTGCCGTGCTGTTCAAGGAACCGGTAATGGTAATTTGTGAGCCATTGATTACTGCGGTTGATAGTACAGGGAAGTTCTGCAAAGTGTTGGCGCCTGTGTCGCCATCACCTGCATCGTTGGCATTCACGCCACTGGTTCCAACAAGGTCAATCCCCAGTCCGGTATTGCTATAGATCGAATTGCCCAAGATGCTGATATTGCCTGGATTGGCATTGACCAGTACCCCTGCTCCAGTATTGTTCGCGATAGTGTTTCCCTGACCTGCTGCAGTACCACCAATCAACACATTGGATGAGCCACCGGCCTCATAGATGCCTGCAGAGCTTCCGGTGCCACCGCCGTTGCCAAGTGCGTTGCCATTGGCATCCAGCCCGATGGTGTTGCCTTGGATCACACCACCGCTACCATAGAGATAGATACCGCCGCGCTGTACACTCCAGCTGGTGTTGGTGTTGCCGGAAATCAGGTTGCCAATAATGTTGGTGTTGGCTGCAGCATAATCAACCACAACCCCAAAACCACCATTGGAGACAGCTGCGGTACCAGCAGCGTTGGTGCCAAGGTAGTTGCCTTGTACTGTATTGTTGGCTGTAGCACCAAGTTGGGCAGTCACAATAACGCCATATTGAGTATTACCAGAAATTACGTTACGAGCGGCGGAAGTAGCACCGCCAATAGTATTGCTGGAAGCGCCAGAAACGATTTCCACACCCGTCTCAACGTTAGCAATAGCGCTAGTACCAGCCGCATTAAGGCCAATATAGTTACCTTCAACGATATTGCCCGTGGCTGATGTACCGGTAATTTGGACGCCTGATAGACCATTGCCAGAAATGACGTTGCCAGACCCGGCTGTAGTTCCACCTACTGTATTGTTTGCCGATGCAAGGGCTATCCCCAAGCCTACATTGGCAACCGCCGCAGTGCCTGCAGCATTGGTGCCAATATAGTTGCCAAGCACGACGTTGCCGGTGGAGCCTGCGCCACTGATATTGATACCATCAAAAGTGTTTCCAGATAAGACATTGCGGCTGGCAGCAGTTGTTCCGCCAATCGTGTTGTTGGCCGAGTCGAGAAGAACGACGCCGAAGTTATTTGCAGCGGCCGCTGTGCCGGCGGAGTTGGTGCCTATATAGTTTCCTTCAATCAGGTTTCCACCGCCGGTTTGAAGATAAATACCATTGCCGCCAAAATTCTGTATTGTTAAACCTCGGACAGTACTATTACCTGAGGTGATATACAAACCATTAGCACTAGCAGCGGCGTTAGCACCATTGATCACTACTACTGGTGTCCCTGCATAATCCGGCTCAGTGGTGCCGTCGATAATTACAGCACCGGTGATTGTCGGCAATGCATCAGGTGTGATGCCTGCGTCAGCACCGTCATAACTGAGAGTGATGGTATGGACGCCGCCCACCAAAGCACTGGAAATATTGAAGTAGATGCAATCCGCTCCGCCTGAACCATTGGCTGTGTTGTTGGCTGCCGTGATTGCTTCGCGAAGGCTGATTTTGCCATCTGCACCTTTATTCGCCATCAGTGCAGAAATGCTGGTCGTGGTGCCATCCAGCGTGTCGTTGGTGGTGTCAACATAAATGGTGTTGTATGTGTCATCATCGGTGTTCGTTACCGTGATGTCGGAGGCATTCAAGCCGTTGTAACTTGTGTCCGCACTGGTTGCGGCTGCTGTGACTATAGTGTAGCCAATATTGCCATCTACAAAGGTGTCATTTACGCCAGTAATAGTCACTGTCTGCGGCGTATTCCAGTTTGCCGTGGTGAATGTCAGGCTCGAGGTAGAAAGGGTGCCTTCTGTGGAATCTGAAGTGCTTAGGCCAATCGTAACGTTTGCCGTGGGCGCTTTATCAAGGACAACACTGAAGGTTGCTGTTCCACCTGCTTCGGTTGTGGTTAACCCGCTGGTAGGTGTGACCGTAATCCCAGCTGCGGCTTTAATTGATACTGCGCCCATTTCCCACTGTGAAGAATTTGTGAACGTTCCACTCATGACGACCGATGCCGCACCTGCTTCTGTGGAAGACCCGCCTATCATGGCGGCTTGCGTTTGGTACCAAATTACCGTTTGGCCTGCACCTGGTGTGCCAGTGCCGGCAGTACCTTGCCAGTATTGCGAATCGATGACCAGATCACCAACTGCGCTGGCAACAGTCACCGATGCGGTCGTGCCGGTACCGGTTGCGCCGACAAATGTGCCGTAGGGCGTGGATTGGTTAACTCCGTTATAGGTAGCGGCGCCTGCGGCGGCGGCTGTGGAGCCGGCAAAAGACACCACCACGTTTGCGGTGCCTACTGTCGGATTGACCAATGCCCATATCTCCACGGCATGGTTGCCGGTGGCCCTGCCAACCTTGACTAGCGACTGGGCGCCGTAAGTGACGCTATTGACATTCGCCCCTAGGCCGTCGATTGATACGGTGACAAACAGTGCACGGTTAGTGCCGGCATTGACCGTATGCGACCAGGTAAGCTGGTTGCTGGTGGTGCCAACATTGGCGCTTTGCGCGCTGGTTACTGTGCCGTTGGAGGTGACGGCCAGCACTTGACTCCATTGTGTTTGCGCATCCAGGCTTATTGCACTGAGTGATTCGATAGAGCCGGAGTTGTATTCCAGCATCCAGTCGCCACCGAATGTGCTGTGCCCGGTTGTGTCTACAGAAGCGGCAACGTCGGTGCCGGTTAACCCGGACAGGTAATCGACAAAGTTTTGGCCAAACTGTGTCTCAGCCACATTACAACCATAAATCAGCAGGTCGCCGTTTTCGGTGAAAGCGTCCCCCCATGCGCTGATGGCTTGCTGGTTCTGCGCCAGCGTCATGAAGTTGAGCTGGCTGTTGCCAATATCCAGGCTGCCATCGCTGCCATGCGTGATTAAATGTAGGGCACCCAAGTTATTATGCTGGGCAAGTATCTCGCTGATCTGCTCGATACCATCACGGCTGCTGTCTAGCAGCAATACTTCTATCGCGTTAGAACTGTCACGATTCTCCAGAATGTCATTGACCAGCGCCTGGTAATCTTCGACGCTGGTGTCCACAATCACCAGTTCGTGTCTTGCATCCAAGGTAGATGCGTTGTCTGCGATGCTTGCGCTTGTATCACCAATGTTGGATTCGAGCACGCGAACTTCGGCATCCGGGGTGAGGTGGTTCGGGTCAAGCAAGCCTACAGCGGCATCTGCAGAATACAGGATGCGCTGCTCAAGTTCTTCCACCAGCATTTTTTTGCGTGGGAAACCTTGCCTTTGCTTAGTCAACTGCGTGCTCATCAGCTGTCTCTACTATACCTTGCGGACGGTTGTGGTTGGATTGGTGCTTGGGACGGCTTTTTTGATTGGCGTCACACCTTGTGGTTTGGCTGGGGAGGGCGCAGTAGCAGGCGCACTAGGAAGCGGCTTGCTGGCATTGTTACTGGATGGCAGTTCAATGCCAAAGTCCGCCTTGCAGCGCAGACCGGCAGGCAGTTTCAGATCCGGATTGGCTAAATCTAGCTGTACGCGGAAGGTGTTGCTGGCGGCATCTATCAGTTTGTCGATAAGTGAAACCTGAGCCATGACGACTAGGGCATCAGGAAAGTCTGGCATCACCATGGCCGTGGCGTTGCTGTCGATTTTGCCGTAATAGGCGACAGGTACCACCACCTGTACGCGCAGCTGGTCTATTTTTGCGACTTTCACCAGCGGTTTTTCCTCGATACGCTCGCCGACAGACATGTAGCGATCTGCGATGACGCCGTCAAACGGGCTGCGAATCACATGCTGCGATGCCTGGGCATTCGCAACAGTGAGTTCTCTTTCGGCGATGCGCTTCTGTTCTTGTGCCTGTCTGAGTTTCTGTTCAGACACTTTGGTTTCTGCAGCCACTTGATCCAGCGCCTGCTTGGAGATGAAGTTTTTCTGCAGCAAGCCTTCCGAGCGGCGCAAACGCTGCTTATCGAATTCCAGACTGGCTGCGGCTGCGCGGATATTGGCATCCGCTTCTGCCCGTGCATGTGCGGCATCGACAGAAGCCCTCTCGACATCGGATTTCAGTACGGCCAGAATCTGACCTTTTTTAACGTAATCGCCGCGCTCTACCTTGATGGACTCTACGATACCAATCACCTGGCTGCCGATTTCAGCCACCTGATAGGGCTCAATCAGGCACCCAAACGGCTGGCCCGCGACTGCAGGCATAGTGAATATTGCCAGCCAAGGCGTGATTATCAATTTAAAGTATCTTCTCATCATCTTCATATCATTCATTCTAAAGCGCTGACACCGCATGGGTGTCTACGCTGCTGTGTACTTAATTAAGTCTGTTAAGCTCCCCAAGACCAGAAGCTCAGTTTCACCCAGTCGATGATACGGTGGGTCAGGCTCCAGAAGACAGGGCGTGAGCCAGCCTCTATCTTGGCCACGCCTTGCAGGCCTGGGCGTAGTAATATGTCTTTGTCAGCGATCTGCGCTTCCACTTCAAAGGTGTTTTGACCTTCTTTGATAGAGGCGACCGGGGTGATCCGTTTCACTGTAAAGGTTAGTTTCTTGGTGGGCTGCGCGGAAAGTGCCAGCGAGCCGGTCTGCCCGAGTTTTACATTGGCGATATCGCGTTCATCCACGTCGATCATCAGCCGGTACTGGCCACTGGGGGCCAGGGTCATCAGGGCATCGCCGCGTTTTACAGGCGCACCCAGTGATTGGCTAAGGTCACCATCCAGCACGATCCCGTCAATCGGTGCAGTGATGTGTGAGCGCTCTAACTGCTGCTGAACCAGGTCAAGCTCAGCACGAGCCTGCGAGGCTTTGGCCTGGCTGATGGCATACTCGGTACGGTCCTGGCGCGCCAAGGCGGCGCTGAAGTTGTTTTCCTGCTGAATGATCTCGCTTTCCCATTTGCGTTTTTCCAGCATCAGCTCTTGGTCGGCCAACTCGATCAGTATGTCACCCGCTTTGACTGCGTCGCCGGGGCGGACATGCGCCTGATGGATAAAGCCATCTGCAGGTGCGGACAGTACACGCTGCGTGGCACCCTCGATATGTGCTGGCGCACCTATCCGGTAATCGACCGGGATGAGCATCAACGCTGTGATTGCCAATACAGAGCCCGCCAGTACGAACATATGTTGGTTGTTGTTTCTAAGCTTGTACCAGGAATCTTTCAAGGACTGCAAGGCAAGTGTGTACCAGGCACGTTCGTTTTGCTGTTTAAGCTGCAACAGTGGCGCTACCAGGCAGGCTATGTGCTCATACCACACGATGGCTTCCGGGCTGGGGGGCGTCATGCTCTGGTGTTCCAGGCAGATGGCACCGACGATTTGATGGTTGCTGACTAGAGGGATGCAGCATGTCGCATTAGCTGTCCTTTTCACCAAAGCGGCATGGGCCAGGTTGATGCGTGACTGACCTTCTTCCGCGGCTGGATAAACGATAGCGGCTGTCTGGTCTACTGACTCTTCCATAGCGGAAGATATCAGGCGCAACAGCTCTTGCTGGGTCTTGAAATCGGCCGTATGTGACATCGCGACAATCTCTACATCGCCATTTTCCAGCATGCCGATTGTGACACGGTTGAATTTGAGCATGTCTGCAAGCTCGCTTGCGAAGGCGCCTGCAGCATTGGCTAGTTTAGGGTTGCTCAAGAATGTTGCCTGCATCTGCAGCAGTTTTGCGGCATCGGCTGGGCGAGTTGTTACAGGGATGGAGTTAAGCGTTGCCACGAGTGCTACGACAGCCTGCTCCAGGTCACTAAGCAGCGAGGCAGTGACTTTGCTGTCTGAAGTGCGAATGGCGATAACGGCCGTGCCAAGTGTCCGGCTTGAGGAACGCAATGGTACCGCCAGGATGCATGATGGATCCTCCCCTTGATCATTCACTCCGGGAACGATGCTAATAGGCTGCATCCTTTGCAGGGAAGCTTTTGCTGTACTCGACATCGTCAGACCCAATGGGCGGGGCATAGGCCACTGTGCCTTTTTTTCCAGATCGGGCGGGTCGCCATCCAGCAGCATGACGACGCCTTCGATCACCTCAGGGTTGCGCCCACAATAGGTTTGCAGCCAGCGCTCTGCGGCATGCGCAGCTGTGACGGACTGAGCCTTCAGGCTAGGGATATCTGGCGTTGTGATTTCATTATCTGGCACTGCTGATGTTTCCTTATTTATCTGCTATTTTGCGTAACTGAATTAACGGCATGAGGTCAACTTTCTTAAATATCCCAGAAATCATGCATTGGTATTGACAGAGCTCAATATGTCATAAAATTCTGGCGCTGCAACTGGCTTGCTGAAAAGGAAACCCTGGTATCCGTCGCAGCCGATGCCGGCCAGAAACTTTACATGCTCTTTCGTCTCGACACCTTCGGCGATGACTGACAGGCCGAGGTTGTGTGCCATAGATACAATCGCCATGATGATGGCTTCGGTGTCTTTTTCCTTGCCGATGCCAATGACGAAAGAGCGATCTATCTTGAGTTCATCCAAAGGCAGTTTTTTGAGATGGCTCAAGGATGAATAACCGGTACCAAAGTCATCAATCGCGATTTTGATGCCCATCCCCCTAAGTTGGCTGAACAAGCTGGCAACCTCAATCGTGTTCCCCATCAATGTGCTTTCGGTCAACTCGATTCCCAGGAAGCGTGATTCGACCTGAGTGGATTCAAGGATAGATTGCAATTGTTCCAGGAACCTAGGTTGCCGGAACTGCAGGCTGGAGACGTTGATAGCGATTCTTGGCGGGGTAAGCCCGGTGGCTTTCCATTCGCTAATTTGCCTGCAAACTTCTCTGATGATCCAGTCACCAATTTTCAGGATCAACCCAGTCTCTTCTGCGATAGGGATAAATTCTGCCGGACTGATAGGTCCATTTTGCGGGTGATGCCAGCGTATTAGGGCCTCTGCGCCAATCACATTGCCAGTATTGAAATCGATTTTTGGCTGGTAATGCACTTCGAACTGGTTCTCAGCCAGCGCCTTGTGCATCTCATTTTCCATGGCAAGACGATGAACGGCTTTTTCGTTCAGTTTTCCAGAATAGAATTTATAGCCATTCTTACCTTCGAGTTTTGCTTGATGCAGCGAGGCGCCTGCCGCATGCATGATGGCATCTTTAGCTGTCCCATCGTTTGGAAACACTGAAATGCCAATATGGCATGAAACATAGACTTCCCTGTCACCAATCTGAAATGGTGATTCGAGCTGTTTTTGGATGCGTTGAGCAGCCACAGCAGCATCTTCCGGATGTGCGATGACGGGTAGCAGCACTGAGAACTCATCACCTCCGATACGGGAAAGGGTGGTCTCGGAACTTTCTTCCTGTATCCTGGCAATCAAGTCACTTTTTCTCAGCGTGTCCTGAAGTCTGTCAGCAACCATTTTCAGTAAGCGGTCGCCTGCAGTGGGGCCTAAAGCATCGTTGATATTCTTGAACCGGTTGAGGTTCAGCTGTAATACGGCACCAGTCGATCCATATCGTTTAGCGTATTTAAGCGCCCAGTCCAGCCGTCCGATATAGCTCTCGCGGTTAGGCAAATGGGTAAGCGGGTCATAATTGGCCAGATGGTTCTGGTAAGTCTTGACCGACAGGATGTTGCGAAGACGCAGTGCAAGTTCGTCTGAGTGAACTGGCTTGATGAGTACTTCCACCACGCCAAGTTCCAGCGCTCTGAGTTTGGCCTCAAGCTCTGCATGCGCTGTCAGGATGACGATTGGCACCTGGCGAACCTTTTTGTTATTCTGGATTTTCTCCAGGATACCGAACTCGCTTTCGCTGATAGACATGTTGTCTAACAGAATTACGTCAGGGCGCTCAATATGCACCAAATCATAGACCACATCCAAATCGTAAACCGGGATGATGCTGGTGTAGCCAAACTGTTTGAGATAGGCTTGCATGATCTCGTAATTGACGGCGTCGCTGCTGACAAACATCAGTTTTGCGTCGGTGTATGCAGCGCTGGTGGATAGCTCATGTTTATCTTGCACTGGCACGGGCAAAGAAGCATGGCTTTCATGAGGAACCATTTCGCTAGTATTCGGGTTCAATGTCGCATGGTATGTAGATGCCTTCTTGAGGGAGTCAAGCATGCTTGGCGTGTTGGTGACGTTAATCATGTTTTACCCCGAAAGTGAGATGGCGTTCCATTTGTTTTTCGCTAGCAAATAACCTTCTGCGCTGTAAAACATGATGCCGCTCTTCCATTTTTTGTACAACATTGATGAGCATATTTGCCGGCTTTCCAACAGAAAAGTATGAATTTTGCAACATTATGGATTTAAGCCAGTTTGGCAGTCTCTTGCGAATGAGGGCTGTTTCTAGGGACACCCACGTTTCCACACTGCCTGGGTCGCCCTGACGTGCGCTGCGTCCGGCTAGCTGCCGGTCGATGCGTTTAGATGCATTGATCTGACAACTGATGATGTGCAGTCCGCCTAGCTCTTTGACGCCATCGCCAAGCGAGATATCAGTGCCGCGCCCAGCCATATTGGTGGTGATGGTGACAGCGCCGTAAATCCCTGCTTTTGCGATAATTTCCGCCTCAATGCCATCATGACGGGCATTTAGCACCTCATGGCGGATAGATGAAGCAGAGAGTGCTTGAGAGAGTGCTTCTGAGTCTGCCACGGATTCGGTACCCACCAATACCGGGCGGCCGACTATTTGCAACTCGTGAATACGTTGTGCCAAAGCCTGCCAAAGAGATGACTGGTCATTGAATAGGCGGGTAGGGTAGATCTGACGTTTGCTAGGCTTGCGCAAAGGTACTGTGCTTACTCTCAAGCCATATGTCCTGAACAATTCCCGACGAGACTCTTGCAAGGTACCGCTCACACCGCCTAAACGCAGATAGCGAGGGAAGAACCGTTGGTAGGTGATTTGGGAGATGGTATTGAGTGTGGAGCTCGCCTTGCAGCCCTCCTTGAGCTCGATGACCTGGTGGAGGCCGCGCGACCAGGATCTGCCGGGGGATACGCGGCCGGTGGTTTCATCAATAATCATTATGCTGCCATCGTGCACAAGATAATGGCGATCGCGGCGATAGAGATGCAGTCCCGCCAGTGCCTGGCACACAGTTTCCTCACGGTGCAGTCTGTTATGCCAGATAGGTTCCATCTTTTGAATGATGGCTTCAAGTTTTTCTTGACCAGAGGTTGTTAAGCGGACCTGCATGTGGTCGGTATCAAGAATATAGTCAGTGTCCAGTTTCAGTGCATATGCCAGTGCTACAGCCTGGCTGTAATATTGTTTTTCCTGACCATCTCTGGCGTTTTCAGACAGGATAAGCGGAACGCGCGCCTCATCGATCAGTATGCTGTCAGCTTCGTCAACGATGGCCATGCATAAGCCACGAAGCAAGGATTTTGCCTTAGGTGCACCTGAGACTTGCACCGCATGCCAGCGCAATGGGTTGCGTTCGCGTTGCAAGCCATCCCGCAAATAATCAAAAACCAGTTCTTTAGCGGTACAGTAAGTGACGTCGCAGGCGTAAGCCTTGCGTCGACGTTCATCATCCTGGCCTTGTACAGCAGCGTCAACAGAAATGCCTAAGTCGCTGTAGAACGCGCGCAGGATATCCGCATCGCGTTGTGCCAGATAGTCATTGGCTGTGATGACATGCACAGGTACGCCAGCCAAGGCCGCGGTCGCGGATGCCAGGGCGACGGCAATGGTTTTTCCCTCGCCGGTAGCCATTTCTGCTAAACGGTTTTTTAAGATGATACGGGCGGCAATGAGCTGGGTATCAAATAACCGGACGCCAAGTGTGCGCAGACATGCCTGATTCAGCAAGCCAAAAGCCTTTGCCAGATGCAAGTCCGAAAAGCCGTCGCGTTGAAGATTAGCACGCAGGATACTGACTTCCACCCTGAATTCATTCTTGCCCAATTGCGGCAAGGATGCTTCCATTGCGCGAACTTGGGCGACAAAACGCTTGGATCTTTTGGTTTCAGGTAGCTGCAGATGGTCGGCAAATGTGTTTAGCCAGGATGAAATGCGTCCTTTCATGTGGGAATTGCTGCGACGCTCTGGGTAGGCGCCCCACAGCAATCCGGGGATAGGCAATTTATTTACAGTTGCATTCATGATGAAGAAGGCTCAAAGTTTTTGATGAATAATTGCATTGCATGTTTGTATAGTTGCAATCCCAGCGGCATGAAGCCGTGGTCGAACCTTACCCATGCACGGCCTCCGACGCGCTCCATCGTGGAGCCGTCCAGTTTGAGATCGAACAGGAAAACTGGCTCTAAAGCCAAGTCACCTTCTTTATCGGATGGGTCTGTCACATACGGGCCTCCGGCACGGTCACCAAGCGCCGAACTAGGCAGCATGCGCGTGGCAGCAGGTACGTCCATTGTCATCTTTACCGGCGTCTTGATGCTGGGGGCCTCTACCATCCAGACATTGACAGACTGTGTGTTGTTTTTTACCAGATAGGCATCTTTTTCCGGAACAGCGACTCTTACGCGTACTGCTGTGCTTTCAAACACATAGCCAAGGTTATCGCCGCGGTGTATGAATGTTCCCAGCGCATCAGCCTGATGCGGCATGACCAGTTTTCCATCTGTCTGCGCATGTATCTTGAGCTGCGAAATCTGTTCTTCGGTATGGGCGAGTTCTTTTTCTGTACTGGATATCTCTTCTGTGATGTTCTGTGCCTTTGCAGGTTCTTTCAATAGCAGCTGGAATTGGTCAGCACGCAATCCGTCCAGACGGCTTGCCAGTTTGTCTCGTGTTTTTAGCAATTCCGCGTTTTCCAAGACGGCAACCAGATCGCCTGCCTTGACTTCAGCACCATCCGGGATGGGCAGCGCCTTGATGAAACCATCTATCTGAGGACGGATCTGGGCTTGCTCCGGCAGCCAGACAACAGCAGGGGCCTTGGTCGAAAATGGAAATGGCACCACGAACAATAACAAGAAACTGCCAATAGCTAGAAGGCCCAGGGCACGTTGTGTGCGTGCCAATTCTTGTCCTGGGTTTGCAGATGAGATTGCCTGACCAGACCATTTTGCCAGAGTTTAAGCAACATGGTGAACCCAAGATAAAGGGTGGCAATCAATCCAAGCAAGAACCATTTTGCACCAAGCCACATGACAATGGTGATGGAGATGACCAAGCGATAGATGAACGACAAAGGGGCGTACCACATCAGCCATTTGCGTTCACCCTTGGCCATTTCGGGTAATTCAGGGTTAGTCTTCAACAAGTGGTGGCTGAGCAGGTAGTTCCAGTATTGACTGCTGCGCGTTGCGAGATTGGGTATGTCGAGTGCGTCAGAAAGCACATAATAGCCATCGAAGCGCAAGAGCGGGTTGCCATTAAAGAGCAGGGTGGATACGGTGCCTATGAACATGACCACGAAGGCGATGTCCTGTACCAGCCCAGGTTGTACATTCAGCCAGACGAAAAAGGATATTGCAGCCAATGCCATTTCCATGAAGATGCCTGCCGCGCCTACGGCCATTCTTTGAATGCGAGCGGGAAAGGCTGTTGCAGCTGATGCATCTACGTATGGCGCGGGTACAAATAGCAATAAGGAAATACCGAATTCGTGTACTTCCCCACCCCATTTTTTTACCGCTAGCCCATGAGAAAGTTCGTGAAGCGCCTTAATGATAGGGAAGCAGATTAGTGTGATGGTCAAGTAGCGAGGTGTCAGCATATGTAAGCTGGCATGACCCAAAAGCTTGTGCCATTCACTGGCAGAAACCAATATCGCTAGCAGGATGGTAGCTAACCATATAAACAAAACTGGCAGGCTGAATAGCATGTTTCCAAAGGCATCAAGCTTATTCAGCAATGGTGATGGATTGCCAATCGGGATGCGCATCGCGAAGGGATTGATGAAGGCGCGGCGTTTCTGCCTGTTGCGCTCATCACGGCGCTGGAAAAGGCCTTCGCTATCAGCAGTTTGCTCGCATTGAAGTAATTCAAGCTGATTTAACTGGATCAACAGCTGAATCACTTCATCCTGGGTCGGAGCGTCATCTTTGTAATTCAGTAGCATGGCATCCCATACTTGCTGAACGGTCAATTTTCCATCGCAACGTCCAATGAACTGGTATGCCGATGCATTGATTCTGTGTTGGCGCCCAGTCACCTCATCCTTCAAGGAATACCAAAGCTGATCGCGCCAATGCTGGCGCTTAATGCTGATGGCTTCACGGAGCCGCGGCTTGAGTGGTGCGACGCGATACCAATTGGCGCTAAATAACGATAACGTCATTTAACCTCTCCAATAGTCAGTTCGCCGCGATTTGTTTGGTAATTCACTTTGTTTCAGAATCTTTATAAATTTAATACAAGGTATGATAAGCAAAAAATAGACCATAAAAATTAAACATATAAATCAAATAGATATGTTAATTTTCTTGAAGAATTCCTAATAAATCTTGTCGATGATTCGTCAACATGTTGGAAATCCTTCAATGCTGTATCAAGCCTATTCAATCCATGGAGATTGGGGCATGGAGCATGGCTAACTTACATTAATATAGGTAATGACTTTTCAATGCTGCGAATAGCACGACAATTGTTGGTCAGTTTTGCGGATGTTTGCGATTTTCAGTGCCGGCGCATGTCAATGTCAGTCATGCTTTATTCTTTAGTATCGCTAACAGGCCTGCTTTTGCAATGATGGCCCGCTATCCATACCCTATCCTGCAGGCTATAATCGCGGTTCTGGAGAAGTGGCAGAGCTGGTTGAATGTACCTGACTCGAAATCAGGCATACCTTTACGGGTATCGAGGGTTCGAATCCCTCCTTCTCCGCCAGTAGGTATTCGCAATCATCAGCTTGGTTTAGAAGAGAATGGCAGTCGATGATTGCTTTATTAAATGAAAAAAAGGCACCGAAGTGCCTTTTTGTGAGGTGATTACCTCGAGTGAACTTATTCTTGACCAACCTGATAGTTTTCGTAACTTACTTCTACGATCTTGCCAGTAGTTGCATCGACTTCAACCTTGATTTCTTCCTTGTCGGCTTCCATGATGTCGAATTCGTAGCTGGCTTTGCCATCAGGCTCTAGCTCATATTCTACTTCAGTCACATTGCCTGGATGGGCTGCCAAAGCTGTTGCTTTTGCATCGGCTTCACTTACTTTTGCCAGCGCTTTGAAACGTGAATCGTCAGCTTTTACTTCTTCCTCGATCTCCGTGATGCGAGAAGATTTTATGTCGCATTCCATATCCCAGCTTTTGCCATCGTTGGACTCGACATCGAGTTCATAGACTTTTACTTTCTTTTCGGACTTGAACTCCACCTTTACAACTTTTCCGTCATGTTTGCTGAGCGCTGCCTTGACGCACTTGCCCAAACTGTCATACGGTACAGGTTTGAAGTTTTGATGCTCTGCCATTGCAGTGGTTGAGAATGCAGCGATCAGTGATGCTAATAAATATGAACTTTTCATGTAAAACTCCTAATGTTTAAAGAATCAATGCTAAAAATTTAGGTTAAATATAGCATAAAATATCATAATATTCAATGAGTTACAATTCATTAACATATTTGGCTGACATGAGCCAAAAGTATGGTTATATAGAATCAAATGATAGTTTTTTGCTATTGATATGCCTCTCTTCAGGCTGTTTTCTGCAAATAATTTGCCAAATATAAGCTATATAAAAGAATTATTTCTCGCTCAGAATGACATGCAAATTGAATTTATCTGGTCTTGATAGAATCGAGCGTGCGTTGGTTATAATGTAGGCATCTATCCAAGATGCAGGAATATAGTCTGCATAATGAAAGTACAATGAAACCAGTTTTCAAAAACCGCAAGAATCAGCCCATTGAGGTGCCCAACGGTGAAACGATTTGGAATTCACGTTCTTGTGCAGTCGTCGCGCAGGTTTGTGGACTTATTCTTCCAGAACGTCGTTGGTATATCCTGTTGGGGAAACGTGGCTCAGGAACGCCGGATTTTCAGGGTTTCTGGGGCTTGCCCTGTGGCTACCTGGATTGGGATGAAACGCTGTGCGAAGCTGTGATTCGCGAAGTTTGGGAAGAGTGCGGACTGCATTTGCCCAAGTTGTCATCTCATCCTGATTTTGTTCATTCCATCAGTTCCATCACGCGAGATGGTGAGTTTACAGACACTCCTTGGGCAGTGACCGACCGGGTTGATAACGTCAAGCAAAATATCAGCATGCATTATTTCATTCCGTTTGTCTGGCAGAGTAAAGAGTTGCCTACCTTGAGTGCCGATAACTCAGATCCAAACGAAGTGGATGCATTGGCTTGGGTGCCGATTGCAGAGGCGATGGAGATGGACTTGGCTTTTAATCACCAGCAGCGAATCCGGTTGCTTTGGAATGAGCAAAATGCCATTTTCCGCCAAATTGAATCTCATAAAGTTTGACCAAAGGTTTGAGATTCTTTGATTTTCTTCTTCAAGTATCCATGTCGTGAAGATCAAGGAGATGATGATGCAAGATGAAGTTAGCAATAAGCAGACTGGTTCGATTAGGCGTTTCCCCTATGCGGAGCTTGGACATTCTGATTATGGCTGGTTGGATGCACGCTATCATTTCAGTTTTGCGCGTTACTGGAACCCGCAGCGTACTGGTTTTGGTCGCCTGTTAGTCATCAATGATGATGTGGTTGCGGCAGGGCGGGGGTTCGATACTCACCCCCATGACAACATGGAAATCATCACCTATGTCCGTCAGGGTGCGATTACCCATCGAGACAGTCTGGGAAACGAGGGCCGTACAGGCGCCGGAGATGTCCAAGTGATGTCAGCTGGCACTGGCGTGACACATTCAGAATACAATCAGGAAGAAATCGATACTCGCCTCTATCAGATATGGATAGAGCCCGCTCAAATAAACGTGCAGCCACGCTGGGAAACGAGGGAGTTCCCTAAATCTACCACAGGCGAGGGATTGACGGTGCTGGCTTCAGGCCAGCCAAAACATGCGGGTACGCCAGCCTTACTGATTCATCAGGATGCAGCTATCTATGGCGGCAGGCTTGTGTCAAAGCAGGAAGTTAGCGTGCATATTGAACACCAGGCCTATGTGTTGGCCTCATATGGAACGCTTAAAGTCAATGGATGCCGATTGATGCCAGGGGATGGCGCCGAAGTGACAGCCACGCAAACGCTGATTATCAGCGCCGAGACAGACGCTGAAGTTTTAGTGATAGACGTTCCTGCTTAGAGATTATTCAATGCCTTGACTTGCGAGGTAGTCCTCGTAGTTGCCTGTGTAGTCGATAATTCTGTCAGGTTTAATTTCCAAAATGCGTGTGGCGATGGAACTTACGAACTCTCGGTCATGGCTGACAAACAGCAGTGTACCTTTGTATTTGTCGAGCGCAGTGTTGAGCGCTTCGATGGATTCCATATCCATATGGTTGGTTGGCTCATCCATCAGCAACACGTTAGTACGGCCCAGCATCAGCTTGCCGTAGAGCATGCGGCCTTTTTCGCCACCTGAAAGCACTTTGACGGATTTTTTAGTCTCATCCCCAGAGAAGAGCAGGCGGCCCAACATGCTGCGTACGGCTTGGTCGTCATCGCCTTCCTGCGTGTATTGCGACATCCACTCGAACAGGTTTTCGCCTTTTTCAAACTCATATTCGTGGTCTTGCGCGAAATAACCAATCTTGGCTTTTTCCGCCCATTTGATTTTTCCATGATTGGGGGTTAGATCACCCGCCAGACAACGCAGCAAGGTGGTTTTACCAATACCGTTTTCGCCGATGATGGCGACTTTCTCACCAGCTTCGATGATGATGTTGAAGTCATTGAACAATGGCTTGTCGTAGCCATGACTCAGTTTTTCCACTTCCAGTGCGTTGCGGTGTAGTTTTTCCTTGTCATCGAAATCAAAGCGGATGAACGGATATTGACGAGACGAAGGCTTGAATTCAGCGATTTCAATCTTGTCGATCATCTTCAAGCGGCTGGTTGCTTGCTTGGCTTTGGACTTGTTGGCAGAGAAGCGGCGCACAAACTCCTGTAACTCGGCGACCTTGTCCTTGGCACGCTGATTGTCTTTGGCGGCCTGTGCGCGAGCAGCTTGCGCGGCTTCCATATAGTCATCATAGTTGCCTGGGTAGACTTTCAGTGTGCCGTAGTCCATATCACAGGTATGCGTACATACCTGATTCAAGAAGTGTCGGTCATGCGAGATGATGATCATCGTACTGTTACGGTTGTTCAATACCTCTTCCAGCCAACGGATAGTGTTGATGTCCAGGTTGTTGGTCGGTTCGTCCAGCAGCAGGATATCAGGATTGGCAAACAAGGCCTGTGCCAGCAATACGCGCAGTTTCCAACCTGGGGCGACAGCGCTCATCGGTCCGTTATGCTGCTCGGTAGGAATGCCTACGCCAAGCAGCAACTCTCCTGCGCGTGATTCGGCTGTATAGCCATCATATTCGGCATAGACGTTTTCCAGCTCTGCAGCGCGCATGTAATCTTCTTCAGTAGCTTCAGGGTTCATGTAGATCTCATTCTTTTCTACATTGGCCTTCCACATCTGCTCATGGCCCATCATTACCACATCCAGCACACGTTGATCTTCGTAAGCGAACTGGTCCTGCTTCAGGAAAGCCATGCGCTCGTTGCTGTCGATAGCCACATTGCCGCTCGTAGGCTCCAGTGTACCTGCAAGGATTTTCATGAAAGTCGATTTGCCACATCCGTTGGCGCCAATCAGGCCGTAGCGATTGCCGTCACCGAATTTGACGGTAATGTTTTCGAACAATGGCTTGGCGCCAAACTGCATGGTGATGTTGCTTGCGATGAGCATGAGGTTCTCTATCTAGGTTTATTCAAATTTGTTTTGTATGACGACTTCATTGAAATCGAGCTGTCCGCCGCGGGGTTGGGCTTCTTTTAATGCTTTGCCCACTACAACGAACATGGCTGGTGTATGGTCCGCCGGCAGATTGAGCAGCTTGGCTACTGCGTCGAAATCAAAACCGTCCATCGGGCAAGTGTCATAGCCCATTTCCTTGGCCGCCAGCATCAAGGTCATCGCAGCCATGCCGCAGGAACGCATCGCTTCGTCGCGCTGCACCTGCTCTTTGCCACGGTAGTAGCTGCCTATCATCGGTACCAGATAATCACGCACAGTCTGTGGTGCGTTGCGCCAATAGCGTTCTGGTTGCTTATCCCAGGCTTTTAGATCTGCCGTTAACACAATCAGTAACGAAGCATCGGTCACCTGTGCCTGATCCCAGCTTGCAGCACGTACCTGTTTGCGCAGTTCCGGGTCGATTACCAACACGAAGCGCCAGTTCTGGATATTAAAAGCAGTTGGGGAAAGCATGGCCAAGGACAGCAGTTTGGTGATTTCCGCATCACTCATTTTGTGTTGCGGATCGTAGGCTTTAACTGAGCGACGTTCGATGATAGCTTCGGCGACATTCATGATGCTTAGTACTCGATTTTTTGAATTTCCAGGATCAAGTCACCGGCTGGTCTACGCCAGGTGACGCTATCACCCAGTTTGCGGCCTATCAGCGCATGGGCGATAGGCGAGATGTAGCTGACCTTGTTTTGCTGTACGTCGGCTTCATCCTCGCCGACGATACGATAAGTATGGCTTTGGCCTTCTTCATCTTCGACGGTCACCACGGCACCAAACAAAACGATGTCCTTTGGTTGTGACTTTGGGTCAACGAGGATGGAAGATTCCAGTCGAGTTTCGTAGTAACGCAAATCACGCTCTGTTTCAGCCAATCGTTCAGTCGCAGTCAGGTCGCCGTTTTTACTTTCAGTGGCGTATTTTTCTTTAAGAGCCTGCAAGATTTCCACTTGCTTGGCTAAATGGGCTGCACCTTCCGGTGTCACATAGTTAGGATGTTCACTGATCGGACGGTCAGGGAAAACGTCTCCTGGCTGTTCAAAACGTTCTTCATTCACAAAAGCACGGCTCATAGTACCTCCATTATTCCCATTCAATCGTAGCCGGCGGTTTGCCGGAAATGTCATATACCACGCGGTTAATGCCGCGTACTTCATTGATGATGCGGTTGGACACGCGTCCCAATAGTGCATAGGGAAGTTCTGCCCAGTGCGCTGTCATAAAGTCGCTGGTTTGAACGGCACGCAAGGCGACTACGTAGTCATACGTGCGGCCATCACCCATCACGCCGACTGATTTTACCGGCAGGAAAACCGTGAAGGCCTGACTGGTCAGGTCGTACCAGCTCTTGCCGGTTTTTTCGTCGATGGTGTTGCGCAGTTCTTCGATAAAGATCGCATCCGCGCGACGCAGCAGGTCTGCATATTCCTGCTTGATTTCACCCAGAATACGCACACCCAGGCCAGGGCCTGGGAAAGGGTGGCGATAGACCATGTCATGCGGCAGACCAAGGGCTACACCGAGTTCGCGCACTTCGTCTTTGAACAAGTCGCGCAGCGGCTCCAGCAATTTCAGTCCCAATTGTTCCGGCAAGCCACCGACATTGTGGTGACTTTTGATGGTGACGGCTTTCTTGGATTTTGCGCCACCAGATTCGATCACGTCAGGATAGATCGTGCCTTGTGCGAGAAAGGTCGCCCCTTTGTGGCCAGCATCTCCCGCCTTGAGCTTGGCGGCTTCAGCCTTGAATACTTCCACGAACTCGCGGCCAATGATCTTGCGTTTGGCTTCCGGGTCGCTTACACCAGCCAGCTGACTCATGAACTGTTCGGTTGCATCCACGTGTATCACACGGGCATGCAGTTTGCCGGCAAACATCTCCATGACCAGTTTGCCTTCGTTCAGCCGCAGCAGGCCGTGGTCGACAAATACACAGGTGAGCTGGTCGCCAATCGCACGGTGTATCAATGCGGCAGCTACGCTGGAATCCACGCCACCTGAGAGACCAAGAATCACTTCCTCGTCACCAACTTGCGCGCGAATCTTCTCGACCGCTTCGGCGATGTGGTCTTTCATGATCCAGTCGGGTTTGGCTTGGCAGATTTCCAGCACAAAGCGCTCCAGCATGACCTGACCCTGTCTGGTATGCGTCACCTCCGGATGGAATTGTACGCCATAGAACTTGCGTTGCTCATCCGCAAAGGCGGCGATAGGCGTTGTTTCATTGCTGGCGATGACTTTGAAGCCGGGTGGCAGTTCGGTGACCTTGTCGCCGTGGCTCATCCAAACGTCCAACAGGCCATGGCCTTCGGTATTTGTCGCATCCTGAATATCGCGGAACAAGGCAGAATGCCCGCGTGCACGCACTTGTGCGTAGCCAAACTCGCGCTTGTGTCCAGCCTCGACCTTGCCGCCTAGTTGCTGGGCCATGGTTTGCATGCCATAGCAGATACCTAATACCGGCACGCCCAATTCAAACACTGCTTGCGGGGCTCTGTCAGTATCTTCCTCGTAAGCGCTGGCATGGCTGCCCGATAGGATAATACCGTCCGCTCCAAAGTTCTTTACGAAGTCATCAGTGACATCGCATGGATGTATCTCGCAATAGACATGCGCCTCGCGCACGCGGCGCGCAATGAGTTGCGTGACCTGGGAGCCGAAATCAAGGATAAGAATTTTTGAATGGTTCATGTTCGCTTTAGGAAGCTATTAAAACATATGCTCTGCAAGCCAAAATTCATGCGGCTTCCAGAGCATCTAATTTTCTCGGTAAGTTTTTACTTAATCAACGCGCCATTTAGTCAACACGATAGTTCGGCGCTTCTTTGGTAATCTGTACATCATGCACGTGCGATTCACGCATGCCTGCACTGGTGATTTGTACAAATTCGGCCTTGTTGCGCATCTCTTCAATCGTGGCACAGCCCACATAACCCATTGAAGAGCGGAGACCACCCATGAGTTGGTGGATGACAGCTAGCACAGTACCTTTGTATGGTACGCGGCCTTCGATACCTTCCGGTACCAATTTGTCCACGTTACCATTGTTGTCCTGGAAGTAACGATCGCTGGAACCTTTTTGCATTGCTCCGACAGAACCCATGCCGCGGTAGGATTTGTAGGAGCGGCCTTGATACAGCTCTATCTCGCCAGGCGCCTCTTCCGTGCCCGCGAACATGCCACCAAGCATGACGGAATGTGCACCGGCAGCGATGGCTTTGGAAATGTCGCCGGAATAACGGATGCCGCCGTCAGCGATAAATGGCACGCCAGTACCTTCCAATGCTTCAGCGACGTTGGCGATGGCAGTGATCTGAGGCACACCTACACCGGCTACGATACGAGTGGTGCAGATAGATCCTGGGCCAATGCCGACTTTCACTCCGTCCGCACCGGCATCCACCAGAGCTTTTGCAGCACTTGCAGTGGCGATGTTGCCGCCAATCACGTCAATGTGCGGGAAATGTTTCTTCACCCAAGTCACACGATCCAGGACGCCTTGAGAGTGTCCATGCGCAGTATCCACGACAATCACATCCACGCCCGCTTCGGCCAACGCCGCAACGCGCTCGTCCGTTCCTTCTCCCACGCCAACAGCAGCGCCTGCACGCAGACGGCCTTTGCTATCCTTGCAAGCATGAGGGTGTTCTGTAGATTTCTGGATGTCTTTGACTGTAATCAAGCCTCTGAGCTCAAATGCGTCATTCACGACTAGC
The DNA here is from genome assembly GCA_035423825.1 of Methylophilus sp. Taxonomy (GTDB): domain Bacteria; phylum Pseudomonadota; class Gammaproteobacteria; order Burkholderiales; family Methylophilaceae; genus Methylophilus. The sequence goes on along the minus strand of DAOMMM010000005.1, from coordinate 103,163 downwards.
AGGCGCTCCAAACGGTGTTTATGGAGCAGGCCCATAACCTGTTCACGGCTTGCGCCTTCCTTTACTGTGACCAGGCGCTCTTTCGGCGTCATGATGTTGCTGATGGTTTGGTCAAGGTTAGTCTCGAAACGTAAGTCACGGTTCGTGACGATGCCAACGACTTTGCCGTCTTTGACTACCGGCAGGCCGGAAATCTTGTGTAACCTTGTAAGGGCCAGAACGTCGCGTACCGACATGTTCGGGTCTATCGTGACAGGATCGATCACCACGCCAGATTCGAAGCGTTTCACGCGGGATACGCGAGAAGCCTGTTGCTCGATGCTCATGTTTTTGTGAATGATGCCGATACCACCTTCTTGAGCCAATGCAATCGCCAAGCGTGCTTCCGTGACTGTGTCCATCGCGGCGGAGACCAGCGGGATGTTCAGTTTGATGTTGCGGGTGAGTTGTGTGGCCAGATTGACTTCGCGCGGCATGACGAGAGAGTGCGCAGGAACTAATAAAACATCGTCAAATGTGAGGGCTTGTTGCAGCAAACGCATGTGCAGTCCTTAAATTCCAAAACGAGATTATACAGAAATTGTGATTTTAAGGCGATTCAAACTATATTTTGCGGTATAAAAAGTCAGGATTTGGGTTGTCAACTAGGCTGGATTTGTCGCGTTTTAACCACAACCAGCGTGTGATCAAGTCCCCAAGTCTTGGTAGTTTGCACAATTACAGTGTGCTTGAGATAGAATGAATCCGAATGCTGATAGAAGGATAACGATGAAAACGGTAAGCATGAGATTGTTAACGATAATCTGCGTGATGATGTGGGTGATGCCTGTTTCCGCTGAAATCTATAAATGGCGTGATAAAGACGGCAGTATCCGCTATACCGATACACCACCGCCAGCGCACGCCAGGCAAGAATCGATAGGTGGCAAGCGTATCAGTAAGCCAACTGACAGGGCGCCCTTGTCTCCGGTAGAGGCAGAGCCCGGCAAGCCGGCAAACGTAGCACAACCGGAGGCAGCAAAGCCAAAAGAGGCCACTGGAGAAGTACAAGATTCGGCAGAGGCCGCAGCAGAACAACGCAGACGCAATGCAGAGACTGAAAAGAAAAACAAACAGGAAAAAGAGGCGCAAGCCAAATTAAAGGCTGAGAACTGCAAAGCCGCCCAAGCTAACATGGAGGCCTACAGGCAAGGTGGGCGTGTCTATCGCACCAATGAAAAAGGTGAGCGTGAGTATATGGATGATTCCGACTTGCAACAAGGCATGGCCAAAGCTCAGGATGAAATCAACGAGTATTGCAATTAGTCTCGACTAATTCGCGTCAGAAGGCGGTGCATCTCCACCGCCTTTTTTCATGACTTTTCCTTCTTCTGCGCGCTGTTTGCGCACGGCCTTCGGGTCGGCAATCAAAGGGCGATAGATTTCCACGCGGTCCATATGGCGCAATGGATTATCCAGGCGTGTGAGTTTGCCGAATATGCCAATCTGATTCACCTTCAGGTCAATTTCTGGAAATTTCTGCAGTATGCCCGAGGCGATGATAGCCTGCTCAGCGTTGGCGTTCTCCGGCATATGCACTGGGATGATCAGCTGCTGGTGGGGCAGCGCATAGGCTACTTCTACGGTAATCGTATTCGGATTCATGATGTTAATTTATCTTGGTCAGCACGTTTGATAAAGTGATCCACAAAAGTATTGGCAATATGGCTAAATACCGGAGCGATTACTTTTTCCAGCAACGGATTGTTAAAAGCATATTGTAGTTTGAATATGATTTTACAGGCATTTTTCTGTAATTCGATGAATTGCCATTCGCCCTCCAGCATTTTGAAGGGGCCATCCACAAAAACTATCTGCATGTGTGTGGGGAATGTTTTTGTGTTTTGTGTAGTGAAATGTTGTTTTAGTCCATGATAGTTGATATGGATCGTGGCTTTGGTTATGTTTGCATCTCTGGCATGGACTTCCGTCCCTCCACACCACGGCAGGAACTTGGGATAGTCTTCGACCGTGTCTACTAGGTGAAACATCGTTTCAGCCGAATGCATGACCAGAACACTTTTTTCAACACGGTACATTGTAATAACAAACCTAGCGTAAAATAGCGATTTTAAGCTATTCACACTACCGCATGAGCATCGCACAGAACAAAAAAGCCTTTTTCGATTACTTTATCGAGGAAAAATATGAGGCGGGCATTGTGCTGGAAGGCTGGGAAGTCAAAGCCATACGAGATGGGCGCACTAACCTGAAAGAGGCTTACGTCATTATCCAGCGCGGCGAGCTTTATCTGCTTGGCTGTCATATCACGCCGCTGGGTGCGGCATCTACGCATATTCGGCCAGACGCGACCAGAACGCGCAAGCTATTGTTACATAAGGAAGAAATCGTAAAACTAATTGGCAAGGTCGAGCGTGCGGGTTATACCTTGGTGCCGCTGGATATGCATTTCAGCAAAGGGCGCGTCAAACTGCAAATCGGTCTGGCGAAAGGTAAAAAGCAACATGACAAGCGTGAGGCGGAGAAAGAAAAAGATTGGAAGCGCGAGCAAAGCGCTATCATGAAAAGTAAGAACAGAAGAGCATAGACTATCACGCTTGCAAACTCGGCGTGACCCAAGTTAGCGGCGGTTTTTCGTATATGTGCGCGCGTTTCATGGGGTGAACTGCCGCCCTGCAGACTAAGCGTGATGCGCCTTTCAGAGCAGGTGTATGAATAATGAAATTTTGCTTGAAAGTTCAATCCATTACTCTCGGGTCTCATGGGCGCGAGCAGGCGCATCAAATGGCCGATAGCTGGTACCAGAATAGCCTATGCCGGATTCAATCAGCAACTGCCTAAACGTATCATGCAGGCTTTGCTCCAGCCATGGACTTAACAGAATTTTGGATGTATCACCGCCTAAAAGAGCCAAGTAGTCTTGGCGTGCGGCTAGGGTCTCTGCTTTTAGCCCCATCACTTGGTATGTGACGCACAAGTACACAAAATTGGGTGGAAAGTTTGCGCCTATTTCTCGGCCGCGCTTAAACGCAGCAATGGCTTTGTCGTAATTTTTCAGCACATAATGCGCTAACCCAAGGGTGTATTCATAAAAAGGTGAGGAATGCGGGTTCATGCGCTGCGCTTTTTCAATGTAATACAGCGCTTCCTCGCCAAAGCCCGCACACGATAAGCTCATCGATAAAAAGATGTAGGCCTCGAAATTATTCGGATCAATCGCCACCGCTTGCCGACATGCGGCAATACATTCGTCCCGATTGCGGTGCCATAAATTTGTCCAGCCCAGAATGGACTGCACATAAGGCAAACGGCTGTTAATGGTGGCCGCTTGCTTGGCATGTAGAAGCGCGTCCCGATACAAGGCCTCGTCCGGCTCCCAGCGCATTACCCATAAAAAAAGCAGCGTCCTCGCCAGCCAAGCGTGCGCAGAGGCGTAGTTGGGATCCAGTTCAACGGCTTTGGTGAAATGGACTCTGGCTTCCGCGACAAATTTTGGGGCGTATTTCCAATGGCAGGCAATGCCGCGCAGCAAGGCGTCATGCGCCTCGATGCATTCTGTTCCCTCGTGACCAAACAATTGCGCCTCTGCAGGGGAAAGTTTGATCTGCAGTTGCTTGACGATACTCAGGGTGATTTCGTCCTGCAAGGCGAAAATTTCTTGCAGGTTTCCATCATACCTGTCCGCCCACACACAAGCACTGGTTTGAGCTTCTATGAGCCTGACGGTAACCCGCACACGTTTGTCCGAAAGCTGGACATTGCCTTCTAGCAGATATTGAACCCCAAGCAGGTTGCCGATTTCCTGCGAAGATAGATTCGAGTTACGGTAGCGGAACGAGGATTGCCTCGAAATCACCAATAAACCGGATAACTGCGATAGCTCAAAAATCAGGTTGTCCACGATGCCATCGACGAAATAATCTTGCTCCGGATTGGAAGTCAGATTTGTAAACGGCAGGACAGCCAGTGAAATTTCCTGTTCAAACAGAGTGTCCACGGATTTTGGCGCTACAATAATGGGCCTTTCCGCAGAACGGCGATTTTCGGAGGCATGGATATCAATCACATAGCCACCTTTAGGCAACGCAAAAACCATGGCATCCCCGTTGCCGTTTGAACCATAATACTCCCTCAACTTAATACGCAGTCTTCCTACTTCTACGCGCACAATCGCATCGGTGGTCGGGTCAAAGTCCACACTGCGACCGAATAGCTCTACCCCCAGCGTATAGCCTTTTAGCCGATGGGCATTTCCAGAGAGTGTTTCTTTGACCAGATAGCGCAGCAGTTCTTGCTGGCGGGGAGATTTCTCGAAGGAGTAGCTGGATAAAACACGCTCCAGGCACTCGTAAACCAGTGCCTGATCAGGGGCTGCTCCCTTTTGACGTTGGCTGTCCATGCATTTTTCTTATTGCGTTACGGGTGACGTAACAATCATTGTTAACACCAATGTAACAGTAAGTAACTTATCCCGCAATAGTCATAGCAGTATCCTGACGCTGTGTTTAATTCATTATGATTTTTGCAGAAAAGGAAACAGCATGAGCACTATCACAGCCAATACACAATTGAATGCCTATTCCAACTATGCAGCACACGTAGCCGTTGAGACGCCAGCAGATACCAGCCAGAGCGATATCAGCCGTATCGTTGCACAGCTCAAAGCCGCCGCGAAGGAGTTCGCCAACCTGACCATAGGCCAGCGCATTGTCTTGGCAGAATCCATGAAGCAGGGCTATGCGGATATCGCAGAAGCCAGTGTGCATGCAGGTTGCCAGGTCAAAGGGATTACTATCGGCTCCCCGCAAGAGGCAGAGGAATGGGCCACAGGACCATGGGGGACACAACGTCAGTTGCGCTTGATCATCGAATCACTGCGCACATTTCAAAAAACCGGCAACACCCCTATCGGCAAGCTAAGTCGCAATGCATCGGGCAATCTGGCGGTGAATGTATATCCCAACAATGCTATCGATGGCATGCTGTTTAAAGATGTGACAGTGGATGTGCACATGCTGCCGCATGTGACCGAGCCTGTGTTGGAAAGCACGCGCGCCAGTTTCTATAAAAAGCCAGACCATCAAGGCAAGCTGGCGCTGGTGCTGGGGGCAGGCAATATCGCCGCCATCGGGGTGATGGATGTGATTACCAAGATGTTTAACGAAGGTAAAGTCTGTATTCTCAAGATGAATCCGGTCAATGCTTACCTTGGCCCGTACATCGAAAAGGCGTTTAAAGCCGCCATTGATAAGCATTATTTTGCTGTGGTGTATGGCGGAGTAGAGGTAGGCAGGCACTTGGTGTATCACCCCGATATTGACGAGGTGCATCTGACAGGCTCCGATAAGACCTATGACCAGATTGTCTGGGGTGCACCGGGTACTGAGCAGCAAGCACGCAGGAATCGCAACGAGCCATTGCTGAAAAAAACTATCACCGCCGAGCTGGGCAATGTATCCCCGGTGATTGTCGTGCCAGGGCCATACACGGAAAAAGAAATAGCCTTTCAGGCAGACGCTATCGCCGCAGCTATGACCATGAATGCTTCGTTTTTCTGCAACTCCGCCAAAGTGCTGGTGATGCCCAAAGGCTGGGCCGGCAGCGGTAGTTTCATGCGGGCGATTCAAAAAACTTGCAGCGCGGTGGAACCAAGAAAAGCCTATTATCCGGGCGCGGAAGAGCGCTGGAAAACACTCACCAAAAATCGCCGCAACGCCGTCAGCATTGGCAAGCCAGCGGTAGGGACATTGCCTTGGACATTCATCACCGGGCTGGATGCGTATGACGACGAGGTGCTATTTCGCGAAGAGGCCTTCTGTTCCGTGTTTGCCGAAGTGCAAGTGGGCAACCAGAATCCGGTCGAGTTTCTGGAAAGAGCGGTGGCTTTCTGTAACAACAAACTCTGGGGCAACTTGAACGCGACCATCATCGTGCATCCAAAAACACTGAAAGACCCGGCTGTGAAAGCCGCGTTCGAGCAAGCTATTTGCAAACTCAAGTATGGCACCGTGGCAGTCAACACTTTCCCGGGCATCCCCTTTATTTTTGCCTCGCCACCATGGGGGGCGCATCCAAGCAGCACGCCAGAGGATATTCAAAGCGGCAATGGCTTTGTGCATAACACCGCCATGCTGGAAGGGATTGAAAAATCCGTCATTCGCGCGCCGCTGACCGTGTTCCCCAAACCAGGTTGGCTCACCAGTCACCGTAAAGCCAACATGGTGACAAGACGCATTGCGGAAATGGAGGCCACCGCAAGCTGGGCAAAAATACCGGGCATTGTGTGGTCGGCCATGCAAGGCTAATTTTTAGTCGTCATTTCATCATCAACAGGAGAAGAGAATCATGAAAACCGCAACCAACATCATTGTAAGCTTGGGTATTTTTTCAACCTGCACGCTGTTTGCAAGCCAGGCACTGGCCGAGGGCGGCAAGATTGCCGGCGCGGCAGATTTAACCTATGCCAAACAGGAAGCCTCACTCGCACCGTCTGCCGATGGCCACATGCTGGTGTTTGGTGAACTGACTGGCACCAACAAAAACACCGACGGTAGTGGCTATATGAGTGATGCGGATGTCGCCAATCGTGAGATTGGCCAGCTGTTCCAGGGCAATGGCCCGCACTCCGGCTATTACACCATGAGCAAGGATGGCAACACCACCACCGCCTTGTGGAAAGGCGATGTGACGACTGTGCTGGCGGAAGATGGCAGTCCGCGCACCAGCTTCAAGGGCACTTGGGAGTACGTGGCTGGTACCGGCAAATACAGCGGCATCAAAGGCAAGGGTAAATACAGTGGCTATTTCACCTCGAAAACCACCTATCACGTGGATTGGAATGGAGAATATTCGGCGAAATAGCGGGATGGGCGAGGGCGTTGCGATGATTGCAGGCAGCGCCCCTGCAAATAACCATCTTCACCGCCAGTATATTTATTGAAAGCACAAGGTAACGTCATGAATAGCATCGTAAACGACACGAATATTCTGCAAGAAATGTGGCACTTTAGCCAACTGGTAGACCTGATATACCAAGGGGCTACCAGTCTGCTTGCCATGGATCATTTGCCGGAAGGCTTGCTGCTACTGGATGCCAATGGCGGCGTAGTGTTCTGCAACAAGCAGGCAAAAGAGATTCTGGATCAGGATGACGGCATTGCCTTGCGCCGGACTAACCGCCAAAGAACCATGCCAGAACTAGTGACCCGGGATATGGCGACGCAAATGGCACTGGAATCAGCCATCACTGCGATGGCAGCGCCAAATGTGCACGCCATCAGGCAATTTTCCCGGGCATTGTCCATTCAACGTTTATCCGGCAAGGCACCTTTCCAGCTCAGGTTTATACCGTTAACTGCCTCTGGTCATGGCTGGCGCAGCGCCAACGCGATGAGCAGCATGGTGCTTATCTCGCAAAGCAGGGCGGAAACAAGCCTTTGTGCACAGGCGATGAAAACCATGTATGGCATCAGCCCGGCAGAGGCCAGGCTGGCGGAGCTGCTGGTGAATGGGGATACGGTCAAGGAGGCGGCCAGAAAGTTGAATGTCAGCACCAATACGGTAAAAACGCAGTTGCAGGAGATATACCAGAAAACCAACACCAACAGCCGCGCCAAGATGGTCAAGATATTGATGAATTTAACCGTAAATGCTGCAAATTAGCCCGAATGGGCTAATGAATGCGGGGCTAAAATCACCCGTTTGAGTGATGCGGCAGTGGCAAAACAACAATACGATAGCAATCGTGAACATTTGTAAAGTTTGAGTAAAAGTTTGATTTTTATTCACTGTAAAGAATTAACCAAATAACAAGGGGGTTTTATCATGAAACGCATCACCACCATTAGTTTGCTCATCGCAGCGGTATTCGGCAGCAATGCTGCACAGGCTGAATCCATTGCCACTGCCAGTCTGAGTGGTGTTCAAGTAAGCTTGATGGACTTAGACCTGAATGATGGTATTGCTCCCAGCATTCTTTGGACAGGTGAGGGTACTAGAGGGCAAAGCTGGGCTGCTAACCCTCCTGCGGCGCCCCAAGTTATCGGAAGCCCTGTATACAGTGCTACATTTGTACCATTCTCATTCTTTGCCAGTACAGCTTACAGCAACTCTACCAATAGCGCTGCTGGTAGTGCATTGTCTGATGCTGTATTGAGTACCGCTGGGAGTGCACAGGCAAATCAAGCTAGCTTTGGCGGGAGCGCAGGTGCATTAGGGATGTTTACCTTAAGTGCAAGTACTCAAGCAATATTTTCGGCTACATTTAATGGTTCGGTGCATATTGACGATGGTTTGAATGAATATTCAATGGCTGGGCTTGTCTTTAGATATTTAGCGGAGGGGGAGCATAGAGCCAACGAATCATTCATTATTGACATTGGGGACTTAGGCTATGCAGGAACGGCAAGTGACCTTATAACCCTAACGCTTACCTTGAATAATAACTCATCACAAGGTCTATCTGGATCGCTATATGCAGAAGTGTTTAGTACTGGTTATAGCAATCTGCCGCCATCCGCAGTACCAGCCCCCGCTGCTTTGCCGCTGATGTTGTCAGGGTTAGGGGTAGTGGGTGCAGTGGCTGCTAGAAGGCGTAAATTAATTTGATGTTTTCATTTGAAGGGGAATGTAAATGCCAACCTATACAGGTTATAGAGCTAAGTTAGTCCCAATTTTCTCAATTCTCCCTTTTATACTCGGTTGCACCACACTCAAAAACCCTAGTGCAGAATGGCCATGGAAAGAAAAAATCAAAGGCGCTGATAGTTATGTGTGTAAAGCACATCCCTGTGATGAAAAAGATGCTATGAACGCATATGTAGATGCACATAAGTTTTGCAGGGATGTTCATAATTTTTATGAAAGAAGAGGGAACCGTTCTGGAATATCGCAATTTATAGTGGGTACGGTAGGTTCTTTGGCTGGGGCGGTTATCGCACCCATATCCAGCGGTGGTGCGGCTAGCGCGTGGTCTGGTTTATCTGGAGCCACAAACGCCATGCAAAGCTCTATGGATGAGCATCTATCGGGTTCAATTTCTTCGAAAGTAATTGATGCGATTCGCTTAGCAGCTGAGGATGGTGAATCAAACTACAGCACAGCGCTTGATTATAGCGCCAAAGTAGTCGCTTCAATTAATATGACAACAGCATGCGCTATGGCTCCTTCAAAAGCCGAAAAAGAAGCATTTCACGCAATTAATAACTAGTTTTCGGATAGCTTGTTAGAGGTCGTGATACTGGCAGGGCTTAACCCTTGTTAAGTCCAAGTCAGAACGGTTGCGGTTATCTAAGTGTTTGTAGAATCTAAAAAAACCGAGAAAATCTTGATGCTCTGAAAACCGCATAGAATAAGTTTTTCAGGGCATGCATTTTGATGTTGTGTTTAAGGTGCGGGTGAATATTGCAAATATGTCGCGCATAATGCGCGCTTGAGCGAACTGATCGATTTCGCTTATGTCAGCAAAGATAGTGTCATTCAAACAAGGGTAGTTGATATTGCTTGACACATTTTGCTATTGCCTTATACTTGTACAATATATTGAACATAAAGAGGCAATATCATGCAAGTGATTAGTTATTCCGAGGCGCGAAACTCACTTAAAGCCGTGTTGGATAGCGTTACCAATAATGTGGACGTGACCATTATTAACCGCCGCGATGCCGACAATGCGGTGGTGATGTCGCTAGACCACTACAACAGTTTGATGGAAACCTTGCATCTATTGCAAAGCCCCGCCAATGCCGCGCACTTAGCAAAATCAATCACCGAACTGAAAGCGGGCAAGGCCACTGCCAAAACACTCGCCAAAGAATAATAAAAACGAATGGCGCGCAAAATCTTATTCACCCCCAGCGCATGGGGCGATTACACCTATTGGCAAGGGCAAGATAAAAAAACGCTCAAACGTCTTAACGCACTGATAGAAGCCGCAACGCGCGAACCTTTTGATGGCTTGGGTAAGCCCGAACCCTTGCGCGGAGATTTAACCGGCTTTTGGAGTAGGCGCATAGATGATGTGAATAGGCTGGTGTATCAAGCCACCGATACCGAACTGCACATTATTGCGTGCAGATATCATTACAGCGATAAATAACCCTTTAGCCACATCTGGCTCAGCCTGATAACTGGTGCGAAAGCCAGATAGGCTTAGTTTTAAATGGTGTGACTCGCTGTCTTTTCGCATGCCATGCTGGTGGAGTTTAACCTTCCACAAGTCCTGTCAGCACGGTAGGCAGCATCTCTATCAAGTCTTCGGCAATCAAGCCAGTTCCAAACAGCCTTGCCGCCTCGGCGTGTATCCAGGTGGCAGCCATGGCGGCTTCAAAAGCGGGCATGCCTTGTGCCAGCAAGCCGGTGATGATGCCCGCGAGTACATCTCCCGATCCTGCAGTGGCAAGCGTTGGTGGGGCGTTTTTGTTGATGACCAAACGTCCGTCAGGATGTGCAACCAAGGTGTCGCTGCCTTTCAGCAGGATGATGGCGCCTGTTTGCTGTGCGGCATGTAACACTGCGTTTTTTCTATCTTCACCTAACTCAAACAGATGTCTGAACTCGCCTTCGTGCGGTGTGAGCACGCATGGAGACTGAATTGCATTCCTAAGGGTGGCTAAATGCCCGGTGAAGGACTTGATGGCGTCTGCGTCAAGCACGCATGGTTTATTTCTGCTCAAAATCGTCAGTGACTGGGCCATTGTTTCGTGCGTGACCCCTGCGCCCGGACCAATCAGATAGGCGCTGATACGTTCGTCACTGATGAGTGCATGGAAGCTCTTGTCTGAGTCATAAGGTTTTACCATCACGCTTAGCATGCTGCTGGCATAAATAGGCAGGGCAATTTGCGGGCTGGAGATAGCGGTTATGCCTGCACCAGTTCTTGCGCAAGCCAGCGCCGCCAAGCGAGCTGCGCCAGTGATTGGGTAGCCGCCTACGATAAGTGCGCTACCGCGCGTGTACTTGTTACTGTAGGCATTCAGCTTGGGCAGTAAATCCTGCCATAGTGAAGGGGAGTTGATTTTTGCACTGGTCATCTACATATTGTAATCCTGACCGGCGTTTTTCCAATGGGCGCCAGTGTCAAAATTCCGTATAATTCTGCTTTTGAATGAACTTGTTCGGTATTTGTTCATCAAAAGATTTATGCATTGGGGATGACCCGGTTTCGACGTGGGTTGCAAAGCAGTGCAGGGCATACCGAGGATTCAGGTTCCCTCGTAAATCCATCTGAAAAAGTATAGTCGCAAACGACGAAACTTACGCTCTGGCTGCTTAATCCAGCCGGACGCTGCACCGAAGAGCCTCTCGGTCGGGCCAGGTAACTGGCAGCAGCGTCATTTAGAGAGGATCGTGTCGTATCGGGTTACTTGATACGATATTAAACTTAAGGTGACTCGCTTCACAGTTGCTTGCTCGTTGGTGAATGTGCGGTTAAATTAAACAACACAGCTAAGTATGTAGAACTGTCTGTGGAGGGCTTGCGGACGGGGGTTCAATTCCCCCCATCTCCACCAATCAATTCAAAAGGCCACCTTCGGGTGGCCTTTTGCTTTTTATCGCCTATTGATGGCAAATGCAAAATTGCAGGGTATTTACACGATTGCTTTGCCGATTGATTTTTCCATTTGGGTCGGATAATTCCATAGTGAAATATTGTATATGGAGCATTGGAGTTGGTATGCGTAACGCCTTGATTGCGATGATGTTCAGCTTAGCATGGGTAGCGAATAGCGAAGCCGCTGTATGGGTGAAGCTGCATGAGAATGGGAATGCCAAGCTGATGCTGGATAAACAGTCGGTATTGGATAAAGAAAAATACAAACGCGCCTGGGTGAAAGTGCAGTATAAGACACCGCAAGTCAATACAGAAGCTGCTGACATTTCTTACAACCAGGCCAAGATGCTTTGGTTCTTCGATTGCCCGGCCCAGACAGCAGCCACATCACAGGTATTCCAGTATTTCGACGATGAGTTGAAACATTCTGCCGCTGTAGACTACAAGGCAGCCAAGTTCATCGAGCCTGTGCCGGATACGGATATCGATATCGCGATGCGCTATATCTGCGAGGTTGGCAAGCCTGCAGCAGGCGTCGCGGAAAAGACACCAGCTCAGTCGGCAAAGGCAAGCCAAAGTGATGCCGTTAAAAAGACAGAGCCTGCTACACCTGAAAAAAACTCCAGCCAGGCCAAGCCTGACGTTGTAAAGGAAGAAAAACCGCAAGTTGTTCCAACAGTCGAGAAGGCTGAATCTGTAAATGCAACGGCAGAGGCCTCGTCTGTCACAAAACTGAAAGATACGGTCAAGCAAGTCAGCAAGGATGGACCCAAGCCAGGTTGGAGCTACCAGGGCAAGGACGGTCCAAAAAACTGGGCAAAACTAAGCCCAGATTTTGCGATGTGCGATGCTGGCCGCAATCAGTCTCCCATCAATATCGAGCAAACCATACATGCAGCTTTAAAAGAGATTAGAGCTATTCAAAAATTCCCCGCCAAAGATATCATCAATACTGCTCGTTTGATTCAGGTCAACTTTAAAGAAGGCAATATGATGGTGCTAGATCATACCCCTTTCCAGATGAAATACCTGCAGTTACATACACCAGGCGAAAACACCATTAAAGGTAAATCCTATCCGCTGGAGGCGCATTTTGTTCACATTAACTCCAAAGGAGAGATGGCTATCATTGGGGTGATTTTTGAGGAAGGGGAAGCTAATGAGGCGCTGGAATTGTTGTTGCAGCAGATTCCCAAGGAAATCGACAAAGCAGTACCGATAAAAGCGCGTGTTCGGCCAAGTGACTTGATGCCACAGAACCGGTCATACTATCGTTTTAGCGGGTCGATCACTTCTCCGCCATGTACCGAAGGCGTGCGTTGGGTCTTGATGAAAAAACCAATGACGGCTTCAAAGTCGCAAATTGATGCGCTGAAGCAGGCAATATTGCAGGATAACAATCGGCCCGTGCAACCATTGAATGGCCGGATTGTGCTTGAGTAGTGATAGCTTGAATATGCTCGGTTTTATTAAAGGCACCCGTGAGGGTGCCTTTATTCTTAGATAAGAACTATTTGGAACAATTTTGCTTTTAGCGCATCTATTACCCAAGTTAATTTAGCAGAGATTTTCAAGATGAGGTTCATGATATTGGTTTGCCTGCTGGCAGGCCTGAATCAGCTTGTTCACGCCGAAACTTTTTTTGATTCGGGATATAGCGGCAAATACACCGAGCAGTTCTATAACGGCAAACCTAAATACGAGGTCAATATCAAGAATGGTAAAAAGCATGGCCCTGAGATATTCTGGTATGAAAGTGGGCACGTGATGTATCAAACCAATTTTGTCGATGACAAAGAAGACGGTGTCTGGAACCAGTGGTACGAAAGTGGTCAGCTGAAACTGGAAGCACATTACAAGAATGGCCGGGAACATGGCGTTTTCCGACAATGGTACGACAATGGCCAGCCTCGCGCGGAATCGCACTTTGTAGACGGCAAGAAGCAAGGCAAGGAAATCACCTGGGATCGGGATGGCAGGGTGAAATCCGAGCTAAATTATGTGAATGGCGAGTTGGTCAACAATTAAGCGGAAAATATCAAGATTTCACTTTTCCCGTTTACGCCGATATCCCCTGCAAACTTGTGTACAGCCTGAGGTGTAAGTGTTTTAAAGCGTGTCTCCAGCGCAGAAAAACTGCGTAACAGCAAGGGTAAAAATCCCAGCTCATGGACGCCGCAATCCACTATAGTGGCATGTAAACTTGGCGTTTGCGTCAGCAGTATCGTTCCGCGCTTCATGGCATATCCTAAATGGCTGCCCACTTTGCCATAGATGCCGACGGTACCGGCAATCATGCGGCTGGCGGCGTAGCTGCCGGCATCACCATCCACCAGAATCAAGCCGCGACGCGTGCTGTCAGCCAGCCGGTCACCCACATTGCCCTGGCAAATCAGTGTGCCACCAAGCATATTAGCGCCGGCAAAATTTCCAGCGTTGCCGCGTATGGTAATCTGCCCGCGACGCATGCTCGCGCCTATGTGGTCGTTGCGGCTGCAATCGCCTTCAAAGATGATATGGTTACAATCATCTCCAGAAATGTCGAAATAATCGGCCACTTGAGGTGCGCTGTGGCTTGTGCCAAGCCGCAGCTTGGCAATGTCGGGCAGATTCAATCCTTCTAGCTTGTCGGGAGTTAGCAAGTGTAAATCCAGCCTGCCTTCAGCTTGCTTCTTCAGTTTGAAAAGGAGCGCACTCATTTCAGCACCTCATGCAGTTTGAAGTGGTGCGGCCCAAGCTTGCCACCATAGTTGCCAGCGGAAATACGAGAAATACCTGCCCCGGAACCCAGTCTGCATGCGGCTTCCAGGCCTGTTTTCATGGCGTTTTTGATGTCGTCGAATGTCAAGCCATTCACCACGATCTCCATTACGCACTGGGTTTCGTCATTCAGTTCGGATTTCACCAGACCTTTCAATGTCGGACAGAATGCATCGTTAGTGCTGGCGAACATCTTGGGATACTTGCTGCCCACTTTGGAGCCGCTACGCACGATGCCGCCGGGGAAAGGCATGATGACGTTCGGCACTTGCTTCATGGCCTCAATCGCGGCTTCGCAGGCCGCTAGCACTTGTGCCTGGCTTTTGCCCAGCACTAAAAAATTACCACCGCCAATCGCGCGTACCATGCCGGTGGTCTCTTCGGTCAGGAACTCGCCTTCCATGATGGGGATGCGCCAGTAACGCTTACCACCAATGACTTTTGAGATTTGGTAGCCATCGCCAAAATAACGCAGGTGCTTGCCCAGGCTGATCATGTCTTCGCTCTTAATTCCGGCAAACGCCGCAGCTGTCGGGCAGGTGAGGATACATTGTCCCATGCGCGTTTCCAGCTGCTGCATCAGCACCTTGCTGCCCATCGCGAACAGCAGGATGCTGATGCCCGGGCGGCCATCTGGGGTTTCATCCGCGTTCAATTCACGCTCGATTCCAGCCTCAACGCCGCAGCCGATCACGCTGGTGGCAAATCCGGTCATGGCGCGTGCGGCATGCAGCGCCCAGGTGGGGTTGATGGCGGTGATGATGACGCGCGTCGCCCGCATGTTGAATGCTTCGGCGAAGGTGTCGTCAATTGTGATCCCGTTGATTTGCATGCTTTGATTCACTTTAGGCTGTCGGGTCACCCGATTTGATCTTGTCTATCCATTGTTCGATGCCTATGGTGCCTAGTGCTTGAGCTTTTTTTGCATCCGTCTCGGAAAGCACGTCCTGCATCAAGTCTACGCGTTTCCACTCGGCTAGTGGAGTTTCACATTCTGCGCGTGGCACATAGCGTGAATCGCGCACTTTCTGGCGCTGGTGGATATAGCGCGGGCAATTCTGCCAGAACTCCGATAGCGTGACCCGCACGATGAATTCGGCTTCCTTGTATTCTTGCATCAGTGGATCATTACGCGAAATGGTCGCTGTGCCTTGTATGCGGATGCGATGTGGCCGCTCGAACGAGATGAACAGCAAGCCGACTTGCGGATTGGTGCTGATGTTGCCTATCGAGAAGAACATGCCATTGCCGTCATAGCTGGGGAAGGCGAGTGTCTTGCTATCAATCACTTTCACAAAGCCTGGGTCTCCGCCCTTATAGGAAACGGTGGGCCGGCCCTGGTGATCGATAGTGGACAGGAAGAACATGTCCATCATCTGGATGAATCCAGCGGTATCCTCGTCAAACTCGGTGCGACAGGCAAGTTCTTCCACGCGGTCGGCCATCGCACGCGTGTTGAACGTATCCTGCAAATCGCGGTGCTGCTTGCCATACAGTCTGCTCATAAAGGCCCCAATCCCAAGCTTTCTAATCCGTTGGTTTTCTAATCTATCGTCTGGTTGATGATTCTACCGTTGCCGTTATCGGCAATCTCATCATCGCTGATTTTAAGGTTATCCAGCTGAATCGTCTGGTATTTGTCAAAGTAATCGCGCAAGCTGCGTTCCACGCTCCTGTCAAAAGCCGGTTTGGCGGTGTGGGTGGCACCCCAGGTCACTTTAATGACTTTACCGTCTTTCACGACCAATTCACCATCCTTGAACACGAAATCTGGATTGCTGAACATCGCTTCTCGGTCTGGCTGGTCGGTATAAACGGTGATGTCCGCGGCTGCGCCAACGCCCAGATGACCGCGGTCATTCAGGCCAATCAGTTTGGCTGCTGCAGCGCGTGTCATGGTTGCAATCTCATACAGCGTGTACTCGCGTTCCAGCGATTTAAGGTTGCTCATCGCCTGGGCATCCAGATTCAGCTTGTCAAACATCTCGTTGCGGAAAGTCTTGTCCATCAGCAGGCGAATCAGGTGCGGATAGCTGACGAACGGCGCGCCATTCGGGTGGTCGGTCGTCAAGAAGATGCGCCACGGGTCTTCGACGCTCAGGAAGATTTCCAGCCCAATTGCCCATTGCAGGGCGTTCACGTAATTCTGGTCTTTGTATTTGAACGGCACCACGCCGCAGCCTGCCTCGCACTCAATATCCATCAGCACCGATTTTTTCGGGTGGGCGAGTTTGCTGTTGAGGTATTGCTGCATCGTATCGCCGGATGCGGTGACAGTCTGGCCAAATAAAATCTGTCCAACATCCGCAGTGATGTGTTTGTGCTTGTTTAGTGCCTCGGCAATCTGTGCCGCAGCAGATGAGAATTTCTTGTCACCTTCTGTGCCGTAACTGTGGAACTGGATATGCGTCAGGTGCATTGGCAAGCCATCGCTGGCACCCATGGTGTTGAGCGTGGTCTCAAAGTTGCCAGCAGTCCCCAGATTATTGCAATGCACGTGCAGCGGCTTGGCAATACCCAGTTCATGCACGGCACGGCTAAGAGCCTTGAGAATGTCGCGTGCCGAGACCTGATAATGCGCGTTGTTTTCATCCAGATCCAGCTTGCGCTGATTGAACTTGAAGGCCGAGATGCCACCGGGATTGACCACTTTGATGCCAATCGCCTGCGTGGCATGCAGCGTCCAGGCAACGTAATCGTTGATGGTTTTCTGGTCGGCCTTCTGGTGGAGCAGACGCAGGAAATAATCGTCGTTGCCCAGCATAGCGTAGCAGCCTTTGTCTATCAGCGGCGTGTCGCCCATTTCCAGATGCGTCTGGCGCGCGTTGATAGGCAGCATGGCGGGTTCGAAAGCGGCGGTGTAGCCCATCTCGATATATCGGAAGCCGGTCTCGGTCGTAGTTGGCGTGGCGTGATGCTTGCAGTGCGGCGTGCAAATATGCGCTTCCGGCTCGGTGTATGTTCTGAATTCTGGCAACAGCATGCGGGCTATGTTCACCTTGCCGCCCCCGATGTGGCTGTGCATGTCAATCGCACCGGCCATCACCACTTTCCCAGCCAAATCATACACATGGCTAATCTTTTCAGTCGCGTCCGGCTTGTCGATGATGCGCCCGTTACGGATGTAGATGTCCTGCGGCACCCCATCCTTGTGGTGTGCGGGGTCGTAGAGGCGGCCGTTCTTCAGTAAGGTAATCATGGCAGCAGCGCCTCCAGTTTGCGTACCACATCCGCGAGTGTTGGCAGTCCGCTTTCGCGCACCTGTTTGAGCGGCAAGCTGATGGAGGAATCCACACGCATCATGGTACCGCTGCAATCCAGTCCGGGCGTTGCAACGGGAATGAACACATCGGCATGGCTGCTCCAAGACGTGTTGGCGTTGCCCAGCACAATAGTGGGCGTATGGCAAAAGCTGGGTGGGGCATCAGCGTTGTAACTGTTGACCCAGATTTGCGCGTCTGGCTTGGCATCTTGCAAATCTGGCAACACTTTGCCGGTTTGCCACGCATGCACATTATTGATGCTGTAATCGCCATCGCTGCCGCCCAGCGGCAAGCCAGCCGCGCGCGTGGTCTGGTTTAAAGTGCCAACGATGCTGGTGATCTGCTGCACCGCGAGCGATGCATGCGGAAAATCCAGATCTTTCGCCGCCCAGGCTAGCACGGCATATTTGGCTTGCTTCAGCGTTTCGGCCAGCTTTTGCAAATCAGCCATTGCAATACCCGCTATGCTATCGGCTTTCAACGGCTTGTTCAGCAATAAAGCGTTCAATGCAGCTAAAGTATCCGGTAAATCCGCTGCCTTGAAAGGCAATATCCATGCGCCTTTCCGGCCATGCGTCGTATCCGGTTTTTCGCCGCCCAAATAAACGATTTTACGAGTGTTCGGGTCGGTGAACATCGCATCTTTTACCCAGACGAATCGCTCGAAAAAGCGTGGGTTGTGGCTGACGACATCTGTACCGATGCACACAATCACATCTGCGCGGTTCTTCACCTCGCTCAACGTGGTAATGAACCAGCCTGCACTCTGCATGGCCTGCATGTTGCGCTGCAGGCTGGCATGGTTCATATGTTGTAAATCGGCTTTGAGCTTGTTGGCTAGGGGCGTCAAGGCGCGCATGCCGTGAATATCCGTGCTCAAGCCGGCAAGCACAGGGCGCTGCGATTTTTTTAGGATTTCCGCCGCTCGGTGAATGGCTTCTTCTTGTGTCTCAGGTTTGCCGGCAATCTGCGGCTGTAGGTTGGCAAAGGTTTGGCTAAAAAACGTGATGCCTTTTGCGCATGCATTGTGCGCCGTCGCGCCTTCAATGCGGATGTCATCGCACAGCAAGCCACAGGCAGGGCAGGTGGCAGACAGCGTTTTAATGGTAATGGACATACATGCATTTTGCCATAAAAAAATACGGATGCGCGCGAGAATTGCGGGTGAAAACGGTGGCTTTTTGTGAGGTTGGGCAGGTCAGCTTCAGCGTAATCCGCAAGCTATTGTATAGTAAGCAGGTTGTTATGCATGAGCTCAAGAGCGGCGCTATGCCACCTTTTGATATAAGAATTCTGCAACACTGCTGGATCTTTTTCTACTTGACGTAAGAACCAACAAGCCATCCCATCCCACTCCTTGAGGCTTCCTTTAGGTAAGACAGTCCACTGGAGTTGCTCGAGAGTCCAGTTTGACTTGATGCTATTTGTAAGCATGGAGCAGCATATCCAATTTTCTTCCGAGTCTGCGCCTCCTCTAGCTATTGGCACGATGTGGTCGATAGTTGGGAATAGCTCCCAATATGCTATATGCCCTTCACTCATTTTACTGTTTTTGTGATACGGGAAATCTGTCGGGAGATAGTGTGACAACAAGCGAAGTACGGGAGGAAAGACGAGCTTGGTGCCTCTGTAGCGATCAATGAAACCATCTCGTAAGAATATTTTGGTCATGACCTTTGGCGTGTAACTACGACCTGCGTTCCGGAATGGAAGAAAGGGGTACTGAGATGAGATTGCCTGGGAAGCCCCGATAAGATTGTTGTTTGAGATGAGGCGGCATGCTTCTGCGATTACGGCACTATTCTCGGTCTTCATTTCATTGTATGACATGGTGGCGATTGATTGTTACTCGAAGGAATCCAAGTTGAGTGGAGAATAGATTGAATTGCGTTAAGGAGCAAGCGGTAATGGCTGTGTATGTGCGTATTCGCTATGAATTTCGATGCCCTACAAGCCAATCTGGATGCGCCTTCCAGACCGGTGTTTTAAGCAATGAAAATTCGGCCAGAAAATGCTAGAATCTCGTTTTTTCTAAGTCGTTAATTTTTATTTATTTTTGGAGTTAGCATGGCAATCGAACGTACCCTTTCCATTATCAAACCAGACGCAGTGGCTAAAAACGTGATCGGCAAGATCTACACACGTTTTGAAGATGCCGGCCTGAAAATCGTGGCCGCTAAAATGGCGCACCTGACACAAGCTGAGGCGGAAGGTTTTTACGCTGTGCATAAAGAGCGCCCATTCTTTAAAGACTTGGTGAGCTTCATGATCTCCGGCCCTGTGATGATTCAGGCTTTGGAAGGCGAGAACGCAGTCGCTAAAAACCGCGAGCTGATGGGTGCAACTAACCCGAAAGATGCGGCTCCGGGCACTATTCGTGCTGATTTCGCTCAAAGCATCGATGCGAACGCAGTGCACGGTTCTGATAGCTTGGAAAATGCAGCGATTGAAATCAAATACTTCTTTGGTTAATGTTAATTATTTACATTAAATAAATTAGGCAATTTATTGATTAATTTATTAAATTATAATCAAGCACAACTCGCCGATTACTTCATCAGTATCGGCGAAAAGCCTTTCCGCGCCAAGCAGTTGATGCGATGGATACATCAGTTTGGCGTAACCGATTTCTCTCAAATGACCGATATTGCCAAGGCGCTGCGCGAAAAGCTGGCGGCTGAGGCGGAGATTGTTCCACCTGCGGTGCAGACGGAAAAGATTTCCGACGATGGTACTGTCAAGTGGCTGATTGGTGCCGATGCGGCCAACAGCATCGAGACGGTGTTTATCCCCGAGGCGGATCGCGGCACGCTGTGTGTCTCCAGCCAAGTGGGATGCGCACTGGAATGCACTTTCTGCAGCACGGGCAGGCAAGGATTCAACCGCAACCTGCAGGTGTCCGAGATTATCGGCCAAGTGTGGGTAGCCAACCAGCGCCTGAAACAGCGCGAAGGCTATGACATGCTGCCTGTGGGTGAACGCATGATCTCCAATGTGGTGATGATGGGCATGGGCGAGCCGCTGGCTAATTACGACAACGTGGTGACCGCGATGCAGATTATGCTGGATGACAGCGCTTATGGCTTGAGCCGTCGTCGCGTGACGCTTTCCACCTCCGGCCTGGTGCCGGCGATGGACAGGCTGAAGGAAGATTGCCCGGTGGCGCTGGCGGTGAGTCTGCATGCGTCAAACGACGCCTTGCGCGACGAGATTGTGCCAATCAACAAGAAATATCCGCTGAAAGAATTGATGGCGGCCTGCCAGCGTTATCTGGTGAAGGCGCCGCGCGATTTCGTGACTTTCGAATACGTGATGCTGGATGGCGTGAATGACACCGCAGAGCATGCGAAACAACTGATTGCGTTGGTGAAAGACGTGCCATGCAAATTCAATCTGATCCCGTTCAACCCTTTCCCCAACAGCGGTTACGAATGCTCGAAACCGCATCAAATCCGCGTGTTTCGTGAT
This sequence comes from Methylophilus sp., assembly GCA_035423825.1. Taxonomy (GTDB): domain Bacteria; phylum Pseudomonadota; class Gammaproteobacteria; order Burkholderiales; family Methylophilaceae; genus Methylophilus. The sequence goes on along the minus strand of DAOMMM010000005.1, from coordinate 82,121 downwards.
ATGCTCATGAGCGCCGGTCATGTGGTGACTATCCGCAAGACGCGCGGCGAGGATATCGACGCGGCATGCGGGCAACTGGCAGGCAAGGTGCTGGACAAGACTCGGCGTACGCAGAAGTATGTGCCGATCGTGTCGGTGAACGAATAACCAGGGTGAATGTGAAGCATGAAATTAATCAAACACATAGCGTTGATGATGTTCTTAGCGGGGATTGCTGCCTGTGCCACCGCGCCTAACCAAGGTTCGCCGTCCGATGCGGCTGCATTGGCGCGAGCCAAAGCGCATACTGACCTGGGAGCGGCGTATTTTCAGCAGAACAAGCTGGAAGTGGCCCTGGGTGAGTTCGCTGAGGCAATTCAGGCATACCCGAACTATCCGTTGGCGTATAACGGCATGGGATTGGTACGAGCGGCCTTGGGCGAGAATGCAGAAGCTGAGGCCAATTTCAAGAAAGCCATTCAACTGCAGCCCAATAGCTCTGAATCACACAATAACTATGGTAATTTTTTGTGTAATACCGGTCGTTATGATGAATCGATTGTGCAGTTCATGGATGCGGTAAAGAACCCGCTGTATTCCACGCCGAATCTGGCGTATGCCAATGCTGGCATCTGCTCGGCCCGGAAAAAGGATTTTGCTTCCGCGGAAGCATATCTGAACAAGGCTTTGCAGTTGAATCCACTGACACATTCGGCTGCTTATCAGTTGGCCGAGATTCAGTTTGCTCGCGGCAACGCCGAATCGGCGCAAAAGACCCTGCAAAACGCATTGGTGTCTGGTCCGGGGCCAGAAGTGCTCTGGCTGGGCATCCGTATCGCTAGGGCGATGGGGAATAAGGATGATGAAGCGAGCTATGCCTTGCAACTACGCCGGCAATATCCTAATTCAGAACAGACCCGATTGCTTTTAAGCGGGCAGTGAGATGATACTAAGACGTAATGTCCATACCCAAAAGGTGAAGTGATGGCTAGAAAACCTAAAACCAAGACAGATGAAAAACTGGAAGCTGCCGCAGCAGGACAGGAAACGTCAGCATCAGCTGGGACGGGGCAAGGTGCTGGAATTGCGTCAGAATATCGCTCCCGCTGCGGGGGTGCGCTAAGGACACATCGTGAAAAGCAGGGCTTGAGCCTACAGACTGTCGCAGGCCGTTTGCGCTTGAGCGTCAAGCAGATCGAGGCTTTGGAGGCGGATAATTTTGAAGCGCTGCCAGAGCCGACCATAGTGCGTGGCTTCATTCGCAATTATGCCAAACAGCTTGGGATTGCAGTCGATCCATTGTTGGATGCTTATAATGTTCTAGTGCCAAACAAGGCATTGCAGTCATTTACACTGGAAGCTGTACCTTATGCGGGGAGCAGCAAGCAATACAAGAAGCCGAAGATGAAAAGCTGGATGCCATTCTTGTTCCTGGCTTTGTTGGTGTCGAGCGCGTGGCTGTTCTATGAATCCTATGTGCAAAAGCCCAACCCTGTCGCGCCTACGGCACATAATTTGCCAGTGCCTGAACCAATGCCGGAAGCAGCATTGCCATCAGCAGAGCGGCAAGTTGAGATGCCTGCTACGACTACAGAGGTCCCTTTGTCCCCGGCCGGCACCGCTCTGCCAACACAAGATGTGGCGACCGAAACGGCCGCGAATGCCCCTGTAGCGGTAACAACAGAAACGCCAGTCACCCAGCCTATGGCACCTGCAGCGAGCGAACCGGCACCTGTAGCTGCGCCAACTTCAAAACTTTCACGGCTGGAATTCTCCGCTACTCAGGAAACCTGGATCAGTGTGACGGATGCCAGCGGCAAGGAGATCTATAACAGGACATTGTTCGCAGGTAATCGTGATACCTTGGAAGCTGCGCCGCCATTAAGCGTTGTGGTGGGCAACGCGAACGGTACTAGCTTGAGTATCAACGGCGCAGAAACGAATCTTGGCCCGTATACTAAAGTGAACGTGGCACGCATCAAGGTTGAGTGACGCTGTGATGCAACGAAGAAAAACACGTACTGTCATGGTCGGCCATGTGGCGGTGGGTTCACAGCATCCGGTGGTGGTGCAGAGCATGACCAACACCGATACCGCAGATGCCAAGGCGACCATTCAGCAATGCTTTGAGTTATGGCAGGCTGGCAGTGAGGTTGTGCGCATCACGGTGAACTCTATGGAAGCCGCTGCCCAGGTGGCCAATATCCGTGCTGGCCTAGATGCGTTGGGCTGCAATGTGCCGCTGGTGGGGGATTTCCATTTCAATGGTCACAAATTGCTGCAGGCTTATCCTGAATGCGCGAAAGCGCTTGCCAAGTATCGCATCAACCCTGGCAACGTAGGTAAAGGCAGTAAGCGCGATGAGCAATTTGCTTCGATGATTGAGGCGGCTATCCAATACAAGAAATCCGTGCGTATCGGTGTCAACTGGGGCAGCTTGGATCAAGCCAAGATGGCGCAGATGATGGATGAGAATGGCAAATCAGCCAACCCATTGTCTTCAGATGATTTGATGCGTGAGGCGTTGATTCAATCCGCGCTGGAAAGCGCACAGCAGGCGGTGGATCTGGGATTGGACCCGAACCAGATCATCATTTCATGCAAAGTCAGCAATGTTCAGGATCTGGTCAAAGTCTATGTCGAACTGGGTAAGCGCTGTGACTATCCACTACATTTGGGTTTGACCGAGGCGGGGATGGGCACCAAAGGCGTAGTGGCTTCTACGGCCGCGCTGGCGATTTTGCTGCAGCAGGGCATCGGCGACACCATCCGCGTCAGCCTGACACCAGAGCCGAATGAATCCCGTACCAAAGAAGTCATCGTCGCACAGGAGATCCTGCAGACCATGGGTATCCGTTCGTTTACCCCGTTGGTGACAGCTTGTCCGGGCTGTGGACGTACGACTAGCACCTATTTTCAGGAACTGGCATTACGAATCCAGACTTATCTGCGCAACCAGATGCCAGTTTGGCGTTCGCAATATCCGGGTGTGGAAAACATGAACGTTGCCGTGATGGGTTGCGTGGTTAATGGCCCGGGCGAATCAAAACTGGCGAATATCGGCATCAGTCTGCCAGGCACGGGTGAAGTGCCGGTGGCGCCGGTATTTGTCGATGGGGTAAAAACCGTGACGCTGAAAGGTGATCATATCGCCGAGGAGTTCCAGCAGATCGTCGATGACTATGTAAAAGAGCGCTATAAAAGAGGTATGGCCGAGAACCGCATGGATATTGGTACTCAGGCTGGATCAAAAAAAGCTATTCCGATTCAAGCAGTTAACACCTAATCAAAACTCATGGCACAAAAAATACAATCTATTAAGGGCTTTTACGACATTCTGCCCGAGACCACGCCTTTGTGGTTCAAGCTGGAGGATACTGCGCGCCAAATCATGGCGCAATATGGCTACAACCAGATTCGCACGCCGGTTGTGGAGAGTACCGAATTATTTGTACGCAGCGTGGGTGAGCATACCGACATTGTCGAGAAGGAAATGTATGCTTGGACAGACCCGCTGAATAGCGACAAGTTGACCTTGCGCCCAGAGGGAACTGCAGGAACTGTGCGCGCAGTGGTAGAGCATAGCCTGACCTACAACGCGCCGCAGCGCTTGTGGTACATGGGGCCGATGTTTCGTCATGAGAATGTGCAGAAGGGCCGTCAGCGCCAGTTCCATCAAATCGGGGCCGAGGCATTTGGTTTTGCCGGGCCTGATGTGGATGCAGAACAGATCATTTTGCTGGCACGCTTATGGAAAGCGCTAGGCATCACGGATGTACAGTTGCAACTGAATACTATCGGCGATGCGGAAGAGCGGGCCGCTTACCGCAAGACCCTGATTGACTATTTCGAGCAGCATGCGGACATCCTGGACGAAGACGCTAAACGTCGTTTGCATACCAACCCATTGCGTATCCTGGACAGCAAGAACCCGCGTATGCAGACTATGTGCGAGGCCGCTCCCAAGCTAATAGACACGCTGGGTGTGGAATCCAAAGCACATTTTGACGGTGTTTGTGCATTGTTGAACCAGGCTGGGGTCAAATATGTCATTAATCATCGACTGGTGCGTGGCTTGGATTACTATAATCGTACCGTGTATGAGTGGGTGACAGATAAGCTTGGCGCACAAGGTACGATAGCCGGTGGTGGTCGTTACGATGGGCTGGTGGAACGCAGTGGAGGCAATCCGACACCCGCATGCGGTTTTGGCATCGGGTTGGAGCGCGTCATTTTGCTGATGCAAGAATATGGTATCACTGCAGCGCAAACACCAGATATCTACCTGGTGTTTGCAGGAGAACTGGCGGAAAAACAGGCCATAAGCACCGCAGAAGCTTTACGTGATGCGGGTGTCAGTGTGGTAATGAATGCCGGTGGCGGCAGTTTCAAATCGCAGATGAAGCGTGCAGACAAAAGTGGTGCACGTTTCGCGGCAATACTTGGCGATGATGAGGCGAGTGTCGGCGAGATTGCATTGAAACCTTTGTTGGTACAAGGCGAACAGGTACGCTGTAAACTTGCAGAAGTGGCAGCAAGAATCGGGGGCTGAGATGCAGACGGAGAACAGAAGTTTTTTTAATGCAATGACTATTCTAGGGTTATTGCTTGCGATTGGGATGGCAAGCGCGGCATTTATTCTTGGTGTACAAGCCAAGCGTGCGGTATCTGGTCAGCAAAGCATCACAGTGAAAGGTCTTGCGCAAAAGCCAATCAAGGCGGATAGCGCGGAATGGACAATCAACATCGGTGTCACGGATGCGACGCAGCGCGGCGCTTTGGATAAGCTGGCTGTCGAGATGAAGGTGCTGGAGGCGTTTCTGGAAAAGCAAGGTCTGGCTAAGGATAGCTGGGTTGCGGATGTGGAAAACATTCATGACCACTACGACGAGGTTTTCATCAAAGATACACCACGTCAGGTTCGCAATGGCTATGATGCCTATCAAAGCGTACATGTGACCAGCAAAGATCTGTCAAAAATTTCCCAGGCAAATAAAGCCTTGTTGCAATTGCGTGCAGAGAATCATCCCATCAGTGCTTCGCCCCCGAACTTTCTGGTTAGCAATCTGGAAGACGTGAAAATGTCGCTGATCGCTGATGCGACCAAGAATGCGCGCACCCGTGCGACAGAATTCGTCAAGCAGGATGGCGTAAAAGTCGGGGTGATGAAATCTGCTAGCCAGGGAGCATTTTACATATTGCCGGTAGGTGGTGGTGAAAATGGCGACGACAGTTACGGCGGCGTATATGACAAGTCCACTATCGACAAAACAGCGCGAGTGGTAGTGACCATTGTTTACAATATCGAGTGATGTCTGAAATCCTAAAAATTGAATCGCTCAAGGTGACGCCCAAAAGTGCCCCGTCGCGCGTTTTGGTGAAAGATGTGTCGCTGACTTTGCAGGCAGGCAATACGACCTGTATCGTCGGTGAATCCGGCAGCGGAAAAAGTCTGACCGCGCTCAGTGTGATGGGCTTGCTTTCCAGACAGTTGCAGTCCAGTGGTAGCATTTTATTCCAAGGCCAGGATTTAACGCAGCTTTCAGAGCCTTCGATGCAGAAACTCCGTGGTGCTAAAATCGGCATGATCTTTCAGGAGCCGATGACATCGTTGAATCCTGTATTAACAGTAGGGTACCAGGTGGGAGAGGCTTTAACCAAACACTTGGGGCTAAAAAATACCGCACTTAAAAACAGGGTAGCCGCTCTTTTGGAGCAAGTGGGTATTCCAGCTGACCGAGCAACCAGTTACCCAGATGAACTGTCAGGAGGACAGCGTCAGCGTGTCATGATCGCAATGGCTATAGCCTGTGAGCCTGCTTTGCTGATTGCTGATGAGCCGACTACCGCATTGGATGTGACCGTTCAGGCGCAGATACTCAAGTTGCTGGATGAGTTGAAGACGCGCATGAACATGGCTATGCTATTTATTACCCATGATTTTGGGGTGGTATCTGATATCGCGGATGATGTCATTGTGATGTTTCGCGGAGAGATTGTCGAAGCGGGTAGCAAGCAGCAGGTGCTGAACCATCCAAAGCACCCATACACCAAAGCTTTGTTAGACTGCGTGCCAGATGCGGAGGGCAAGAAAATATTGAAGCCAATGGACTATGGCTGGTTGAACGAGATCTCAAACGGAAGGGTGGTGTCATGACTGATACTATCCTTACCGGCAACAATCTCACCAAGATATATACTCAACGTAGTGGCAGGTTTGGCTTCGGCACCCGGCAGGTCAAAGCGCTGGACGATGTCAGTATGGGATTACAAGCTGGATCGACTTTGGCTGTGGTGGGGGAATCTGGCAGTGGGAAGTCCACGCTGGCACGTTGTCTGTTACAATTGCAGGCTTTCGATGGCGGTGAGGTATGGTTTCAGGGTACCAACCTTGCGGCGCTGGACAAAGATGCTCTTCGCGGAATGCGTCGGCATATGCAAATGGTATTTCAGGATCCTTTTGCGTCACTCAATCCACGTATGAAAGTGGGTGAGATTGTCGGTGAAGGTTTATTGATTCACGGCATTGGCAATGCTGGCGAGCGCGAAGGCAAAATGTTGGAAATGCTGCAACGCGTTGGTCTGACTGCAGATGACGCAAAGAAATACCCGCATCAATTTTCTGGCGGACAGCGTCAACGTATCGGTATTGCGCGCGCTCTTGTACTGCAGCCTAAAGTCGTGGTCTGTGACGAACCAGTGTCAGCATTGGACGTGTCGATACAGGCACAGATATTGATGCTGCTGAAAGAGTTGCAAGTCGAGATGGGGTTGAGTTACTTATTCATCACGCATGATTTGCGAGTAGTGCGGCATATCGCCAATGAAGTCATGGTGATGCAGCATGGAAAAGTAGTGGAATCCGGCGGTGTGGAGCAGATATATCTTGCACCACAGCAAGATTACACAAGGCAGTTGTTGGGTGCAATTCCAGGCCGAAAAGCGGCTTGAGCAGGAAAGGTGTTTTAGAGGAAAAGTATGGCATACGATTTAGAAGAGCAGGAACAGTTAGACGAATTTAAGGCTTGGTGGAAGAAGAACGGCAAGCTAGTGACGAATGCCGTGATTGCTGCCTTGCTGGTGTATGTGGCTTGGCAAGGCTATCAATACTGGCAGAACAAAAAGGCCACAGAAGCTTCCGACATTTACCAGGCATTGACATTGCTGGATGCTGGAAAGGTTGCTGAAATGAAGGCGCAGGCCAATAAGCTCATGGATGGCTACAGCAGCACTCCTTATGCTGGGCGTGCAGCTGTACTGTTGGCCAAAGCTGAGTTTGCCAATAAAGACAGCAAGCCAGCCAAGTCAGACCTGCAATGGGCTATCGACCATGCCAAGGAAGATGCAATTAAAGCTATTGCCAGTTTGCAGTTGGCCGGTATCTTGCTCGAAGAGAAGGACTACGAAGCGGCACACAAAGTGCTGGATGCAAAAATCGATGCAGGTTTCACCGGTTTGCGTGATGAGATGAAGGGCAACGTGTATCTCGCACAGGGCAAGCAGGCCGAGGCTAAACAGGCATTTGAAAGTGCGTTGAGCAATCTTGATGCGGGTGGTGCTTTATATCAATTCACCAAGCAAAAACTTGAGTCCTTAGGCTAAGTGTTTGCCTATCCAGATGAAGTATTTCAATACAACACTCTGTCGTAAGGCTCGTTATTGTTGGCTTGCAGCGATGTTAATTTTGTCTGCATGCAGCACGCTTACTGAGCTGAGACAGGATTTCGCAGACCGAGTATTTGGCCGCGAACCACCCAACCCGCCCGCGGAACTGGAGGAGATCAAGCCAACGCACGTTGCCAGACTCGATTGGAGCGTACAAACCGGTGAGACAGAAAAATATGACTACCTGCCTGCAATGGAGGCAGGCACGGTATTCATGGCTAATGCGGCAGGTGAACTGACAAAACTCGATGTCGCAAACGGCCGCGAGCTTTGGCGCGTGAATGTAGGCGAAAGGATTAGTGGGGGCGTCAGTGTCGGCGGCGGCATAGTCATGATCGGTTCTGCCAAAGGTAATGTGCTGGCCTACGATTACTCAGGTAAAGCTCTATGGAAAGCAAAGGTCTCTAGCGAAGTACTGAGTGCGCCGCGATATTTTGACGGCACAGTGATCGTGCGGGCGGCAGACAGTCACATCTTCGGGTTGGATGCGGCGAACGGAGAGCGAAAATGGGTTTATGAGCGTGTCACCCCGGCTCTCACGTTACGTAGTAGCGCTGGTCTGGTTGTTGACGGTGGAGCGGTATATAGCGGATTTGCGGGCGGTAAGATGGTGGCGCTGCGGGCAGACAACGGCAAATTGATATGGGAAGCTACAGTGGCACAGCCTAAGGGAGTGACCGAGATCGAGCGCATCGCCGACATTACCAGCTTGCCATTTGTTGATGGCCCGCTGGTATACGCAGTGGCCTTCCAGGGGAAAATCGCTGCAGTGGACAGACGCACTGGCAAGGTTGTCTGGAATCGTGATATTTCCAGTTACAGTGGTTTAAGTGCAGAAGACGCACGCATTTTTGTCGCTCATACTCTAGGTGCAGTCTATGCGCTGGATTATGAGACAGGTAGGACTTTCTGGCGCCAAGGTGCATTATCTAACCGGCGTGTCACCGCGCCTGTTCCTATGGGGTCTCTGGTCGCGGTCGGCGATCTGGAAGGTTATGTACATTTCCTGAATCGTGAAGATGGTGCCTTTGCCGGGCGTGTCAAGCTGGATGATGATGCAGTGATGTCAATGATTCCCGGCAATGCAAACAATCAATTGATCGTTACAACGCGTGGAGGAGGACTGTTCTCAGTCACGGTAAATGCGATTCCAGGTGCAAATACAGACGGCAAAACAAGTGTAGATAGTGAGAAGTCTGGTAGCAGACGACCATTACCCTATTACGGTGATGTGCCTACCCCAGTGCCTGCATCACCACCTAAAGAAGATAATACACCTGCAATCAATGGCGATAAGTCTGAACTTGAAAAAACGATCATCGAGACGGTGCAGCCATCTGAAACCCCATCAGATAGCGGTACCAATACCGATAGCATCATGTTCAAAAAAGATCCTGTTATAAGCCCAGACGCAGGCACACTGCCAAGTTTAGAGCCTAAATAGATCATGTTACCTACCATAGTACTGGTTGGCCGCCCAAATGTCGGCAAATCTACTTTATTCAATCGCCTTACCAAGTCAAGAGATGCCTTGGTGGCTGACTTGCCTGGGTTGACCCGTGATCGCCACTATGGACGTGGATTGGGGGCTAGCCGTCCGTATCTAGTGATTGATACAGGTGGCTTTGAGCCCAAGGCTGAGTCTGGCATCATGCAGGAAATGGCCAAGCAAACCTTGCTGGCCATTGATGAGGCCGATGTGGTGATTTTTCTGGTGGATGGCCGAACAGGCTTGAGTCCCCAGGAATATGCCATCGCTGACACACTGAGAAAAGCAGGACGGCCGGTGTTGCTCGCAGTCAATAAGACAGAGGGGATGCAAAAAACCATCGTCAGCGCAGATTTTTATGCGCTTGGCCTTGGTGATCCTTTATCGATATCCTCAGCGCATGGCGAAGGTGTGCGAGATTTAATTGAATTGGCATTAGAAGCTGTTCCAGCTCAGGATGATGAATCTGAGGATGTCGATACTAAGCACGACAAACAACCCAGGATTGCGATTGTCGGCCGGCCCAATGTGGGCAAATCCACTCTCGTCAACGCTTTGATTGGCGAGGATAGGGTCATCGCCTTTGATGAACCTGGTACAACGCGTGATTCGATAGAGATCGAACTGGAGAAGGGTGGCAAGCAATATACGCTGATAGACACTGCCGGTGTGCGTAAGCGCGGCAAGGTATTCGAAGCAATTGAGAAATTCTCGGTCATCAAGACCATGCAGGCCATCGAGGATGCCAATGTTGCAGTGTTGGTTGTGGATGCACAAGAAGGCATCACAGAACAGGATGCACACGTGGCAGCCTATATCCTGGATGCTGGACGTGCCTTAGTGGTGGCTGTAAATAAGTGGGATGGCCTTAAAGATGATGAGCGCGATTGGATCAAGCGCGAGATAGACCGTAAATTGCAGTTCCTGGATTTTGCGAAGTTTCACTACATCTCGGCGTTGCGCAAGAAAGGCTTAAACGAGCTTTTGGCCAGTGTTGATGCGGCATACAAGGCTGCATTCGCTAAGCTGGCTACACCACAGTTGACCCGCGTGCTGAGCGAGGCGATCATACAACATCAGCCGCCGATTTCAAGGGGCATTCGTCCAAAATTACGTTATGCGCACCAAGGTGGCGTAAACCCGCCTATAGTTGTTCTGCATGGTACACATGTGGATGCCATCAAGGATAGTTACAAACGTTTTTTGGAAGGTGTCTTTCGAAAGGCATTTTCTCTGACCGGCACTCCATTGCGTGTGCAGTTCAATCAGGGTGAGAATCCATTCGTGAAAGAAGACAGCCGTAAGCAGGGCGAAGGTCTTGTTACAATGCGCCGCCGCAAGAATGCACAGCGGGCAGAATTAAAAGCAAAAAAAGAAAAGCTTGGACAGAAAAGTAAATAACCTTAATGCTTATTAAGGAAACTTTGATTTATCAGGAATATCTTCCTGTGGTAATGAGTAAGCGTCAGCGACATAAGCAGGGCCTTTCATGATCATCACCACAATGCATCCTATTGCTGCCAGGATCACAAATGTCCAGTGGGTGATTGCAAGCGCGATAAACAAGAATAATGTTTTATTGCGTGCTGCTTCTGTGATGAAGTCAACATGGTAATATTCAAAGTAGGCGCCAGCACCAAGGACTAAGGTCCCCATCATAAAAATCATCGGCAACTTCTTGAATAGACGCCATTCCAATCCTGACGGAGCTCTGGCATAACCAGGCAATTTATTGAAGAATCTGGACATAATTGATATTCGGCCTTAGTTATTACAATAATACTCTCTAGTTACCTTAAATCAAGGATACTAGACTGACCGGGTTTTCTCGCATTTGTTGCAGTCATGTTTGCTAGTTCTCTGAAATTTTTTGGTCTATACTGGTGCGACGATAGAGATTCCCATATATGGAGGCTTAGCCGTGGCACAAGAAAACGAAGAAAAAGCAGTCAGCGCCTATACCAAATTCCTGCAAGCCAAGGATGTCGATGCAGAGGCGATTGCGTTACGTTCCAAGTTTATTAAAAATCTGAGCATACTGCTGAAAGGCAAGTCTAGCCGCGCTGATTACGGCATGGCGCTGGCGATGATTGCAAAGCTTGAAGATAAGATTACACCGAATCAGCAGTTGAACATTGCCCGAGAATTCTATCCATTTTGGATAAATGACATCAAGATGATTGCGGCTATGAGCGAGAGCTATGGATATGATTTAAGTGCCATTCAATTCAAGCCAGTGCCATCGCCTTTGGAATGGGAAACGATAGAGCAATTGAATGGTGAAGTTTTAAGTGTCCATGAGGATATGTTACTTAAGCGGTATTCCACGAACTTGCAAGCGCAGAAGATGGCAGAGTCCGCCATTCAGGAAAAGGTCAGGCTGGCAAAAATCCTTTTGCTGCGTCTGCGAGATATTCCGATACAAAACAATCTGGTTTACCGCATGGCGATTGATGTCACCTTGCCACTTTTTAATCTGGAAGACCTGAAGCTGCGTTTTCTGCAGGCGGTACGCGAGTTTTTCTATGTCTGGATAGATAAGACAGGGAGTAGCGATGCTATCGCTTGACTATCTATCTACTAGAGGCTAATACAGACTTTCCCAGAACTTCCACCAGACGCGTTCGTCTTCCTGAATCTTGCCTGTCACCATTGGGTTTTGCGGATAATTGGTTTTCAGTACGCGCAAGGTGTCGTTTTTCAGATCATCCATCCCCATGTAATCATAAGCGCTGATTGAGATGACCAAGGCTTCCTCAACAGAAGTGGAGTTTGGGTAATATTCGAGCACATATTTTGCGCGGTTCAGTGCTGCCAGATAGGCTTGCCGCTTCATGTAATACCGTGCCACATGCATTTCATGCTGGGATAGCGTATTAACAAGAAAAACCATGCGTTGTGTAGCATCTTTGTAATAACGGCTTTTTGGATAACGGTCTGTCAGTTCTTTAAACGCGGCAAAGCTCAATTTAAGCGTCTTTGGGTCACGGTCGCTGATTTCCTGCGCAGTGGCTTTTTCGATGATGCCGCGTTCGTTGAAGGATGCGAGGCCTTTTAGATAGTAGGCATAATCCACATTCGGATGATTTGGGTGCAACTTGATGAAACGTTCTGTAGCAGCGGTGCAAGATACCGGGTCACTTTTTTTGTAATAGAGATAGGCGATTTCCAATTGCGCCTGCAATGCGTACTTGCCGTTGGGAAAACGCGACTCCAGAATCTGGTAGTACTTTAAAGCCTTATCGTAGTCTTTAGCAGACATGTTGGTCTCGGCTTCCTGGTAGATGCGCTCGGCTGGCCAGCCCTTGGTCTCATCCAGTTCGGTTGGTTCGCCAAAAATTGCGCAACCCGCCAACAATGTTGAGAGAAATAACAGGATAAAAGGTAAAATACGCTTCACTTGCCGTTTGCCTTAATAAGGATGCCAGATAATCAAAGCGCATTATAACTGATGCAGGCAGTAACATTCTAATGAACGATATGACAAATCAAGCATCCTTACATTTTATTATTCCTCAAAACTTGGGCGGACAGCGCCTGGACGTAGCCTTGCAATCCCTGATGCCAGACCATTCCCGCAGCCGTTTGCAGGCTTGGATCAAAGAAGGGCTGGTGACATTGGATGGTGCTGGCACCACGTCCAAGGCCAAAGTCTGGGGCGGTGAGCAGGTGATCGTACAAGTGCCGCAAAGCCCACAGGAAAATGCGTTTAAACCGGAAAACATCCCGCTTGATATCGTGTATGAGGATGATGCGCTGCTGGTCATCAACAAACCGGCAGGTTTGGTAGTACATCCCGCAGCAGGGAATTGGACGGGTACATTACTCAATGCACTGTTATCCCACTTGCCACAGCTAGCCGAAATCCCACGTTGCGGCATAGTACATCGGTTAGACAAAGATACTTCTGGCCTGCTTGTGGTTGCCAAAACTTTAGAGGCGCAAACCAGCCTGGTGCGTCAGCTGCAAGCGAGAACCGTCAAAAGAGAGTACCGGGCGATCGTCTGGGGGCAACTGTGGCGTAACGGCAGCGTGAATCAACCGATAGGCCGCAATCCGCATAATCGTCTGAAAATGGCGATTACACGCAACGGCAAACCTGCTGTGACGCGTTATGAGATACTGGAACGTTTTGGAACCAACACCTATCTACGCTGCAGTCTGGAGACTGGACGCACCCATCAGATTCGTGTGCATATGCAATATCTCAAGGCGCCATTGGTGGGGGATCCGCTTTATGGTATCGGCAACATCATCCCCCATAAACTGATGTCGGAAACGCTCAAGGCAGCTATTCTCGGCTTCAATCGGCAAGCCTTGCATGCCATAAAGCTTGGCCTTGTTCATCCCGTTACGCACCAACCCATGGAGTGGCAGATTGAGTTGCCGGATGACATGAAGGCCTTGCTGGAGGCAATGCGACACGAAGATTCTCCCGCGGAAGAGGTTCCGGAATCATTTGATTTTGGTGTGGACGAAAACGGCCTGTACGTTGGGGATGAAGACGACTGGGAGGACGAGGATTGGGAAGATGAAGGGGAGTTCGACGATGCATGATATCGACTTTATCATCCCGGATTGGCCTGCACCTGCAAATGTCAGGGCGATGCAGACCACGCGTAACGGTGGAGTGAGCCAGGCACCTTACGATAGTTTGAATTTTGGCATGCATGTGAAGGACGATCCTTTACGTGTAGCGAAAAATCGCCAGTTGTTAAGTCGATATCTGCCGAGTGAGCCGGTGTGGCTGAATCAGGTGCATGGCGTGCGTGTCGTAGATGCCGCGCAAACCAGTTGCACGCCAGATGCAGATGCAAGCTTTGCCACCCAGAAAAGTGTCGTTTGTGTGACGATGACGGCGGATTGCCTGCCCGTGCTGCTATGCGATTCAAAGGGTAGCGTAGTGGCTGCAGTACATGCCGGTTGGCGCAGTCTTTGTGATGGTGTCCTGGAAGCCAGTGTGGATGCGGTGATCGAGGCAGCGAAAATCACTCCGGCACAACTTTTGGTGTGGTTGGGTCCCGCAATCGGCCCCAATGCTTTTGAAGTTGGCGACGAAGTCAGGCAGCAATTCATTGCGCAGGATGCCCAAGCAGAGACTGCTTTCAAGCCGCATGGCAAAAAATGGCTGGGTGATCTCTATCAAATCGCAATACAACGTTTGAATCGCAAAGGCGTTACCCAAATCTATGGCGGCGGTTTATGCACACATACAGACAAGACGCGCTTTTTCAGTTTCCGCCGTGACGGTGACACAGGGCGCATGGCCAGTTTGATTTGGCTTGAATAATGCAGCGTGCGGTATAATAACGCTTTGCAATATTTGCCACTCATATGACTCTGCTGGAACTTTCCCCTCTTGCCTGGATTGCACTGTTTAGCTTGTTCGGCGGAGCTCTAAGTGTGCTGGGTGCCGCGCTGGTGGCGCTTAACGTGAAGCAGGCGGGCATCCCTATGCTCATCAGCTATGCCATCGGTGCGATGCTGGGTGCGGTATTCCTTGAGATTCTTCCACATGCTGTTACGCTGGCGACTTCGCCTGAAGCAGCAACCGGTAGCGTGCTGTTCGGTATCCTGTTGTTCTTTACGCTGGAAAAACTGGTGCTCTGGCGACATTGCCATGGCGACCATTGCGAAGTGCATGCGCCACATTCCGAGGAAAATTGCCCCGATTTTGAACGGGCAGAAGGTGGCGAATTCAAATTCAAGGCGGTGGTTGCGCCACGCCCCAACATCACGGCGCATCATCATGCCCATGACCACGGCAGAAGCGGTGCGATGATTATGATAGGAGACACCTTTCATAACTTTGTCGATGGTGTACTTATCGCTGCGGCGTTTGTGGTGGATGTAAAATTGGGTATCGTGACCGCATTGGCGATCATCGCGCATGAGATTCCACAGGAGGTCGGGGACTTCCTGATTCTGCTGCATTCCGGTTACAGCAAGCAAAAGGCCTTGTGGTTCAACTTGGGCAGCAGTTTGGCAACCTTGATAGGTGGCGTGCTGGCATACTATTTCTTGCAGGAAGTCCAGTCGCTGGTGCCTTATATTTTGAGCATCGCAGCTGCCAGCATGTTGTATGTGGCGGTTGCAGATTTGATTCCTAGTTTGCATCGGCGTACCGAGCTCAAAGCTACTGTTGTGCAGCTTGCGCTGATTGCTGCAGGTGTCGCCTCTATCATGCTGGTAGGCGTGATTATTGGTTAATAATTAACTTTAAATATATATAATATTATATTGATTATAAATGAAAAATAGCATTAGAAAAGTTGGCTTTGTTTCGCTGGGTTGCCCAAAAGCCGGGTCTGATTCCGAACGTATCCTCACGCAGTTGCGCGCCGAGGGTTACCAGATTTCCAGTAGCTACGAAGAATCCGACCTGGTGGTGGTCAACACCTGTGGCTTTATCGATTCGGCTGTGCAGGAATCGCTGGATGCGATTGGCGAAGCACTTAACAAGAATGGCAAGGTCATCGTCACCGGCTGTCTGGGCGCCAAAAAGGACGTAGTCACTAGCGCGCATCCAAGTGTACTGGCGGTGACGGGCCCACACGCCATGGAAGAGGTGATGACCCATGTGCATGCACATTTGCCCAAGCCACATGACCCATACACTGACCTGGTGCCACCACAAGGTATCCGCCTGACGCCGAACCACTACGCCTATCTCAAGATTTCCGAAGGCTGCAACCATCGCTGCAGTTTCTGCATCATCCCGAGCATGCGGGGTGATTTGGTCAGCCGCCCTGTAGGCGAGGTGATGAACGAGGCCGAAGCGCTGGTGAATGCAGGTGTCTCAGAGATTCTGGTGATTTCGCAGGATACTTCGGCCTATGGGGTGGATGTCAAATATCGCACCGGTTTCTGGAATGGCCGTCCGCTCAAGACGCACATGACGGCGCTTTCCAAAGCACTGGGCGAACTGGGCGTGTGGGTGCGCCTGCATTATGTCTATCCATACCCGCATGTGGATGAAGTGATTCCGCTGATGGCGGAAGGCGCGATCCTGCCTTATCTGGATGTGCCGTTCCAACATGCCAGCCCGCGCATCCTCAAGCTGATGAAGCGCCCGGCCAGCAGCGAGAACAATCTGGCTAGAATCAAAACTTGGCGCGATATTTGCCCGGAGATCACGATTCGCAGCACTTTTATCGTTGGCTTCCCCGGCGAGACGGAGGACGATTTCCAGCAATTGCTAGACTTCTTGGAAGAAGCGCAACTCGACAGAGTGGGCGCGTTTGCATATTCCGCCGTGGATGGCGCCAAGGCCAACGAGCTGCCCGACCACGTGCCGGAAGAAGTGAAGCAGGAACGTCTAAGCCGCTTTATGGAAGTGCAGGAGCGCATCAGTGCAGCTAAATTGCAGGCCAAGGTCGGCAGCCTGCAGACGGTTCTGGTGGATGAGATCACTACGGATGACAATGACAACATCATCGCTATCGCCCGCACCAAGGCCGATGCGCCGGAGATCGACGGCGTGGTTTACCTGCAGGATGCCGAGGGATTGAATCCAGGGGATTTTGTGGACGTGCAGATTTTGGGTGCGGATGGGCATGATTTGGTGGGTGGGCCGCCAGATGCGTGATAGGTGTCTTGCTGTTGAAAGCTGCCTTACTAAGAGCTGCGACAGGGTTTGAAAAGGTAGATACTGCAGAGCGCG
The DNA here is from genome assembly GCA_035423825.1 of Methylophilus sp. Taxonomy (GTDB): domain Bacteria; phylum Pseudomonadota; class Gammaproteobacteria; order Burkholderiales; family Methylophilaceae; genus Methylophilus. The sequence continues at coordinate 65,325 of DAOMMM010000005.1, read as the reverse complement.
ACGATAAATTATCGACGCGTACACAACGCGAAATATTTATAGGTTCATATGCTATACGCAAGATGATGACCACATTCAAAATCTTCATTTCAATGAATAAACTGCCTGCAATACTAAAATGCCATAAAGTAATAAAAGTTAATGCTGCTATATGTGTTATGAAAACTAAATTAATGAATTGATGATAGGGCCGCAATGCTTGAAATGATTTGGAATACCGTGCAGTCCGAATTTTCGGACTTGTCTAATATCACGCAAATTACAAAGGTGGTACTTAGATTAATCACAGCATCTATCTTGGGTGGCCTATTGGGTTATGAGAGAGAGATAAAAGGTAAATCGGCTGGACTAAGAACGCATATGCTTGTGGCGCTGGGGGCGGCGCTTTTCATTATTTTGCCTCAGCAGGCAGGTGTTTCACCTGAAGAAGTATCGAGAGTATTGCAAGGATTGATTGCTGGTGTTGGTTTTTTGGGCGCTGGCGCAATCATGATCGGTCAACAGAAAGAAAACGAAACAGGGCTGACTACTGCAGCTTCGATTTGGATTACAGCTGCAATTGGCGTTACAGTTGGCATGGGCTTTGAGGCAACTGCAGTTCTGAGTACGCTGATTACTTTAGCTATTCTGGCTTTACTGCCGCGTTTCCGAAAACGTTAAAAAGACTGGGTTGTAGTGAATTGACTTAAATGCCAGTCCGCGTATCCTAAAAGTGTGTGTAGTCCAGCTCAGTAATCCCGTCGGGATGAGGCTTCCAGGCCGGTAGTTTTATAATGAAAAATCGTAAGTTAATCCTGAATTAAAATAGATTCTCACTCTAGTATGACGCGGTGGTCGCCTACTCTCAACAATAATTACTCACCATTGCGTGAATCGTAAGCTTGCTGTGCCTTGAGCACCGCATCAATATTGGCTTCCGACCAGGTCTTGATCGTATACAGCAAGTCTTTCAGCGTGTGGCCGAGCGGGGTGAGGGCGTATTCCACATGCGGCGGTACGGTGGGGTAAACGGTGCGGCTGATGAGTCCGTCGCGTTCCAGTCCGCGCAGGGTTTGCGTCAGCATCTTCTGCGAGATGCCTTCGATCTCACGCTTGAGTTCACTGAAGCGCTTGGTTTCATCTTTCAGCAATATCATCACCAGCACTGTCCATTTGTCGGCAATGCGGTTGAGCACCAGCCGGGTCGGGCAATGTTCCTGATAGGCGCAGGCCGTAACTTTTTCTGGCAATTCATTAGGTTTCATTTTGAGTGTTATCCATTAGTATCTTTTGGGTGACTATATAATTTTTTAGTGCCTACTTACTTTTAGTAACTATTGTAATTACAATGAGCGAAAATTCAATAGTCTAGGAGAATTTATGGCTTCAATCATCGTGGTTTATCATAGTGGCTATGGGCATACAACCAAGCAGGCCGAGGCTGTGGCAAAGGGTGCAGGGGCAGATTTGATCGCGATTGACCCGAATGGCGATATCGCCGAAGACGATTGGGCAAAACTGGACGCCGCCAGAGCGATCATCTTCGGGTCGCCCACCTATATGGGCACGGTAAGCTGGCAGTTCAAGAAATTTGCGGATGCCAGTTCCAAGCGCTGGTTCACGCAAGCGTGGAAGAATAAGATATTTGCGGGATTCACCAATTCTGCCACCATGAACGGTGACAAGGGCTCGACGATTCAGTACTTTGTGACGCTGGCGATGCAACACTCTGGCATTTGGGTTGGCACAGGTTTGATGCCAGCCAACAACAAGGCGGCTAAGCATGGTGATGTGAATTTCGTTGGCGGTTTCACGGGCGCTTTGATGACAACGCCAAGTGACGCTGGTGCTGACGAAGTGAATGCCGGTGATTTGGAAACGGCTCGCTTGCTGGGTGTGCGTGTTGCGGAGCTGTCGGCTAAGCTGTAAACAGATCGGGCATTATGGCGACGGGTCGCTCGCTATCAGCGCGTGCCTCAAGAAAGTCTAGAGTGTAAGGACAGCGTTGCGGCTTTTTGGCAGCTTTACGTTTTTTTGTAGTGCCTGGGTTAAGGTCGATGTAAGGTGTCTGACTAACGCGCAGATAGCCTGATGTGATGAGTTTCTGAGCGGTGGTCTCGAACAGACTTAACGGGTTGTCGATGTTTTGAAGGGTGACTGTACCTTTGCTGACCTTTAGCACATTGTACATGACGAATTTACTAGCGGTTTGCTTGCCGTACACTTCACCTGCGTAAATTTGCATCATCTTCCTTGTGAATTTAGGCTAAATTTGGCAATCACAATTAGTTACTGTGACTTGGTAAATATTAATGCTAACTTAATGAAATGACAAGAAATTTATTTTAAAAACAACAGTGCAAGAGTAAGATTTCATAAATATCAATCAAAACAAAAAGGATAAGCACATGTTTGTGCACCAAAGATTAGGGATGGCAGTGATTGCCTTGCTGCTAGTAGCCTGTGAACAGAAACCTGCAACATCCGCGGGAGTACCTGCGATGCCGCCTATGCCAGTGAGCGTGATTGCTGTATCTCCAACGACAGTGCCTATCAGTGTTGAAGCGGTTGCACAGCTGGAAGGGGCTAAGGCAGTGGAGATTCGTCCGCGCGTAGGCGGGATCTTGCTCAAGAAGTTGTTTGATGAAGGTGAACCTATCAAGGCAGGGCAGACGATGTTCCTGATCGACCCGGAGCCATTCAAGATCGCATTGACTAATGCCAGAGCAGCGCTCGCCCAGCAAAGTGCGCGCGTGACACAGACCCAGCGTGAGTCGGCGCGTCTGAAAGAATTGCTGGCGACTCAATCTATCAGCCAGCGTGAGTACGATAATGCGACATCGGATCATGCTATTGCGGATGCAGGCGTGATGCAGGCACAGGCAGCCGTGAAGGAAGCTGAGCTTAATCTTTCCTATACGACCGTGACAGCACCTACGAGCGGTATCGCAGGTCGTTTCTTGTTATCCGAAGGCGCATTGGTCGCGGCGAATACTAGTTTGTTGACTACTGTCGTGCAGATTTCACCCATCTGGGTTCGCTTCAGTCTGTCCGAAAGCGAGCTCGCTCAGCTTGGCGGTGCACTCAGTGAAACAGGCGTGCAGGATGTAAAAATCATCTTGCCAGATGGTACCGAGTACGCAGAATCCGGAAAATTGAATTTCGCCGCCAGCCAGATAGACCCGGCTCTAGGTACACAGCAGTTGCGTGCTGAATTCGGCAACAAGGATAAGAAGCTTTTGCCTGGTCAGTTCGTACGGGCCCGAGTCACTACGGGCATGAGGGATGGTGTCTTTTTGGTGCCGCAGACAGCGGTATTGACTGGTGATCAAGGTAAGTTTGTCTATGTGGCCGAGCAGGGTAAGAACGGCAAAGCCAATGTGGGCATTCGTCCAGTGACAGAGTCAGGTTGGCATGGCAAGGATTGGGTGGTGCAAGGCTTGAATCCTGGTGATCGGGTGATTGTGGATAACGTTATAAAATTGCGCCCGGGGGCAGAAGTTGCGCCTCATCCATTCGGCACACCACCGTCTGTGCCTCTCGCCACTAAAAATTCTGTTGAGCAGAAACACTAACGATGACTAGATTCTTTATCACAAGGCCGATTTTTGCATCGGTGCTGTCCATCATTATCGTGCTGGTGGGCCTGGCAGCCGCATTTAAATTGCCAATCGCACAATATCCACAGATTGCACCTCCAACGGTATCTATTACCGCGACTTATCCGGGAGCGAGTGCAGATACGTTATCCAAGACTGTTGCGGCGCCAATCGAAGAGCAGCTGAGTGGGGTTGATAACTTGCTGTATTTCAATTCCAGTGCAGATTCCAGCGGTACCTTGAATATCACCGCTACGTTTGAAGTGGGTACGGATATCGACCAGGCAACTTTCAATGTCAGCAACCGTGTCAATATCGCTACCCCACGTTTACCTGATGAGGTGCGGCGTAACGGCCTCATCGTACAGAAGAAGTCCAACGACATCTTGCTGGTGGTGATGTTGACCAGCAAAGACCCCAAGCATGATCGTCTCTTTTTGAGCAACTATGCGACACTGAATGTGCTGGATGAGCTGAAGCGCATTAAGGGCGTGGGTGATGTACTGGTGTTCGGTGGGCAGGATTACTCCATGCGCATCTGGTTAAGGCCTGACCGGATGGCGCAGCTGGGAGTAAGCACGAGCGATATCGCAGCGGCTATCAATGCGCAGAACAATCAATACGCTGCCGGTAAGATTGGCGCAGATCCGGCATTGCCCGGACAGCAGCTGGTCTATACCGTGACGGCAAAAGGCCGCATGACCCAGCCGGAAGAGTTTGGCAATATCATCATCCGCGCTGATGGGCCGCGCGGCGTGCTGTATCTGAAAGATGTTGCGCGTATCGAACTGGGCGCACAAAATTATAATGTGACTTCTGCGCTGGATGGCCAAACCGGTGTGGCTATTCCAATCTTTTCACAGAACGGTGCAAATGCACTAGAAACCGCCAAAGCTATCAAAGAGAAGGTAGCGGAACTAGAAACGCATTTCCCTAAAGGCATGAGCTGGAATATCCCATATGACACCAGCGACTTCGTAAAAGCGACTATCGAAGAAGTACTGCATACCTTTGCTGAGGCCTTGGTGCTGGTGGTGCTGGTAGTGTTCCTGTTCCTGCAAAGTTGGCGAGCGACACTGATTCCTATGATTGCAGTCCCGATCTCTATCATTGGTACGTTCGCAGGGCTCTACATGTTCGGCTTTTCCATCAATCTACTGACTTTGTTTGCCATGATTCTGGCAATCGGTATCGTAGTGGATGATGCGATTGTGGTGTTGGAGAACACTGAGCGCCTGATGCGTGAGGAAGGGCTGGCCCCATTTCCTGCGGCGTTGAAGTCTATCCAGCAAGTTGAAGCGGCTGTTATCGCTATCGTGATGGTGCTATGTGCGGTGTTCGTGCCGGTAGCATTCCTTGGCGGTATTGCGGGCGAGCTGTATCGTCAGTTTGCTGTGACCGTAGCTATCTCCGTCGTTATCTCCGGCATCGTGGCATTAACTCTGACGCCAACGTTGTGCGCAATGATATTGAAGCAGACCCACATGGAGAATGGTTTCTTTAAAAGATTCAATCAGAGTTTTGGCAGTCTAACTCATTTTTATACGGGAATCGTCAACAAGACCTTGCATCACCGCATCATCGGCGTAGTAGTGTTTGGTGGAATTATCCTTGCTGTTGTTGGATTGCTGCGTGTAGTGCCGGGCAGCTTTGTCCCAGCAGAAGACCAAGGTTATGTGATCACGCTTGTTGTGATGCCGGATGGTGCGACTTTAAGCCGTACTGGCAAGACGACGGAAGCGGTTCGCCAAGCTATCGCCAGCGATCCTGCTGTCGCACACCAGTTTGCAGTCAACGGGCTTGAACTGCTGACTTTTTCCAACAAGACCAATGCTGCAACTATGTTCGTACGTCTTAAGGATTGGAAGGAGCGAACAACGACGGCGCAGGAGATCGTCGGTAAATTGTTTGGGATTGGCATGAGTCAGCCCGACGGGATGGCATTCGCAGTGAACCCGCCTGCCATACGTGGCTTGGGCGCGGCTGGCGGTTTTGAGGTGTATGTGCAAAGTAAGCAGGATACTGACCCCATCAAGCTAGCTGCAGTGATTAATGGCTTCATTGAAGCGGCAAAATCTGAGCCTAGGCTGGCACCTATGAACACGTTCTTCCGGCCAACTGTGCCGCAACTGCGCATCGAGGTGGATGAAGCCAAGGCGATTTCTCAGAATGTGCGGATTGCTGATATTTATGCCACGCTGCAAAGTACCATGGGTTCTTATTATGTGAACGATTTCAACCGTAGCGGGCGTACATACCGTGTTCAGTTGCAGGCAGAAGCTGATTACCGCATGAAGCCAGAGGACTTGGGGAAGGTGTATGTGCGCAGTCAGCCTACAGCAGATAGTCCGAACGGCAACATGATCCCGCTCTCAGCGCTGAGCAAGGTCAGCAATATGGTAGGTGCAGAGCAGTTGGAGCGCTACAACGGTCTATTGTCAGCCAAAATTTTTGGCAGCGGTGCGCCCGGTGTGAGTTCTGGTGATGCGATAGCGGCTGTTGAGAAGCTAGCGAAAGAGCATTTGCCTGAGGGTTATCAAATCGCCTGGACAGGACAGGCTTATCAGGAGAAGCGCACCGGCTCCGCTGCTGTATTCGCATTTGGGTTCGCCATCATTATGGTGTTTCTCATCCTCGCGGCTCAATTTGAAAAGTGGTCCCTGCCTTTGGCCGTGATCATGGCGGTGCCGTTTGCATTGGCCGGTGCGTTGCTAGCGGTGCTGTTACGGGGCATGACCAATGACATCTATTTCCAGATTGGGCTAATTACTTTGATTGGACTCGCAGCGAAGAACGCGATTCTGATTGTGGAGTTTGCTAGCCAGAAGATGGAGCAAGGTATGGATTTGATGCCTGCCGCACTGGAAGCAGCGAGATTGCGTTTCCGTCCAATCGTGATGACGTCAATGGCGTTCGTGCTGGGGATTGTCCCGCTGGTTATCGCTACAGGTGCTGGTGCGGCTGCACGTCAATCCATGGGGACGGGCGTTTTTGGGGGCATGATCCTGGCCACTTTTGTGGCAACGATATTCATCCCACTCTTCTTTACTTGGTTAAGTGGTAAAGGTGTGCGCCAACATGGTCATGCGCATGATGCAGACCTTTCTGGGGGGCAATCATGATGCGATTTCTTGCGATGTTGCTGTTGGTGGTGCTGACTGGCTGTAAAGCGCTGGGGCTGGATTATTTTCGCCCGCAGCCCAAGCTGCCCGCTACTTATAGTGAGAAAAATGAAAGCCAAGCCCAGGCGCAGATAATGCGCGCCTGGTGGGCGCATTTCAATGACACAAAATTGAGCGAATTGGTAGATTCTGCCTTGAAAAACAACCCGAATGTGCAATTGGCAACAGCTCGCATTGCAGAGGCGGATGCTTATCTGCGTGAAACAGGGTCTTACTTGTTGCCAGAAGTATATTTATCTGCTGACACGACAAGGAGCAAGGTCACTGAGCTGGGTGCATTTCCAGTATTTGTATCACCGATACGCAACAATTATCAGCTGGGCTTGGATACCAGTTATGAAATAGATTTTTGGGGTGAGCTGAAGCGCAATAAAGAAGCGGCCTTTGCCAATGCGCAAGCAGCGCGTCAGGCTAAGGAAGTTACTGATTTGACTCTGGTGGGGCTGGTGACAGGTAACTATTTGCAGATACGCGGACTGGATGCGCAAATCACCTTGACCGAGCAGAATATTGCCAGTCGCAAGCATAGTCTGGTTTTGACGCAGCGCCGCTTGGCCGGCGGCGTTGCGAGTGCGCTCGAAGTTAGTCAGGCCGAGACAGCCTATAGCAATCTGATGGCACAACAGATCGAGTTAAAGCGTTTGCGCGGCATTGCATTGCATCAGTTGGCAATATTGACGGGCGTTCTGGATTTGCAGTTGGATGCGGTGGATATACGCCAATTGCCATTGCCGCCAGAGCCGCCGTCAGGCTTGCCATCAGATCTGTTAGAGAATCGACCTGATATCCGCCAGGCAGAACAGCAGCTGGTTGCGCAGAACGCTAAGATTGGAGTAGCTAAAGCTGCGCTTTATCCTAATATCACGCTGACTGGGCAATATGGGTTCGAAAGCCTGAAATTGCGTGATTTAATGAAATCTGGCGCACGCATTTGGACACTGGGTCTCGGGCTAGATTTGCCGATTTTTGATTATGGCAGACGCAAAGCGCGTGTGGAGGGCGCGGAAGCTCGTGAGAAACAAGCACTTGCGCAATACCAGATTGCGATCCAGAACGCTTTTAAAGAAGTGAATGACGCGCTGATTACCCGCAGGCTGAATCTGGAGCGTGAACAGGTGTTGCAGCAAAGCGAGCGTTCAGCCAAGGTAGCATTGACTGTGGCTGAGAACCGTTATAAATCAGGGTATTCATCCTATCTGGAAGTGCTGGATGCACAACGTGTATATCATGAAGCAGCGCTCAATGCGGTGCAAGCAAGGCAGGGTAGCTTGCTGGCTTCGGTCGAGTTGTTCAAAGCACTTGGAGGCGATTGGCGGCCAGCAGAGCCGGTTAAGCTGTCTGTGCCGGAAGTGCAACCTTGACCCAGTCGTCCACGGAAGCGATGGGCTTTTCCAACCGCAGTTTTGTGATTGTCCCATTCATCGTGACCAGATAATCCCTGTTGGATTGGAACTGTACTTTAGGTAGCACTAACATTGGTTTTGTTTCAGCTTTATCGTCCGGTGGCAAAAAGATGCCCTGAATGACATCTGTATCCATGGAACTAGGCCTATAGTTTCGATCGGCCTTGAACGAGCCTGTGACACCAAACATCTCAGTTCCAGGTGCAAATCTGAGCTGAACTGCCTTAGGGGTTCTGCTGAGTATTTCTACACTTACCCGAAGCTGGTTGTTCATGGTTGCGCGTACGGATCTAATGACGCCTAAAGCAACTTTGCTGGGGTCTTCGTCATTGGCGATGCCAATTAATCGGTCAGGTCTGACTAGGATATTGCTATATTTGTTCACTCGCATGCCCATGCCTTTTTCACTTTCATCCGTAATCACCCAAGTGTCCAGAGTGCTACTGTTGACGACCAGCGTGCTAGACTCTCGTAATGTGGTGTGAGCTAGCAAACGGTCATCTAGTGATTTTCCATCAAGTGAACCTCTTAAGCCGTTCGCGATACGATTGGCATTCAATACCTGATTGCAAACTTTCTCTATCCCAGCGATGACTTTTGCAGATTTGGAGACAGCCTCACGAGGTTCCTTGCGGCGCTGCCGTACATAGTTGGATTTTGTCCATTCTGCCAGCATGATTTTCAAAGTTTCGTTGAGCTTGCGTACACTGTCAATATGTGCCGGAACAAGGCTTTGGGGCATCTCACCACGATCTGTCACGGTAATGCCTACTTGGAGTTGTTTATCCAAGTCATCCAGTTCCCAATAACGGTATTGCTCGCCAATGACTGCACTGCGTAAACGTTTAGCCGGGTAGTCTTCTTCAATGTTGATATAGAACACATACTGCTGCGGGGTGTAAACACTACTGATATGAGCTCGAGTCAACCACTGGCTTAATACTTTGTTTGCGATTTCCACCTGGTGTCTGTTGGGTGATTCTTGAATCAACTCGCCAAGCATCATTGTTTGTACCAGAAGTGCCGATAAAGAAGTGGATGGGCTATCGGGAAAAATCGATAAGGTTGTAGTCAGTATTCCTTGCTTTTGGGCGAATTGCATTAGCGTATAGATCTGCAACCACACTTTAGCTGGGGCTGCTGACTGGTTGAACATACGCCATTTCACCATGTCTTTAGCTATGTATACTGTGCGAAAAATGAGCGTCAGTCGCTCATGTTCATCAAGCGGGGTGCTACCTCCAATGATTGATTTTTCAATACTTTTGAGATGGGCTACATAAGATTGGCGACAATACATATAGCATGTATCGTTGATGTTGGCTTCGATCTCGGCCTTTAGGTTCTCTACTGTGACGTATTGAGTTGCAAGCCTATCAAGTCGTGGCTGGTTATGCTCTTCTAGTGTAATCAGCCAATCGATTTTTTGTTCCCATCCAACAGCTTCATCTTCCATCACAATTTGTATTTTTTTTGTCGAATGACGGAGTACGTCGAGGTCAGTCATATCCGCTAGTTCGTCGAGCCACGCGAAGATGGGGTTGGTAGCCGTGCCGCTTTTTCTACCTAATAATCTGGAGAGGATATTTTTCATTTCTTTTAATTCTTCGGATAATGAAGAACTTTTTATATATTAGTAGAAAATATAAATATAACTTATTGAAAAATCAAGCTTACTTTCTATTAATTCTTTTATTGTTGCGCATTTTATGCAAATGCGTAGCCATGATAAAATATGAGCCTTTATTGAACACATCGCTAATGTTTCTTTTTTATGACTGTTCGTACCCGTTTTGCTCCTAGTCCAACTGGCTATCTTCACATTGGTGGCGCCCGTACTGCGCTTTTTTCTTGGGCTTACGCCAAGAAACATGGTGGCCAATTCATATTGCGTATTGAGGACACGGATGTAGCAAGAAGCACACCGGAGGCGGTGCAAGCGATTCTGGACGGCATGCACTGGCTCGGGCTGGATTACGATGAAGGCCCTTTCTATCAGATGCGGCGTATGGACAGGTATAAGCAAGTGATTCAGCAGATGCTGGACGCTGGTACTGCATACTATTGCTATAGTTCCAGAGAAGAGTTGGACGCGTTACGTGAAAGCCAGATGCAAGCAGGCCTGAAGCCAAGATATGATGGGCGTTGGCGGCCAGAAACAGGTAAAGTGTTGCCCAATGCCCCCAAAGACGTACCGCCTGTAGTGCGGTTTAAAAATCCTCAGGCCGGGATTGTGGCTTGGGATGATATGGTAAAGGGTCGTATCGAGATTAGTAATGAAGAACTAGATGATTTGATTATTGCACGTGCTGATGGTACGCCAACATACAATTTTTGTGTCGTGGTTGATGATTGGGAAATGGGGATTACCCACGTGATTCGCGGTGACGATCACGTCAATAACACGCCACGTCAAATCAACTTACTTAAAGCCTTGAATGCCCAAATCCCTCAATACGCGCATCTTTCCATGATTCTGGGTGATGACGGGCAGAAGTTATCCAAACGACATGGCGCTGTAAGTGTGATGCAATACGACGAAGATGGTTATTTGCCGGAAGCTGTATTGAATTATTTGGCGCGTTTAGGTTGGAGCCATGGGGATGATGAAGTTTTCAGCATGAGCCAGTTCTGCCAGTGGTTCGATCTGGATCATATCACTGCCTCTGCGGCGCAGTTCAATACAGAAAAACTAAATTGGCTGAATGGCCACTATATCAAGACGATGGATATTGATAAGTTGGCTGAAATTGTTGCGCCACGTTTAAGCAAGATAGTTGCCTTGCCCGCGGTGCATCCAAAATTGACGGATGTGTTGGCTTTGTATCGTGAGCGGGCAAATAACTTGAATCAGTTAGCAGCGGATATTGCTTATTTCTTCCATGCACCACCAATCAATCAAGCAGATGCCGAAAAACACATCACTCTTGAAGTTTTGCCTGCTATCCAATCGCTTTATGTGAAGTTGGAGAGCTGTGAATGGGCTGTGGAGGCGATAAATGCTGCAATTCAGGAAACAGTGGCACAATCCCAGCTTAAATTTCCTAAAGTAGCGATGCCGTTAAGGGTTATGCTGACAGGTATTGCTCAGTCTCCAAGCATTGACGCGGTGATGCATTTGATGGGGCGTGAAACAGTATTGAGTAGAGTGGGCGTGTATTGTAAAATATAATCATTCTCAATTTGTTGAAAAAAGCATAATCAATCACAATTATATTATTATTGGAATAACAACAATTCTCAAGAATTGCTCCAACATACTACAACTAAAAGGAGTTATAAATGAACGCTAAAGGTCAAATGTTGCAAGACCCTTTCTTGAATGCGCTACGCAAGGAGCATGTCCAAGTTTCGATCTATTTGGTAAATGGTATCAAGCTACAAGGTCAAGTGGATTCCTTCGATCAGTACGTTATCCTTCTTAAAAACACTGTCACGCAAATGGTATACAAACATGCTATTTCCACTATTGTGCCTTCACGTGCCGTCAGCATGAATTTGACTGATCAGGGCGAAGAATAAAGCTATATGCAGGATAGGCCTGTCGGCAACGATGCGGTAGTGCTCGTTAGCATAGATTTCGGCGAGCCTGACTACCAGGAAAGTTTACAGGAATTATGTCAGCTTGCCGGTACGGCTGGCCTGAACATAGTTGCGACGCTTGAGGGAAAACGCAGTAGCCCTGATGCTAAAATGTTCATCGGTAGCGGCAAAGCTGAGGAGCTGAAAGCCTTGCTGGCAGCAACCGATAGCAAGCTTGCTGCCTTTAATCATGATCTGAGTCCGTCACAACAGCGTAACCTAGAACGCTTTTTGGAAGCGCGTGTTGTAGATAGAACCGGTCTGATTCTAGATATCTTTGCGCAGCGCGCACAAAGTTTTGAAGGTAAGCTTCAAGTAGAGTTGGCTCAACTGGAGCATCTTTCTACCCGCTTGGTTCGAGGTTGGACGCACTTGGAACGGCAAAAAGGCGGTATCGGCGTACGTGGTGGTCCGGGCGAGACTCAGCTGGAACTGGACCGTCGTATGCTACGCGTGCGTGTTAAACAACTCAAAGAACGTCTTGCCAAGCTCAAACAGCAGCGGGGAATGCAGCGCAAGGCGCGCAAGCGTTCCAATCTAATGACCGTCTCTTTGGTGGGATATACTAACGCTGGTAAATCTACTCTCTTCAATCGTTTGACGCATTCTGGCGTTTATGCAGCAGACCAACTGTTTGCCACTCTGGATACTACTTCACGCAAGATGTATCTGCCAGATGCCAATCCCATTGTGCTGTCAGATACTGTTGGCTTTATCAAACACCTGCCGACGACCCTGATTGAGGCGTTTGGAGCAACTTTGGAAGAAGCTGCACAGGCGGACCTGCTGTTGCATGTGGTTGATGTTGCCAGCAGCAATCGCGAGGCGCAGATTGCACAAGTGAACGCCGTATTGAACGAAATCGGTGCGTCAAGAGTCCCACAGATTTTGGTGCTTAATCAGATAGATAAGCTTGATATGCCGGCAGACGCACAACGTGATGAATATGGTAGTATTTGCACGATTCGGCTATCGGCTAGAACTGGTGAAGGCATAGAGTATCTGAAGCAGGCCCTTGCAGAACATCAACAACTTTTAAAACGGCAGAGCACCGAAGAAAGTGCTTTTGTGTAAAAAATGTACGGAGTAATAACATGATCAAATTCCCTGGTTTTGGCCAACGCAATCAGGAAGGACCACCTGATCTCGACGAAGTGTTTCGTGATTTAGGTCAAAAACTCAATAACCTGTTTGGCAAGTCAGGTGGCAATGGCAATAACGATAACCGCAACACTTCTAATGAAGGCATTGCTTTACCCATTTTTCCTATACTGGGATTGATTGGTTTGGTCTGGCTGGCCACGGGCTTCTATATTGTAGATCAGGGTTCGGTTGGTGTTGAACAGCGCTTCGGTAAATACCTGCAAAGCACCGAACCAGGCCCGCGATGGCACTGGCCCTATCCTTTCGAGAGTGTCACTGTGATTAACATGGAGCAAGTTCGCCGGTTAGAAGTTGGTTACAGAAGTAATGCGGAGGGCGCTGGTGGGAAAACTAAAGTGCCTAGAGAAGCCCTCATGTTGACTGAAGATGAAAACATCATCGATTTGCAGTTTGCTGTGCAGTATAAGCTGAAAAGCGCCAAGGATTATTTGTTTAACAACCGCTCGACAGATGAGGCTGTGATGGCCGCAGCTGAGACTGCGATTCGGGAGGTTGTTGGTAAAAACAAGCTGGATGATCTCTTACAGCAAAAGGAAAAGGGTATGCTTGATACTCAAGAAAGGATCCAAAGTATTTTGGATAGCTATGGCGCTGGCGTGGTCATTACAAGTGTTAGCCAACAAAGCGCACAGCCACCAGAGCCAGTGCAAGAGGCTTTTGAGGATGTAAACCGAGCTAATCAGGACTATCAGCGCCAAATCAACGAGGGTCAAGCCTACGCAAACGATGTCGTGCCAAAAGCGCGTGGCATGGCTTCACGTCTAGCTGCAGAGGCCGCGGGCTATAGACTAAAGGTCGAGAATGAAGCCAAAGGTAACGCGAACAGGTTCGATCAGATTCTTACCCAGTATAGCAAAGCACCAGAAGTGACGCGTCAGCGTTTATATTTAGAAGCACAAGAGCAGATATTGTCGAATACTAGCAAGGTGGTCGTGGATCAAAAGGGCGGTAGTCTGCTGTACTTACCCTTGGATAAATTGATGGGAGCCAGCAGCGCACCTACCCCAGCTCCAGTAGGGGCTTCTTCAGTGGTTACGACTGCTACCGATAACACATCGGTGGAGCCGCCACGGGCATTAGATAGAGAGCGTGAGAGCCGCTAAATTATCTTTTGACTACATTCAGAGTACGAGATCATTATGAAAAATTTAAGCTTGACACTATTCGCTTTACTTGCAGTGCTGCTTTTTGCAACACTATCTTTGTTTACAGTGGATCAACGTGAGTATGCCCTGGTATTCAGGCTTGGCGAAATCGTTTCCGTAAAAAAAGAGCCCGGACTATACTTGAAGATGCCTTTTATTGATGGTGTAAAGTTCTTTGACAAGCGTATAGTTTCACTAGATTGGGAAGAGCCATCCAAATTCAATACCAGCGAGAACAAGTACATGATGGTGGATTCTTTCGTCAAATGGCGAGTAATCGATCCTGCCAGATACTATGTTTCCTTCAAGGAGGGTGGCGAAGCCGCGGCGGAAGATCGTCTATCAAAAGTGGTGAATGCTGGCTTACGTGCAGAATTTGGTAAACGTACTGTGCATGACGTAATAGCCGGTGAACGTACAGCGATTATGAATAGCATACGCAAACGTGCTGACGCGGAAGCGAGGCAGGTGGGTATTCAGGTTGTCGATGTACGCCTGAAACGCGTAGATTACTCGGAAGATATCAGTAAATCTGTTTACGACCGCATGATCGCAGAGCGTAAACGTATCGCCAATCAGCTGCGTTCGGAAGGTTCCGCAGCATCCGAGAAGATTCGCGCGGACGCAGACCGTCAACGTGAGGTCATCATAGCTGAGGCCTATCGCGATGCACAAAAAACAAAGGGTGAGGGTGATGCCAAGGCTGCAGAGATATATGCAGAAGCATATGGAAAGAACCCTGAGTTCTATGCCTTCTATCGCAGTACAGAGGCTTACAAGAACAGCTTCAAGAGTAAATCGGACGTGATGGTACTGGATCCAAACACCGATTTTTTCAAGTACATGCGCAGCTCTACTAAAAAATAAGCATGTCGACCACGTTATTGACCGCGCTGGGGTTAATGCTAGTGCTTGAAGGCTTGCTGCCTTTGTTTGCACCGCGTGCCTGGCGCGATACTTTCAGGCGTATGATAGATTTGAAAGACGGTCAATTGCGTTTTGTGGGTTTAATTTCACTTCTAGGCGGTTTTCTCCTTATCTTCTTAGGCCGCTAGCGACTTCATCTGCGCTATAATAGCGTCATGCGAAATTGGCTTCTCCCAGAATATATAGAAGATGTGCTTCCAGCTGAAGCGGCACGTGTTGAGTCTTTGCGCCGTAAGCTGCTGGATCTGTTTGCGGTACATGGCTATCGGTATGTCATCCCGCCGATGCTGGAATACACCGAGTCCTTGATTACTGGTGCAGCTTCTGATCTGGATTTGGCTACTTTTAAGGTGGTCGATCAATTGACCGGGCGTTTGATGGGCGTACGAGCCGATATCACACCGCAAACAGCCCGTATCGATGCACACATGCTCAATCAACAAGGCGTTACACGTCTATGTTATGCCGGTACAGTGCTGCGCACCAAACCAGATGGTCTTGCCCATACACGTGAACCTTTGCAACTTGGTGCGGAAATATACGGACATGCTGGAATCGAAAGCGATATAGAAGTCTATGGTCTGGCTGTGAAAGCCATGCAGGCATTGGGTCTGAGTGGCATCCATCTTGACTTTAGTCATGTTGGTATTTTTGAAAGCCTGGTAAAAAACGCCAACATCGAACCTGCGTTAGAAAACGAGATTTATACTGCTTTGCAAAGCAAGGACAAGGCGCTGGTGGCTGACTTGGCAGCCAATTTGGATTCGGTAACCAGACAGGCATTAATAGATCTTACCGAGCTATATGGCGATGCGAAGATGCTCCAAAAAGCCCGTCAGGTGTTACCTAAGCAGCAAGCGATTCAAATTGCTTTGAATGAACTCCAAGCGATAGCTAATGCATTAGAAGGCGTCGATATTGGCTTTGATTTAAGTGAGTTACGTGGTTATCACTATCATAGTGGTGTGGTGTTTGCTGCCTATGCGCAGGGTTACACTGGCCCCTTGGTGCTTGGCGGACGCTATGATGAGGTGGGCAAGGCTTTCGGGCGCGCCCGTCCAGCAACGGGATTCAGTCTTGATCTTCGCGGCGTGGTTCAAGCATTGCCACCTGCATCGATACCTCTTGCGATTTTGGCTCCAGCCTTGAATGATGCAGCGTTGACAGAGAAAATTATGGCATTGCGTGCAAATGGTGACGCGGTGATTAAATTACTGCCTGGAGAGAAATCCAGTGCAGCAGAATTAAGTTGTGATCGTCAGTTGGTCTTGAAAAACGATAGCTGGCAAGTAGAAAAGATTTAGGAATTTATGGCAGACCTCATCAAAACAAACACTGCAAAAAATGTCGTTGTCATCGGTACGCAATGGGGTGACGAAGGTAAGGGCAAAATCGTCGATTGGTTAACTGATCATGCTCAAGGTGTCGTGCGCTTTCAGGGTGGCCACAACGCAGGTCATACGTTGGTCGTTGGTCAGGGCGCCGCACAGAAAATATACAAACTCAATCTTGTACCGTCAGGCATCGTGCGTGATGGTGTGCAATGTTACATTGGTAATGGTGTAGTGCTAGATGCTGCGCATTTGCTGAGTGAAATCGAGGTGTTGGAAAAAGGAGGGCTTGAGGTCAAGAGCCGTTTGAAGGTAAGTTCTGGCTGTCCTTTGATTTTGAGTCATCACGTGGCGCTGGATACTGCACGTGAAGCGAAGCGCGCAGTTAAAATCGGTACAACTGGAAAAGGTATCGGTCCAACCTACGAAGATAAGGTCGCTCGCCGTGCCTTGCGTGTCTATGATTTGTTTTATCCAGAGCGCTTCGCAGAGAAGTTACGTGAAGTGATGGATTATCACAATTTTGTGCTGACTAATTATCTTGGTGCGCAAGCTGTTGATTTCAATCAGCAATATGATGCGAGCATGCAACATGCCGTTGCATTGAAGCCGTTGATTGCGGATGTCTCTGCAGCGCTGTATGCGGCCAATGACAGAGGTGAGAACCTTTTGTTCGAAGGTGCGCAGGGCACGCTGCTGGATATCGACCACGGTACTTACCCCTATGTCACCTCCAGTAACTGCATCGCTGGCCAGGCCAGCGGCGGCACTGGCGTTGGTGCCAACATGCTGCATTACGTACTGGGCATTACCAAAGCTTATACCACGCGCGTTGGTGGCGGGCCGTTCCCCAGCGAACTGGATATCGAGACCATTGGAACGCCAGGTTATCAGATGTCCACCAAAGGTCAGGAAATCGGTACCGTTACGCGCCGCAAACGCCGTTGCGGCTGGTTCGATGCGGCTGCGCTGCGCCGTTCAGCTAGGATCAATGGTCTTACCGGCCTATGCATCACTAAACTGGATGTGCTGGATGGTATCGAAGAACTGCAGATTTGCACTGGCTACAACCTCGATGGCAAGATAATTGATATGTTACCTATCGGTGCAGATGATGTTGCGCGCTGCGAGCCTATTGTGGAATCCGTCAAAGGTTGGTCTGAAAGTACCTTTGGTGCTAAAACCTGGGAAGCGTTGCCCAAGAATGCACAACATTATCTGAACCGCTTGGAAGCCTTGTGCGGCGTACCTATCGCGATCGTCTCAACCGGGCCGGAGCGTGACGAGACGATTGTGATTCAGCATCCTTTTGCCTAGCTGTAGTGATACTATAAGTGCTGTTTTCTGTGATAGATTAGCTTATGTCAACAACAGAAAAACAACGCATCGCATGGGCGCTTACAGGTTCCGGGCATTATCTGCGAGAATGCATCGAAATCATCAACACGCTGCCGGATGCGGATTTGTTTTTAAGCAAGGCCGCGGCAGAAATCCTGAAGCAGTACGGCTTTGAGCACAATGTAGAGCGCGTTTACCACGACAAAACGGCGAGTAGCGTGCCGGTAGAGTTTTTCTACCACGGCGCGTATCACACTGTGGTTATCGCTCCCGCGACTTCCAACACAGTCGCCAAGATGGTGTGCGGCATTTCCGATACGCTGGTGACTAATGTTTATGCACAGGCGGGCAAGTGTGGTGTCCCTAGCATCGTGTTTGCGTGCGATACCGAACCGGAAGTTGACAAAGGTCATTTGGAATCTGAAGCGCCGCGCGAGAATTTCGTGAAAGTCTATCCGCGCCGAATCGATCTTGAGAACCGGCAAAAACTGTCAAACTTTGAGGCTACTCAAGTGGTCGATAATATTGCCCAATTAAAAGCCAGCATTGAAGCACGTATTGCTAAAATCAGAGGCCAATGAGTAAAGTAGCAAAAGCCGAGAGCTTACTTTTTGTGACTGGCAAATTAGCCGAAAAAAGCCTGCATCAAACCTTGCAGCAAATTCAGGCAGACATCAAAACACCTTCTTTCAAATACCGTGTGGAGCAAATAGGTGTTTCCGTCGCAGCGTTGATGACTCCGGAGATGATTGCACGGCGCCTGAAAAATACTGGTGACGCCCAGAAGATGATTCTGCCTGGCTTATGCCAAGGTGATTTGAGCTTGCTGCATCGTCAGTTTGGCATACCAGCCGAGCGCGGGCCAGAGGATTTGAAGGATTTGCCGCAATACTTCGGGCAAGGTGGTAAGGCGCCAGATTTGAGTCAATATGCAGTCAAGATCTTTGCCGAAATTGTCGATGCACCAGATTTATCAGTGTTGCAGATCAAGGAGAAAGCCAGTCGATTCGTTGCACAAGGGGCGAATGTGATTGATTTGGGCTGTTTGCCCAACAAGCCGTTCAATCATTTGGCTGATGCTATCAAAGCCCTTAAAGAAGCGGGTTTTGAGGTGAGTGTGGATAGCATGAATCCGGAAGAGCTGTTGCTGGCAGGCAAGTCAGGCGCTGATTATTTGTTGAGTCTCACCGAAAAGACTTTATGGATCGCAGATGCCGTCGAAAGCATGCCAGTATTGATCCCAGCCAAACCAGGTCATTTGCCTTCGCTGTACCGGGCGATTGAAGCTTGCGTTAAAAAGGGGAGAGCCTTCATTGCCGATCCGATTCTGGATCCAATTCATTTTGGTTTTGCCGATTCGATTGTCCGCTATAACAGATTGCGCAAAAAATATCCTGATATTCAAATCATGATGGGGGTCGGCAATGTTACAGAGTTGACAGATGCTGATACCACGGGTATTAACGCCATCCTGTTCGGCTTGATTAGTGAGATGAACATCAACGCAGTGCTGGCAACTTCGGTTAGTCCGCATGCAGTCAACGCCATAGCCGAAGCAGATATGGCTCGTCGAGTGATGTACCGTGCCAAACAGGACAACCGTTTGCCGCGCGGTTATACCACAGGGTTGAATGGCTTGCATGACCGTAAACCGTTTCCTTATACGGCAAGTGAAATTAGTGCGATGGCTGTTCAAATCAAAGACCCTAGTTTTCGCATTATGGTGAGTGAGGCGGGCGTGCATGTGTTCAACCGGCATGGCCAGCAGCTGGATGTTGATCCGTTCAGGTTTTATCCTGGCCTGCAAGTGGAAAACGATGCTTCCCATGCATTCTATCTGGGGGTTGAGTTGGCACGTGCGCAAATCGCGCATCAATTAGGGAAACGCTACGTCCAGGACGAGGAACTGCAATGGGGTGTCAGCGGTAAAGCCGATAAAAAGGCTAAAACTGCACATCGCGAAGCTAGCATTAAGGAAAAACGCAATAAAAACAAATGATTATTTTTGAAACAATCATATCCACGGTCAACCAGGCTGGCGAGCCACATGTAACTCCTTTTGGTGTACGCCATGAGAAAGACTTGATTGTTATATCGCCTTATAAGCCATCTACAACTTTGGAAAATATTCTATCGACTCGTTATGCCGTGATGAACCTGACAGATGATGTGCGTGTGTTTGCCGGTGCAATTGTCGGGAAGTCGCATCCAAACCTTGTTCCAGCACAGCATGTTGCTGGTGTTCGATTGGCATCAAGCTTAGCGCATGATGAGCTGGAGTTGGTCAGCATACAAGACGATCCGCAGCGTCCAAGTCTTTATATGCGCAGTATCTATCAAGCGAATCACGCTGCTTTTAAGGGGTTTAACCGCGCACAGGCTGCAGTAATAGAACTTGCAGTGCTGGTAAGCCGTTTGCACATGCTGCCTCGCGAAAAAATTGAAGCTGAGCTTAATTATCTGCAAATCGCAATTGACAAAACGGCCGGTGCCAATGAGTTGCAGGCTTGGTCTTGGCTTCTGGAAAAACTGACGGACTTCTACAAGAAAGAATAATAATGAAGAAACTCCTGGTAAGTGTGAAGAACTCGGAAGAGGCTTCGCTGGCGCTCGAGTCTGGTGCGGATATCATAGACTTAAAGGATCCTTCAGTTGGCGCCCTTGGGGCGCTGGGTTTGATGGAAACAGAGGATGTTATGCGTGTGCTGAATAACCGAGCACTGGTAAGCGCTACAGTAGGTGAAGGATATTTAGCTTTAAAACCTGTGATGGATGCGATTTGTCACAGAATTGCGCTGGGCGTAGATATTGTCAAGATTGTCGCCTCAGAAGTGTTCTACCATGATGATTCAATTGAGGAATTTTATGGAAAAATTTCAAAAGAAATTAAATTGATAGGTGTTTTTTTTGCAGATACCAAAATGGATTTTGATCTTTTGCCAAAATTGCGCAGGCTGGGTTTTTATGGCGCCATGCTGGATACTCAGAGCAAGAAAAACGGCTTATTACAGATTTGCTCGCTTGATGAACTGGACCGATTTGTCAACGAATGCAATACTAACAAATTGATAAGCGGCCTCGCTGGTTCACTTCAAACACAAGATATTGATATTCTTGATTCGATAAACGCTACATATCTTGGTTTTCGTGGTGGATTGTGTGAGAATGCTACGAGAACTTATAAATTGTCTCAAACTAAGATTGAACTGGCTAAAAAGTTGTTGTTGAAGCGCAACAAGATTGGTTCTAGTTCACAAACAGGCGCCAATATTCAATTGCATGAGGCCTGATAATTCAGTTATAGTGCTTAAATCGCTTTTATAGCTGGTTTTATACCCTAAACAACAATAGGAGTTACATAATGAAAAAGAATTTAATCGGCCTGGCTGTTGCCGCTACAATGGGCGTAGCATCATTTGCAGCCACTGCTGAAGATATGTACCGTGGTGCTTGGTACGCGGTTCCAGGTGTTAGTTACATGAATACGGACAGTGACCTGGATGCCAACAATGGCGGTGGGGCTTTTATCGCGATTGGTAAAGAACTGAGTCCTAGCTGGGATATTCAAGGCCGCTTAGGCTATAACCGCGCTAGCGAAGACAGCAATGTTCCAGGCATCGGTGGGCGTTACAAGTCAACCCAATTAGGCGTAGATGCTCTTTATATGTTTAGTCGTGATAAATTCCGTCCATTCTTGCTTGCAGGTTTGGGTGCTACACGTAACAACGTTGATTTTACAAATCCAGCAGATGAAACAAAAACTTCATGGTTGGCTAATGTTGGCTTAGGGGCACAATACCTGTTTAGCGATTCTTTCGGTTTACAGGCAGATCTTCGTCATCAGTGGTCTCGCGCTAAAACAGCGCTCGACAACAACGTTCCAGGCGCTAAGGAAACAAACACTATTGGCAATACATTACTGAACTTGGGCGGTATCTTCCGTTTTGGCGCTCCTGCACCAGTAGTTGCAGAGCCTGCACCAGAGCCAGCTCCAATAGCAGCCGCCGAGCCTGCACCAGCCCCGGAGCCAGCTCCTGCACCAGCTCCTGCACCAGCTCCAGAGCCAGTTAAGTGTGTGCCGCAAGTTGAAACATTCTCGCTTTCAGCAGATATGCTGTTTGCATTTGACAAAGCTAAATTGAGCAATACTTCTCAAATCGACAATGAAGTAATTGCAAAAATGAAAGATAACCCAATTTTCGCAACAGTGAGGATTGTAGGTCATACAGACAGGTTGGGAAGTGATGCATACAATAAGAAACTTTCCGAAAGACGCGCCAACGCAGTACGTGATTACATTATCAGTAAAGGAATTGACCCAAGTCGTTTAGTTGCTGTCGGTATGGGTGAGGATGTTCCTATCGTTGAGTGTAATAATAAAAACCGTAAAGCCTTGATTGAGTGCTTAGCTCCTAATCGCCGAGTAGAAATTGAAGCGACACGTTCTCAAGAGTCAGGTTGTAAGTAATAATAGTTAAACAAAAAACCCCGCGAATGCGGGGTTTTTTGTTGCCTATATTTTATAATGCGCTTATGCAGACTTCCCATGTCGACACTATTATCCACGCACGCTGGATTGCTCCTGTTTCAGGGCGAGGTGCGTTTTTGCAGGATCATACAGTTGTATTGAACTCAGGTGAAATCATTGCAATATGCCCACGCCAGGATAGCAAATGTTATTTGGCAAAGGATGAGGTGTATTTGGACGCCCACCTGTTGATTCCGGGATTAATTAATCTGCATACTCACGCGGCGATGGCGTTAATGCGCGGTTTGGCTGATGACAAACCATTAATGCCTTGGCTGCATCAGCATATATGGCCTGCTGAGCAAGCGATGGTTTCTGCAGATTTTGTGCGAGATAGTAGTTTGCTCGCATGTGCAGAGATGCTAAAAAGTGGGACAACCACCTTCAATGATATGTACTTTTATCCTCAGGCTACAGCAGACGCTTGTTTACAGGCAGGACTCCGTGCTAACTTGGGTTTAGTCATATTAGAGTTCCCTACACGCTATGCTAGTCATGCTGATGAGTATCTGGAAAAAGGCATGGATGCACGGGATAGCTGGCGAGATAAGACGCTGATCAGCACCAGTTTTGCCCCTCATGCTCCGTACACGGTATCTGATGCTACCTTTGAGCAAGTAGTTACCTATTCGGAGCAATTGAATATTGGAATCCATACTCATTTGCACGAGACGCAGGCGGAAATCAACGAAAGTGAACAGAAGTATCATTTGCGGCCATTAGCCCGCTTGGCTAACCTGGGTCTGCTGGGACCTCAAGTCAGCTTTGCGCATGCAGTGCATTTGTATCCAGGGGAAATGACATTGCTCGCCGAGAATGGCTGTCATATCGCACATTGCCCAAGTTCCAACCTGAAGCTAGCCAGTGGCATCGCACCTATGGTCGAATGTCTGAGACACCGCATAAATATAGGACTAGGGACAGATGGAGCCGCTAGCAACAATCGTCTGGACATGTTCACTGAGATGCGAACAGCAGCTTTGCTTGCTAAAGGCTCCAGTGGTGACGCCGAAGCATTGCCGGCCTATCAAGCTTTGGAGATGGCAACTATCAACGGGGCACGCGCACTTGGGCTTGATGGTAAGATTGGTTCTATCGAGATTGGCAAACGAGCGGATTTGACCGCAGTACGGATGGATTATGCAGAAGCTATGCCTGTCTTCGACCCGGTATCTCATCTGGTTTATGTGGCTGGGCGTGAACATGTGAGCCACGTATGGGTTGATGGCACGCTACAATATCATTCTGGAGTATTCCGTGGTATCGAACCGCAAGAGTTACAAGCAATCGTGACAAAATGGCAACCTCGAGTGGCCAAATATACAGCCAAGTAAATGATAAGGTTAACAGATATGCAAAATGTCGATCATGCAGAGTTAAGCAAGTTTGCTGAGTTAGCCCACAAATGGTGGGATAAGACTAGTGAGTTCAAGCCGTTGCATGAAATCAATCCACTGCGTTTGAAATGGATTGATGATATTGCGTCATTGAATAGTAAACATGTGCTGGATGTAGGTTGTGGCGGCGGTATTTTGGCAGAGTCGATGGTTCAAAAAGGCGCTAAGGTGACAGGAATCGATCTGGCTGAAAAATCAATTAATGTGGCCAAATTGCATAGCATGGAAAGCGGTGTTGTAGTTGATTACCAGGTGATTGCGGTGGAGAAATTGGCAGAGACTCATCCTGAAAGTTTTGATGTGGTGACTTGTCTGGAGATGCTGGAACATGTGCCAGATCCAGCATCCGTCGTGCATGCTTGCGCTAAATTAGTTAAACCGAATGGTCATGTGTTCTTCTCTACAATCAACCGTAACCCTAAAGCTTATCTTCTGGCAGTAATAGGAGCTGAATATGTGCTGAATATGCTGCCAAAAGGTACACATGACTATCAGAAATTCATCAAACCCTCTGAATTGGCCAGTTGGGCACGTGCGTCTGGGTTATCTTTGAAAGCTCAGATAGGCATGCATTATAATCCAGTCACAAAACAATATTCTCTGGCTCCGGGTTTGGATGTTAATTACTTGGCGCATATGGTGAAAGCATGACCGGTGCCGTTTTGTTCGATTTGGATGGCACTTTGGTAGATACGGCGCCGGACCTAGGATATGCGCTGAATGTGTTGCTGGAGCGCCATCATCGGGAAAAGCTGAGTGATGCG
Organism: Methylophilus sp.; assembly: GCA_035423825.1. Lineage (GTDB taxonomy): Bacteria > Pseudomonadota > Gammaproteobacteria > Burkholderiales > Methylophilaceae > Methylophilus. The sequence continues at coordinate 40,986 of DAOMMM010000005.1, read as the reverse complement.
ACGATTCGTCCTTATGCTTCACATGGTACCCGAGGCCTATTAGGGTTGGGGTTTGGCATCACCCCTCAGGATGCACACTTTGCGTCACTTCGCGATGAATATCTGGATATTTATGATCAGGTGTTTACCCGTTCGCCAGTCCTTTTCGATGGTATGGCCGAAGTCCTGCGAAGGATAGAAGAGCGTGATTTGCCTTGGGGAATCGTCACCAACAAGCCGCGCCGATTCACACAACGTCTCGTGCTAGCTATGGAGTTGCGTCCAGCCTGTTTAGTCAGTGGTGACGATGCGCCACAGCCAAAACCTTCTCCGGACACTTTGCTGATGGCATGTGAACAAATTGGAACAACGCCCAGAGATTGTATTTACATAGGTGATGCGGAGCGCGATATTCAGGCTGGGAAAGCAGCTGGTATGCGGACTGCGGTCGCCTTGTTCGGCTATATTGATGAAAACGACAAGCCTGAAGAGTGGGGCGCGGATAGCATGGTGGATAGCCCACAGGGGATTTTAAGCTTGCTCTAGTATTGCCTACGTCCCTGCAGTGCATAAGACAAAGTTCCGCTGTCTACGTATTCGATCTCGCCGCCCATCGGTAAGCCGCGTGCGATGCGGCTGACAGAGATGCCGCGTGACTTTAGCAGTTCGCTGATGTAGTGCGCTGTCGCTTCGCCTTCGTTCGTATAGTTAGTGGCCAGAATGACCTCTTTCACGATGCCATCCTGCGCACGCTTGAGGAGTTTGTCCAAGTTGATTTCTTTTGGTCCGATGCCATCCAGTGGTGACAGCCTGCCCATCAGTACGAAATACATGCCATGATAGCTTTGTGTTTGTTCCAGCATCATCAAATCGGTAGGCATTTCAACAACACAAAGCTGCCCAGTCTCACGTCGTTCGGAAGTACATAGCGAGCAAATCGCTTGTTCGGAAAAATTATTGCACAGTTCGCAGTGACCTATGCTATGTAGGGCGGTCTGTAGCGAGTTGGCGAGTCCGCTGGCACCCTGCCTGTCGCGCTGCAGCAGGTGGTAAGCCATACGCAGTGCTGACTTGGGGCCTACCCCAGGCAAGCAGCGCAAAGACTCGATCAGTTGCTCCAGCGCAGGCGGATTCTTCATGTGATCTTCTGATTAGAAGGGGAGTTTCATTCCTGCCGGCATCAGGCTGCCAAGTCTGGCCTGAGAAGTTGCTTCTGCTTTGGCGATCGCGTCTTTCATGGCAATCAGTACCAAGTCCTCCAGCGTTTCCTTGTCGTCCATCGCAGCATCGTCGATAGTGACACGTTTGATCTCATTACGGCAACTCATAGTTACCTTTACTAGGCCGTTGCTGGCGACACCTTCTACGTCTATATTCGCCAACTCGGCTTGTGCCTTTTGCATATTGGCTTGCATCATTTGGGCCTGCTTCATCAGGTTGCCCATGCCACCTTTCATCATGATATTTCTCCGCTATGTTATTGTTTATAATGGTTTAATGCTGTCTTTGATGACGGTTGCACCAAAGTCGTTAATCAGGTTCTGTACAAATGCATCTTGCATCATTGCGCTTTCGGTGTTTTGCATCCGTTCAGCTTTTTCTTCGGCATTTTGCTGGGCTGGCGTATAAGCATGGGTGCCTACTTCGATTTGCAGACGTATTTTGCGGCCAAAGTGCTGCTGGATAGCTTCTGCCAATTTGTTCTGATAATTTGTATTGACCAGATGCTTTTGCGATTCCGCAACACGCAAAGTGAGGCTGTCTTCATCGAAATTCACCAATTCGCACTGTTGCGCTAATGCACGCGCTAAACCTAGCTTGAGATGGTTTTCTACCAGATTGCGCCAGTTGCCATCAAAGTTCGTGGCTCTGGGGGCCAATGCTGGTGCGGGTTGTAGAGTATCGTTTTGAATGTTTTCTGCTGAGGCAGCAACAGGGATCGTAGCGGATGGCTGAATTACAGCCTGAGCTTCCGCTGTTGGCTTGCTGCCAGCATCTGGCATGGCAGTTGTTAGCGTCGATCTGTGCGTGGCAGTGTTTTTCAGGCTATCCTGAGGAGCAAATGCCAGCATGCGTAGCAACGTCATGGTAAAACCAGCGTATTCATCTGGTGCTAGAGCAATATCACGTCTGCCTAGGACTGCGATTTGATAGTACAGTTGTAGTGTTTCTGGCGTCAGTTTTTCAGCAAGATTGAGCAATAAGCCACGTTCTGGTAAATCATTGGCAATGGAGTCTGGCACAGTTTGCGTGATAGCAATCTGATGCAGCAAGTTTGCCAGATCGGTCAGCGCGGTCTCGAACGAAAGGCTGCGAGCTTCCATCTGCTGCGCTTTTTCTAGCATTGCTAAGCCGTCATTGGCTACAAGTGCCTGAATGATGTCGAAAAGATAACTTTGGTCGATTGCGCCCAGCATATCGCGCACATCCGCTTCCTTGACAGATTGCTGGCCATAGGCGATCGCTTGATCCGTTAGGGAGAGTGCGTCCCGCATGCTGCCAGCAGCAGCGCGCGATAGGAGGTTGATGGCATTAACCTCAAAAGGGATATTTTCCAGAGTCAGCACATTCTTCAGGTGTTCCGCGACCGTGCCGCTGGCCATCTGGCGCAGGTTGAACTGCAGGCAGCGTGACAATACAGTCACCGGGACTTTTTGTGGATCTGTCGTGGCGAGGATAAATATCACGTGGGCAGGTGGTTCTTCAAGAGTTTTCAGCATCGCATTAAAGGCGCTTTTCGAGAGCATATGCACTTCATCGATGATATATACCTTGAATCGCCCAACGGTCGGGGCGTATTGTGCGTTATCCAGTAGTTCACGCATTGCATCTACTTGCGTATTGCTGGCCGCATCAACTTCGATCATGTCTACAAAACGACCTCTATCGATTTCGGTGCAGGCCGTACATTGACCGCAAGGATTAGCGGTTGTGCCAGTTTCGCAGTTAAGTGATTTCGCCAGAATACGAGCTAAGGTGGTTTTGCCCACTCCACGCGTGCCAGTGAATAGATAGGCATGGTGCAAGCGATTCTGTGATAAGGCGTTGGAAAGCGCGCGGACTACATGATCCTGACCTACTAGGCTATCGAATGATTTTGGACGATATTTGCGGGCAAGTACTAGGTGTGACATTGCAGTATTTTAGCTGAAAAATACCATGAATTTGGCAATTCTATTGCTGAATCAGAAATTACATCGCCAAAATTTATAGCGCACAGTAGTGCTGATAGTAAGCACTTCTATGTCAACGTGGGACAGTACAGGATTTTTTGATTGCAATCGTAAGCGGAAGTGGCGAGCCCAACCCCCGGCACTTGCTTAATAGTTGTGGCTGCTTGCTTCCGCACCTGACCAGGTTGGCTATCTTGCAATGCGGGGAGGCCCGCCGGGCGTGATTGTACCCTAAATTTCGTAACAAGCTCTATTGTGTCTTGAGAAATCTACGAATTTATCGGTAACCGACTCTTTCGGCAGGTGGTAATTCAGCAAGCTCCTCATCAGTATACAAGCGGCTTTTTGTAATAAAAGCCAGTCCTGAGCCACAATCCAATGAGAAAGAACCGCTGGAGCCTGGCAGGGCGTCGATAATGGTATGCATGTTCTCTGCAAAGCTAAAGTGACTATCGCTCATGTAAAACATCGCCCGTGGAGCGACTTCACCGATAATCACGTCTGATGCGCCAGGCCTGAATTCATTAGCTGGAAGGCAAAGGGGAACGCTACCTTCACAGCATCCACCGGACTGGAAGAACACGATATCACCATGCGCTACAACCAGTTTTTCAATAAGCCCCAGAGCGCTAGGGGTGGCAGATACACGCGTCGCTGACATAAATGGATCCTTAAATAAAAAGAGGCGAGATTAACTCGCCTCTTGGACACTACCGATAGATATCAGGTTCGTTCAACATTCGGTTAGAAGAAACCTAATTTTTTCGGATTGTAACTTACTAGCAAGTTTTTGGTTTGTTGGTAATGATCTAGCATCATTTTGTGAGTCTCGCGGCCAATCCCGGACTCTTTGTAGCCACCAAACGCTGCGTGAGCAGGGTAGGCATGATAGCAGTTGGTCCAAACGCGACCAGCCTTAATGCCTCGGCCCATGCGGTACGCACGGCTACCATCACGGGTCCAAACACCGGAGCCGAGACCGAAGATGGTGTCGTTGGCAATGGCGAGCGCCTCAGCTTCATCCTTGAAGGTGGTCACTGAAACGACTGGACCAAAGATCTCTTCTTGGAAAATACGCATCTTGTTGTGGCCTTTGAACACAGTTGGTTTGATATAGTAGCCATCTGCTAAAGCGCCAGTGAGCATGTTGCGTTCACCGCCACACAGCACTTGTGCACCTTCCTGACGGCCGATATCCATATAGGACATAATCTTGTTGACTTGATCTTGAGACGCTTGAGCGCCAATCATGGTGCTTGGGTCTAGCGGATTGCCCTGCTTGATGGCTGCGATACGTGGCATCACGCGTTCCATGAATTTGTCGTAGATGGATTCCTGGATCAAAGCGCGGGATGGGCAAGTGCAAACCTCACCTTGATTGAACGCGAACAATACCAAGCCTTCGACAGCCTTATCAAGAAAGTCGTCATCAGCATCTGCAATGTCTGCGAAGAAGATGTTAGGTGATTTGCCACCCAGCTCCAGGGTTGCAGGAATCAGGTTGGAAGCTGCAGCTTGTGCAATCACGCGGCCGGTTACTGTAGAGCCAGTAAAGGCAATCTTCGCGATACGTTTACTATTTGCCAGTGGAGCACCTACTTCACGACCGTAGCCATTGACGATGTTGACTACGCCAGGTGGTAACAGGTCAGCAATCACTTCCATCATTATCAAGATACTGACAGGAGTAAATTCGGCTGGTTTCATGACGATGCAGTTACCGGCAGCCAAAGCTGGAGCCAGTTTCCATGCAGCCATCAGAATCGGGAAGTTCCATGGAATAATTTGACCGATTACGCCAAGTGGCTCATGAAAATGATAGGCTACTGTGTTTTCATCGATTTCACTGATGCTGCCTTCTTGCGCACGCAAGCAGCCAGCAAAGTAACGGAAGTGGTCAGCAGACAGAGGAATGTCCGCATTCATGGTTTCGCGAATTGGTTTGCCGTTGTCAACAGTCTCCGCAGTTGCGATGAGTTCGAGATTCTGTTCGATGCGGTCTGCGATTTTCAATAAGATGTTCGAACGTTCTACGGCAGAAGTACGTGCCCATTTGTCAGCAGCTGCGTGCGCAGCATCTAGCGCCAATTCGACATCTTCAGCACCAGATCTGGCAGCTTTGGTGTATGGTTTGCCTGTGATAGGCGTGATCACGTCAAAGTATTCGCCTTTGACTGGTGCTACCCATTTGCCACCGATGAAGTTATCGTACTTGGCTTTGTAAGGGATTTTTACGCCTAATCCCTGTAATAACTCTAATCCCATTTTGTATCCCCATCATTTATATTGATTTAAAAACGAATTCTGGGCTATTGTCACAACATGACTCATACGCGTTGACGCACAATCGAATTGCACGTTTTTGCTTGATATTGCCGCATATTGATTTATAAAATAGCAACGCTACCCTAAACCTTTGCAAGAGGAAAATCAAGCGTAAAAGGATGATTCTGCCGATAAAATTTGTAGCGCAGCTGGGTGCTATGAGTTATAGTGCCCCGGTTAAAGTTAAAACTGAATATTTAACTCAAAGTCACTCTATTTATGCCAGAAACTGCTAGCAACTTATTAGTCAGTACGCGGGAGTTTTGGCACAGTCTGAGCCATCCTTCAGATACCAGTCTTGGTAAGATCATTCTGACTTTCCTTGTGTTCGCTGAGACACTTGTATGCGTTTTCTGGATATACACATTGTCAGGTTTGGGCGAAGGTTATGCTTTGATGGCAGTGGCACCATACCTTTATATCATTTTCTCCTACGTTAGCCTGCTGATCTTTTATCGTACCAAACGGTTTAATTACATCACCTTCACCCAATTGGTCATGCTATTGGTGATGCCGTTTTTCATGCAGTGGGTGCTGGGCGGCTATGAGGCTTCCAGCGGTATCGCCATCTGGGCTGTGTTGTCTCCAATCGGCGCGCTGATGATTCTGGGTACGCGTCAGTCAACGCCATGGTTCCTGCTTTTTGCAGCATTGGCCGCACTTTCTTGGAAATTGAACGATCAGTTGATGGGCACATCGTTGCCTATCCCAGCACATATAAAAGATACATTCTTTCTGATGAATATCATGGGAACCGCCTGCATCCTTTATGCAGTCATGCGCTATTTCCAGAGCCAGAAAGAGCGGACCATGCAAGAACTGGCAATGGAGCAGGCACGTTCAGAAAAACTTCTCTTGAACGTATTGCCAAGGTCTATCGCAAGCCGCCTGAAAGAGAACGACATGCGCATCGCAGACAGCCATGACAATGTCACTATTCTGTTTGCAGATATAGCTGGTTTCACCAAGATCAGCGATACCTTACCGCCAGCTGAACTGGTAGAGTTGCTCAGTCAGTTGTTTTCCAGATTCGATCTGCTTGCCGCGAAACATGGGCTGGAAAAAATCAAAACGATCGGCGATGGATATATGGTGGTAGGTGGTGCGCCAGAGGCCCGTCCAGACCATGCAATTGTAATTGCCAGGCTTGCACTGGAGATGCAGCAGGCGTTGTTAGAGTTTAACGAACAGGCGGGTAGACATTTGGAAATGCGGATTGGTATCAGCACCGGGCCAGTCGTGGCGGGCGTGATTGGTACAAGCAAGTTCGCCTATGATTTGTGGGGGGACTCAGTCAACGTGGCTGCCAGGATGGAACAGGCTGCTCCCAAAGGAGGCATTCAGGTAAGCGAGGCTACTTACCAGTTGCTGAAAGGGCATTTCAAGTTGCAATCGCGTGGCCGTATCGATATTAAAGGTAAGGGTGAAATGGCGGCTTATCTGCTGAAAGCTGAGCTTTGACCCTGTGAATGCAAAAGCCATTTGGCGCTAGGCCTTACATCGGCTATAATGCGCGGCTTGCAACAAACCACACGGAGAGATGGATGAGTGGTTTAAGTCACCACCCTGGAAAGGTGGCACAGGGGCAACTCTGTCGAGGGTTCGAATCCCTCTCTCTCCGCCATGATTTTTCTATCTGCTAATTAATTACCACAGGCAACGACAAGATGGTGCTTGGGATGGATGTAAACACCATCGCCAGCATCTGGATAAACTTCTTTAGTGTACTCGATTAGCTTGTAGTCGCTTGCACATAGCTCTTGGGCTTTAGCTTTGCATTTTTCCAAGCTGCTATTGAACTCGCTACAACTGAGTATGTATGCTCGTTTGCCATTTATGTCTGACGTAGTGGATTGCACACTTGCACAAGAGAGCAATATGAGTAAGGGAACGAAACATACGATTTTTTTCATGACTCATCTCCTTGCTGATGTATTCATAGTCCCTTGAAATGCGTCGCTAGAGGTCAACATCGTTTGATTAGATAGTATCCTGCGAGAAAAGTTGCTTTAGGCTTGATGGGCAGCAGTGTATTGAAATAAATTTTTTTATGGCTCTGGAAGCCAATCAGGACGTTGTCTCCGGGCTGGTCATTTTGGCTCGGTCCTTACCGTCTGCAGTTTTGGCTTTATAATTGATATGCATGACGCATCAAAAAGCGAATTTGCCTGAAAAAAATTGCATAGTCTGCCAACGATCGTTCGCGTGGCGCAAAAAGTGGGAAAAGTGCTGGAATGAGGTCAAGTACTGTTCAGAGCGCTGCCGAAGACAGCGTGGCAAGGCTAGCCCAAATGCGTAGGCTTTGCATCATTCTGGGGGATCAACTCGACCGCGACTCCGACCTGTTCGATGGTTATGACCCACTGCATGACCATCTCTGGATGGCCGAGGTGACGCAGGAATCAACCCATGTTTGGTCACATAAACAACGTATCACCTTATTTTTGAGCGGCATGCGCCACTTCGCCGCTGAACTTCAAGCGAAAGGATGGCCTTTGACATACCTGAGGCTGGACGCGCATGATTTTCGGTCGCTTGGCGAGGCGCTGGCGGCCAGCCTGCAAACTAGATTACCTGATGAAGTGCGAGTGGTTTTGCCTGGGGATTACCGCGTGCGCCGGCAGATTGTGGAGACATGTGCGAAATTTGGGATACCGCTGACCGAATTGGCCGATCGGCATTTTTTATCCACGCCGCAGTCTTTTGCTGATTGGGCTGTTGGCCGTAAGCAGCTGCGTATGGAATACTGGTACCGACATTTGCGCGAGCAGTACCGTGTGTTGTTGGATGCATCCGGAAAGCCACTGGGTGGGCAGTGGAACTATGACACAGAGAACCGCAAGGCTTTTTCCACACAGGGCCCGCAAACTGTACCATCTACGCCCCATTTTATTGCCGATACCATCACCCAGCAGGTGATCGACCTGGTCAACACGCGTTTTGCAGACCACCCGGGAAAGCTGGAAGCATTCAATTGGCCCACTACGCCAGCGCAGGCTCAACAGTTGCTTGAGCGTTTTCTAACGCAAGCTTTGCCGCAATTCGGCAATTATCAGGATGCCTTGTGGCAAGACCAGCCGTTTTTGTACCACTCTTTGTTGTCCTGTGCGCTGAACCTTAAACTTCTGCATCCACTCGATGTTATTCGTCAAGCCGAGAAGAGCTATCTGGATGGCAGCTCACCACTGGCTGCGGTAGAGGGTTTTATCCGGCAGATTCTGGGCTGGCGCGAATATGTGCGGGGTTTATATTGGCTCTATATGCCTGATTGGCATGGTTGGAACGCACTGGATGCTCAACATGATTTACCAGCTTTTTACTGGACAGGCGAGACAGACATGAATTGCCTGCGGCAAGCGATTGGCCAAACCCTGCATTATGGGTATGCGCATCATATCCAGCGACTGATGGTCACCGGGCTCTTCGCGCAATTGTATGGGGTGCAGCCGATGAAAGTACATGCATGGTATCTGGCTGTTTATGTGGGTGCAGTGGAATGGGTGGAGTTGCCTAACACGCTAGGCATGAGCCAATACGCCGACGGTGGACGCATGGCATCTAAACCTTATGTGGCTAGCGGGAAATATATCCAGAAAATGAGCAATTACTGTCAACATTGCCGCTATGACCCCGCACACTTCAGTGGATCTACAGCCTGCCCATTCACCACATTGTTCTGGGATTTCTTAGATAAGCATGAAACGCGCTTCGACAATCATCCACGCATGGGATTCATGGTAGCCAACCTGAGGCGCATGCCAAAAGAATCGCGTTCCGCGATACGCCAGCAGGCCAACCAATTGCGAGCGAAATTAGCTGGCAGGGATCAATGATGATTGATATAGCATCCTGCTGGACCAGGCTTCATAATGGAATTTACCTGTCATCACAATAACACGATTCTCGGCTAGAGTATTTCAGTTATGCCTACATTATCTGAAGCTTTCTGGTACTGGCTCAAGCTTGGCTTGATCAGCTTTGGCGGACCGGCCGGACAAATCGCCATCATGCATCGCGACCTTGTGGAACAAAAGCACTGGATATCTGAAAAGCGTTTTTTACATGCGCTGAACTATTGCATGCTCTTGCCCGGGCCAGAGGCACAACAATTGGCGACATACATAGGCTGGCTCATGCACGGCAAACGCGGCGGCTTGCTTGCAGGCATATTGTTTGTGTTGCCGAGCATGCTGATGCTGATGGGGTTGGGATATATTTATATGCGTTTCGGCAACACTACGCATATGGCCGGAATATTGGCCGGCATCAAACCGTTGGTCGTTGCTATCGTGTTGTTCGCAGCGTATCGGATAGCCAAACGCGCATTGAAACACCCGGCATTGTGGTTAATCGCGCTAGCCGCTTTTGTTGGAATTTCTTTTATGCATGTGTCATTCCCGATCATCATCGGCTTAGCTGCCCTGACCGGATGGGTTGGTCAGCATTATTTCCCGCAAGTGTTTAATCTTAAAAGCTCTCATCAAGCTGCCGAAAAGGATTACGGTAAGGCATTGCTGGATGATGATACGCCTACCCCCACACACGCTAGGTTCAGCATGAAAAAAAGCATGATGACACTTGTGGTGGGTTTGCTAATAGGGCTGATTGCTATCGTTATCTTGGCTTTAAATACGGGGTTGCACAGTTTATATACTCAACTTGCCTGGTTTTTCAGCAAGGCGGCTTTGCTGACGTTTGGCGGAGCATATGCGGTATTACCTTATGTGACGCAGAGTGTAGTGACGCATTATGGCTGGCTGACGACACAGCAAATGATGGATGGTCTTGCCTTGGGGGAGACGACGCCCGGCCCTTTGATCATGGTCGTAACCTTTGTCGGTTTTGTAGCAGGTTTTCAGGCTGAGCCGCTTAACCCAATTTTCACAGGGTTGGCTGCGGCGGCAGTGGTGACCTTCTTTACTTTCTTACCATCTTTCATATTCATTTTCGCCGGAGCGCCATTGATTGAGTCTACCAAAGAGAACCTTAAGCTCGGCGCGCCGCTTACCGCCATTACTGCAGCTGTGGTGGGGGTGATTGTAAGTCTTGCTTTGTTTTTTTCACAGGTTGTGTTCTTTCCACAGCAACAAGCGGATAATCTGGCAATCGGCCTGACATGCTTGGCCATGCTTTTGCTCATCCGCTGGAATGTCAGCATCATTAAGCTTGTAGGCTTGTTTTCAATGATAGGCTGGCTCTTGAACTCTTCGTTTTGAGCAATGTCTAGCTGACATCTCAGTTGAGGAATCGTGATGAAAATATTAAGCAAGTTATTTTTCCTAAGTTCTGTTTTCGGTCTAAGTGTATCTGCACAAGCTGCAGATGTAGATTTATACAGTATTCCGCTAACGACGCTGCAAGGTAAGCCGTTTGATTTGACTGCCTATCGTGACAAGCCGATTCTGGTGGTGAATACGGCCAGCAAATGTGGCTTTACTCCTCAATTCGAGACACTGGAGGGTATGTATAAGAAATATAAGGACAGTGGGCTATTGATCATAGGCTTCCCTTCGAATGATTTTAAGCAGGATCCTGGGAGCAATAAGGAGATTGGTGATTTTTGCCGATTAACCTATAAGGTCGAGTTTCCAATGATGAGCAAAAGTTCTGTACTTGGGGATGGTGCAAATCCATTTTATCAGGCGCTAATCGCCAAGACCGGCACATCCCCCAAATGGAATTTTTATAAATATCTGATATTGCCAGGAGGTAAAGAAGTATATGCCTACAGCAGTCTGACAAACCCGGACTCCAAAGATATCATGGATAAGATAAAACCATACCTCCAATAAAAAAGGCGCATAAGCGCCTTTTTTAATTTAGTGGTTTGTTCTCAAATATTTTTATTTCCTCGGCCGTTGCGGATTTTTTGCAGAATTATCGCAGACAACTCTTCCACAGAACGGCTGGTAGAGTCCGTCCAATGAATACCTGCTCTTTGCATAAGTCTTTCGGCTGTGGCAACTTCTTTTCTGCAATTGTCCAGCGAAGCATAGAAGCTGCCGGCGCGGCGTTCATTGCGTACTGCGTGTAGACGTTCTGGGTTGATGGTCAAACCAAAGATCTTGTCTGTATGTTTAAGTAAAACTTCTGGCAAGCTGCCACGTTCAAAATCTTCAGGAATAAGCGGGTAGTTGGCTGCCTTGACACCAAATTGCATCGCCAGATACACGCTGGTAGGTGTTTTGCCGCAACGTGACACGCCAATCAGGATCACTTCTGCTTCTTCCAGCCCGGAGTTGGTCATGCCGTCATCGTGATTAAGCGTGAAATTTACAGCTTCCATGCGGTCATTGTATTTGCTGCCCATGGCGCTATGCGCGATACCTGCGCCTGTCAGTGGCTTCTGATGAAGCTCTTCGCCTAAAGGATCGATGAACACATTGAACAGATCAATGAAATAGGCATCGCTCTTTTTAAGCTCATTACGTAAGGTAATGTCGCCCAGTGACATGATGACGACAGGGCGCATTCCATCATCTTCTGCAGCATGCTTGATATTGTCTTGGGCTAGCTTGATTTTGTCGAGCGAGTCAGTAAATGGCATGCGTACCTGGGTAAAGGTCACTGCTGGAAAATGTTCCAGCAGTTTACCTAAAGACCCTGCAGTGATGCCGGTTCCGTCGGAGATGAAAAAAGCGGTGCGTTTATCTGACATGATATGAAGCTATTTTGCCAGACGCTGCCACGTTGTCACGACCGTGTCAGGGTTCAGCGAAATAGATTTGATGCCTTCTTTTACCAGCCACTCTGCAAAATCAGGGTGATCGGAAGGACCCTGACCACAAATGCCTACATATTTGTTCAGTTTGTTCGCAGTGCCAATTGCCATCCTTAGCAACACTTTCACGGCGTCGTTACGTTCGTCGAACCCGTCTGCCAATATCCCGGAGTCACGGTCCATCGCCAGCGTCAACTGAGTCAAATCGTTAGAGCCAATTGAGAAGCCGTCGAAGATTTGCAGAAACTGCTCTGCCAGCAAGGCGTTGGAAGGCACTTCACACATCATGATCAGGCGCAGGCCATTTTCGCCGCGTTTCAGACCGTTAGCTTCCAGGATATCTACTACTTTGTTAGCTTCTTCAAGGGTGCGCACGAATGGAATCATGATCTCAACATTGGTTAGACCCATTTCATCGCGCACTTTTTTCATTGCCTGGCATTCCATCGCGAAGCACTCTTTAAAGTCCTCCGCCATGTAGCGCGCTGCGCCTCGGAAACCAATCATTGGGTTTTCTTCGTCTGGCTCATAGATGTCGCCAGCAACCAGTTTTTTATACTCATTAGACTTGAAGTCGGAAGTACGTACGATCACCGGTTTTGGATAGAAGGCTGCAGCGATGGTTGCGACACCTTCAGCCAGTTTGTCAATATAGAATTGTTTTGGCGATGCGTAACCGCGCGCGCGGTTTTTAATCGTAGCTTGTACAGTAGCTGGCATCGCATCGACATTCAGAATCGCTTTGGGATGGATACCAATCATGTTGTTGATGACGAATTCCAAGCGGGCAAGCCCAACACCATCGTTTGGAATTTGAGCGAAACTGAATGCCATGTCAGGGTTGCCGACGTTCATCATGATCTTGCATGGCGCTTTGCCTAGTTCACTGTTGGACTGACTGGTGACGTCATATTCCATCGCACCATGATAGACAAAGCCCGTTTCGCCTTCTGCACAGGATACGGTGACCACTTCGCCTTCACGAAGTACGTCCGTCGCATTCACAGCTCCTACAATCGCAGGGATACCGAGTTCTCGAGCGATAATAGCGGCGTGACAGGTCCGGCCACCACGATTAGTCACCAGCGCGGATGCCCGCTTCATTACCGGCTCCCAGTTCGGATCGGTCATGTCCGCAACCAACACATCTCCGGGTTGCACCTGATGCATTTCGGCAGGATCCAGTACGATGCGCACCGGGCCTACACCGACTTTTTGCGTCACAGCGCGACCTGCTACAATCGGTTTCTCGGCATGTTTTTTCAGTTTGAAGGTTTCTGTGACGTTCGACAGCGCTTCCTGCGATTTCACAGTCTCTGGACGCGCCTGAAGGATGTAGAGCTTGTTATCCAGTCCGTTTTTGCCCCATTCGATATCCATCGGGCAACCATAGTGGGCTTCGATAATCATGGCATAACCGGCCAGTTCAAGAATGTCCGAATCAGTAAGTGAAAAGCGGTCGCTGTCTTTTGGGTCTACATCAACGGTATGCGTGGATTTGCCAGCTTGTGTCGCATCAGAGAACACCATTTTGATAAGCTTTGAACCCATCGTACGACGCACGATGGCAGGTTTCCCCTGTCCGAGCAAAGGCTTATGTACATAGAATTCATCAGGATTTACTGCACCCTGAACAACGGTCTCGCCCAAGCCGTAGGATGAAGTGATAAAAGCAACATCCTTGAAGCCGGATTCGGTATCAATCGTGAACATCACACCGGCACAGCCGATATCGGAACGCACCATTTGCTGAACCCCTGCAGACAATGCGACGTCAGCATGTACGAAGCCTTTGTGTACGCGGTAAGAAATCGCGCGATCGTTATAAAGGGAAGCGAAAACTTCTTTAATAGCATGGGTGATATTGTCCAACCCATGAATATTCAAGAATGACTCTTGTTGTCCTGCAAAAGAGGCATCGGGCAGATCTTCTGCTGTTGCAGAGGACCGTACGGCAAAAGTAGTACCGGGGGCAGATTTCTCGATCAGTTTGGCATAGTTCTCGGCAATAGCGGTTTGCAAGGCTGGAGGGAAAGGGGTTTCCATCATCCATTGGCGAATCTTTGCTCCAGTGACTGCCAGCGCCTGGGTATCGTCTACGTTCAGTTTATCCAGTTCAGCATTTATCTTTTTGTCCAAGTCGTTTTGTTTCAGAAATTCACGGAAAGCATGTGCAGTAGTGGCAAAGCCAGTCGGCACGCGCACGCCCTTTGCGGATAGCTGAGAAATCATCTCGCCAAGAGAAGCATTTTTGCCGCCGACAGAGCCGACATCTGTGTTACGAAGTTGTTCGAATGGAATGACTAGGCTGGACATACGGAATTCCTTAACATTATCTTTTTGCTTAACTGATTATTTGATTTAAAGCGCGGGTGATAAACTTTTTTGTCATACGTTCTTTATTACAGCTCGCGATTCCATTATGCCAAACAAGTCTAGTCGTGTCACGGTCTCTAGTAAGGATTTTTGCGCTAAATCAAGCAAATTACTGCTTCCAGGAATCTAACTAGTGCATATAAGTTAGAATATCTCGCAAGAATAGTTACAATCCTCCGTTAATTTACTTTTTTATGTCCGAGTTAACATACCAGCAAGTTTCAGTAAAAACCGCTGCACGACTGCACATGGGTTTTTATGATTTGCGTGCGGAAGGGCGCTATGGCAGCGTCGGCTTGGCGCTCGATATGCCTTATAGTGAAATAACCTTAAGCTTGGATAGTAAGCCAGGGAATGACACACAGGCGAATGAAGTGCTGGCGGAGATATGTCAGGCCATAGATGTCGACATTCCGATACGGGTGACTGTACTTAATGCGATACCACGCCACGCCGGTTTCGGGTCAGGTACCCAACTTGCGATGTCTATTGGTGCTGGCTTAAATCAAATGCTGGATTTGAAGTTGAGCATGGTTGAAATTGCACTGCTTTCCGGGCGTGGTAGACGGTCAGGGATTGGAATCGCAGCGTTCGAGACAGGGGGCTTTCTGCTAGATGCAGGCAAACTGCCGACAGGGGGGAATGTGCCGCAAGTCTTAGAAAGGTTAAATTTTCCAGCAAAATGGCGAGTGCTGCTGGTGCAGGATGTCATGCATGTGGGCGTCTATGGCGAAGTCGAAAAGAAGGCATTTCAGGCGCTTGACCCGATGATTGATGAGTTGCGTGATATGGTATTCTCACAAATGTTACCTGCATTAAGAGCTGAGGATTTGCCGGCATTTGGCGATTGTATAGCTAGGCTTCAGACATATAACGGGGATTATTTCGCCCCGATTCAAGGGGGGCAATATGCTAGCCAGGATGTTGAAGTGGTGTTGCATGCGTTGCAAGAAATAGGCGCAGTATGTGTCGGCCAAAGTTCCTGGGGGCCGACAGGATTCGCGATAGCCGAGAGTGAGATGATCGCCAGAGAATGGAGCAGCCACCTGCAGGCGAAATTTCAGCACAAACAAAATATTCGTTTTAGTATATGTCGTGGCCGCAATTATGGTGCGATTGTAAAAACCAGACAGATTTAAGGTAGATAATGGAAAAAGTCTCCATTTTGCATTTATTCACTGCTGCTAAAAATGCCAGCCCGTTCGATGTGAACATGGCGTTTGATGCTGGCTTCGATAAGATCATGCCCTATACGAACGTGCTGCCAAACGAGGCGGTGCCGCTAACGCAGGATGCGATGTTTTCGCGCTCACCAAGCGGTGTGAAGCGGGAAGCGATATTCATAGGCGGGCGCGATATTGATGTAGCGATGGATATGCTGAAAGCAGCCAAGAATTGCATGTTCCCCCCGTTTCAGATGTCTGTCATGGCAGATCCTTCCGGTGCATTTACCACAGCAGCAGCAATGGTGGCTAAAGTCAGTACAGGTCTGGCTAAACAAGGTGAAAGCTTGAAAGGCGCCAGCGTGGCTATTTTTGGTGCTAGCGGGCCTGTGGGTAGTTGTGCGGCCGTGATTGCTGCAAAGGAGGGGGCTCACGTTACCTTGGCTGCGCATCGCGGTCTTGATGAGATGGTGCAGCACGCGGAGAACCTGTTCAAACGCTATGGCACGATGCTCGGTGTTGTGGATGCAAGCACTGGTGCGGCTAAAAGTGCGCTCGCTTCTAGTACGCAAGTAGCACTCAGTTGCGGCCCTGCTGGGGTGCAGGTGCTGTCGAGGGCGCAATTAGAGGCCAGCCCATCATTACAGATGGTTGCCGATGTGAATGCTGTGGCGCCCTTGGGAATTGAAGGGGTGGGCGTGAACGACGACGGCATACTGATTACAGGTACGAATATTATTGGTATCGGTGCGCTGGCCATCGGCAATGTCAAATATGCCACTCAGCACGAGCTGCTGAAATCCATGCTGGATTCAGAGCATGCAATCTATCTGGACTTTTTGTCCGCCTACGAGAAAGCCAAGACCTTGGCAGTCTGATACTTGTCTCCGCACATCCTCATCATCGCGTATTCTGCACGTGCCTATGCGCAGATGGCGGTGCGTGAGGGTTTTTACGTCACTACGCTGGATGCCTTTGCAGATGCGGATACACGGGCACTTGCCCAAGCAGCACATCTACTCAGGTTGCAGGATGGGATACTGGATGTAGTAGCTTTTAAATCTCAGATTGAAACCCTGCAGGTTTTTCGGTTCGATGCAGTGCTATACGGAAGTATCTTTGATGCTGCACCCGATGGTTTATGCTGGCTGGAGCAGCGAGCGGTTGTTAAAGGCAATCCTGCGGATACGCTTAAGGCCATGCAAAACAAGGTCAGCTTTTTTAAATCGCTTCAGCAACTTGAAATCCCAATCCCGAAGACTTGGTTTGATACTTCTGCCGCTTCTTCAGATGGGACCTGGCTGGTCAAGCGATCTCTTGCCTCAGGCGGCAGCCATGTGAGGAAGTGGCGCGGCGAGGCGCTGCAAAGCAGGGAGTACCTGCAGCAGCAAATCGATGGGGTGCCAGTTTCCTTGTTATTTCATGCGGATGGGCAGTCTGCCCACAAGGTCGGGTTCAACCGTTTGCTGATGCGCGATTCCGATGAGTTTCCATTTCAATTCGCCGGCGCCGTGAGTCGATATGCGATACCGGAAGAGGCCGCTAAGCGTTTGCTTGAAGCCGCAGAAAAACTCACATGGCATTCTCGATTGCAGGGCATCAATAGCCTGGATGCGATGCTGGTTGATGAAAACATCATAGTGTTGGAACTCAACCCAAGGCTAAGCGCAAGCGCAACCCTTTATCCTACCATTCCTCTCATCCGCATGCAGCTTGGCTTGCAAGCCGATGATTTTTACTCGGGCGATTCGAGGGTATCTGAGCTATCCCATTCAGAAATGATTATCTACGCCGATAGGGATAGTGTGATTCCTGAAAATATTCATTTTCCGGAGTGGGTTGCGGATATTCCCGTTGCAGGACAAATCATCCCCAAGCATAATCCCGTTTGCACTGTGCAAGCGCACGCTGATACGCCCGATGCAGCGCATGAATTGCTGATGCATCGTTATGACCAATTAAAAACTTATTTAGAGCTTTGACAATGATGACATCGAATACAACCGGCTGGCCGAGTGTGAATCTGCTGACGAACCCCCTGGTGGAGAGGCTGATTTTAAATACGGATGCATTGCGGATCGCTGTGAAGCAGTTGTCATCAGGTTGCACGATAATAGATGCTGGTATTGAGGTTACCGGTAGTTTGGAGGCAGGGCGGTTAATCGCTGAGATATGCATGGGCGGGTTGGGCAATGTCAGCTTCACGCAGAACAATACTTTTCGCAACTGGCAAACACATATTCAGGTGCATGCGAATAACCCTGTACTGGCTTGCCTTGGCAGCCAGTATGCTGGCTGGAGTTTGAGTCATGAAAAGTTCTTTTCCTTAGGCAGCGGCCCGGCTCGTGCGGTTGCGCAACGTGAGGAACTTTTCAAAGAGCTGGCGTACAAGGACAGCGCAGACATGACCGTACTAGTGCTGGAGACTGACCAGATTCCACCGAATGAGGTTGTTGAGAAAGTTGCTCATGACACAGGGGTTGCTGCAAAGGACTTGACATTCATTCTAACACCTACGCGTAGCTTGGCGGGTGTGGTACAAATTGTCGGGCGCGTGCTTGAGGTGGCGTTGCATAAGGCACATACGCTGCATTTTCCATTGGAATGCATTGTGGATGGTATCGCCTCAGCACCTTTGCCGCCACCTGCTCCCAACTTTATCACCGGGATGGGGCGTACCAATGATGCCATCCTGTATGGCGGGCAGGTACATCTGTATGTGAAAGGTGATGATGATGCAGCCAAACAGTTGGCGGAAACCATGCCAAGCAATACCAGTAAGGATTACGGCAAACCTTTTGCCGAGACGTTCAAGGCGGTGAATATGGATTTCTACAAGATCGATCCTTTATTGTTTTCCCCGGCAAAAGTCACTGTCAGCAATATCGAGACGGGGCACACATTTGCTGCTGGAAGTCTTAATGAAGAAATTATAAATCAATCATTTAAGTAATATTATTAAAGTATAGGTTTAAATGAAATCGGTCATCATTTTCACCGATGAGCCGGATATACATGGTGGCTGGCATGGCAAGCAATTGCAATCTGCGTTTGCCAAACATAGCATCACGGTGAAGTTCGTTTCATTGTCAGATTGTTTACTGGATTTTTCCGGTAGCAATACACAAATTCGTATTCCTCAATTTTCTCAGAAACCTGAATTGGTTTTTGTCAGGGCTATCGCCGGAGGTACGCTACAGCAAATCACGACTCGCTTAAATGTTCTGCATTTACTGGCGATGCAAGGTGTTATTGTGGTGAATAGTGGCAAAGCCATAGAGCGCACGGTAGATAAAGCAATGACATCATTTCTGCTGAAGCAGCACGATATTTCGACTCCAGCGACTTGGGTGTGTGAGTCACGCCAGCAAGCGCATGCATTGATCCATGATCAATTGAACTCGAATACTAAGCTATTGATAAAGCCTTTGTTCGGCTCACAAGGACGCGGTATCCGATTGCTAGACTCGCAATGCGTCTTGCCGTTGCCGATGGATGCCTTGGTGGATGGCGTTTTCTATCTTCAGCAATTCATCGAGACTGGAGCGCAGTCACATGACTACCGGGTGCTGGTGGTCAAAGATGAGCCTGTCGCAGCGATGCGGCGCAACGGTCAAAGCTGGCTGAACAATGTAGCGCAAGGTGCGCAATGCGTATGGATAGACGACAGGGATATACTCGATTTGGCTGTCAAAGCCGCGCAGGCATTGGAAATAGACTATTGCGGCGTGGATGTGATTCGTGATGTGTATGGGCAGTTGCATGTGCTGGAAGTTAATAGCATACCCGCATGGCGCGGGCTGCAAGGGGTGACAAGTTTTAATATCGCGCAAATACTGGCAGATTATGCGGTAGGGCGGGCAAGGTTATGATTGCGCTGGCACAGCAGCTAGCGCAGGCATACCGTGAGGCATGCTTGCTAGAACTTCAGGCGCTTAAACCAGGTAATGTGCATGCCTTTGCCGACGGACATGGTATGACAGTGCTGGACTTCATTCGCAGCGCTGAAGCGTCGAGCCAAGTCATTGCTAAGCCGAACCTGACGCTTGGGCAGCGTATTTATCAGACCATAAAAACCACGCGGCAAGCGGTATCATGCAATACCAATCTGGGCATCGTTTTGCTGTGCGCGCCAATTATTCAGGCAGCTTTAATGCAAAATGACGATGCCCTGCAAGCCAATATCCATGCGGTGATTCAGGCATCCAATCTACAGGATGCCGAGGATTGTTTTGCCGCGATTCTTCTGGCGAATCCTGGTGGTTTGGGCGAGAGCGACCGGCATGATGTGCGTCAGCCAGCAACTGTTACTATCGAGATGGCAATGCAAGGAGCACAAGATAGGGACATGGTTGCGCGGCAATATGCGACAGGGTTTGCCGATGTGTTTCAGAGCGCGTATTTCTACCGGAAAATGCAGGAAACGCACAATCCGGCTTGGTCTACGACCGCCTTGTATCTGGATATACTCAGTCAGTGGCCGGATAGCCATATCGTGCGTAAGCAAGGTAGGCCTGTTGCTCTGGAGGTGCAAGCCGAAGCTGCGGAGCAGCTTGCAATATTTCTTTCGCTGGAAAACCCTAAGTTGGCACAAAAATCCTTGCTCGAGTGGGATAAAGCGCTCAAGCAGCATGGCATCAACCCGGGTACAAGTGCCGATTTGACTGTGGCGGCTATTCTTGTGAGCAGTTTGTTAAGTCATAAAAGCAGCTAGTACTCGCACCTTACATTTTCCTGCAAGCCAACATGCACCTTGTCAAAATTGCGCTATAATGGCTGGCTTAAGAATGATTCAATTAAACTTTTCCAAATAGCCAATTTGAGGAGGATGCGATGGCAAACTTATTAGACCAATTAAAAAGCATGACCACTATCGTTGCCGACACGGGTGACGTAGAAGCAATTAAAGCAGTTAAGCCTGTGGATGCAACAACTAATCCATCATTAGTGTTAAAAGCTAGCCAATTACCACAATACGCGCCTTTGATTGAAACAGCGATTGCATACGCAAAAGCACAAGGTGGCAGCAAAGAAGCGCAAATTGAAAACGCAGCTGATAAATTGGCTGTGTTGATTGGTACAGAAATCACTAAGGTGGTTCCTGGCCGTATTTCAACTGAAGTGGATGCTAAACTGTCTTTCAACGTAGATGCAATGGTAGCTAAAGGCCGTAAACTGATTAAATTGTACGGTGAGTCTGGCGTAAGCAAAGAGCGTGTACTGATTAAATTGGCCTCCACTTGGGAAGGCATTAAAGCAGGCGAGATTCTGGAAAAAGAAGGTATCAACTGTAACCTGACCTTGCTGTTCGGTTTCGGCCAGGCGCGTGCATGTGCTGAAGCAGGCGTATTCCTGATCTCCCCATTTGTTGGCCGTATCTTGGACTGGTACAAAGCCAAAAACCCAGGTACTGAGTACACACAAGAAACTGACCCAGGCGTGGTTTCTGTACGCAATATCTATCAATACTACAAAGAGCATGGTTACAAAACCATTGTGATGGGCGCGTCTTTCCGTAACACTGGTGAGTTGATCGCTTTGGCTGGCTGTGACCGCCTGACCGTTTCTCCAAACCTGCTGCAAGACTTGGCAGCGACTGAGGGTACGCTCGCCCAAGTATTGAAAGATGGCGGCAAAACCAAGACTCCTCCAGCAAAAATGACTGAGGAAGAGTTCCGTTTTGAGTTGAACCAAGATGCGATGGCAACCGAGAAACTGGCGGAAGGTATCCGCGGTTTTGTGGCAGACCAGAAAAAACTGGAAGACGCCTTGGCAGCCAAGCTGTAATTACTGCATCTGATTTTTGTCAATGCCAAGTCTTTTTTGACTTTGGCATTGACACAATCAGTAAGTACACATTAAGATTCAGTTCCAACTTTTATAAGAAGTTAGCTTTAATCAATCGATGCGTTGTTTCGCTGGCGCATTTAATTTTTTCACACGGAGAAAACCATGGCATTAACACAAATGGCATTAGACTCATTGGACTTTGACGCAACCGTTGCATTGGCAACTAAAGTTGCTCCACATGTTGACATTCTGGAAATCGGTACCCCATGTATCAAGCACAACGGTATCAAATTGCTGGAAACATTGCGCGCTAAATTCCCAAACAACAAAATCCTGGTTGACTTGAAAACCATGGATGCTGGCGAATACGAAGCTGAGCCATTCTACAAAGCGGGTGCTGACATTTGCGTGGTATTGGGCGTATCCGACATCGGTACTATCAAAGGCGTAATCAAAGCTGCAAACAAATACGGCAAAAAAGCTCAAGTCGACATGATCAGCGTAGCTGACAAAGTAGCTAAAGCTAAAGAAGTTGCCGCTGCTGGCGCACATATCATCGGTATCCACACTGGTCTGGACCAACAAGCTGCAGGTCAAACACCTTTCGCTGATTTGGCTGCAATCTCTGCATTAAACTTGGGTACAGAAATCTCTGTAGCTGGTGGCGTTAAAGCTGCAACAGCTGCTCAAGTGCGTGACGCTGGTGCTACCATCATCGTTGCAGGTGCTGCAATCTACGGTGCTGCTGATCCAGCTGCTGCTGCTGCAGAAATCACCAAAATCGCTCACGGTTAATTGACTGTAAATTCGGGCTGAAAGGCTGGAATTTATTGAGCATACTAAAATCCCGACCCAGCAATGTGTCGGGATTTTTATTTTAAAGTTTATAAATCGAAGGAATGATGATGGACCATCAACAATTTATTTTAGATAACCTGAAACGTATTTTGGATGTAACCGACAAGAGCAAAGCAACGGATTTGTTGAAGCTAGTACAAGGTGCTGGCAGCACATTTATCGGTGGTGCGGGCCGTTCATTGCTTGTATCCCGTTTTTTTGCGATGCGCTTGGTACACTCAGGTTACAGTGTTTATATGGTCGGTGAGGTGGTAACACCGGCAATCAAAGCTGGTGATTTGTTAATTCTGGTTTCCGGTTCTGGTGGCACAGCAACATTGTTGCCTTTCGTGAAAAAAGCCAAAGAAGTAGGTGCGAAACTAGCTGTGATTTCCATGAAAAAGTCATCTGCTATGGCGGATGTAGCCGATTTGGTGATTCAAATCGGACAAGACGATAGCTTCCCATTGGTTAAAGGTATGCCGATGGGCTCTCAATTCGAGCTATCTACATTGGTTTTCCTAGAAGGTGCCATTTCTCAATTGATTCATGAGAAAGGCCTTACAGAAGAAGGTATGCGCGCCATCCACGCCAACCTGGAATAAGTTACAACATTCCTAGGCAAACCCGGCATTGCCGGGTTTTTTATTGACTGATTTCGTAAATTTCTTCAGCGGAGATTTTGCCATTGTGAAGGGCTGTCGCTATTAACGCACCTGCGACATCACAATCTCGAAGCATTCGCAAATCTGCAGCATCGCGCACGCCACCTGCTGCATAGATGCTGGTTTGAACGCTGAGGGCTTGTAAGGATTGAATTTGCCGCAACTCTGGACCTCGATTGCTACCAACGGCATTCAAGGTCATGCAGATGACCTGTTTAGGCCAATAGTGGGGAGATGTATGGGGTATCTGCAAGCCTAGCGGTTCGCCATCCTTGTAATCCAGTGAGAGTATATATTTTCCATCGCATTCCCGGTGCAACTTTTGAAAATACTGCATGCTTAGAACGCTTTCCGTACCGATCACGTTGAGATAGTTGGGGACAGTGATGGATGTCAATTTACCGCTGTCGACCCACCAGGAGATTTTTGGATATTGCTGGCACAGTTTATTTATTACACCGGCATGAGTGCCTGTGCACTGAATGGCATCAATATCTGCAATATAAATAGTCTTAAATGGGTATAATTTCAGCAAGCCAGCCACGATGTCATGTACCTGGCTGCTGTTGCTCAGGGCAGACTGGATTGGCTGGTAAAGTGCACGCAAACCATGCTTTGCATGCACCACTTGACCATCTTTCAAATCAATAACAGGGATGATTTGCACTGAATAATCTACAGAAGCATATTAAAAAAATCTTTGTATGTGAATTTATCACGGCAGGCGGTTTTGCGGGGAAGGAATTGCCACAAAAACTCCTTAAGGAAGGCATGCTAATGCGAGATGCATTGCTGCGCGATCTGGTCGAGTTGCCGTATGAGATCAGCACGACATGCGATGCGCGCGTCGCTTCTCCACAAGTATCTTGTGTGATGATTGAAATGGATGAAGACCCATGGCAGACATGGAAAAATTGCATGCGTGAGGCCGATGCGGTGTGGCTGGTCGCACCTGAAACCGATGAAATCTTGTTGAAACTGACAGAAATGGCATGCCTGGAAGGCGCATGGATATTGGGCTGCAGCCCTGCAGCAATCAAAGTTTCTAGCAAGAAATCCAGCACATACGCATTTCTATCCGAAGCTGGCATCGCCTGCGTGCCGACTTTTGGGATTGAGGATTGGCCGCGGTTGCCAGGCGTATCCTATCTGGCAAAGCCAGATGATGGCGCAGGCTGCGAGGATACCGTGTGTTTTGCCCATTGGGAGGATCTAGAACAGTGGCTGGCTCAGCGCCAAGCGACGAAATCTCATGTAATTCAGCCATATCTGACTGGAACGTCGGCCAGCCTGTCGTGCATCATGCAGGCAACTCGTGCAAAGGTATTGAGTGTCAACAGGCAGCACATGGCACTAAATGGACATAGCCTCACATTTACCGGCGTAAGTGTCAATGCCTTGCCGGAACTGTGGGAACTAGCCCAAAAGCTCGCGCAGCAGCTTGCGTTGGCTATGCCGGGGCTATCTGGGTATATTGGTATCGATGTCATGCTGCAAGATGACAATCTGGTTGTGCTTGAGATCAATCCGCGATTGACGACCAGTTATGTCGGACTTCGTCAATCTATCGGTCAAAATCCAGCAGCACTTATCTTGGATATGCTGAAAGATTCGGATTTAAATCCGGATAATCTGTCCAGAAAACGGGTGGACATTCATGTCTAAGGCTGAAATTGTGGGATGGGATATCGGCGGTGCACACCTGAAGTTCGCCTTGTTGAATGCCAGTGGTGACTTACTGGCTATCGAACAGCGGCCTTGTGCCCTGTGGCGTGGGCTAGATGTGCTGGAATATGCCATTAGAGACGCAGTCAAAAACTATCATCTGCAAGGTTCAAGGCACTTTGCCACGATGACGGGCGAGCTGGTAGACCTGTTCGATAGCCGCTCGCAAGGTGTTCTAGCGATTGCAGATTCCGTGAGCAACATTCTGGGGCCAAATACGCGTTTTTATGCCGCGTGCAATGGATGGGTCGCTGCAGCAAAAACCAAAGGATTGGAGCGTCATATCGCATCGGCAAATTGGCATGCCAGTGCCAGCTGGCTAGCACAGCACATAAAGGACGCACTGTTGGTGGATATCGGCAGTACGACCACAGACATTATTGCCATATCGAATGGCAGTGTGCAGATGGATAGCGTCAGCGATGCAGAACGCATGCGAGATGATAGCTTGGTATATAGCGGCGTGGTCCGTACGCCGGTAATGGCGTTGGCCAACAAACTGAGTTTTGAAGGTGTGTTAGTCAATGTGGCAGCAGAATATTTTGCCACGACTGCAGATGTTTACCGTTTGCTAGGTTTGCTTGACCCGAATTATGATATGGCGGATACCGCGGATGGCAAAGGTAAAAGCCTGACGGATAGCGCGCGTCGTCTGGCACGCATGTTGGGGCATGACCTGGAGGATAAATCGCTGAATGTCTGGCGGGATTTAGCAAATACTTGCAAGCAAATTCAGATGCAGCAGATAAAGACCGCGGTGCTTGGAAAGTTAAATCCTGGGACAAAAATTATCGGTGCAGGCGTGGGAGAGTTTTTGGTCAAAGCGATCGCGGAAGGGATAGGACAAGTCTACGAGCCAGTATCGGCAAGCTTTCCTGAGTATACGGACTTTGGTCCATGCTTGCCTGCATATGCGGTGGCAAGATTGGCGACGCAAGATGCTTGAACACGATTTACCCTATGATCATGATACGGCCCGGTTATTCGGTTCACTGGCGCATGACGATTGGGCGATGCTGCTGGACAGCGGTCAGGCGCTCAATCCACAGACCGGGTTGCCGGGCAGCCAGTACGGTCGCTATGACATCATCGTAGCCGAGCCTTTTGCAACCTTGGTGACGCGGGATGGGGAAACGACTGTCACCCATCTTGGCCATCAGAAAATCTCAAAACAGAATCCATTCCTGCTACTGAGAGACCTGCTTGGGCAATACCCTGCGGCCAAGGCGGACATTATCTTTGCTGGCGGTGCCGTAGGATATTGGGGCTATGATCTGACTCGCACCGAAGCGCAACTTCCGTCGCGCCCACAGGCGGTGCCTGAAATGATGGTTGGCCTGTACGATTGGGCGATACTGACAGATCACCGTGCCAAGACATGCAAGTTGGTATCACATGGGTTGCTGCCAGAAACACGAGCGAATTTCGATACCCTGAAAGCCAGGCTGGGTGCGGTCTCCAGAGGTGGCCATGAAAAGCCTTTTGTTGTTAGAGGGGAAACCGCTTCCAATTTCACGCGTGCAGGTTATCACCAGGCTGTAGAGAGGATCCATCAGTACATCCGGGCAGGGGATTGCTACCAAGTCAACCTCTCGCAGCGGTTCCAGGTGCCAGTGGAGGGGGATGCGTGGGTAGCTTATCTGAAATTGCGAGAGATCAGTCCTGCGCCATTCATGGCGTTTATGCAGCTACCGGATGCTAAAGGTCAGCAGTTCCAGATACTATCCAATTCTCCTGAGCGTTTCCTGCAAACCGACGGAGAGCATGTGGAAACACGGCCTATCAAAGGAACGCGACCGCGCGACTCTGACCCCATAGTTGACGCAGCGAACGCGCGAGAGTTGCAGGATAGCCGGAAAGACCGTGCCGAAAACCTGATGATTGTGGATTTGCTGCGCAACGATATCGGGAAGGTCTGCCGGATCGGCTCGGTGCGGGCTGACACCTTGTTCCAGCTGCAGAGTTTCGCCAATGTGCATCATCTGGTCAGCATCGTGACCGGCAAGTTGAAGGTCACTGCCACTGCCGTGGATCTTTTGCAGGCTTGTTTCCCCGGCGGGTCGATTACCGGGGCGCCCAAGCTGCGTGCCATGCAGATCATTGACGAGCTAGAGCCTAACACGCGGGGGATATATTGCGGCGCGATTGGGTACATCGGCTTCGATGGTCAGATGGATACCAATATTGCGATACGCACTGCTGTGGTGCAAAATGGTGATTTTACCTATTACGCTGGTGGGGGGGTTGTGGTAGACTCAATACCAGAAAGTGAATACCAAGAAACACTGAACAAAGCGACCAGCATGGAAAAATGCCTGTCAGCTTTTTCAAAGTGACGACTCAAGAAAATCTAAACACACACGTTATAGTAGTTTTAAGAACTGGATTACACATGGCTTGGGAACGTGCGATATGGGTGGTCAAGATTGGAGGCAGTTTGCTCGGCTCGCCAGAGCTGGAGCGCTGGCTGGAAATTTTTGCCAAGTTCAGTGATGGCAATATTGTGATCGTGCCCGGTGGCGGCTTGTTTGCTGACGCGGTACGCGATGCACAAAAGCTTTCCAAGATGAGTGATGCTTCTGCTCACCGCTTGGCGGTGCTAGCGATGGACCAGTACGGCCTATTGATGGCTAGTATGAACCCGGAACTGGCTATTGCCAGAAGTGAAATGGAGATTGACGAACGCACTTGGCAGCACCGTGGTATAGTCTGGCTGCCAAGCCAGATGGTGTTGGCCGACGACAGCATCCCGCAGTCATGGGATGTGACTTCCGATAGCATCGCCGCATGGCTGGCTGAGAAGCTGGGTGCTCAGCATCTTGTGCTGGTGAAATCCGATAAACCTGACGAATCCGAACTATGCTTGCGCATGATGACTAAGAATGGCATGGTAGACCAGGCATTCAGCGATTTTGTCATCAACAAGACATTCGGCCGTTGGATGCTGAAGAAGACCGATTTTGAGCATTTTCTGGAAGGGCTCAGTACGCATACGCTGGAAAAGATTGGTTCATCACTTAAGGTACATTAACTCTGACAGATGACCAGCAATACATACACAGATGAGCAAGTACTAAACAAGCTTCAGGCCGAGTTGCCGCACTGGTATCTCGAAAACGGCTGGATTCGCCGGAAATACAAGACCAGCGGCTGGAAAGCTACGTTGATGGTCGTCAACACGATCGGCCATCTTTCTGAAGCGGCTTGGCATCATCCTGATTTGACTGTCTCCTATGCTTTTGTGATCGTGAAACTGATGACACATGATGCGAAAGGCATTACCGATAAGGATTTTGAACTAGCCAGGAAGATTGAAGAAGTAATTGCCTGGCAGCCGGGCAAGACCGGTGGGGCGCTGGAAGGGACACCGAATGAAGACCCGCGATTCAAATATATCAAGTACGATTGACAGCGCTTTCCGCGCTTAGAGTCAGGGATTGGGCCATCCCCGATTCAACCAATCAAACTTCTGTCTGCCTCTCGAATTTGCCGTAATGTAGCATGATCGTTGGCAGTATCAGCAGATTCAAGATGGTGGAAGTGATCAAGCCGCCAACGATGATAGTGGCCATAGGACCTTCGATTTCACGCCCTGGCTGTCCGCTGCCTGCCGCCAGTGGCAGTAACCCTAGTGCCGTCACAAGGGCAGTCATCAGGATAGAAGGCAGCCTTTCCGAAGCGCCGCGAATACAGGTTTCCAGATTCCACACACAGTTTTCTTCATCTACGAGATGCTGGTAATGTGAAACCAGCATAATGGAGTTACGCAGCGTAATGCCGAATAGGGTGACAAAACCTACCAGTGAGCCCAAAGATATCCATCCACCAGTGAATAATGCAGCCAGTACACCGCCTATCAACGCAAACGGCAAGTTGGCAAAAGTCAGCATCAAATTGCGTAAACGGCCGAATGCGATGTAAAGCATCAGGAAAATCGCTACCCCAGCCAGTAGTGAATGTACGATCAAATCTTCACGGGATTTCGCGTTGGCTTCAGCTTCGCCGGTGAATTCCAGATAGTTGCCGCCGCTGAGTTTGACTTCCTGCTTGATACGTTTTTTGATTTCCGCATTAAATGATTCAACATCGCGGCCGCTCACATTCGCTGTGATTGTTTGGATGCGTTTCGCACCTGCATGCAGGATTTTGGAACGTCCATTCTCCTGGTTGATGAACGCAATATCTTTAAGATGCAATAGACGGCCTTCGACATTGAACAGCGGGATATTGCCAATATCACCAATATCATCGCGAGCTTCTTCCTCGAGCATAACGCTCAACCCCACTACACGGCTACCCATATAGATTTGTGCAATGGGAACTCCTTCGTTCGCTGCGCGGATGGTATCCAGCACCTGTACAGGTTGCAGACCCCAGAGCGCCATCTTGTCTGGCCGCAGACGAATGCTGACTTCTGGCGTGCCAGGAGGTGATTGTAACAACACATCCTCAGCCCCGGGGATGCTGGATACTACTGTGGCGATTCGTTGAGCATCGCGATCCAGAGCGTCCAGATCTTGCCCGTAGATATTGATCACCGTGCTAGCAGCATAACCTGAAATGGTTTCTTCGATTCTTTCAGTAAGGAAAGTGTTAATGGCAAAATTGACTCCGACGAAACCAAGCTCGGCAATTCCATCGCTGTCCTTGTCAGTGAGCTCTCCAGCCAGTTCTTCCCGGATATCATCCAGAATGCGGTTCTGCTCCTCTCCTAATAAGGTACCTATTTCGATTTCAAACTCACTGTAGTGTGTGCCGAAGGTGTCCGCGCCGTTTTGAGCTCGGCCAACCCATTGCGTGACGGATTTGACCCCTTCGATGTTGGAAATGACTTTGGCGACCTGCTTGCCGAGACGTAGCGATTCTTTCTCGGAAGTCCCGGGCACTGCCGTCATGTGCATGATGAAATGCCCTTCGTGCAAAGCCGGAATGAACTGGCTCTTGAACAAGGGTAAAATGCCTAAGCCAACACCTATCAGCAGCAAGCTTGTGACGATAACGGTTTTGTAATGACGTTCGATGGTATTCAGAAGAGCAACATACCGAATTTTGATTGATTTGATAACCGGGGGGTCTGCTGCAGTCAGGGTGGCCTTGCCTAGTAGTAGATAACATAATGCCGGGGTCAGGGTGAGAGCCACCACCAATGATGCCAGTATCGCAGCAATATAAGCATAGCCTAGCGGGGCAAATAGTTTTCCCGCAACTCCGCTTAGAGTCAGCAGCGGCATGAATACTAGCGCCACAATGATGGTGGCATACACAACGGAGCTCCTGACTTCCATCGAGGCATTGAACACCACTTGTGAGATGGGTAATGGGTTTGCTAGCAGACGGTTCTCACGCAGGCGCCTGAAGATGTTCTCGGTATCGATAATCGCATCGTCGACTACCTCGCCCAACGCAATCGCCAGCCCACCCAACACCATGATGTTGAGTCCTATATTGAAGTAGCTGAGTACCACGACAGCGGTAAGCAATGAAAGAGGTATGGCTGTGGCAGAGATAAAGGCGGTACGAGCGTTGAACAGGAAGAGAAACAAAATGGTGACGACTAAAATGGATCCAACCAAAATGTCGGTGCGCACGCCTTTGATGGCTGTCTCAATGAAGTTTGCGGGGCGGAACAATCCTTCGTGCAAGGTCACTTGTTCTGCTTCCAGTTGCGGTTTTAGTTCCTGCAATGCTGCTTCAATTGCCTGTGTTACCGCATGGGTATTGGCTCCTAGTTGGCCTTGCACAGACAAGTAAATGCCTTCTTCTCGATTGATGGCTGCGGCACTGATGGAAGGTGCCGCAGCTTCGACGACCTTCCCAATGTCTCCCAGTTTGATGCTGCGGCCGTTTCTATGGATTAGAGTGGCTTTTGCCAATTTGTCAGGTGTATTGGCTTGCCCATGGACATTGATGATAATGCGTTGGTTGGCGTTTTGGATGTAACCGGCACCTGTAACGCCAGTTGCGCTCCGCGTTGCCGCAACCACGTCATTGATGCTCAATTGGTAACGTAACAACTTGTCTGGGTCGATTTGCACTTGGAACTGCCGGACTTCTCCACCAAAGACGTTGACGTCGGCGACTCCAGGAATAGCAAGCAAGTGCGGGGTAACTGTCCAGTCCACAATGGTACGCAGTTCCATCAGGCTTCGTTTTTTACTGGTGACGCCAAATCCTAGAACGGTACTGGCGCTAGAAGTTAGAGGGGTGATGTTGGGGGTAATGCCTTGAGGCAGCCTGTTGGCCAGAGTGGTGAGTCTTTCTGCGACAATTTGCCGGTTACGGTAAATATCGCTATTTTCATCAAAAATTACCGTTACGACTGACAGCCCCGGTATTGATTGGGAACGCATACTGTCAATCCCTACACTGCCTGCGATGGCTGTTTCGATAGGTTGTGTCACCAAAGATTCGACAAGGTCAGTGGAAAGGCCTGGTGATTCGGTCTGGATGATGATTTGAGTAGGGGAGAACTCTGGGAAAACATCGAGATTGCTGCGTGTCAGGCTGTAAATGCCATACATGACCACTAAAATGGCTAAGCCAACGATTACTCCGTGAAAACGGATGGAAAACCTGACGAGAGCGGGCATCATAATGGGTTAATCTTCGTTCTCGTTTTTGATTTGATATTTAAATTCTTCCGAGAGTAGCAGTTGGGCGCCCCTGGTGACGATTTCGCTGTCTGTACTGATGTTCTGGTTGAACCAGCCAGAATCTACTTCTGTATCCGTGGAAATCGGTTTGCGTAAGAATTGTTGCTTGCCTTGTTTAAGATATATCCATGGGGTGCCGGCATACCAGACCACTGCACTGTTGGGGATGACGACACCATTACTTGTCGGTGCTTTCGCCGTTGCTTCCACATTGACACGCATACCAATACGCAACAGATCGGCAGGTGCACTATAGTAATATGTTTTACCTAGACCGCTGGCATCACTCTGGGTGGCTGGGGAGATATAGGTAGCGGGGATAGGCTGAATGTTCTCGTTGATAGGTGTGATTTGTATTATGGAGCCGATTTCCGGTGTGGGAGTGTTGATTGGTAAGCTTGCTTGTACAAGCACATACTTGCGATTCATCAGGCCTTGTAAATGCGCTGGTAACTTATCCTCGGTAATCAGGTTGGTCAATGACTCACCCCATTTAAGCTTCATGTTGGCGAGCAGATTCTTGATCTGTAATTCAAGCCCCTGTATTTTTGCCTTGTCGGCATTGACCAAAGCCAAGGATTCCTGAACGGCTCGATCCGATACGTTCTTGTCGTCTGCATTAAGTGTTTTGAGTCGTTGATATTGCTGAAGATTGTGTGAACTGGTACTTTGTATCACAGAGATTTCGCTGCGAAGGTTTAGATATTGCGTCTTGGCATCTATCAAGCTATCGATGGTAACCACATTCCCGAAGCTTTTGATCTCACCAGTGTAGTTAGCAGCACTGATCTTGGCAGTTTGGATTCCGCTATTGTTCTGAACCTCGGGAGATATCGTCACGATGCTAATGCCTTGTTTATTAGAGACGCGGCTTGGCGTCTCGATTTCTTCTTCTCGCGTTTCTTGTGCAGTGTCGAACTCATCTTTACCGTAAAAAACCAGCATCCAGAACAAGGTGACAATCAAAATAGCTTGCAAACCAATAATCATCGAGGTTTTTTTGTTCATCGTGTCATTGTTTCCGTCGTAATATATTGGCCCCAGAGGTTGCCTTGTAAATCATTCTGTAAGGAATTTTCAAGCTGTTCTGCAGCGCGCAACAAGTTAAATTGCGCGGTCATGAGCTCACCCAGATTTGCGCTGTACTGAAGCTGTGCTTGAGTGAATTCCAGTTTGTCCATTTGGCCGGCATCAAATTGTTTCTGATAATTTTGTAACGCTGCTATGAGTTGATTTTTTTGTCTATGCGCACGAGCTAACATTTGTTTAGCGGCATCTAGCTGTTCTTGAGCATGGGCAACATCACTGATCACTTGAGCTTGTATTGCTTCAAATTGAGCACCCTCGACTTCGCGTAGTCGTTCGGCTTGATGAATCAGAGCTGGATTTTTATTCAACAAGTTCAACAGGCTGGAAAACCCTAGTGACCAGATTTTGTCGCCAAATTCAAACAGGAATCCGGGAGAGATTGATATATCAGGCGTTTGTTTCGCAACTTCCAGTTTGATTTTGCTCTCGGCGGCAGCATATTTTGCCAAACTGCGACGAATATCGATGCGATTCAGCAAGGCATCGCTTTGAAGTTGATTGCTGCTTGGGCTGGCAAAGAATTCGTTAATCTTGTCTAGAGCGGAATCTAACTCTAGTTGTGCAATTGGTATTTGCTGAAATTTTTCTTTAGTAAGCCCAGCATCTGTAGCCATGGTAGTTATCAGTAAATCTTTTCGGGATGCAGCTTGGCTGAGTTGCGTGCGAGCTTTGGATTGTTGTGCAAGGATAGGCGCTAGTTCTATGCTTGAAGCCAGGCCATGTTGAACACGCTTGCTCACAAGTTCTGCGAGCTTGTCATAGTGCTTTGCTGTGGATTCCAGTAAGGTCGTTTGCGCTTGGTGTTCATGATAGTTGAGCCAGTCTTGTTTGAGACTTCTGCGGAGCGACCAACCGGTCTCCGCTACATCAAGCCTGGCTACTTCGGCCAAATGTTGAGCTTCCTCGATGCGGATGGCACGTTTAGTGGTGGTTTCAATGGGGATATCGACATTCAGGCTATATGAAAAGGGATTGATGTCACCGTTAGCCCGATTGCTTCGAGCGACATGTGCGCCTAAATTCGGAGAGGTTTTTATTCCAGCACTCTCAATAGCTGCCTTGGCGACACCTAGCTGAGCTTTGGCAAGATCAAGTCTGGTGTGGTGATACAATGCACTCAAAGTGAGCTCTTCGATGCCCCAAGAGGCAAATGGCAGCTTGTTTTCGGGATACCCTTGTGCAATGCAGAACGCTTTGAACTCTGCGCTAAGCGGATCTTTGTTGACAATCTTGTCTGTAACCTGCTTAGGCTCGATTGGCTTGGGAGTATAAGGTATCAAAGCGCAGCCACTCAGGCTGGACGCTAATACCCAAGATGTCAGAATAAGCTTTTTTGATGCCGAAATCACGGATAAACTTACCTTGTTTACCCTGTGTCTTTTACTCGTCAATGCTGGCATGCACCGCACCCAGCGCATCCTGCAACGTTTCTTCAGGTAGTTTGTTGATGTTGGTGGCTAGCAAGTCGGCTGCTTCTACTGTCCGAATTGGCAAGTCTTCAGTATTGAGCTCGGCAATCAGGCCGGCAGCAGCGCCTGCAATAATCAGCAATTTTTCACGTTCCTTCATGAGGAGTTCAAGCTCGCTGCGGAGCATATTGTTTTCTGCTTGATGTTGTGTATTTGGCATGGTTTTTAAATTTAGAAGTAATTTCAGAATGAGGCCTAACGATTAATCGTTATCTTGCAAGGCTCGGCTAGCGCTGTCAATCATAACATGCGCTTTATGCATATGGATGATTGAGGTTTGGCAATAACGGTAGCTTGCATTATGCAGAGTCAAGATGTTTTCATGGATGCGAATTTTTCGGTTACAATATCAGATTAAATCCAACAAATCTTTTAAAAAGGTTTTGCGAAAGTGGCGGAATTGGTAGACGCACTGGATTTAGGTTCCAGCGCCGCGAGGCGTGAGAGTTCGAGTCTCTCCTTTCGCACCAGAATATTCATAATTAACTTAACGATACATATAGGACAGCAGTATGGCAGCATCAGTTGAAACCATCAGCAATCTCGAACGTCGCATGACCATTAAGGTACCTTTGGCTCCGCTGGAGAATCAAATTCGCCAACGTTTGGCGCAAATTTCCCGTACTGCCAAGTTCGCTGGTTTCCGGCCAGGTAAGGCACCTATCGGTTTGGTAAACCAGCATTATGGGGACCAGGTGCGTGACGAAGTTTACTCCAAAGCAGTAGAGGCCAGTTTTGGTGATGCAGTACAAGAACATAAATTGCGTGTGGCTGGCTTTCCAAACATCGAGCATAAGCCATTTGCAGAAGCAGCAACAGAGTTTGAATATACTGCAACGTTCGAGATCTTCCCCGAGGTTAAGCTGGGTGATTTGAGCAAAATAAAGATAGAGAAACCTACCTTGGAAGTTGCAGATGCTGATGTTGAAAAAACCATTGAGGTTTTGGTTAAGCAACGTGTGAGCTATTCTCCAGTGAAGCGTGCCGCAAAAAAAGGTGACCGTGTCAATGTGTCGCTTCAGGCTAGCCTGGAAGGCAAGCAGGTTGAAGGAACCGATAATAAGGGTTTGGATATGGTGCTGGGCGAGCCTGGTCGCTTGGCAGCATTTGACGATGCATTGGTGGGAGGTAAAGCTGGAGAAACTAAAAAGTTTGAGATTACTTACCCGGAAGATCACAACTCCCCTCAGGTAGCAGGTAAGACAGTAGCTTACGAAGTGACTTTTAATAGTGTATCTGAGCCTGTTTTTCCAAAAGTGGATGCTGAATTTGCCAAAAGCTTGGGGGTTGAGGACGGTGATGTTGCAAAAATGCGTGCCGAAATTAAAACCAGTCTGGATCAAGAAGTTGAAAAACGTGTGAAAGCACGTGTTAAGGAACAAGTGTTCCAGGGTTTGGTGGATGTGGCTGATATTGAATTACCTAAAGCGCTGATAAGTGCAGAAATTAATCGCATGATGCATGCTACAGCGCAAAACCTGCAACAACGCGGTATGGATCCTGCCTCATTAAAACTGGAACCTTCCATGTTTGAGGATCAGGCAAAACGCAGCACAACCTTGCGCTTGGTGTTGAGTGAAGTGGTGAATGCCAACAATCTGCAAGCTAACGCGGATCAGGTGCGAGCTATGATCGATACATTTGCACAAAGCTTTGAGCAACCTGAGGACTTGGTGAAATGGTACTACGCAGATGTGAAACGCTTAGATGAGCCGGCGGCGCTGGCTACGGAAGAAAATGTGGTTAACTGGGTGCTTGAAAAGGCGAAGGTAAGTAACAAGAAGATTAAATTTGACGATTTGATGGCAGGATAGTCCTTAGTTCTAAGGATAAGTTTAATGCCAATCTGTTAAATTGTGGTTTTGGTAATTAATTAAGGCGATACAGATGAGCAATATAATGAATGGAAATCTAGAGACGCAAAACTTGGGCTACGTGCCAATCGTGATTGAGCAAAGTGGCCGTGGTGAACGTTCTTATGATATCTATTCACGTTTGTTGCGTGAGCGGGTGATTTTTCTGGTAGGTCCGGTCAACGATATGACAGCCAATCTTGTGGTCGCCCAGTTGCTGTTTCTGGAAGCGGAAAATCCTGACAAAGATATCTCTTTGTACATTAATTCACCAGGTGGTTCTGTAACTGCAGGGATGGCAATTTACGACACCATGCAATTCATCAAGCCAGATGTCAGCACCTTGTGCATTGGTCAAGCGGCTAGTATGGGGGCGCTATTGCTAACTGCTGGGGCAAAGGGTAAACGTTTCTGCTTACCGAATTCCCGCGTAATGATCCATCAGCCTCTTGGTGGTTTCCAAGGCCAGGCATCAGATATCGAGATTCATGCTAAAGAGATTCTTTACCTTAAGGACAAGCTCAATAACATCATGGCGCACCATACAGGTCAATCTGTCGAAGTTATTGCCAATGATACAGATCGAGATAATTTTATGAGCGCAGAGCAATCGGTAGCCTACGGATTGGTAGACAAGATGATTGCATCGCGTACTGATGCGGCTTAAGATAGCGGCAAAAGTTAGATAGGCACTGAAACAAGGAAAGTACATGGCCACAAAAGGCGAAGGCGAGAAACTACTCTATTGCTCATTTTGCGGAAAAAGCCAACATGAGGTGAAAAAGCTGATTGCTGGTCCATCTGTA
Organism: Methylophilus sp.; assembly: GCA_035423825.1. Classification (GTDB taxonomy): domain Bacteria; phylum Pseudomonadota; class Gammaproteobacteria; order Burkholderiales; family Methylophilaceae; genus Methylophilus. The sequence goes on along the minus strand of DAOMMM010000005.1, from coordinate 4,362 downwards.
TTTATTTGTGATGAATGCGTAGACCTATGCAACGACATCATCAAAGAGGAAGTCCAAAGCCTCAATGAGATCAAGTCGACTGACAAGTCTTTGCCGAGCCCACAAGAGATATGCAAAATTCTTGATCAATACGTGATTGGTCAGTTACAGGCTAAAAAAAGTCTTTCAGTTGCTGTATATAACCATTACAAACGTCTCGATCATAATCACTTAGGTCAAAATGCCACCAAAGATGATATTGAGATTCAAAAAAGTAATATTTTGCTGATCGGACCAACAGGTTCAGGCAAAACATTACTCGCGCAAACACTTGCACGCCTTCTGGATGTACCATTTGTGATGGCTGATGCGACTACGCTTACGGAAGCAGGTTATGTAGGCGAGGATGTCGAAAATATCATGCAGAAACTGCTTCAAAAGTGCGACTATGATGTTGAAAAAGCACAGCGCGGAATCGTTTATATTGATGAAGTTGACAAGATTTCCCGCAAATCAGAGAACCCGTCGATTACTCGAGATGTATCTGGCGAAGGCGTACAGCAGGCGTTGCTTAAGTTGATTGAAGGTACCGTTGCTTCTGTGCCTCCTCAGGGTGGTCGCAAACATCCTAATCAGGAATTTGTTCAGCTCGATACAACCAATATATTGTTTATCTGTGGTGGCGCGTTTGACGGGCTGGAAAAAATTATTCGCCTACGTTCTGAAAAAGGCGGTATAGGTTTCGGCGCAGAAGTGAAAAGCAAAGATGACGCGCGCGCTGTAGGTGAGGTCTTGCGCGATGTCGAACCCGAAGACTTGATTAAATTTGGATTGATTCCTGAGTTCATTGGCCGTTTACCTGTTGTGGCAACTTTGGAATCTCTGGATGAGAAGGCTCTGATGAGCATTCTTACTGAACCAAAAAATGCATTGACAAAACAATACATCAAACTATTCAAGATGGAAGGCGTAGACCTTGAATTTAGGGACGCAGCTTTACGCTTGATTGCAAAAAAAGCTTTGGAGCGCAAAACTGGTGCGCGTGGATTGCGTTCTATTATGGAACACGCCTTATTGGATATCATGTATGACATCCCATCAATTGAAAACCTTTCTAAAGTAGTAATTGACGAAGGTGCGATCAATGGAGAAACGCCTCCTATCATGATTTATCAAGACTCTCAAAAGCTAGCCGAAAACGCGGGTTAGTATAACTCTCTCTAGCCTATTGCAATTAAAACCAAGAGGTTTATAGTAGCTTGGTGATTTGCATCAATTGATTTGTGCAGCACTACTTGAATCTAGATTTTTAAGCCCAATCTAGACGTCATATCGAATTGCTTTACAGAAATTAGGAATTATCGTATGACCGAAGAAGTTTTATCTAATATCGAATCATCTATACCGGCAAAGCCCCAAATGATGCCCTTGTTGCCTCTGAGGGATGTGGTGGTATATCCGCATCTGGTAATACCGCTTTTTGTAGGGCGAGCCAAATCCGTAAAAGCTTTGGAGATTGCCTCTGATACGGACAAGCAGATACTCTTAGTTGCCCAAAAATCTGCTACAAAGGATGATCCAGAGGCCGAGGACCTTTATGAGATAGGTACCTTGGCAACTGTCTTGCAAATGCTTAAGTTGCCAGACGGAACAGTTAAGGTGCTAGTGGAAGGGATGCATCGTGTACGCATCTTAGATTTCACTGAGACTGCCGACTGTTTTATGGCGCATGCCGAAAAGATCGAGTCCATCGAGCAAAGTGACAGCGAGGTTGAGGCCTTGATGCGCACGGTACTCGCACAGTTTGATCAATACGTTAAGCTTAACAAGAAGATTCCTCCAGAAATCTTGCCTTCTTTATCAACGATTCACACCGCAAGTAGACTTGCAGATACCATTGCAGCACATCTAACACTCAAGTTGGAAGAAAAGCAAATTGTGCTTGAGAAACTAGATCCTGTAGACAGGCTAGAGCATCTGTTGCAACTGATGGAATCAGAGATAGATATCCTTCAGGTTGAGAAGCGTATCCACGAGCGAGTGAAACGTCAAATGGAGAAAAGCCAGCGTGAATATTATCTGAACGAGCAAGTAAAGGCGATTCAGAAGGAGTTGGGCGAACAAGATGAAAATGCCGAAATGGAGGAACTGGAGAAACGTATCCAGAATGCAGGCATGCCTAAAGAGGCCCTAGCCAAGGCAAATACAGAGTTGAAGAAACTTAAGCTTATGTCACCAATGTCGGCAGAAGCAGCAGTGGTGCGTAATTATATCGACACCTTGACTGGCTTGCCATGGAAGAAAAAAACCAAAATCAGTAAAGACTTGGTTTCTGCAGAAGCCGTGCTTGACGCTGATCATTACGGCTTAGAGAAGGTCAAAGAACGTATCATTGAGTATTTGGCCGTCCAGCAGCGCGTTGGAAAGGTTAAAGCCCCTATTCTTTGTTTGGTGGGCCCTCCAGGCGTTGGTAAAACCTCATTGGGGCAAAGTATTGCTAAAGCCGTGAATCGCAAGTTTGTGCGTATGGCCCTGGGTGGTGTGCGTGATGAAGCTGAAATACGTGGCCATCGTCGCACGTATATTGGTTCAATGCCAGGCAAAATACTACAAAGTATGAGTAAAGTTGGGGTTAAAAACCCATTATTCTTGCTAGATGAAGTAGACAAGATGGGGCAGGATATGCGCGGTGACCCTTCATCTGCTTTGTTGGAGGTGCTAGACCCTGAGCAGAATCATACATTTGCCGACCACTATGTTGAGGTTGAATATGACCTCTCAGATGTGATGTTTGTTGCTACCGCTAACAGTATGAACATTCCTGCACCTTTGTTAGATCGTATGGAAATCATTCGTCTTGCAGGGTACACGGAAGATGAGAAGGTTAATATCGCACGGCGTTATTTGTTACCCAAACAGTACAAGGCGCACGGCTTAAAGGCCTCTGAAATAGATGTTGCAGATAGTGCCTTGCGAGATATTGTGCGGAAATATACCCGAGAAGCAGGCGTGCGGCGTTTAGAACAGGAAATAGCCAAAATCTGCCGTAAAGTAGTTAAAGAGTTGCTTGTGCAGAAATCTGTCAAGAGAGCACGCAAAGCCGGTGAGGGTGAAGTTAAGGATGTGAAGAAGGTCCAAATTACTGCAAAAAACCTGGAAAAATATTTGGGCGTGTACCGTTATGATTATGGCGTAGCTGCTAAAGAAAATCAGGTCGGCCAAGTGACGGGGCTTGCATGGACATCAGTAGGCGGTGAGCTGTTGACTATCGAAGCGGTGCTACTTGCAGGTAAGGGGAAGACTATTACGACTGGTAAGCTTGGCGATGTCATGCAGGAGTCAGTTCAGGCTGCGATGAGCGTTGTACGTAGTCGTGCTAGACGGCTAGGTATTGCCGAGGATTTTTACGAGAAAAAAGATATACATATTCACCTGCCTGAAGGCGCTACTCCCAAAGACGGCCCAAGTGCTGGTATAGCGTTGACGACAGCAATAATATCCGTATTGACAGACATTCCTGCGCGAGCGGATGTTGCAATGACTGGTGAGATTACTCTGCGGGGTGAGGTTCTCGCAATTGGTGGTCTCAAAGAGAAGCTGTTGGCAGCGCATCGTGGCGGAATTAAGACGGTGCTGATTCCAGAGTCCAATGTTAAGGATTTGGCCGAGATTCCAGAGAATATTAAGAATCACTTACATATCCATCCAGTTAAGTGGATTGATCAAGTGTTAGAGTTAGCACTGGAACGGATGCCCAGTCCTCTTGTAGAAACTACAGAAGAAACGACCTCAGTCAAATCTGACGTGGCTTCAGAGCCGAATGCTTCAGTGACACACTAATTGTGACCTTTAAGGAAAATATTCCGCAAATTGCCCTGAAAGCCCTTGACACGGGCTTTCACCGCTTGATATAAAAGCAAACACAGGAAATACCTGTCTATTTATTAACTAAAGGGGATTACACGTGAACAAATCCGAACTGATTGACCAAATTGCTAAAGCGGCAGGAATCTCAAAAGCTGCTGCTGGCCGTTCTCTAGATGCAACTACAGCTGCAGTTACTAAAGCTTTGAAAAAAGGTGATATGGTAACCTTGATTGGTTTTGGTACATTTTATGTTGGCAAACGTAGCGCTCGCAGTGGCCGTAATCCTCGTACAGGCGCAACGATTAAAATCAGCGCAGCAAATTCTCCTAAATTTAGGGCTGGTAAAGCGCTTAAAGATGCTGTAAACTAGCGGTCTTTGTTGGTTGAGAAAGAAAACAACCAACAGCACTGCAAGTTATTTTAAGTTTTAAATGAATGCAGGGTGCTTAGCTCAGTTGGTAGAGCGTCGCCCTTACAAGGCGAATGTCAGCGGTTCGACCCCGTTAGCACCCACCA
>DAOMMM010000004.1:0-168961 GCA_035423825.1 Methylophilus sp. | reverse complement strand
CAGGTAATTCTGGGGGCGAAATTGTTTAATTCCAACCTTATTTTGCACATAGCCGTAAAATTGTTCCTCTGTATTGATGCTCCAGAAATGATTTCCTGTTCCCTGTAGAGGCATTTCCTGAACAAAGGTATCGAGTTGTCTGTTTCCAAACCAGTTATAAACGAATAAAGCCTTGTATATGACAAACTCCCACCATTTGGGAGTGATTTTATCGTGAAGGAGGCTGGCCATGACGAGGAAGGAAAGAGCCAGAAAGTACGGCAGCCAGATTCTGATTGCCCTGTTGAAGTAAAAATGCGGGATATCTTTTTTGTTAGTATTCAGCAAAATGCCACCAATCAGCCACCCGCTCAACGCGAAAAAAATTTGTACTGAAAAATTTCCCGCTCTCGACCAACCTAGCAAACCCTCATGGTGCAGTAATACTGTGGTAGCAAGTGTAATTCGGAGCCAGTCAAACCATGGGTAATAATCAATGTGTTCTGAACTCTTGCTCATATTTTTATCTGTGGTGGTTATTATGAATCGATTTATTATGGCAACCAGTATGAACTAAATGCTATACGCTGAATAGTGTAGGTATAGATACTGTAGGTATTTAGTGTAGCTTGGAAGCTTTTTCATTTAAGTATTTACAGAATCGATATAATGACTTAACCATAGTAATTGCTGGTTTTGAAATATTGAACAAACACATCATCAATGCTGATTGCTCAATAATTGGTTCTTCTAACTTAGTGTAATGGACCTGTTCAAAAAACTTATGATGTCCATCGTAAGACTTCATAAAGCTATAAATTAGACCGATATCTTCGTGACTTAGTACTAATTGATTAGGATATTTATCTAACAAGGGGGTGATTGTCTCAGTATATGCTATTGGACCAGTCACTTTCAGCACTGCCATTTTCCCGCACCCATGAATAATTGGATTGTAATTATCGATATTTCTACAAACGTTTTCTATGACATGCTTCAGGAAAGGATGTCCTTTTACCGCAATGATGTGCCATTGATGTAACTCGCCATAGGGATTGGTAATACCTTTCAAGTAACCTAGCTTAAATTCCGGGCTGTATTGGGTCCAATGAGTCAGTATATATTTATCATCTGGATTAATGATTTCTCTAAGAGGCCTGCTCAGGCTGCTTTTGATATCTAAATATACGCCGCCTTCGCGATACATAAGCAAGTATCTGAAAAAGTCTGCCTTTGCCGCTCCATACTTAGGATTGATTTTATGAAATGTTCCTAGCAAGTCTGGATAGAAACTGCTTATGTAGTGCTCTATATCCGCATCGTCATATAGTTTGAACTCCCATTCGGGATTCATTGTTTTTAAAAGGTTCAGATTCTGCTGTATTTCATTAGGTAATATTTTGGAATGATAGGTTTGATGTACTACTTTGGGGATTGTTGTTCCCATCACTTGGAAAGGTACAAGTCCATGCTCACTACCTTTACTTAGGCTATTTCTGATTCTAGTTGCGAATTGAGTAAGGCTCATTCAAGACATCCAGCTAATGTTTGATTGTGGATTGCGAGCCATAATATGACTCTATCATTAGTAGGCAAGTTCTGGAACATTTAACAGCCTTGCCAAAAATAATGAAGCGCCATCAAGTGGATGGACTAATAGAGATACTCTAGCTAGGCAATATTACCGGATTGTGACTATATATATCACGAAACGATTATATCTTACACAATCCAGTGATTCGGTTGAAATTTAGTTAATCAGCGCACAGCTTGCTTCAATTGATCTAATATGGCGGGATTGTCCAATGTGGATATGTCCGAAGTAATCTCTTCCCCTTTAGCCAGGCTGCGTAGCAGGCGGCGCATAATCTTGCCGCTACGGGTTTTAGGGAGGTTGTCGCCAAAGCGAATCTCATCTGGTTTAGCGATAGGGCCGATTTCCTTGCCTACCCATTCACGCAGTTCGGAGACGATTTTTTTTGCCTCATCACCTTCGGGGCGTTTACCTTTCAATACCACATAAGCGACGACAGCCTCGCCTTTGATGTCATGTGGCTTGCCGACGACGGCTGCTTCAGCAACCAAGTGATTGGCGACAAGCGCTGATTCGATTTCCATCGTCCCTAAACGGTGACCAGATACATTTAGCACGTCATCGATGCGGCCCATGATAGTAAAGTTGCCAGTTTTGGCATCACGCACCGCGCCATCGCCCGCCAGATAGTAAGTGCCGCCTAATTCTGCTGGATAGTAGCTGTGTTGGTAGCGTTCCGGGTCGCCCCAGATGGTGCGTATCATGGATGGCCAGGGTTTCTTGATAACCAGCAAGCCACCTTGCCCCCATGGAATCTCCTTGCCGGACTCATCCACCACGTCAATCTCGATGCCGGGGAAGGGTAAAGTACATGAGCCAGGCACAAGTGCTGTGGCCCCTGGTAGTGGGGTGATGACATGACCGCCAGTCTCTGTTTGCCAGAAGGTATCCACGATGGGGCAACGGCTGCCGCCGACCTGCTCGTAGTACCACATCCAGGCTTCAGGGTTGATGGGTTCGCCTACAGTGCCCAGTAGGCGTAGACTGCTCAGGTTGTAATTCCTCGGGTGTGTGCTCGGGTCGGTCTCGCCGGCTTTGATAAGTGAGCGAATCGCAGTTGGCGCGGTGTAGAAGATCGATACCTTGTGTTTCTGGATCATCTCCCAGAAACGTCCTGCGTGCGGATAAGTAGGGATGCCTTCGAACACTACCTGCGTGGCGCCTAATGCAAGCGGCCCATAGCAAACATAGGTGTGGCCGGTGATCCAGCCCACGTCAGCTGTACACCAGAAGATATCGTCAGGTTTCAGATCGAAGGTCCAGCGAGTAGTGTTGATGGCATGTAACAAGTAGCCTGCAGATGAGTGCTGTACTCCCTTAGGTTTGCCAGTGGAGCCGGAGGTGTAGAGCAGGAATAATGGATGCTCTGCACTCACCATCACGGGTTCGCACTCGTTTGATTGACCTGCTACGAGATCGCCCCACCACATGTCGCGGCTGTTCCATGCCATTTCCTGCCCGGTCTTTTTCAGCACCACCACTTTTTGCAGGCATTCGCAGCCGCCCATGGCGATACCTTCATCAACAGCCGCCTTCAGCGGCATTGTTTTGCCGCCACGGAATTGCCCATCGGCAGTGATGACAACCTTTGCGCCTGCATCCATGATGCGCTCATTCAGGCTTTTTGCGGAAAAGCCGCCGAAAACCACGCTATGTGTCAAACCGATGCGTGCGCACGCCTGCATGGCAACGATCGCTTCCACACCCATCGGCAGGTAGATGATCACACGGTCACCAACGTTCAGATTCAGCGTCTTTAGGCCATTGGCAAATTGGCAGACCTGATGATAAAGCTCTTTGTAGGTGATGTTCTTCACATCTCCGTTGTCTGCTTCAAAGATGATGGCAGTTTTATTTGGGATGGTGTTGAGATGGCGATCCAAGCAATTGGCCGAGACATTCAGTTCACCGTCCTCAAACCACTTATAGAAGGGCGCATTGTCCTGATTGAGTGTTTTGTTGAAAGGCTTGTGCCAAATCAATAACTCTTTTGCCAGTTTGGCCCAAAATCCTTCATAGTCCTTGGATGCTTCTGCGCAGAGCGCACGATAAGCATCCATGCCAGATACCGCGGCGTTGGATTTAAAGGCATCACTTGGTTCAAATACACGGTTTTCGTGCAATACTGATTCAATGGACATGCTAACGGCTCTCCTGATCACCCATTTGCCTGTGTTGCTTGCTTTGGATTAGCGCTGGCAGGCTTATAATAAATTGATTACTTGTTACAAATTGTAAACTGAATCATAACTGAATTTTTTTATGGAATCACTGGATAATTTGCTTTTAGAACTCGGGGCCACGCCACAGCAGGTGGCATTATTTAGCCATGCAGTTGCCTGTAGTCCGTTTTTGGGTCGATTGCTTACTAAAGATAAGGTTCTGCTCAAGGATTTGCTAGAGAATCATGCGATTTCCTATGACGTGGCGCGTATGCAACAATTTTTGGGAACGCAAATTATCACGGATGAGATTTGCCTGAAAAAAATATTACGCCAGCTTCGCCAGCGCGTGATGGCCAGTACGATATTGCGTGATCTGTCGGGTCTGGCAGATTTACAGGAAGTCATGCAAACCACTAGTGCTTTGGCCGAATGCGCTGTCAAGACTGCGATTGATTATCTGGATACCTGGCAGGTCGAAATCTACGGCCAGCCGGTAGATACGAATGGTTATCCGCAAGAACTGATCGTTGTCGGCATGGGCAAGCTAGGTGGCGGTGAGTTAAACGTCTCCAGCGACATCGACCTGATCTTCGCTTATGAATCGGCTGGGCAGACGGATGGTGAGCAATCCATCAGCAATCAGGAGTTCTTTACCAAGCTTGGTAAAAAACTTATTTCTGCGTTGGACGATGTGACCGAAGATGGGTTCGTGTTCCGGGTGGATATGCGTCTGAGGCCGTATGGTAGCGAAGGTGCGCTGGTCAGCGACCTGGATGCGCTGGAAAGCTATTACCAGATCAGCGGGCGCGAATGGGAGCGCTACGCCTGGATAAAAGGCCGTGCTGTGGCAGGCCCGGAAGCCAATATCCACGCGCTTCTACGGCCATTCGTTTTTCGAAAGTACCTGGATTACAACGCTTTTGCCAGTATGCGCGACTTGAAATCTCAGATTCAGCGCGACGTGCTGCAAAAGGGGATGCAGGACAATATCAAGCTAGGCCGCGGCGGCATTCGCGAGATAGAATTCGTTGCGCAGGTGTTCCAGCTCATACGCGGCGGGCGTGAGCCAGAACTACAAATACGGCCAACATTGCAAGTATTAAAAATATTAAAAAACAAAAAGTTGCTGGATGAATCTACAGTAGATTCTTTAATTGAAGCATATACATTTTTACGCAACCTGGAACACCGGCTGATGTATGTGGAAGATCAGCAAACACAAGAGTTGCCTAAGCACGAGGAGGCGCGGGCACGCATTGCCAACTCAATGGGCTTCCCTGACTGGCAAACCTTTCTGCAGGTGCTGAATCGGCATCGTAATCTGGTGCAGCAGCATTTCGATGCCACCTTCAGCGAGGATGCGCATGCCGAGCTTCCGGCAGAGACCGCTATCTGGCGAGGTGTCATTAGCACAGAGGCAGCGCAGAAGCATTTAGCAGCCTGTGGCTTCCAAGATGTAGCGCATGTCTGGCAACTGCTGCAAAGCATGCGCAATAGCCAGCGTTACCAGCAATTGCCCGAGCAGAGCCGCCAGCGTCTCGATAAACTCATGCCAATGGTGCTGTCGCAGAGCGCGAAGACCGTGATGCCAGACACTTCCTTACTTCGCACGATGAATCTGCTCGAACACATCTGTCGCCGGGCAAGCTACCTAGCGCTGCTGGCAGAATACCCGCATTCGCTCGAATTGTTGGTCAAGTTGTGTGCAGCTAGTCCATGGCTGGCACAGTATCTTTCGGCGCATCCTATTTTGCTGGACGAATTGCTGGATACACGCACGCTATACGCCGCCCCGGATTTCTCCGTGATCAAGCAGTCGCTACTGGCGCAGATGCAAGCTTTGGCCGGTGATACAGAAGCGCAAATGGATGCCATGCGGCATTTCAAGAACAGCTATCTGATGCGCTTTGCCGCGCAGGATATCAATAATGAACTGCAGCTGGAAACCTTGTCCGATTATCTCAGCGCGCTGGCAGATGTGATCCTGCAGGTCAGTCTTGATACCATCTGGCAGACGCTCAAGTTCAAACACAGGGAAACCCCCCAGTTCGCGGTCATCGGTTACGGCAAGCTCGGCGGTAAGGAACTGGGTTATACGTCTGACCTGGATATCATCTTCCTGTATGACGACAATCATCCTGAAGCTGGTGATATTTACGCGCGTTTCGCGCAGCGTATCAACAGCTGGTTCAATAGCATGACCAACGCCGGGCAGCTATACGAAACCGACTTGCAGCTACGCCCTGACGGCAATAGCGGCTTGCTGGTCAGCTCGGTCGATGCGTTCCGCGAGTATCAGGCGAACAAGGCGTGGACATGGGAGTATCAGGCACTCACCCGCGCCCGCTTCGTGGCGGGCGAGTCACGCATCGGCACAGCGTTCGAAACCATCCGTCGCGATGTGATGATGCAATTGCGCGAGACGGACAAGTTGAAACAAGATGTACTGGACATGCGCGAGAAGATGCGTGAAGCAAACAAGGCTAAACCAGGCATGTTCGATGTGAAACACAGCCCTGGCGGTATCATCGATGTGGAATTTATCGTGCAATATTTATTATTAAACTACTCGAACAAATACCAGCAACTAACTGATAATATAGGCAATATAGCATTGCTAAAAATGCTAGCGACATTGAAAATCATAGAAGCTGAATCCGCAAATGCCGTTGCGGATGCTTATCGTCAATACCGCAGAATCATCCACCAGGCAAAGCTACAAAGTCAGGATGCCAAAATACCAGTCGAAGAGGTTGCCGCACTTCAGCAAGCAGTGCTAAAGCTCTGGCAGCAAGTGTTTTGAGCTTACACGCACGCGCACGTTTCATTGGTAGCATCGTTCCCTGTGAGGCAATCAGAATAAAGCTTTCAAGGGGAGTGCACCGCTAATGAATATTCAAGGGGTTTTTTAACACCCCCACCTGAGTGCAGGGGTATGTACTGGACTATCCCAATGCTGTCTGATCTCGTCATCCAACAGACATACCGTGATGGAGGCGCCAGCCATATCGATCGCGGTAGTGTAGTTGCCTACCAGGCTGCGGGCAATCTGGCAGCCTTGCGCGCCTAACAACTTTGCAGCGGTATTATAGATGAGGTATAGCTCCATCAATGGCGTCGCGCCCAAGCCGTTGACCAGTAACAGGATTTCGCCTTTTAGCGGTAAATTTTTCGCCGCGAAATCCGCCACAATGGCGGCGACCATATCGCTGACAATCGCATCGGCCTCACGCATCGTTTCTCGTCTGCGGCCGGGCTCGCCGTGGATGCCGACCCCCATTTCCAATTCGGTTTCGCTGATGTCAAACGTAGGTTTTCCGTTGGCGGGTACGGTACAGCTGGTCAGCGCCACGCCGATGCTGGCGGTGTGCTGGTTGATCTTGTCGCCCAATGCTTTGCAGGCTTGTAAATCCGCGCCGGTTTCGGCCAGGCTGCCTACACATTTTTCTACGATCACCGTGCCTGCCACGCCGCGGCGGCCGGTGGTGTAAGTGCTGTTGATGACAGCGCAATCGTCGGAGGTGAGTACGGTAGCGTGCGCAAAAGGCAGCATCTCGGCCGCCATCTCAAAGTTCATCACGTCGCCCGCGTAGTTCTTGACGATGAATAGCACCCCTTTTCCAGCATACACGGCTTCAGCGGCGGCCAGCATCTGGTCGGGCGTTGGGCTGGTGAATACTTGCCCGGGGCAGGCGGCATCCAGCATGCCTTTGCCGACATAGCCCGCATGTAGCGGTTCATGGCCGGAACCGCCGCCGGAAATCAGCGCGACCTTGTTGCTGGACTTGTTTCTGCGCGTGACGAAAGTCGGCTCGAATTGGACTTCGACCAAATCTGCATGGGCTGTACCGAAGCCGGTGAGGCTTTCAACCAGCATATTGTCGGTTTTGTTCAAGAATTTTTTCACGATTTAACCTTTCAGAACCAAATCACAGACAGCGTGAATCATTACTTGGCAGCTCTTGGCGCCAGCATCCAAGTGGCCAATTGCACGCTCACCCAGACCGGCTGCGCGGCCTTTGGTGGCGACGAGATTGCGCGTAGATTCCAGCCCGCTATCCGCAACAACTTTTAATTCATGTGCGATTTCCTTGGCAGTCTTATCCTGCGCTGCCAGTGTAGTATAGCTGGTGGACACCGGAATCAGTACGTCCAGCATGGTCTTCTCTCCCAGGCCAGCTTTGCCGCGCTGGATGATGGCCTGCACGCCGGCGGCGAACGCTGTGGCGCTCTGCAGATTGTTTTCAGCACCGTTTTCTTTGAGGGTTTTACCCATGGCCATAAAAAAGCTGGCAAACAGTGGGCCAGAAGCCCCACCCAGCGTGCTCAACAACTTCATGCCTATCTTGTTGAGCACCACATCTATAGGCTGCCTGCCCAGTTCATGTTGCATTTGGGCGATCATTTCAGAGGCCCGCCTCATGTTCACGTAATGATCGCCATCACCAATCGCACGGTCGAGCGACTCGATCTCGGCTTCGTTGGCGATAATGGCAGAATGAATGGCTTGGCCGGCGTTAAGGATGAATGTTGTGTCCATGTTTGCGAATAAATTTTTTACTATATTGCGTTTTGGTTAAAGTTGTTAAACTCTACACATCTCATCACTTACTGACAACTGCATGAGCTTGCGCCTACGTTTGAATTTGCTGATTACCGCCCTGATGCTGCTGTTTATGCTGGCTGTGGGCTGGGTGATCCTTCAGGAAACTCGCGTGTCCATTCGTGAGCGTGTGGAGGCTGCAACGCGTGTCACCGTGCAGCTGATGGATACCGTCATTACCAGCTCTGTCATGAACCCAGAGTTTGGATATACCCACGAAGTGCTCAAAGGTTTTTTAGAGCGTTTGGGTTATGTACGCAGCAACAAAATGACGCTCTACGACTTGCAGGGAAAGGTCTTATATGAGTCGCCACCTTCCAAGTTTCGCAGCAATGTCCATCCGCCGAAATGGTTTGCCAAATGGGTGGCACCGGAACCTGAGAAGGTTGAGCGCCTAGTGCGTTTTGGTCGGCTTTCCATAGAATCTAGCGCTGAAGGTTCCATCCGTGAGGCATGGGCCAGTTTGCAACAGATCATGTGGATGGGCTTAGGATTCTTTATTTTGCTGAACGGTATGGTGTATTGGATGCTGGGACATTGGCTGAAACCTTTGCAACCAATCCTAAAGGCTATTAACCAAATGGAAAGGGGGGATCTGCAAGCGAGGCTACCTGGCTTCGATCTGCCCGAATTCGATAAGATTGGTCACAGTTTGAACAGAATGGCGGAATCGCTGGCAGCGGAGCGTCAGTTGGAAGAGAATCGCCAGCTGACACATTTGATACAGAGTCATATAGAGGAGGAGCGCCGCAGTCTGGCGAGAGAATTGCATGATGAGCTTGGCCAGTATGTGACGGCAATCAAGACTTTTGCTGTAGCGATTGCAAATAAAACTAAAGCAACCGCGCCAGATGTTGCCTCTAGTGCACAAACAATCGTGGCAGCGGCTAACCATATCTATGACGGCATGCACGATATCATTCGTCAGCTGCGGCCCGGCTCGCTGGATAATCTAGGGTTGGCGGAGACTTTACGGGATGCTGTTAGTGTTGCGCAAAAACAGCACCCGGATATTAAGATATTGTTAGATATGTCTGGCATGCTGGATTCTTTGGGCGAAACTATGAATATCAGCATCTATCGAATCGTGCAAGAAGCTATCAATAATACGATCAAGCATGCGCAAGCGAATCAAATGGAGATTAGGTTGTCTATCGATAGTGAAGGCGCGTTGAAGTTAACGATTAGTGATGACGGTGTCGGCATGGATATTGATGCTGTTGACCAGACCAATCATTTTGGCTTGCTTGGTATGCGGGAGCGGGTGCAGGGCTTGCATGGCAGCTTCTTGCTTGAGTCCGGGTCTGGACAAGGTACGACGATCTATATCAATATTCCGCATGCGGTAAAAATAGAGGGGAAAGCGTGAGCAAAATTGACGTGATGCTGGTAGATGACCATGCGGTTGTGCGGATGGGTTTCAAAATGTTGCTTGAAGCCGATAGCGATATCAAAGTGATTGCAGAAGCCGACAGTGGCGAGAACGCTATCAAAAGCTATATGGATCATAAGCCGCATGTGGTGGTGATGGATATCACTATGCCAGGGATTGGCGGACTGGAAGCTATTGAGCGTATACTGGCCAAGGATTCAGCTGCGAAGATACTGGTGCTTTCTGCACATGAAGATTCTGTGCATCCCAAACGTGTGCTGAATGCTGGAGCGATGGGGTATCTGACTAAGCGTTCAGCGGCTGAAGAGCTTATCAAGGCGATTCGCACCGTAGCGAGCGGCAAGAAGTACATCGAGGCTAGTGTGGCGCAACAGATGGCGATTCAGCAGTTGACTGGGGAACAAAACCCGGTAGATATATTGAGCGACCGGGAATTCGAGGTGTTCATGGCGCTTGCCAAAGGCAAAACGACGAATGAGATTGCTGAGACTCTGTTCCTGAGCCCACGCACGGTTGGCACACATTTGTACAATATCAAGCAGAAACTCAATGCCAACAATTCAGCAGAGATTGCGCTGATTGCGATGCGTAGCGGGTTGATTGATCCTTAAGGTCTAATAGCGGGCGATATTCAAATCGCCTATGTTTGCCAGCTCTACGACAGTTCTTGAACCGCTGCGGAGTTTGCCCATCTGCGGTGGGATCAGGAAGGTGATCAGTTTGTTGTCGGTATCAATCCGACCCATTGCGACATGCCATCTAGGCCATTCGCGTTCTTGCGGCAGATTAAGCGCGCCCAGCAGACGCGCTTTCTCATACATCGCTTTTTTCTCCTCGGCTGGCAAGAAATTCAAGACTTCGACGCTCACCAACGGGCGAGATTCTGCAAGCACTTCTGGGGCTTTATCCGGTTGGGTTGTTGCATGAAGGGTCTTTGCATCGGCAGTTTTTTCCGGATTCGCCTCTACAGGCCTGAATCCTGATGTTGCAAATACATACCTTTCGTTGAACTCATCAATCTCATCTTGGGTTGGTGTGCGTGAGTGGCTCGCTAAGGTTTCGAGCGAAGGCATTTTGGGTAGCTGAGGATATATTTCTGCCGCGGTTTTGGGCATGCCAGTTTCGGATTTTGAGGCAAAAGGGTTGCCAGAAATGGTGGCGGTTGTCGAATCATTGCTTACATCAGAGTCATTAGGACGCTCATCTACATCCATCGCTTTAGCGACAGCTTTATCTGCCACACTGGTGGCGATAGATCGCGCCACTTGCTGCGCGACCGTGCCGCCAAGGCAGCCGCATAAAACCGCGCATAGCGCTGCAAGCAACAAAGGTCTAATGTAAAAAGCGTTTAGCATTCAATGAGTAAGCAGGCGTTTTTAACGCGGGAAGTTCAGATTACTGCGTAGCAAGAAGAATGTCCAGCCCTTAATGGTTCCGAATGAGCTCAACTGGGGGATTTTTCGCTTGCGTTGCTTAAATGCGACGGCTGGTGTGAAGGCTGAGCAGGCCGCCCAGTATGATGATGCCTATCGCAAAATACTCGGGCATGGATAATGATTCCTGCCAGAACCATGCACCGAACAGGCTTGCAAAAATCACCGTGCTGTATGCCAAACTGGCGACAGTTAGCGTGTTTCCAGTGCGGTATGCACGTGTCATCGCCAACTGCGCCAGTGTGGCAGAAACTCCTAGCCCTACAATGACTGGCAAATCTTTCCATTCCATATCGGTGAACTGGTATGGCAAGATCCATATCGTGGCACCAAGTGTGGAAACCAGCGTAAAATAGAATACAGTGCGCCAGTCGGGTTCGCCGATGTTGGCTAATTGTTTGACGTAGATGTATGCCCAAGCAGCTCCAAAACCAGAAAGCAAACCGAGGATGCCGTACCAAGTATCGCTGCTATCAAGGGTAGGTCTGAGCAGCAGTACTACGCCTATGAAGCCTAGCAAAACTGCTAGGTAGAGCAGCTTAGCGGATTTTTCCTGCAGCGTGAAAGGCAACAGCAATGCTACGAACAATGGGGATGTGTAATTTAGAGTGACTGCAGTCGCTAACGGTAAGTGTGCGATGGCGATGAAGAAACACACCAGCGACAAAAAACCCACGATAGCCCGGGACATTTGTTTGCGAATAACAGGTGTTTTTAGCGAATAGCCATTTAGTAAGGTAATGATGTAAATGGTGACTAAGCCAAATAACGAGCGATAGAATACCAGTTCTACACTGCTAAATTTCTGTGCGCCAACCTTAACTAAAGCTCCCATGATAGCAAAACCCAAGGCGGCTATGAGCATCCATAAGCTGCCTAGATTTGGTAGTTTCATCGAGTATTGCTCAAGTAGGGCTCCATCTTGCGGCGATACCATTCATGGAAGTGTGCCATGCCGGTTTCCATTGGGTGCTGATAGGGGCCGCGTTCGTCTTTGCCAAGCGCATGCAGGGATTTGCGGCCTTGATGCATGCGGTCACAGATCTCCTTATCTTCCACGGCTGTTTCCAGATACGCTGCCTGCTGTGCCGACACATATTCGCGCTCGAAAAGCCCGATGTCTTCCGGGTAGTAGAATTCCACGACATTACTGCAGCTGTGCACCCCTGTCGGTATCAGGTGCGAAACGACTAGCACTTGTGGATACCATTCAATCATTAGGAAAGGATAGTAGGCAAACCAGACAGCACCATATTTTGGCTTGTTCTGACCATGATAACGTGTTACGGCATTTTGCCAGCGTTGATAGGTTGGTGAGAGGAAATGGTGCGGCATATCCTTATAACCTACGGTTTGCACACTGAAGTCCTGGGCAAACTGCCAATGTAACTTATCGCAATCGACAAACTGGTTCAGTCCAGGATGGAACGGGCCGACGTGATAATCCTCTAGATAGGTCTCGATAAACGTTTTCCAGTTGAAATCGTAGTGATCTACATGTGTGCTGTCGTAGTGGTACCCAGTAAAATCAAAATCTGACTTGCATTCCACGGAGTCTAATATCTCCGAGATATTTTGCGGTCCTTCAAACAACATGCCATGCCAGTCATACAGAGTTGTCTTTTGAAGATGTAGGCATGGGTTCTTGCTGAAATGCGGTGATCCAAGCAGTTTACCGTTTAGATCGTAGGTCCAGCGGTGCAACGGGCACACAATATGGCTGGTAGAACCGCGGCCATCAAGCATCAGTGCCTGACGATGGCGGCAAATGTTGCTGATAAGCGACACTTCTCCATCATGATTCACCAAGCACTTAGCATTGTTCATCCAGTCAATAGTGCAGTAGTCATTGGCATTCGGCACCATAAGCTGGTGCCCGACATATTTAGGGGCACTGGAGAACAAATGTGCAGTCTCCAATGTGTAGACTTCTTCGCTCACATACCAATCTACCGGCAACTGTGCGGCAGATTGTTTTAACGTATCTTCAGTAGTACTAATAACGCTCATAAGTCATGCAAAAACCAAAAACATAATTTTGCCGTATTCGCTCAAACTTGCAAATATTTTATATCGGACAACACTCGGCCCGATGGTTGTTAAGCCTTTAAAATCAGTTACACTTGAGATAAATCAAAAAGGGAACGTAATAATGAATCAACAAAAAGAGACCCCTATCGTTTTTCAGGGCAAGGCCACAGAATACTTTGGTATATGGATAGTCAATTTATTTCTATCTTTGGTAACGTTGGGCGTCTATTCGGCATGGGCTAAGGTCAGAAGGAAGAAGTACTTCTACAACAACACGCTGATAGAAAACGCCGCTTTCGACTACCATGCTAATCCTGTGTCTATCCTCAAAGGCCGTGCGATTGCCTTGCTATTTTTTCTTGGGTACACATTCAGTGGTAGTGTGAACCTGTTTCTGCCTGCGCTGTTCATGCTGGTCTTCTTTTTTGCGTTGCCTTGGCTGGTGGTGCGTTCCGCAACCTTTAATGCGCGAAATACCAGTCATCGTGGCTTACGCTTCAATTTTGTCGGAACGACGCGGGAGGCTCTACGGGTGTTTATCGCGGTTCCAATGCTGACCCTAGTTACGTTAGGCTTGATCATTCCTTACGGCGCCTACTTGAAAAATAAATTTATGATAGATAATTACCGTTTTGGTTTGTCAGAATTCAATCTGCAAGCCAAGGTCCGTGATTTCTATAGAGTCTATCTGAAGTTGTTTTTGCTTCCTTTCATCATTGGTGTCATAGGTGTTGTAGCAGCGATCGCCATTCCGGCTTATTACCAATATTCACACAAAGCTCAGCAACACAGCCAGCTTCGCTTGCTGGATCCGAGTGTGGTAATTAGCGCAGCCACAGCTGCTGAAGAGCATGGCAGCGAGACTGTCGATTTGGGAGCCAGTGAGCCATATCGCGTGGAGCGAGTCTATTCTGAGAATCTGCCTGAGCCTGTACCTGAACAAGTGGAAACAGTGGAACAGCTCCAGCCTAAAACTCAAGGGCAGGACACCGACCTAAACGGCCAGTCAGTTGAACAAGCCAGAGAAATGACTATTGAAGAGATGGTGGCCGAACGTCAAAAAGCTAGGCAGGAAAAAATGCGCGAGATGCTGAAAAATCCAGCCGCATTATTCGGGGTGGCAGGCGTGCTGTTGCTCTACTTGTTATTCATTTTTGGGTTCCTGGGGTATTTGCAGGCGCGTATCGGTAATCTTGTCTGGAACCATACCGCCCTAGATAAATTGTCGTTTAGAAGTAGCTTACGGGCACGGGATTTGATCTGGATATACATGACCAATATTCTGGCGATTGCGCTAACCTTTGGTTTGGCAACTCCTTGGGCTCAAGTAAGGTTGGCCAGATATCGCACATCCAATCTCAAGGTTGTGGGTGATGTCGATTTCGACCAGTTTGTCGGCGATAAGAAAGCAGAAATCAAAGCGACTGGCGAAGAGCTCGTGGACATGTTCGACGTGGATCTGTCGTTTGGTTAAAGCATGACCTTTCAGGCAGATTATTTCGATGGATATAGCGCGCGTGCCAGTTCTGTGCTGGTGAGTGTATTAACGTCCCCTGAGTCTGCAATCGTGTTTGAGTCGGCAGGGATAAGTCACCGATATGCTTTTTCTGAAATCGGCGTGCAAGCCAAGCTTGGCAATGCAAGGCGCTTGATAGACTTGCCCGATGGGGGGCGCTTGGAGGCCAGTCAGCTTGATGAGCTGGAAGCGGCCATGTCATCCAGACGCAATGGTTTCTGGGGATTGGTGCATTACTTGGAGAATCATCTCGGCTGGGTGATGGTTGCGCTATTAGCCACGGTATTCGCTGGCTGGATGTTCCTGCAATTCGGTGTGCCAAGCCTTGCCGAATACGTCGCGCAATCGACCCCGCCCAGTATAGAGCGAAAATTGGGTGAGCAGGTGCTTGCGGGGTTTGACCACAAGATGGGATATCTTTCTCCTTCCAAGGTCGCTCTAGGCAGGCAACAACAAGTTCGTCAATCATTGACGGACATGTGTGCAAAAACCAGGGATTGCCCCGAGTATCGTCTGGAATTCCGGGATGGTGAGATGATCGGACCTAATGCATTCGCGCTACCAGGAGGCATCATGGTGGTCACGGATGGCTTGGTCCAGCTGGCTAAAAACAACACGGAATTGGTCGCTGTACTTGCGCATGAGTTGGGGCATGTGAAAAGACGGCATGCATTCAGGCAAAGCATTCAGGGTGCGCTAGCCGGGCTTATTCTGGCAGCTATTACTGGAGATGTCAGTTCCATGGCGTCTGGCATGCCAGCAGCTTTGCTGCAAATGCGTTATTCACGCGCGTTTGAGATGGAAGCTGATCGTTTTGCTATGCAATCCATGCAAAAAGCTTGTTTGCCGCCAAGGGCATTCGCGGATATCTTGTTGCGGCTTACGCAAGCAGCTGCTGCCAAGGGCGATAAAAAGCAGGTCAAAAGGCAGGATCCATTTAGCGACATGTTCTCAACACATCCGGACACGCTGGATCGAGTGAAGCCTTTCATGCGGGCAAAACCGACTTGTTCTGGCTGAAAAACCTTGCCAAATCAGCTATTTTGAGCTAATCTTCAACGTTGTTGTTTTAGCGAAAAAGTAGCCCTTGACATGAAAAAAAATGCGGATAATTGCAAAAAAATGCGAAATGGTCTTAAGGCCAGTTCTGCGCATGCATCAGTGCGTCGCTGGGTGAACATGGGTTGAGTCGGCTTTAGGCACCAACGGCGGCCAAAGCCGCCGTTTTTGTTTTTTCTGAATAAATTAAGTCTGAATTTATGTCACAACATTTAATGAACACCTATGGCAGGCAGCCAATCACATTCACACATGGTGAAGGTGCCTGGCTCTGGGATGACAAGGGTGAAAAGTATCTGGACGCGCTCTCTGGTGTAGCCGTGAATGGTCTTGGTCATGCACACCCGAAACTAGTGAAAACATTGCAGGCGCAGGTAGCAAAGTTGATTCACGTATCCAATATTTACCAGATCGCAGAGCAGGCGGCACTTGGCGATAAGCTTGCCGAAATCTCAGGCATGGATAAAGTGTTTTTCTGTAATTCTGGGTGCGAAGCGAATGAAGCGGCAATCAAGCTGGCACGTTTGTATGGGCACAACAAAGGCATCGAGAATCCAGAGATTATTGTGATGGAGAAAGCTTTCCATGGCAGAACCATGGCCACGCTTTCCGCGACTGGCAACCGCAAGACACAAGCAGGTTTCGAACCGCTGGTAGGTGGTTTCATCCGTGTGCCGTTTGACGATTTGGAAGCAGTTAAACAGATTGCGGAACGCAAGAACAACGTTGTTGCTGTTTTTGTTGAGCCGGTGCAGGGTGAGGGAGGCATCAACATCCCGCACGACGGCAAAGCATATCTAGAAGGTTTGCGTCGGCTTTGTGACGAGCACGGTTGGTTGCTGATGCTGGATGAGGTGCAGACCGGTATCGGACGAACTGGCACTTGGTTCGCTTTTCAGCATACTAACATTACGCCAGATGTGATGACTTTGGCTAAAGGTTTGGGCTCTGGCGTGCCTGTTGGGGCATGCTTAGCAAAAGGGGCCGCAGCTGAGACATTTACGCCTGGTAAACATGGTTCGACTTTTGGCGGTAATCCTTTGGCAACAACCGCAGGTTTGGCTACTCTGAACATCATCGCAGAAGACAAGCTTCGGGAGAATGCTGAAGCCATGGGTGACCTGATTTGTGATTCACTCAAGTCTGCACTGGCAGGTCTGTCAGGAGTGGTCACCATTCGGCATGTAGGTTTGATGATTGGCATCGAGTTGGATAGGCCATGTGCCGATTTGGTGAAGATGGCACTGCAAGAAAAACTGTTGATTAACGTGACGGCGGAGAAAGTGGTGCGTTTGTTGCCGCCATTGATTTTGAGTGAGCAGGACGCGAAAGAATTAGTTAACCGTTTGGTACCGCTCATCAGGAAATTTTTGAGCTAAGAAATTTAATAAATGATTAAACACTTCCTACAATTTAACGACCTGACGACTGAAGAGTTGCAGCATATCTTTGCACGCACCCAATGGATCAAGGCGCAATTCAAGGATTACAAGCAATACTGGCCGCTGACAGACCGTACACTTGTCATGATCTTTGAGAAGGCAAGTACGCGCACGCGCTTGTCGTTCGAGGCGGGAATGCATCAGCTAGGCGGTTCTGCGATCTATCTGAACACGCGTGATTCTCAGCTTGGTCGAGGAGAACCGGTGGAAGATGCTGCACAGGTCATTTCCCGCATGAGTGATATTGTGATGATCCGTACCTTCGAGCAAAGCATCATCGAACGTTTTGCGGCGAATTCGCGCGTGCCGGTGATCAACGGGTTGACGAACGAATACCATCCTTGCCAGATTCTGGCAGATATTTACACATTCATCGAGCACCGTGGCAGCATCAAAGGCAAAACAGTCGCATGGATCGGCGACAGTAACAACGTCTGCAATACTTGGCTGCAAGCGGCAGAATTGCTGGATTTTAACGTGCATGTTTCTACGCCGCCTGGGTATGAGGTGGAGCCAGAGCGTGCCAATTTATACGGCAATGATCATTTCGAGACGTTTGCTGATCCGATGGAGGCTGTCAAAGGTGCGGATCTGGTGACGACTGATGTCTGGACAAGCATGGGTTTCGAGGCGGAGAACGAAGAACGTATGCGGGACTTCGCCGATTGGCAGGTCGATGCCGATATGATGCGCGCTGCTAACAAGGATGCGCTGTTCATGCATTGTTTGCCAGCCCATCGTGGCGAAGAGGTCGCTGCAGATGTGATTGACGGTGTGCAAAGTGTGGTCTGGGATGAAGCTGAGAATCGGTTGCATACGCAAAAAGCATTGATGGAGTATCTGCTATTAGGAAAGGTTGCTGCTTAAGTGGCTGCAGTCCAAGATTTATCAAAACACATTCTGCCAGTATCGGCCACGATGGTGGGTGTGTGTATGACAGTCATTACTATCATGCAGTTAGTGCCCAAAAATACAATTTCATATTGGGCTGATGAAATGATTGCAATAGATAGCTTATTATTTTTGGCTAGTACTATGTTGTCATATTGGTCCGTACGCCATAAGGATGATCTCGTACAAATCGAGAAATTGGCTGATCGTTGTTTCTTTCTTGGCATGGTGCTCATGGTGGGTGTTAATTTTTTGGTAGCATTTGAATTATTTAAGAGTTGAAGGTAGTGATGAGCGACATTAAAAAAGTAGTATTGGCCTATTCCGGCGGTCTGGACACATCAGTCATTTTGAAATGGCTGCAGGACGAATACAAATGTGAAGTGGTGACATTCACCGCTGATTTGGGTCAGGGTGAAGAGCTTGAGCCTGCACGTGCCAAAGCCAAGGCAGCGGGTGTGAAAGAGATTTACATTGATGACTTGCGTGAAGAGTTCGTACGTGATTTCGTGTTCCCAATGTTTCGCGCTAACACGATTTACGAAGGTGAATACCTCCTTGGCACTTCCATCGCTCGCCCGCTGATTGCCAAACGTTTGATTGAAATTGCCCGCGAGACCAACGCGGATGCGGTTTCCCACGGTGCAACCGGCAAGGGCAACGATCAGGTGCGTTTCGAGTTAGGCGCCTATGCTTTGAATCCAAACATCAAGATCATCGCCCCTTGGCGTGAGTGGGATTTGCTTTCCCGCGAGAAACTTATGGCTTATGCCGAGACACATGGAATCCCTGTGGACATGAAACATAAGCAAGGCGGCAGCCCTTACAGCATGGATGCGAACCTGCTGCATATCTCTTATGAAGGGCGTCATCTGGAGGACCCAGCTGCCGAGGCGGAAGAAAGCATGTGGCGCTGGACAGTTTCACCAGAAGCTGCGCCTAATCAACCAGAATATCTGGACATAGAGTTCAGGCAAGGCGATATCGTTGCTCTAAACGGCAAGGCCATGAAAGCGCACGAAATATTGGCAGAACTTAATAAGCTCGGTGGCAAACATGGCATCGGTCGTCTGGATTTGGTGGAAAACCGCTATGTGGGTATGAAGTCCCGCGGCTGTTACGAAACGCCGGGTGGCACCATCATTCTGAAAGCCCATCGTGCAATCGAGTCCATCACGCTAGACCGCGAAGTGGCGCATCTGAAAGATGACCTGATGCCGCGTTATGCCAGCTTGATCTACAACGGCTACTGGTGGAGCCCGGAGCGCATCGCGCTGCAAACCTTGATTGACCACACACAGCAAAACGTGAATGGCTGGGTGCGCGTCAAGCTCTACAAAGGGAACGTCATTGTGGTTGGACGCGATAGCAAAACTGACTCGCTGTTCGACAGCACTATAGCGACATTCGAGGATGATGCTGGCGCATATGACCAGAAAGATGCAGGCGGCTTTATCAAGCTGAATGCCTTGCGTATGCGTATCGCCGCCAATTTGCGTAACCGGAATAAATAAGCTGTTGTATGTCGAGACAAGTTGTTGCCTATGACTCCACCCTGCGCGATGGCGCGCAGGCACAAGGGGTGTCATTTACTGTAGAAGATAAACTCAAAATCGTCGAGCGTCTGGATGCGCTGGGTGTCGGCTATATCGAGGCTGGCAATCCCGGCTCCAATCCCAAGGATTTGGAATTCTTTGAACGCGCCGGTGCACTCAAGCTGAAGCATGCCAAAATCATCGCGTTCGGCAGCACCTGCAAAGTGGGCGTTGATGCGGCGGAAGACCGCAACGTGCAATCTTTGTTGCGCGCGAATACGCAATCAGTCGCAATTTTTGGCAAAAGTTGGGATTACCAGGTCACCGATATTCTGCGTACTACGCTGGAAGAAAACCTGCGCATGATCGCCTCTACCATCGCCTTTCTCGAAGGGCAGGGCAAGGAGGTGGTGTTCGACGCTGAGCACTTCTATGATGGCTACAAGGCCAATCCAGACTACGCCATGCAAACGTTGCAGGCTGCGTCGGATGCAGGCGCTGACGTACTGGCCTTGTGCGACACCAACGGCGGCACGTTTCCGAATGAGATATTCGAGATCACGCAAAAAGTCGTTGCCCGTTTCCCAAAAGTTCAAGTTGGCATTCACTGTCACAACGATTGTGAAATGGCAGTGGCCAACTCTGTTGCGGCGGTACAAGCTGGTGCTACGCAAGTGCAGGGCACCATCAACGGTATTGGCGAGCGCTGCGGCAACGCCAATTTATGCTCGATTATCCCCAACTTGCAACTTAAGCTAGGCTTGCCCTGCATCCCGCAGGAAAACATCGCCGAGCTCACTGCAACTGCGCGCTATGTCAACGATGTCGCTAACATGCCGTTCAATGACAAGGCGCCCTATGTTGGCAAAGATGCTTTCTCCCACAAGGGCGGCATGCACATTGACGCTGTGAGCAAGAACCCGATTTCCTACGAACATATCAACCCGCAGCAAGTCGGCAACGTGCGCCATATTCTGGTGTCGGAAGTCGCCGGGCGCAGTGCGCTGCTCTCCAAGATTCATGAGGTGGATGCTTCGCTCGACAAGGATTCGCCCGACACCAAGCGCATACTGGAGTATATCAAAGCACTGGAGCACGAAGGCTATCAGTTTGAGAGCGCAGAGGGTTCTGTGCAATTGCTGGTACGCAGGGAACTTGGCAAGTTTCGTTCCTTCTTTGAATTCAAGGAATATCAGGTCAGCATCCATGAGCCTGCCATCAACGGCGTCAATTCCTCTGCTAGCATCAAACTGTCGGTCAATGGGCAGGAAGAGGTGATGTCCGCTGAGGGTGACGGACCTGTCAATGCGCTGGATAAAGCCATGCGTCGCGCTTTAGAGCGATTCTATCCCGCCATCAGAGAGGTACGCCTTACAGACTATAAGGTGCGTGTATTGGATTCCGATCGCGCAACCGCTGCTAAGGTGCGCGTCCTAATTGAGTCTGCCGACCATCATGAAAGCTGGACGACAACAGGTGTCTCTACGGACGTGGTGGATGCTTCCTGGCGCGCGATGATCGATGCAATCGAGTACAAGCTAATGCGTGACCAAGAGCGTGTTTCGCCATCAGAACAAGCGGTAGCAGTTTAGCCAAAAGTTTCATTAGTAAGGCACCTGTCTGAAAGCCAACCTGAATGCGGCTTCCAGGCTGATGTCTGACATAATGAAAAAAACAGGTAGGTTGTTATAAAACCAGCACGGCAGGGTGGACTCGCAAGATAAGCCCGGTGCAAGGCAAACGTTCATTAAATTCGGCGCCCCGCAAGTTGATGCACCCTACATTTAGAATAGCCATTCTAAAGCTTCTGCATTAAACTATCCGCATGTTTTATTTAGACTTATTCAGCAAGTTGCAACAGCATGACGTGCGCTATTTGCTTATTGGTGGGCTCGCTGTTTCCTTGCACGGGGTGGAGCGTGCCACCATGGATATTGATATTACCGTCGCCATGAAGGAAGAAAACCTGTCGCACTTAATCGCCTGTGCGGAAAGTTTGAATCTTAAACCCGTGATGCCCGTGCCACTCTCCAGCTTGAAAAACATTGCGTTATTAAAGCAATGGCACTTAGAAAAAAACATGCAAGCCTTTGCTTTGAGAACAGATGAACTGGCGGGTGTCACGCTGGATGTATTGCTGTTCACCCCGCTAAATTTTGATGAAATGCAAAGCCGTGCAGTGCATTTTGATGTGGGTGGCGTGAAAATCCCTGTTGCTTCAATTGATGATTTAATTGCCATGAAGCGCGCCGCTGGCCGCGCGATAGATTTGAGCGATATTGTGCACCTTGAAAAACTTAAAACACTATGAAAACAACGTTATGAAAGCTATGTTTAACCCTGCCGACAGAACCTACTATGTGAGCGATGAACGCTTGAGGGCGTTCAAAGCACTCACCCCCGCACAACGGTTGAAATGGGTAGAAGAATTAGCGCAGTTTTTAAGGCTGGCGAAGGCGCAACGTAAATAGAATTTATAGGCTGTGGCAACTTGTTAATCATGTTATTGTTCGTGCGGGGCGTTGTTGAGATATATTTCAGCGTGGGTAGGAATCTGCCCACCCCACAAGGCTAATTTAGTTCGCCCTAATTGAGTCATGCTACATAAAAGCTAATTATTATTCCGCCAACCTACAAAAACACATTAAAAATACGCATTTTTAACACAACATCATTTCACCTCCTCTGTAAGCCAGTATCCACGCGGCTTCCAGAGGCATAAATATCTCTTGGGCGATTTTTATATTTAATGGGGTTGTAAAAATACCAGTTTCAACGGCTCTTGTTTTACTTGACCCACCGTTTAAATGCGCATAAACTATGCGCATTGCTTATGTGGTTGAAAGTTTAAACATGCAAATTGCTTACAACACCCAAGCCCCAAAACGTGCCGCTAATTTAAGCGTGAATGATGATTTGTTAAAACAGGCGCGTGCGCTCAATATCAATTTATCCGCCACGTTGGAAGAAGGTTTGATTGCCAAAATACAGATCCTGCAACAAGCGGCATGGCTTGCACAAAATCAAGCTGCGATTGTGGAGTATAACCAGCAGGTGGATACAGAAGGCACGTTTGGCGATAGCTTGAGAGCCTTTTAATGGCGCAATTTTCAGTGTATATGAACAAAAACAAAGCCACACAGGTGCGCTTTCCTTATTTGCTCAACATTCAAAATGATTTACTCACCACCATGCAAACCTGTGTCGTGGTGCCTTTAACGCCTGTAAAATCGATGGCACACAGCCCGATGACCAAACTTACGCCGGTTTTGCTGGTAGAAGGGCAAGAGTTTTGCATGATGACACCGCAATTAGCGGGCATTCATAAGCGTGAATTGGGCGCAGAAGTTGCGGTGTTAAGCAATTATCAAAGCGAAATTATTAGCGCAATGGATTTTTTGTTGAGTGGGGTTTAGCGGTGGGTGGAATAATAAAATGTTATCCGCTCAATGTTACTTAAACTTCAAAGACACTAGATTCCGACCTTCGTCGGAATGACGAAGTTAGGCGGGCTGTAACAACACTAACTTCAACTGCTCTTGTTCCACTGGTCTTAAGGTTACTTGCTGGTAGCTAATCAGCCCTAATTTTTGGTGGTTAAATTCGCGTTGTCCGCCTTGTCTTTCCAGCACGTCGTGTTGTTTCCAAAAACGGTCAAATTCTGCGCTGGCTTGGGCGAGTTCGGTCACCAATTTTTTAAGCTCTGGTTCTTCCAAACGGCTACGGCAATCTGCACGAAACTCTGCCACCAAGCGTCTGGCACGCATTTCCCAATTCACCACAAATTGTTTGGCCTGTGGGTTGGTAAACACAAAGCGCAGCAAATTGGGCGGAACGTTTTGTGCTTCGACTGGCTCAGCACGAATGGTAGTCTTTTCTGATTCATTTCGTGTCGAAAAGTTATCTAGCCAGTCTATAAATAAATCACTTGCGGGTTGGTTCCATGCCAGTAAATCCCAAGTGCGCCCCATGATGTACGCGGGGATGTGGATATTCGCCAACATGCTCACCAGCGTTTGTGGTACGGCATCTTCTTCTGCCGCACTGGCGCGCGGGTCGCGGCGGTCTGCCATGTCAAACAGGTAAGAGCGTTCGGTGCGTGATAGCTTGAGTGCCAGTGCTAGCCTGTCCAGCGCGTCTGACGAAATGTTGACTTCACGACCTTGTTCTATCCATGTATACCAGGTGGCGCTGATGCCGGTGAGCTGCGCGACTTCTTCGCGGCGCAACCCTTTGGTCCTGCGGCGTGCGCCCGAAGGGAATCCGAATTCCTCTGGCGTGCCGCGCTGGCGCAGGGCAAGCAGGAATTCGCCCAACTCTTTTCGTCTATTGTCCATAAGCTATCCTGTTAATTCTAATACTAGTATAACTTATAGTCTTGTCAGGGTATTGAATTATGTTTATTCTGCGCAAGTTTTCAGAATTTAGTACTAAAAATACTGTTTCAAAAATTAGCTAAGGAGTGAGTCATGGCGGGAAAAACGCTTTACGACAAATTATGGGAATCGCATCTTGTGCACGAAGATGCTGATGGTACGAGTTTACTTTATATCGATAGACATTTGGTGCATGAAGTCACTAGCCCGCAAGCCTTTGAAGGTCTTCGTTTGGCAGGCCGTAAACCTTGGCGTGCCGATACTATAGTGGCTAACCCTGACCACAATACCCCTACCAAAGATTGGGCGAAGGGGATTGAAGACCCGATTTCACGTTTGCAAGTGGAAACGCTAGACAACAACATCAAAGAAACAGGGGCGTTGGTTTACTTTCCATTTAAACACGCTAACCAAGGCATTATTCACGTGATTGGGCCTGAAAACGGTACAACCTTACCTGGTATGACCGTGGTGTGTGGTGACAGCCATACTTCGACCCACGGTGCGTTTGGTGCATTGGCCCACGGGATTGGTACCTCAGAAGTGGAGCATGTATTAGCCACCCAAACCTTGGTCGCCAAAAAATCTAAACGCATGTTGGTTAAGGTCGATGGTCAACTAGGCAAAGGCGTGACGGCAAAAGACGTGGCCTTGGCAGTGATTGGTCGTATTGGTACTGCGGGTGGTACAGGTTATGCGATTGAGTTTGGCGGTGAAGTGATTCGTGCTTTAAGCATGGAAGGCCGTATGACCATCTGTAATATGGCGATTGAAGCGGGCGCACGTGCAGGCATTATTGCTCCTGACGAAAAAACCTTTGCTTACCTCGAGGGCCGTCAATATGCACCTAAAGGCGACAACTGGACAAAAGCCGTGGCGTATTGGAAAACATTGACAACCGATGCAGATGCGACCTTTGATACTGTGGTTGAGCTAAAAGGTGCTGACATCGCCCCGCAAGTCACTTGGGGTACTTCACCTGAGCAAGTGCTTCCAATTGGATCGACAGTGCCAGACCCAGCCAAAGAAACCGATGCGACTAAACGCACCAGCATTGAAAACGCATTGAAATACATGGGGTTAACCGCCAATACGCCGATTGAGCAAATTAAACTCGATAAAATCTTTATCGGTTCTTGCACCAACTCACGTATTGAAGATTTACGTGCGGCTGCTTCTGTGGCCAAAGGTAAAAAAGTGGCGAGCAATATTGCATTAGCCATGGTAGTGCCCGGTTCTGGTCAAGTAAAACGCCAAGCCGAAGCGGAAGGTTTAGACAAAATCTTTATTGAAGCTGGTTTTGAATGGCGTGAGCCAGGTTGTTCCATGTGCTTGGCGATGAACTCAGACCGCTTGAGCGCAGGTGAGCGTTGTGCTTCTACAAGTAACCGAAATTTCGAGGGTCGCCAAGGTCCAGGTGGACGTACGCATTTGGTGAGCCCAGAGATGGCTGCTGCTGCAGCGATTGCAGGCCATTTTGTTGACGTGCGTAGCTTGTAAGGCATAGGAGAAAAAATATGAAAGCATTTACACAAATCAATGGACTAGTTTGCCCACTCGACCGCGCCAACGTGGATACCGACGCGATTATCCCAAAACAATTTTTGAAATCTATCAAACGTTCAGGCTTCGGCCCTTATCTGTTTGATGAATGGCGTTACACCAACTACGGTGAACCTGGTATGGATTGCAGCGCGCGTCCTTTGAATAAGGACTTTGTGTTGAACCAGCCTCGTTACCAAGGCGCGCAGATTTTGCTGGCGCGCGATAACTTTGGTTGCGGCTCATCTCGCGAACATGCCCCTTGGGCGATTGAAGACCAAGGCTTCCGCGTGATTATTGCGCCTAGCTTTGCCGATATTTTCTTTAACAACTGCTACAAAAACGGCATTTTGCCAATCGTTGCCGATGCGGCTGTGGTTGACCGCTTGTTTCATGAGTGCCAAGCGAACGAGGGCTATAAGTTGAATGTGGACCTGCCGTCACAAACCGTAACATTGCCAAGTGGCGATAGCTTTACGTTTGAGATTACGCCAACACGCAAACATAATTTGTTGAACGGGTTGGATGAAATTGGTCTGACCTTGCAGCATGCGGATGAGATCAAGGCGTTTGAAGTAAAACATAAAGCTGCACAACCCTGGTTGTTCACTCAATAATTTTAAGGAAAGACAAATATGAAAATCGCAGTTTTACCTGGTGACGGCATTGGCCCGGAAATCATTGCACAAGCGTTGCGAGTGCTGGAGGTATTGAAAAATGAAGGCATGGATATGGAGTTTGTTGAGGCGCCATTAGGTGGCCAGGCATATGACCAGTTCGGTGCGCCATATCCGGAATTCACACAAAAAGTCTGCCGTGAGGCAGATGCCGTGCTGTTGGGCGCTGTAGGCGGTCCTCAGTACGATACTTTGGATCGCCCTTTGCGGCCTGAACGCGGTTTGCTGGCGATTCGCAAGGACCTTGGGCTGTTCGCAAACTTGCGCCCAGCAGTTTTGTATCCTGAGCTTGCCAATGCTTCCACCTTAAAGCCGGAAGTGGTGGCGGGTCTAGACATCATGATCGTGCGTGAATTGACCGGCGACGTGTATTTCGGCCAGCCACGCGGCATGCGCACCAACGAGCAGGGCATTCGTGAAGGTTTTAATACCATGATTTATAGTGAGCCAGAAGTGCGTCGCATCGCCCATGTCGCGTTCGGGATTGCGATGAAACGTAATAAGAAGCTGTGCTCCGTGGACAAAGCCAACGTGCTGGAAACCACAGAGTTCTGGAAAGAGATCGTGATTGACGTGGCTAAGGAATATCCGGAAGTCGAATTAAGTCACATGTACGTAGACAATGCCGCTATGCAACTGATCCGTAACCCGAAACAGTTTGATGTGATAGTGACTGGCAATATCTTCGGTGACATCCTGTCAGACGAAGCTTCCATGCTCACCGGTTCCATCGGTATGCTGGCATCTGCTTCGCTGAATGAGACCAAGAAAGGCCTCTACGAGCCTTCACACGGTTCCGCACCGGATATTGCCGGCAAAAACCTGGCTAACCCGATTGCAACTATCCTTTCTGCAGCGATGATGTTGCGCTACACATTCGATAACGAAGTGGCTGCAACACGCATCGAAAATGCGGTGAAAAAAGTGCTGGCAGCGGGTTACCGTACCGGTGACATCTACGAAGCAGGTATGAAGCGAGTCAGTTGCTCAGAGATGGGTGACCAGATCGTCGCTGCGATGTAACTGCCGAAAAGAGTAGGTAAGGGCTTGCCATTAGCGTAAGCCCTTATTTTTTGGGATAATGTGAATTTATTTGATTGGATAACAAATGGCACAATTCGATAATGTGAGCGTCAAAAAGAAAGCTAATGTGTATTTCGATGGCAAGTGTGTGAGCCATACCGTGATGTTTCCAAACGGCACACGTTGCACCGTAGGGGTGATTTTCCCAAGTTTGTTGACATTCAATACAGGCTCGCCGGAATTGATGGAAATCAACGATGGCGTGTGCAAGGTGCGCTTGAAGGGTGAAGATGCTTGGACTACCTACAAAGGTGGTGAAAAATTTACAGTCCCTGGCAATTCATCATTTGATATCGAAACTATCGAAACCGTAGATTACGTTTGCCATTTTGAGTGATTTAGGTGCGCAAGGAATCGCGTCTTTATTTTGATGCTCTGGAGGCCAATGTCCATAGGGCTTCCAGAGACACGATTTTCTCACTCAGGTGATTTTGCTTAAATGAGCTTTATTAGAGGTGCATGATGCCCAGTTTTGACATTACATCCGAAGTTGATATGGTGAATCTGAATAACTCGATTGATGCTGCGTCCAAGCAGATAACCAATCGTTATGATTTCAAAGGAACCTCAGCCAAAGTGGAGTTCAACGAGAAGGATAAAGTGATCACTATTTTTGGTGATAACGACTTTCAGCTCGATCAGGTCAAGGATATCCTGTTGCCGGCAATGGAGAAGAAAGAACCGGAATCTTCCAAGCGCCTGGAACACAAGGATGTGCAAAAAGTATCCGGCAATAAGGTGAAACAAGAACTGCGGGTCCGTGATGGTATTGATAGTGAGCTGGCAAAGAAGATCACCAAGCTCATTAAGGACAGTGGCATGAAGGTACAGGCCAGTATCCAGGGTGATACTGTGCGCGTAAACGGCGCCAAGCGTGATACGTTGCAGGAAGCGATTGCTTTTGTGAAAAAAAACATTTCGGATTTTCCTCTTAAATTTGGTAACTTCCGCGATTAAGTAAGGAGTATGAAAATGTTGCGTTTGATGACAATGATTGTGTGCGTATGGGCCTTGACGGCATGTAATACGATTGATGGTATGGGTAAGGATCTTGAAAAAGCAGGTGAGGCGGTTCAAAAATCAACCAAATAAGTGAAGACTTTATTGCTTGGTCTCATCAATTAAATTGGAAATAATATGTTGAAAGTCGGATTTGTCGGTTGGCGTGGGATGGTGGGCAGTGTGCTCATGCAGCGCATGTTGGAAGAGAATGATTTTGCGGATATCGAACCGCAGTTTTTCACGACCTCGCAGGTGGGCGGCAAAGGCCCGAATGTTGGCAAGGATACCCCTGCGCTGCAAGATGCCAAAGATATCAATGCACTGAAGTCGATGGATGTGATTGTCTCATGCCAAGGCGGCGACTATACAAGCGAGATATTTCCACAGCTTCGCAATGCCGGTTGGAATGGGCACTGGGTGGATGCGGCTTCTACACTGCGCATGGAAAAAGACGCGGTCATTATTCTTGACCCGGTCAATATGCACGTCATTAAAGCCGCTTTGGCTAATGGGGGCAAAAACTGGGTGGGCGGTAATTGCACCGTTTCGCTGATGCTGATGGCGTTGAATGGTCTGTTCAAGGCTGATCTAGTAGAGTGGGCGACTTCGATGACCTACCAGGCGGCTTCCGGGGCGGGCGCGCAGAACATGCGCGAGCTGCTGAAACAAATGGGTGAGGCACACCGCGTGGCGAGTGAACTGCTGCATAATCCAGCTTCCGCGATTCTGGATATTGACCGTGAAGTGGCCGGTACTCTGCGTGATGAGGCTTTCCCGACAGCACATTTCGGCGTGCCTTTGGCGGGCAGCCTGATTCCATGGATCGACAAGGACTTGGGCAACGGTCAAAGTAAAGAGGAATGGAAGGGTGGTGTGGAAACCAACAAAATTCTTGGCCGCGAGGATAATCCTATTGTGATCGACGGTCTATGTGTGCGTATAGGTGCGATGCGTTGCCACTCCCAAGCACTGACCATCAAACTCAAGAGGGATGTGCCGATGAACGAAATCAACCAGATGCTAGCAGAGGCAAATCCGTGGGCGAAAGTTATCCCTAACGAGCGTGAGATAAGTATGCGCGAGCTCACTCCTGCAGCCGTGACCGGCACGTTGACTACGCCGGTTGGGCGTTTGCGTAAGCTGGCAATGGGCGGCGAATATCTGTCCGCATTCACCGTGGGCGACCAATTGCTGTGGGGCGCTGCTGAGCCGTTGCGCAGAATGCTGCGTATATTGGTTGAAAGCAAGTAGCTGAAAATTCGACAAAATCCAACACTATTCACTTACAGTCAGATAGCAATCGATTGTAAGGTGTATTATGAGCTTGCATCTGTAACTAATTGATGTTATTTTTGTTATCAGGTTTTTGGAAAATCAAGGGTGAAACAGTGCATAGCTCAAAATTAAAGCAAATAACGACTGCATTATGCTTGGCTTTAATACCGGTTTCGGTGTATGCCGCAGGGTTGGGCAAGCTGAACGTTAGCTCTGGCTTGGGCGAGCCGTTAAGAGCTGAAATTGAGCTGCTTTCCGTCAGTCCTGAAGAATTGTCCTCTATCACAGCCGCTATTGCTCCACAGGAAGCTTATTCCGCACAAGGGATAGAACGTCCAGCATCGCATGGCACAATCAAGGTGGATGTGACAAAAAACCCCAATGGTGCTCCTGTACTTAAGTTAAGGTCAAGTCAGCCGATCAATGATCCGTTCCTAGATATGCTTTTGCAAGTGGATTGGTCTTCAGGGCGTTTATTGCGAGAATACACAGTCTTGCTGGATCCACCGGGTTACACGGGTGAGTCGGAAGGTACTGCTCAAAGCACTGTTCAGGCTCCGACTGCCGTGCCTGCAGGCGCTATTACAGAAGCAACCGATACTCAGGCAACTGCATCAGGCAGTTCCGGAAAGCCTTCCAAGTCAAAGCGCGTAAAAAAGCCCGCCGCTGAAGCTGCAGGCGATACGCAGGAGTATGTTACCCAGCGTGGAGACACGCTAGCCAAAATTGCACGTGACATGAAGCCTGAAGGCGTAAGTCTTGAGCAGATGCTGATAGGATTGTATGAGGCAAACCCGGATGCTTTCGCTGGCAAGAATATCAATCGTCTCAAGACTGGCCAGATTTTGCGTGCCCCTTCTCAGGAATCTCTGAATGCGATATCGCAACAGCAGGCTAACAATGAGGTTAGAGTACATAGCGCAAACTGGAACGAATATCGAAACAAACTGGCCGGAATGGTGGTTGAAGCGCCTGTCGCTGAGGCTGAAATCAATACATCATCTACATCAGGAAAGATCAAGACAGCTGAAGATCAATCCTTGGCAGAGGCTGCGGGTAGCAAAGATGTCGTAAAATTATCTACCGGTGAAACGGCAAAAGCTAAGGATGATGGCACATTAAAATCTCTTGAAGCAAAAGTAGCTGCACTGCAAGAGGAAGTAACAGCGCGTGAAAAAGGTTTGCAAGAGGCGCAAATCCGAACATCCGAGTTGGAAAAACAAATTGCCGATATGCAAAAACTCCTGGCAATTAAGAACGGTACAATGGCTGAAATGCAAAAGCAGGCTGAACAGGCATCTGAGCCCAAACCTGCTGAAGCTGCTCCGCAACCGCCAGTAGCACAACCAAGCCCAGTTCCTTCAGAGCCTAAGTCTGCTGAACAACAAAAACCGACCGAAAGCTCTGCAACAGCAACAAAACAGGAAAAACCAAAAGCTGCCATTGCTCCTGTGCCTGAGCCTGTTGCAGAAGAAAGCTTTTTAGACAGCCTGAATCTACCCTTGCTGGGAGGCGCAACTGGTCTCTTGGCGTTACTGGGCGGCAGTTGGATCTACCTTCGAAACAAACGTAAGAAAAATCTTGCAGATTTTGAGCAAGGGATCATGACGTCTGGTGGCTTGAAGGCCAATACCGTGTTTGGCAATACCAGCGGCTCGAGTGTTGACACAGGCGACACATCTTTCCTTACCGACTTTTCGCAAAGCGCTAACGGCGGCATGATTGACACACACGATGTAGACCCGATTGCAGAAG
Organism: Methylophilus sp.; assembly: GCA_035423825.1. Lineage (GTDB taxonomy): Bacteria > Pseudomonadota > Gammaproteobacteria > Burkholderiales > Methylophilaceae > Methylophilus. The sequence goes on along the minus strand of DAOMMM010000004.1, from coordinate 137,610 downwards.
CCGAAGTCTACATGGCCTATGGCCGCGATGCACAAGCGGAAGAGATATTGAAAGATGCAATTTCTAAAGAGCCAAAACGCTATGAACTGCACCTGAAACTGCTCGAAATGTACGCGGCAAGTAAAAACATGTCTGCATTCGAAACAGTTGCAGGTGAACTTTACACTACTTTGGGTGGACAAGATCCCGTATGGGCAAAAGTAGCTGCCCTAGGCGCGCAATTGGAGCCGAATAATCCGCTATATCAAAGCAACGCCCCCGTCGGAGGAAGCGATCAACCATTAGATGCTTCGGATTTTGCAGATTCACCAATTGCACAGGAAAAAGACTTGGACTTCGGCTTGGGTGATGACGCGTCTTCCGAGACCACAGCGCCTTCTCAGGAAGATGAATTTGCTGTAACGCCCCCAAGTGACGAAAAGAGCGACGAATTAGAGTTTGTTTCATTTTCCACGCAGGAACAAACCCCAGCGACTAGTTCTGGCATTGATTTTGACATGGGCAGCCTTGGTGGCAGTGAGGAATCAGCAACGCCAGAGGTTCCTTCAACGCTTGGATTCTCAAACACCTTGCCCGATTTAGAGATGGCGTCGGAGTCGACGATAGGTGAGGTTTCAGCGCCGGGTCTTGATATGGCTACTACCGAGACAATGCCGACTATCAGCACTTTCTCTCAAGATGGTCAGGATAATGTTCTCAATTTTGAAATTACCACACCATCCTTAGCAACAGGTGAAGAATCACCCGCTGATATGGGTTTTGAGATAACACATGCCGAGCCAGTGACATTTGAAGTGCCTAGTATGAACGTGAATACAACTTCACATGACACTGCAGATCACGGCATCACCTTGGATATGACTACGTTGGATTTGTCTGACACTCAAGAAGCGGGTGATGATAAAAAGGTTATGGATATGTCTGGGATTAGTCTGGATATCGAAGAGACACCGTCGCAGGCTATCAATCTGACACTTTCTGCAGACGAGCCTACTGAAGTGGATACCAAACTAGATTTGGTTGCCGCATATCTGGATATGGATGATAAAGTGGGAGCAAAAGAATTGTTGGATGAGGTTATGAAAGAGGGCGGCCCGGCTCAACGTAAGCGCGCGGAAGAAATATTGCAGACGCTTGCTTAAGCAACATTAAATTAAAAACCGGGCTATATGTCCGGTTTTTTCATTTACACATTAAACATTGGTATGCGCAAAGCCGATACACTTCCTGACTTGAACGTTGTCACACAGTTGATAGCGTTTACTTTGATTGCGATAAGTTTGAGTCAGGCAAAAGTGTACTTGCTCTTAGTTGTGCTAATTATTTTAGTACTGGCAAATATATTGACTCAGCAGCAACACTTTTTTCGATTGATTAAAAGGCTGCGTTGGTTTTTTATTGTGATGTGGCTCATTTATGCTTTTAATACCCCGGGTGAATATTGGCGTATCTTACCGGTCTCAATTTCTCCAACCTATGAAGGGGTGCAGGGCGGCGCACTCCAATTGCTGCGCATCCTCATCATGCTTTCAGCGGTATCACTTTTGTTGATTGGAAACACCAGACAACAGCTTATATCGGGATTCTATTTCATGCTGAGGCCGTTCAAAGTTCTGGGTGTTGATGCAGAGCGATTTGCAGCCAGGTTGTGGTTGACGATGTATTATGTAGAAAAGCAGCCTACTCTGGTGCAAGGGCCACACTTTGTGGATTTTATCCGGCAGACCTTGGAGGATGCAATCAATGAGTCAGAAAAGGATCAGATGAATATTCAATGGGAAGAGCCGAAATTTAACTTTTGTGATAAAGCATGCATTATTTTAATGGCATATATGATTTTCTTTCTGGTGAGGAATTAAATCTTGCGCGTTGCGGTGGGAGTTGAATATGATGGTAGCCCGTTTTGCGGATGGCAAAGTCAAGCAGAAGGTGACACTATACAAGGTGTTCTTGAAAACGCGATTGCACAAATAGCACAACATCCTGTTCGCATACATGCCGCAGGCCGCACTGATGCTGGTGTGCACGCGCTGATGCAGGTCGCACATTTTGATTCCCAATCCATCAGGCCAGACTCTGCTTGGGTGCGTGGGGTGAATGCGTATTTGCCTCACAGCGTGCGTGTGTTATGGGCGCAAAAGGTTTCAGAAGGCTTTCATGCTCGTTTTTCAGCAACTGGGCGCAGTTACTTGTATTGGTTGATGAATACCCCGGTTGCACCTGCAATACAGCGTCTGCAGGCAGGATGGTATCATCATCGCTTGGATTTGAACGCAATGCAAGCCGGAGCACGCCACCTGCTCGGAGAACACGATTTTAGCGCTTTCCGAGCCAGTGAATGCCAGGCTAAAAGCCCTATCAGAAGCATGCGCGAAGTCAATGTCTCACAACGAGGGGATGCATTTTTATTTAAATTTTCGGCTGATGCCTTCCTTCACCATCAAGTGCGTAACATGGTGGGAGCACTGGTTTATGTGGGGAATGGAAAATACCCGCCTCGGTTTATTAAAGACTTATTAGAACAAAGAGACAGAACATTATCTCCGCCAACATTTTCGCCCAATGGATTATATCTGGCAGGTGTGGATTATGACCCCAAATGGGACTTGCCTTTGACTCAGCGTAGTTTGTTGCAAGTATGGTGATAAAATAACGTTATGCGAACGCGCGTAAAAATTTGCGGAATTACCAGGCCAGAAGATGCTCATGCGGCGGTAAGCGCAGGTGCGGACGCGATTGGTTTAGTGTTTTATGCGCCCAGTCCACGTGCCGTGACGCCTTCCCAAGCTCGGCAGATCGTAGATGTGTTACCTCCATTTGTAACTGTGGTTGGGTTGTTTGTTGATGCAACCAAAGAATTTGTCGAGCAAACGCTTTCTGATGTATGTCTGGATTTGCTGCAATTTCATGGTAATGAATCTGCATCTGAATGCGCTCGCTATAAAAAGCCGTTTTTGAAGGCGATACGCGTCAGGCAAGACACAAATTTGTTACAATGCTGCCTTGATTTTAGAGATGCGCAAGCACTGCTGTTTGATGCATACTCCGATGCAGCTGTAGGTGGCACTGGTCAGACATTTGACTGGAGTTTAATACCGCAGCGATTGCCCAAGCCAATTATTTTGGCAGGCGGACTCAGTGCGGAAAACGTGACATCTGCTATCAAGCAAGTGCGTCCATACGCAGTTGATGTAAGTGGCGGCGTTGAAGCTAGTAAGGGAATTAAGGATGCGGCGAGAATTGCAGCATTCATGCATGCTGTAGAACAAGCGAGGAATTAAAGATGCAACTATATGATATGCCGGATGCGCGTGGCCATTTTGGCCCTTTTGGCGGGACTTTTGTGGCCGAGACTCTGGTGGAGGCATTGGAAGAGTTGCGTGTGATGTATGACAAGTATCGCAACGACCCAGAGTTTTTGGCGGAATTTGCTTACGACCTGAAACATTTCGTTGGTCGGCCAAGCCCTATCTATTTTGCCGAACGCCTGACCAGAAAAGTGGGCGGAGCGCAGATATTCCTCAAGCGCGAAGATTTAAATCACACTGGCGCTCACAAGGTAAATAACACGATTGGTCAGGCGCTACTCGCTAAGCGCATGGGTAAACCCCGCGTGATTGCGGAAACTGGTGCAGGCCAGCATGGGGTGGCTACGGCGACGATCGCAGCACGCCTTGGTCTGGAATGTGTGGTTTATATGGGTAGCGAGGATGTTAAACGTCAGGCTCCAAACGTATTCAGAATGAAATTGTTGGGTGCGACCGTCGTGCCAGTCGAAAGCGGCTCAAAAACACTGAAAGATGCTTTGAATGAGGCGATGCGCGATTGGGTGACCAATATCTCAAATACTTTCTATATCATCGGTACAGTTGCTGGTCCGCACCCATACCCCATGATGGTACGTGATTTCCAATCCGTTATTGGTAAAGAAGCCAAAGAGCAAATGCTCGAAATGACGGGTCGTCAACCTGATGCGATAGTGGCATGCGTAGGTGGCGGTTCAAATGCAATGGGTATTTTCTATCCATATATTGATGTCCCGAATGTGCGTCTGATAGGTGTGGAGGCGGCAGGTCATGGAATGGAAACTGGCCAGCATGCCGCACCATTGACAGCACGTAGTCCGATAGGTGTTCTCCATGGCAATCGTACTCGGTTGATGCAGGATTCAGACGGTAACATTATAGAAACACACTCGATCTCAGCCGGCCTGGATTATCCGGGCGTTGGTCCAGAACATGCTTGGCTGCAGGAAATCAAGCGTGCTGAATATGTTGCGGTTACTGATGATGAGGCGATGGCGGCTTTCCATAATCTCTGTCGAAGCGAAGGTATCATCCCTGCACTTGAATCTAGCCACGCGCTAGCTTATGCGGAGAAGTTGGCGCGCGATATGCGTAAAGACGAGATTATCCTGGTTAATCTTTCCGGGCGTGGCGATAAAGATATCAATACAGTGGCCAAACTTGCCAATATCACTTTATAAACTTATCAAATCAATCACATGTCGCGTATTCAAGCTGTTTTTCAGGCGCTCAAGCAGCAAAACAAAAAAGCGCTTATTCCTTACATTACTGCCGGGGATCCGCATCCCAAGTATACCGTGGCTCTCATGCATGCACTGGTTAAATCCGGCGCAGATCTCATCGAGCTAGGGGTGCCATTTTCGGATCCGATGGCGGATGGGCCAGTTATCCAGCGTGCCAGTGAGCGAGCCTTGGTACATAAAGTCGGTTTGCGACATGTGCTGCAAATGGTTAAAGAGTTCCGTCAGGAAGATGATGTAACACCGATTGTGTTGATGGGTTATGCCAATCCTATCGAAGCGATGGGAACAGATTCATTCATTCGAGTAGCGCATGAAGCGGGTGTTGATGGTGTACTCACGGTAGATTACCCGCCAGAGGAGTCTGAAGCGTTTATTGCTGGTTTACAGGCTGCAGGTATCGATAGTATCTTCCTGCTTTCGCCTACCACGGAACCTGCGCGTGCTCAATTGATTGTCAAACAAGCCAGCGGCTTCCTTTACTATGTCTCGCTAAAAGGTGTCACGGGTGCTGCCAACCTTGATATTAGCGAGGTTACCCAGCGCGTGAAAGATATCCGTACTCAAACGGATTTGCCGGTTGGTGTAGGGTTTGGCGTGCGCGATGCCGCCACAGCAAAGCAGGTGGCAGCTATTGCCGATGCGGTTGTGGTTGGAAGCCGTATGGTGCTGGAAGTGGAAAAATCCACTGATGATAATTTGCTGTCTAACGTGACTGCATTGATGCAAGAATTGCGTACAGCGATTGATGGTTGTTAAGGAGTAAATATGGGCTGGCTCGATAAGATTCCTCAAAAGATTAAACGTGCAGTAGGCGCCAAGAAAAGAAACACTGTCCCTGAGGGGCTTTGGAGCAAATGCGATGTTTGCCAGACGGTGCTGTATCGAACGGATTTGGAGAACAATGCCGAGGTGTGCCCGAAGTGCGGCCATCACAATCGCATCGGTGCTCGAGTGAGGCTTAATCAGTTGCTGGATCCAGAAAAGCGCAAAGAGATTGGTGCGAATATCCAGCCTGTAGATGCATTGAAGTTCAAAGACAGTAAAACTTATGCTGAACGTATTAAATCTGCCCAAAAAGATGTAGGTGAGACAGATGCCTTGGTCGTGATGCAAGGTAGTATCTTGCAGGTACCTGTGGTGGTAGCTGTTTTTGAGTTTAAGTTCATGGGCGGTTCTATGGGCTCGGTAGTTGGTGAGCGATTTGTCGAGGGTGTGGAAGCGGCTATCAAGCACCATATTCCTTTTGTTTGCGTTTCTGCAAGCGGGGGCGCACGCATGCAGGAAGGCTTGCTGTCTTTGATGCAGATGGCCAAGACCAGCGCGGCTCTGACAAAACTCTCACAGGCAGGACTGCCTTACGTTTCCGTATTGACTGATCCAACCATGGGTGGTGTATCTGCGAGCTTTGCCATGCTTGGAGATGTGATACTGGCAGAGCCAAACGCGTTGATAGGTTTTGCAGGCCCGCGGGTGATAGAGCAGACGGTGCGCGAAACATTGCCAGAGGGTTTTCAGCGTGCTGAATTCCTGTTGGAACATGGGGCGATCGATATGATTGTCGACCGCAGGGAGATGCGCCAAAAACTGGCCACACTCCTATCAAGTTTGATGCGCCAGCCCAGCGCCGCCTGATAAACACTATATTTCTGTGGCTGACTCTGCACGCCTTCCTGTGACGCTTTCAGGCTGGCTAGCCTATATCGAGGCTTTGCACCCAAAAACAATTGAAATGGGTTTAACCCGCGTTTCCACAGTTGCGAAGCGACTGAATCTTACCCCGAGCTTCCCCATCATCACCGTAGCAGGGACTAATGGTAAGGGTTCCACTTGTGCGATGCTCAGCCAAATCTATATCCGTGCAGGTTATAAAGTTGGCTGCTACACATCGCCTCATCTTATCCGGTATAACGAGCGTGTCAAAATCAATGGTCTGGAAATCAGCGATGAATCGCTTTGTGAGGCTTTCTCAGCGGTTGAAAAGGCTCGGGGAGATGTCGCGCTGACTTATTTTGAAATGGGTACCTTGGCTGCGATGTGGCATTTCCTGCAGCAAAAAATCGAAGTTGCGGTATTGGAGGTGGGGCTAGGGGGACGCTTGGATGCAGTCAACGTATTTGAGCCAGATTGTTGTATTGTCACTAGCGTCGATTTGGATCACATGGATTATCTTGGAGATACGCGTGAATTGATTGGGCTGGAAAAAGCCGGTATTTTCCGCGCAGAAAAGCCAGCTATTTGTGGTGACGCACAACCGCCAAGCAGCTTGCGGAATCATGCAGAACAAATTGGTGCTGATTTGCAATGCATAGGTGAGGTTTTTTATATAGTTAACACAGATGCTGCATGGCGTTATCAGGATGCAGATGGCTATATGGATTTGCCTTTACCGAGGTTGCAGGGTGATTTTCAGTTGAATAATGCGGCATGCGCGCTACGAGCCGCAAAACAGATGAATGCGAAGCTACCAGTCACACAAGTGCATATTGAAGACGCTTTGAATTTCACTGACTTGGCAGGCAGGTTTCAACAATTGCAATCGCATCCCGAAGTAATTCTGGATGTGGCGCACAATCCGCATGCGGCAGATTCGCTGGCTCGCAATCTGGCGACACATCCTTGCCAGGGTAGGACTGTGGCGGTATTTGCGATGCTGTCGGATAAAGACATCGATGGCGTTATACGATCCTTGTTGCCGTATATATCAGTCTGGTATGTGGCAGGCATTGATGCTCCACGAGGCGAGTCAGCTGAAAACCTGCAGCGCAGGTTGTCGGCGCTAGGCGCCTTGTCAAATGGCTATAGCTCTGTTGATGAAGCCTTTGAAGCAGCCTATCAAGCGGTAGGCAAAAATGATAGAATTATCGTGTTTGGCTCTTTCTACACTGTAGCGGCTGCGATGGCGCGATCGCAAGCAAATGCACGTCCAACATCGCGCAGATAAAAGGGAAAGCATGCAAAAGGAATCTGCCGCAGATCAGGAACTCATTCTCAAGAAGCGCGCACGCAGGAGGCTAGTAGGTGCATTGGCTTTAGTCCTTCTGATGGTAACCATACTGCCCATGGTACTTAAAGATCGTTCTCAAGAAACTTCCGAAGAACAAGTAAAGATTACCTTATCAAACGACATCCCATCCTCTGCGCCCTCTGCTGAGGCAAACGAGATGCCCGCGGATTTTGATTCCAGTGTGATTCCAAAAGAAACCGACCAACACATGCAGCCGGAGGTGTCGGTGACCGAAAATGCTACACCTGAAGAGGTTATAGATACCGCAAAAGTTGATCACTCTGTCAAACAAGAAAATAAAATAGCAGCAAAGTCTGACGTATCTACCGCTGATTCAGGCAAGAAGTACTATATACAGGTTGGGGTATTTTCAGATGCGGCGAATGTGAAGCGGCTTCAGGCTAAATTGAACGAGCTGGGTTATTCATCCACCACTGAAAAAATCAATACACCGAATGGGGTCAAGACTCGCCTCAAGACGAAAATGTTTGCTGAACGCAATGAAGCGGCTACCGCTCTAGAGAACATTAAAAACGCCGGTCTCACGGGCATGGTAGTCAGCCAATAGCCAGATTGTCTGATCATGACGAGTTTTGATTATTTTGTCTTGTTCATTATTGGCTTATCTGTCGTGGTCAGTATGATGCGGGGCGCGGTGAAAGAGATTCTGGCGGTAGCTGGTTGGATAATCGCATTTTATGTTGCCAGGACTTACGCGTCCCAACTGATACCGCTATTACCTTCAGACATTCCTACTGAATCACTTAAGGTGTTGGCTGCGATGATAATCCTGATGTTAGCTGTGCTACTGGTCACTAGTCTGATATCCATCGCCTTATCCGGTTTGATTAAAAAATTAGGCATGAATTGGCTTAATCGTGGTGTAGGGGCTGCGTTTGGTTTTGTGCGTGGTTTGCTGATTGTTTGTTTGCTGGTTTTTCTGGCGGGATTTACCCAGTTGCCGAAAGATGAGCGCTGGACTAATGCGATGTTTAGTGCGCCCTTGGAAGCTCTGGTGAAAACTGTGCAACCTTGGTTACCGCCAAGTATTGCAAAGCATTTTGGTTATGATTAAATAGAATTCTGCGAAAAGGCGAATTTAATTATGTGTGGCATTATTGGCATTGTAGGCAAGAACCCAGTCAATCAGCTTTTGTATGATGGCTTGCTTGTGCTTCAGCATCGTGGGCAGGATGCTGCAGGTATTGTAACATGCGACGGTAATACTTTTTTTATGCATAAAAACAATGGGTTGGTGAAAGATGTTTTCCAAACCCGCCATATGCGTAATTTGGTTGGCAATGCGGGTATTGCGCACGTACGTTATCCTACCGCAGGTTCTTCCAGTGCAGCTGAGGCCCAGCCTTTCTATGTGAACTCACCTTTTGGTATTGTGCTTGGCCACAACGGGAATTTAACGAATTCAGAGCAGCTCAAATCTGAAATGTTCCGCCAGGATCTGCGGCATATTAATACCAGTTCGGATTCCGAAGTGTTGCTGAACGTGCTGGCTCATGAGATCGAGAAAACCAGTAGGAACGCTGTACTCAATACCGATATGGCGTTTGATGCAGTTGCGGGCGTACATCGTCGTTGCAAGGGGGCATATGCTGTGGTCGCCATGATTGCAAATTTTGGCCTGTTGGCATTTCGCGACCCGCACGGCATTCGACCTTTGGTGATTGGTAAGGCCGAGACTGAGAAGGGTACCGAGTACATTGTTGCTTCTGAGAGTGTGGCTCTAGACGTGCTTGGCTTTACATTGATGCGTGATGTGGCTCCGGGCGAAGCGATTTTTATTGATATGGAAGGCAATCTTTTCAGTCGTCAGTGCGCTGATAATCCTGAACTGACGCCTTGTATCTTTGAGTATGTATACTTGGCGCGGCCTGATTCCGTCATAGATAATGTTTCCGTTTACCAAACACGCTTGGATATGGGCACGAGCCTGGCAGAAAAGATTAAGCGTGAATGGTCGCATCTCAAGATCGATGTGGTGATTCCTATCCCCGATACTAGCCGTCCTAGTGCACTTCAAGTGGGCATCGCGCTGGGGGTGGAGTATCGCGAAGGCTTTATCAAGAACCGATACATCGGGCGGACTTTCATCATGCCTGGCCAGGCGTTACGAAAAAAATCCGTACGTCAGAAGCTCAACCCAATCGGCATGGAGTTCAAAGGCAAGAACGTGCTGTTGGTAGATGACTCAATTGTACGTGGAACCACTTCGCAGCAGATCGTTCAGATGGCGCGCGATGCAGGCGCCAACAAGGTGTTTTTCGCTTCTGCAGCGCCGCCAGTGCGTTTCCCCAATGTGTATGGCATCGATATGCCTAGCCGTGACGAACTGCTGGCGACAGGTCGTACTGACAAGGAGATTTGCGAAGCAATCGGTGCTGACGAATTGATCTATCAGGACCTCGATGCCTTGGTACGCGACATCAAGCTGAGCAATCCTAATATCAAGCAGTTCGACTGTAGCTGTTTTGATGGCAAATACATCACGGGTGATATCGATGCTGCTTATCTGAACCGCATCGAGGCGATGCGTGGAGATGCCAATAAAAAGCAGAAGCCAGCCAACAGCAGTACCCAGATGGACTTGAATCTGATCTCCAACGAGCAGGATGAGGTTGCAGAACATTGACGTGTGCTTGACGCATGCGTTGAATAAGCCTATGATGAAGTTGCGCTGATTTGATGGGCCAATCTTAAACAAAGCCTACTCAGCTTGCGAGCGCATAATAAATACAGCTAAAGCGAGTGCAACAAAAACCCGTTTTAGCCTATGTTAAAACGGGTTTTTTAATGCCCGCAATTTTAAGACAATGTGAAGTTAAGCAAATGACGAAAAAGACATATCATCCAGATACCTTGGCAGTGCGGGCGGGCAGCCTGTATACAGAAATAGGCGAGAACTCCGAAGCGCTGTTCCTGAATTCCAGCTTCCGTTTCAATAGTGCAGCCCAGGCGGCGGCCAGGTTTGGTGGTACCGAGCCCGGCAACATCTACTCACGTTTTACCAATCCTACAGTGACCATGTTCCAGGAGCGTCTGGCTGCGTTGGAGGGGGCAGAACAATGCGTAGCAACCTCCAGCGGCATGTCTGCTATTCTGGCGTGTATCATGGGTCTGTGCAGTACCGGGGACCATGTGGTGGCCTCGCAAAGCATCTTCGGTACCAGCGTACAATTGTTCGGCAATATCCTGAAACGATGGGGCTTGAGCGTCACATTCGTATCCTTGACTGATATTGTTGCGTGGGAAGCAGCTGTTACCAGAAATACCAAGTTATTATTTGTGGAAACTCCATCCAACCCGTTGACGGAAGTGTGTGATATCCAGGCGATTGCCAATATTGCACATCGTAATGGCTCCTACCTGGTGGTGGATAATTGTTTTTGTACACCAATTATCCAGCGCCCGCTTGAGTTGGGTGCAGATGTGATCATTCATTCGGCGACTAAGTATATCGATGGGCAAGGACGCGCCCTGGGTGGTGCCGTGCTGGGAAGCAAAGTGCTCATGGAGCCCGTCTATGGCTTTTTGCGCACTGCGGGCGTGACGATGAGCGCATTCAACGCATGGTTGTTCCTGAAAGGGCTAGAGACGCTGCCCGTGCGCATGCAGGCGCATGCGCAAAACGCGCTGCTGCTCGCGCAATGGCTTGAAAAGCAACCGAACGTGGAACGCGTCTTCTATCCCGCACTGCAATCGCATCCACAGCATGCGCTTGCCATGAAGCAGCAAAGCAGCGGCGGAGGAATCGTTAGTTTCGAGGTCAAGGCAAAAGCAGGGCAGACGCAGCAGCAGGCAGCCTGGGAATTGATCGACAGCACTGAACTGATTTCAATCACCGCCAATCTTGGTGATACGCGCAGCACCATCACGCATCCTGCTACCACCACGCACAGCCGCGTCACCGCTGAGGCGCGTGCGCAAGCAGGTATCAAAGATAGCTTGGTGCGTATTGCCGTTGGTTTAGAATATGTTGAAGATTTAAAACTAGATTTAGCATTACTGTCACATTAATTAACAACGGAGGTGTAGTTATGAATTTAAAAGATGAGTATGTTGAGAAACTCAAAGCACAGCTGGATGAGTGGAGTGCTGATATTGATAAGTTGGAAGTGCAAGCGCATCTGGCCAAGGCGGAGTTGAAAGACAACTATGCAAAGCATCTGGCCGAGCTAAGGGCTATACACAATGATGCAGCCAGCAAAATAAACCAGATTCAGAATGCTACTGAAGGTGCTTGGGAAGAGCTCAAAAAAGGTGGCGAGGGAGCATGGAGCAGCATAGTTAACGCTATGACTGAAGCACGCAAAAAGTTTAAAGACTGACTTGATGATATTTCTGCGGAAAGGGGCTTTTGCCCCTTTTTTATTGCCTTTCGAGAGCGTTTTTTCAGGACGAGTTAAATCATAATCAAACGTAAAAAGCATGCGTCTTGACGTGTGGTCTCGTGGTAGAATCTTATGATTAGAATTAATTAAAAAATTCAAGAAAATGGATCAACAATTCGCTAAAGAAACCCTCCCTATCAGTTTAGAAGACGAGATGCGACGTAGCTATCTGGATTACGCGATGAGCGTGATCGTGGGCCGCGCGCTGCCTGATGTTCGCGATGGTTTGAAGCCTGTACACAGGCGCGTTCTGTATGCGATGCATGAGCTTTCCAACGATTACAACAAGCCATACAAAAAATCTGCCCGTATCGTCGGTGATGTCATCGGTAAATACCACCCGCATGGTGACACGGCGGTGTATGACACCATCGTGCGTATGGCACAGGATTTCAGCCTGCGCTACATGCTGGTGGATGGCCAAGGTAACTTCGGTTCGGTGGATGGTGACAATGCTGCGGCGATGCGCTATACGGAAATCCGTATGTCGAAGATTGCGCATGAGTTGCTGGCGGATATCGATAAAGAAACTGTGGATTTTGGTCCTAACTATGACGGTAGCGAACACGAGCCGCTCATTATGCCGGCACGTATCCCGAACCTGCTTATTAACGGCAGTTCCGGTATCGCGGTGGGGATGGCAACCAATATTCCACCGCATAACCTGAATGAAGTGCTGGATGCTTGTTTTGCAGTATTGAAGAATCCAGAAATCGGCATTGAGGAATTGATTGATCTGGTACCGGCGCCCGATTTCCCGACGGCGGGCATCATATACGGTACGGCGGGCGTGAAGGAAGGTTATCGCACTGGCCGTGGTCGCGTCGTTATGCGCGGGCGTACACATGTCGAGGATATGGAAAAAGGCGGACGTCAGGCCATCATCATCGATGAGTTGCCATATCAGGTCAATAAAAAGTCACTGATTGAGAAAATTGCCGAACTGGTCAATGAGAAGAAAATAGAAGGTATATCCGATCTGCGTGACGAATCGGATAAATCCGGCATGCGCGTGGTGATCGAGCTCAAACGCGGCGAAATTCCGGAGGTGATTTTAAATAACCTCTACAAGCAAACGCAGTTGCAGGATACCTTTGGCATGAATATGGTTGCTTTGATGGATGGCCAGCCGCGTTTGCTCAATCTGAAGCAGATGCTGGAAGCTTTCTTGCGTCATCGCCGTGAGGTGGTGACACGCCGTACGGTGTTCGAATTGCGTAAGGCACGCGACCGTGGTCATGTGCTGGAAGGCTTGGCAGTGGCATTGGCGAACGTGGATGAGATGATTGCCATCATCAAAGCGGCACCAACGCCGCCTGAAGCGAAAAAAGATTTGATGGCCAAAGTTTGGCACTCGCCGGTTGTGGAGGAGATGCTGAGGCGTGCCGCGATGGAAGCTGCTCGTCCTGAGGGTTTGAGCGTGGATTTCGGCCTGACGCCGAATGGTTACAGGCTGAGCGATATCCAGGCGCAGGAAATTCTGCAGATGCGTCTGCAGCGCTTGACAGGGCTGGAGCAGGACAAGATCGTCAGTGAATACAAAGAGGTGATGGATCTGATTGCCGACTTGCTGGATATTCTAGCGACCCCGGCGCGCGTAACGGCCATCATCACGGAAGAGCTTGCAGAAATCAAACAGCAGTTTGGCGATAAGCGCCGTAGTGAGATTGTGGTGAATGGACAGGATTTGTCTCTAGAGGACTTGATCTCACCGCAAGATGTGGTGGTGACTTTGTCGCATACTGGCTATGTCAAATCACAGCCCTTAGATGAGTATCGTGCACAGCGCCGTGGCGGCCGTGGCAAACAGGCGGCGGCAACCAAAGAAGATGATTTTATCGATAAGATGTTCGTGGCGAATACACATGACTATATTCTGTGTTTCAGTAGCCTCGGACAAGTCTATTGGTTGAAAGTATACGAAGTGCCGCAAGGTAGCCGCACATCCCGCGGCAAACCGATAGTGAACTTGTTCCCACTGGAAGAGGGTGAGAAGATCAACGCTATCTTGTCAGTAAAAGAGTTTGATGAGAACCACTATATCTTTATGGCGACTGCGCAAGGCACTGTTAAGAAAACTGCATTGACCGAGTTCTCTAACCCGCGGAAATCCGGCATTATCGCTATCAAGCTGGATGAGGGTGACTACCTGATTGGCGCCGAAATCACACATGGCAAGAATGATATCGTGCTGGTTTCCGATGGAGGTAAAGCAGTATGGTTCACTGAAGATGACGTGCGTCCGATGGGACGTGCGACACGCGGTGTTCGCGGCATGAAGCTGGGCTCGAAACAAAAAGTATTGTCATTGTTGATTGCTGAGAATGATCAGCAATCAGTATTGGTGGCTACAGAGAACGGCTATGGCAAGCGTACTGTATTGGCGGACTTCCGCCATTCCGGGCGCGGTACGCAAGGTGTGAAAGCTATTGCTATCAGCGAACGCAATGGCGTTGCTGTCGCAGCTAAACTGGTTAGTGAAGATGACGAAATCATGCTGATTACCACTGGTGGTGTGCTGATTCGTACGCGTGTCAAAGAGATTCGTGAACTGGGCCGTGCAACACAAGGTGTGACTTTGATCAACTTGGGCGAGGGTGAAAAGTTATCTGGCCTGGAAAAAATCGTCGAAACTGATGAAGAGTAGTGACTGAATAATGACAAGAACAGTTTATAACTTTTCTGCTGGTCCGGCCGTCTTGCCCAAGCCGGTCCTCTTGCGCGCCCAGGCTGAGATGCTGGACTGGCATGGCAGCGGCATGAGCGTCATGGAAATGTCACATCGTGGCAAAGAGTTCATGAGTATCTTGGACAAGACGGAAGCCGATTTGCGCACCTTGATGAGTATTCCGCCGGAATATAAAGTACTTTTCCTGCAGGGAGGGGCAATCGCAGAGAACGCGATGATTCCGTTGAATTTGCTGGCTGGCAAAAGTGCAGATTATGTTATTACAGGCACGTGGAGCCAGCGTAGTGTTGAAGATGCGCGCCCCTATGGAGATGTTCGTGTTGTAGCCAGCAACGTAGCTGATAATTTTACACATGTGCCTGCAGTAGATAGTTGGCTGCTGAACCATGATGCGGCATATTTGCATGTCTGCACAAACGAAACGATTTGTGGCGTTGAGTTTTTGGATATGCCGGATACGCACGGTGTACCGATCGTGGCAGATATGTCTTCGCATATCCTCTCTCGTCCTGTAGACGTCTCGCAGTATGGCGTTATCTACGCTGGGGCGCAGAAAAACATCGGCCCTGCAGGTTTGTGTATAGTGATCGTGCGGGAAGACTTGCTGGATAGAGCGTCCAAGCTGACTCCAGCAGTGTATCATTGGAAAACGCAGGCCGAGAATCAATCCATGATCAATACGCCGCCAACATATAGCATCTATATTGCTGGGCTGGTTTTCGAATGGTTGCTGGCACAGGGTGGTGTCGCAGCGATCGAGCAACATAATATTACCAAAGCCAAGTTGCTGTATGATTACATCGATAGTACGGATTTCTACAATAACCCGGTAGCCAAAGCGAACCGCTCACGCATGAATATCCCATTCAGGCTGCATGATGAAGGCCTGAACGAAGCTTTTTTAAAAGGCGCGGAAGCACATAACCTTTTACAGCTCAAAGGCCACCGTTTGGTAGGCGGTATGCGTGCCAGCATCTACAATGCTATGCCATTGGAGGGAGTGCAAGCGTTGGCGACATACATGAAAGAGTTTGAGAAATCACATTAGATTAATTATTTAATTTATTGATTTATATTGAATGTCTGAAAATCTAAAACAGTATCGTGACCAGATTGATGCTATTGATAGCAAGCTTCTTGAGCTAATCAATGAGCGTGCAAAGCTTGCACGGACTATAGGTGAACTCAAGGGTGATGGCGTCATCTATCGCCCTGAGCGTGAGGCGCAAGTGCTGCGGCGCTTGCAGGCCGAGAACAAGGGACCATTATCCACTGAGGCTGTGAGCCAGGTATTCCGTTCAGTGATGGCTAATTGCCGTGCCTTGGAGAAGGAGCTGTCGATCGCTTTCTTAGGGCCCATAGGCACTTACAGCGAAGAGGCTGCACTCAAGCAGTTTGGCCAGGGTCGCACTGCTGCAGTCTGCGGAACCATAGATGAGGTGTTCCGTACAGTGGAGGCAGGTCAGGCTGATTATGGCGTGGTGCCAGTAGAGAATTCTACAGAAGGCGCGATCGGGCTTACATTGGACCTTCTGCTAGAGAGTCCGCTTAAAGTGTGCGGGGAAGTGATGCTGCCGATACATCACTGTCTGTTATCCATGCAGAAAGATATCAGTCAGATCACGCATGTGTTCTCTCATGCGCAATCGTTGTCACAGTGCCATGAATGGCTGAACAAGAATCTTTCAGGTGTGCAGCGTGAAGCCGTGACCAGTAACGCATACGCCGCCAAGATGATTCATGATTTGGTCTCGACGCCAGGTACATTTGCTGCTGCAATCGCCAGCAAGCGTGCGGCAGAGCTTTTTGATCTGAATGTATTAGCGGAAAACATCGAAGATGATCCCAACAACACGACCCGCTTTTTAGTATTAGGCAAACAGGATGTCGCTCCATCCGGGAAAGACAAAACATCATTGGTCATGGCGACGCAGAATAAGCCTGGCGCGATGGTTGGTTTGCTTGAACCTTTAGCTAAACATGGTGTGAGCATGACCAAGTTTGAATCACGCCCTTCCAAGCAAGGTTTGTGGGATTATGTATTCTTTGTCGATGTCGAGGGGCATGAAAAAGATCTGCCTGTTAAGGCGGCGCTGGATGATTTGCGTCAGCGAGCATCCTGGCTGAAAGTCCTTGGTTCCTATCCTGTAGCTGTAATTTGAGTATTTTGTATGAGCCTTTGTGATCTAGCTCCAGACTATATCCGTGCGATTGCGCCTTACCAAGGTGGAAAGCCTATCAGCGAACTTGCGCGCGAAATGGGTTTGAACGAAGCAGATATTGTCAAGCTGGCATCCAACGAAAACCCCTTAGGTATGAGCCCGAAGGCACAGATGGCTGTAGAGGATGCGATAGCAGATATCGCCCGCTATCCTGATGGTAATGCCTTTGCACTACGCGATGCGGTGAGTCTCAGGTACGGCGTGGCACCAAATCAAATCGTGTTTGGCAATGGCTCCAATGACATTCTAGAATTGGCTGCGCGTGCTTTCTTACAGCCGGGCGACGAGGCGATCTATTCCCAACATGGGTTTGCCGTGTATCCATTAGTCACGCAGGCCGTTGGCGCAAAAGGCATCGTCGTGCCTGCCAAGAATTTCGCGCATGACCTGGAAGGTTTTTTGGCTGCAATCACACCAAAGACCAAGCTGATTTTTATTGCGAACCCCAACAACCCGACCGGTACACTGATTAAAAAAGATGCCCTGATGGCCTTTCTGGACGCTGCGCCCAATCATGTGCTAATTTTACTTGATGAGGCTTATGACGAGTACTTGAACGAGTTGGATAAGTCCGAAGCGATTGGCTGGCTTGCACAGTATCCTAACCTCATCATTTCACGCACTTTTTCAAAAGCCTATGGTCTAGCAGGCTTGCGGGTTGGTTTTGGCTTGATGCAGGCGGATATCGCAGACATCATGAATCGTGTACGCCAGCCTTTCAACGTTAATAGTATCGCCCAAGTTGCTGCTGTTGCATCACTTGCGGATGAAGATTTTGTTGCGCGCAGTTATGCAGCCAATCAGGCCGGTATGGCCCAACTGACGCAAGGTTTACGTCAATTAGGGTTAGAATACATCCCTTCTTATGGCAACTTTGTCAGTTTTAAAGTAAAGAACGCTGCTCAGGTAAACCAGCAGTTACTGAAAAACGGCGTGATTGTGCGTCCGGTAGCCAATTACGAGATGCCGGATTATCTGCGTGTGAGTGTTGGACTGTACAGTGAAAATGCCAAATTCCTGCAGGTGTTAGAAAAGATTTTAGAAATAAACGCATGACCAATTACGAAAAACTCGCTACGGACGACGTTAGAATCCGTGAGATCAAACCCTTAGTGCCGGCATCGGTATTATTGGAGCGCTTGAAAGAAAGTGCGCAGACGACTCAGAATATTCTTGCAACACGCGCAGCCATCCATCAGATACTGCATCATGGAGACGATCGTTTGCTGGTGGTGGTCGGCCCATGTTCCATTCATGACACTCAAGCAGGGATGGAATATGCGCAGCGTTTGCTAGGGATACGCAACCGTCTGGCTAGTGATTTACTCATCGTAATGCGTGTTTATTTTGAGAAACCGCGCACAACGGTGGGCTGGAAGGGGTTGATTAACGACCCTGATCTGGATGGCAGCTATGAGATCAACGAAGGTTTGCAAAAGGCCCGTCAGTTCCTGCTGGATGTGAATGAGATTGGCATGCCCGCAGGCGCAGAGTTTCTGGATACTATCACTCCCCAATATACAGCTGATTTGGTTAGCTGGGGCGCTATTGGTGCGCGCACGACAGAATCACAGGTGCATCGCGAGCTGGCTTCAGGCCTAAGTTGCCCTGTCGGCTTCAAAAACGGTACAGATGGCAATGTGCGCGTAGCCATCGATGCGATCAAAACCGCATCCAGCCCACACCATTTTTTATCTGTGACCAAAGAAGGTCAGTCAGCCATTATTTCTACTTCCGGCAATGAGGATTGTCACGTTATCTTGCGTGGCGGTAAAGTACCCAATTACGATGCAGCAAGCGTTGATGCGGCATGCACCAGTCTAGCTTCTGCAGGCCTGGCACCGCGTTTGATGATTGATTGTAGCCATGCTAACAGTAGCAAACAGTATCTGAAGCAGATTGAAGTCGCCCACGACGTGGCACAACAGGTTAGTCAAGGCGATCAGCGCATCATCGGGGTGATGCTGGAGTCACATTTGAAAGCTGGTCGTCAGGACCATGAGCCCGGCTGTGTGCTGGAATATGGAAAATCCATCACTGACGGATGTCTTGGTTGGGAAGATACTGTGCCTGTACTGGAATCATTGGCCGCAGCTGTTCGTTCTCGTAGAAAAGCAAAAATCGCATCTGACTGATATTTTGATTCAGATACATCATGAAAATCACTAGCCCGCATTCCATGTTGCCCGCAGGTATCCCACAAAACTAGTGCGTATAGTATCAGTCATACAAGCACATCAATCCTGATGCTTGTAACTAAATAAGGAGATTATTATGTGGACAAAACCAGCTGCTACTGAAATGCGCTTCGGCTTCGAAGTAACAATGTACGTAATGAACAAATAGTTGCCGAGTGCGACTAATAAGGCCGCGAAAAGCGGCCTTTTTCACAAAAACATTAAAGAAAATCGAATATGCATATACACGTTTTAGGTTCTGGCGCAGGCGGTGGTTTTCCACAATGGAACTGCAATTGTTTCAATTGTGATGGTCTACGCAAAGGTACTATCAAGGCGATCAAACGTACTCAATCTTCAATCTGTGTCAGCAGTGACGGGGTGAATTGGGTATTGTTCAATACATCCCCTGATGTACTGCAGCAGATACAGGACTTTCCAGCTTTACAGCCTGCCCGGGCGATTCGCGACACTGGTATTCAGGCGATCATCCTGATTGATGCGCAGATCGATCATACGACAGGGCTGTTCATGTTGCGCGAAGGAACAGTAAAACGTGAGATCTACTGTACTGACATGGTATATGGAGACCTGACCTCCGGTAATCAGATTCTTAACATATTGGACCACTACTGCGGCATCAATCATCACCAGGTGCCGATTGATGGTAAAACCAGCTTTGAAATACCTAATGTGCCGAATTTACGCTTTACTACCGTTGCACTCAAAAGTGCGGCACCGCCTTATTCCCCGCATCGTAACAATCCACAGCCGGGCGATACAATAGGCGTGCTGATTGAAGAGATTTCGACAGGTAAGAAATGCTGGTATTCACCAGGTCTAGAATTGATTGAACCACATTTACCTGTTTTGATGAATCAGGCTGATTGCATCATGGTCGATGGTACTTTCTGGACGGATACCGAAATGATCGATTTGGGATTGATGACCAAAACAGCCCGTAGCATTGGACATAATCCACAATCTGGGCCAAATGGCATGATAGAAGAACTGGACAAGTTTGGACAAGACAAAAAGGTTCGTAAGGTCTTGATTCATATCAACAACACGAACCCGATTTTACGCGAAGATTCTGCGGAACGCGCAACGTTAACCCAGCATGGCATTGAAGTGGCTTATGATGGTATGGACATTATTCTTTAGGAGTGAAACATGAATGCTATGACAACTGATAATTTACCTTGGTCTCGTGAAGAGTTTGAAGCGAAACTGCGTGAAAAGGGCAAGAGCTATCATATTTACCATCCGATTCATGTGCTGATGTATGAGGGTAAGTTGAGTCAGTACCAAATGCAATGCTGGGTGGCTAACCGTTATTATTATCAGATTGCCATTCCGATGAAAGATGCAGCAATTCTTTCTAATTGTCAGGATCGTGAATTGCGCCGTGGTTGGATACAGCGTATTTTCGACCATGATGGCAGTGGCAATATCGCCGAAGGTGGTGAGGGTGGCATTGAAGCATGGATCCATTTGGGTCATGCTGTTGGTCTGACACGTGAAGAGGTTATGTCCATGAAGCTGGTTGCGCCAGGTACAAGGTTTGCTGTGGATGCGTACATCAATTTTGCCAAACAACGCCCATGGCAAGAGTCCGTATGTTCTAGCCTTACCGAACTATTTGCACCGCATATCCATCAACAGCGTATCGATTCCTGGCCGGATATGTACCCTTGGATCAATCCTGAAGGTATGCAGTACTTCAAAAATCGTCTTACACAAGCGCGTCGCGATGTGGAGCAGGGCTTGCAAATCACGCTGGATTACTTTGGTCGTAGCCGTGAGTTACAGCACCGCGCATTGGAAATCCTGCAATTCAAACTGGATGTGTTGTGGGTAATGGCGGATTCCATCATGCTGCAGTGTACGGATGTTACTACTGAAGGGCGCCCATATACACGTCAGCCAGTGGTTGAGATTAAGTAATTTACGATGACCACAATACAAACTACTGATATTTTTGCATTGGCACTTCACCATCGTTTTCAGTGGGAAGAAGCGCAGCAAAGCTATGTGATTTTGTTTCCAGAAGGCATGGTCAAGCTGCATGGTGGTGCTGGGGAAGTGATCAAACGCGTCGATGGCAAAGCAAGCGTAGGGGAAATCGTTGCAGAGTTAAAAGCTACATTCCCAGACGCTGAAGATATCGAAAGTGACATCATGGGGATGTTTGATCTGGCCTTAGGTAAAGGCTGGTTAAGGAAGGTGAGCTAAATGGCACAAGTCAATAACGGTGTGGAATCCAGTATTACCCGTAAGCAGCCGCTTTGGCTACTTGCTGAGGTGACATATCGCTGTCCCTTGCATTGTGCTTTTTGTTACAACCCTACCGATTACGACAAGCACACCAAAAACGAGTTGAGTACAGAGCAGTGGATAGCTGCATTACGTGATGCGCGCAAAATGGGTGCGATTCAGCTTGGAATATCTGGTGGTGAGCCACTATTGCGTGACGATATCGAAGAAATCGTCGCTGAGGCTCACAAACTGGGCTATTACAGCAATCTGATTACTTCTGGCGTAGGGCTGACTGAGAAACGGATCCAGGCATTCAAGGAAGGTGGTTTGGATCATATCCAGCTTTCGATGCATGACATAACAGAAGAGATCAACAACTTCATCACTAACACCAAGACGTTCGAGTTGAAGAAAAAAGTCGCAGCGATGATTAAGGGCCACGGTTACCCGATGGTGCTGAATGTGGTGATCCACCGCTATAACATTGGCCATATGAAAGAGATCCTCGAAATGGCAGATGCGTTGGGAGCTGACTATATCGAGCTTGCCAACACACAGTATTACGGCTGGTCGCTGGTCAATCGCAACCAATTGATGCCGACCAAAGCGCAGATTGAAGAAGCGGAGCGTATCACCAACGAGTTCCGTGAAAAAGTCGGTAGTAAGATGAAGATATTCTTCGTGGTGCCGGATTATTTTAACGATCGTCCCAAGAAATGCATGAACGGATGGGGCGAGGTATTCATGATCGTCACAGCCAATGGTGATGTGCTGCCGTGCCATTCCGCACGCTCTTTGCCGGGACTGGAGTTCCCCAATGTGCGTGAGAATGGTTTGGATTGGGCTTGGAACGAAAGCCCGGCTTTCAATAAATACCGTGGTATGGAGTGGATGAAAGAGCCATGTCGCAGTTGCGACGAGAAAGAAAAAGATTTGGGCGGCTGTCGCTGTCAATCGTATTTATTGGCGGGTGATGCTGAAGCGGCTGATCCAGTTTGCACAAAATCGCCGCATCGCCATCTGATAGACGAGGCGATAGCCAATTCACAAAACCCGTTGTTGCGCGAGCAGCCCATTATTTTCCGTAATGACAAGAACTCCAAAAAGTATGTCGAAGGTACTGGAGAGCGTATCGAGCAATTCCACGCATTACCTTAAGCTCAAAGGCTATAATGCAAGGCGCACGATAACGTGCGCCTTAATTTTTTATGAAAACTAATTCAAACATTTTTGTTTACGTCCTAGCCGCGCTTGCCGCATTGGCGCCATTCGCCATCGATACCTATTTGCCGGCTTTCCATGCCATGGCGGCGAGTTTGCATGCGACAGACTTGCAGATACAGCAAAGTTTGGCCGTGTATTTGCTGCCATACGCCATCATGACGCTGTGGCATGGCGCGATTTCCGACGCCATCGGACGCATCACCACCATCAAATGGGGCCTGGGCATATTTGTGCTGGCTAGCATAGGCTGTGCATTTGCGCCAAACGTGGAAACGCTGTGGTTCTTCCGTGCGCTGCAGGGCGCTAGCGGCGGGGCTGGAAACACGGTTGCGCGTGCCATGGTGCGCGATCTGTTCGAAGGCCCGCAAGCGCAGCGTGTCATGGCTACCGTGCAGATGCTGTTTGGCTTGGCGCCTGCGGTGGCGCCTATCATCGGCGGTTTTTTGCTTGGCTTTCATTGGCAGGCCATCTTTATCTTTCTGGCACTATATGCCGCAGTGAGCTTGTGGGCGGCTATGAAATACCTGCCAGAAACCATGCCGCCGCAAAAACGTATTCCGCTTTCTACAAAAAGCGTGCTGCATAGCTACAAAATCATCTTTAGCGATATGGAGTTCGCCAAACTGAGCATCGCACTGGGAGCGGTGTTTGCAGCATTCTTTGTGTACGTGCTTGCCAGCCCGCAATTTTTGGGCAAACTGCTTGGCTTTGCGCCGCAGCAATATGGCTACTTTTTTGTTTCCACCGTCACCGGCATGGTCATTGGTTCGTATTTATCCAAACGTGCCGCGGGAATATACCCGGCTAGAAAGGTGTTGCGCGTCGCCTATGTTTGGATGTTCGCCATCGTTTCATTGAACCTGTTTATCTGTTATCTGTTCCCCGTCAAGCCTGTATTTAACATCCTGCCAGTTGCCTTGTTCAACGTCGGTATGGGTCTGGTCATGCCCATCATCTCCATCGCCGCGCTGGACAGACACCCCAAAATACGCGGCACGGCGGCTTCAGGGCAAGCTTTTGTGCAGATGCTGTTCTCCACGGTTTCCGCCGGCATTATCGTGCCATTGGTGTGGAGCGGGGTGTTTGGTCTTGCAAGCGCGATGCTGGCATTCTGGTTGATAAGCGCAATCGCGATACAACTAACCAGACTTTGGAAAAGCAGCAAAATCTAAATTTTTAAATGTCTTGTCTGGTTCTATGCATAAATAAGTTTAAGTAATACTAGCCAGTCAGCTTTTTCGTGATTCTAGCAACTCCCAGCGTTCAAGCTGAAATACAAGCTGGCTTTCAATTTCTATCAACCTTGCTTGCATCGTTTTTACGCGCTCGGGTTGCGTTTTATAGAGCGTCCCGTCTGTGAGTTGGTGGTTGATTTCCGCTTGTTCGGCTTCCAGCTGTTCGATTTTTTCAGGGATTTCGTCCAGCTCTTTTTGTTCTTTAAAGCTGAGTTTTGCTGGTTTTCCTGGCTTCGAGGGTGATTTGGATGCTCCGGAAGGCGCATGGGTATTGGCTTCTAGGGCAGGTGTTTTGATGAGTGCAGGTGCGTTTTGATTTTTTAATGCTGAAAAGCGTTGCCAGTCATCGTAACCGCCGCCAAACTCGGTGAGCTTCCCGTTGCCTTCAAACGCGATGACTTGTGTGACTGTGTTCTCCAAAAACGCGCGGTCATGGCTCACCAAAAACAGCGTGCCGTCGTACTCTTGCAGCAAACTTTCCAGCAGTTCCAGCGTGTCGATATCCAGGTCGTTGGTGGGCTCATCCAGCACCAATACATTGGCGGGACGCGCAAATAGCCGTGCCAGTAGCAGACGATTGCGTTCGCCGCCAGAAAGCGATTTTACAGGCGAGCGGGAGCGCTGCGGTGGGAACAGGAAATCTTCCAGATAGCTGATAACGTGTTTGCGTTCGTTACCGATTTCGACATAATCCGAACCCGGGCTGATGGTGTCTGCCAATGTGGCTTCTTCGTTAAGCTGCTCGCGCATCTGGTCGAAATAGGCGACATTGATTTTTGTGCCGCGAGTGATTTTCCCACTGTCCGGTTCCAGCTCACCCAGAATGAGTTTAAGCAGTGTGGTTTTGCCAACGCCATTGGGGCCGAGCAAGCCGATTTTATCGCCACGCATGATGCGTGTGCTGAAATTCCTGATAAGGACTTTATCGCCATAGCCTTTGGTGACGTTTACAAGTTCCGCCACCAGCTTTCCACTGCGTTCGCCAGCATCCAGATGCAGTTTTACATTGCCTTGGCGCTCGCGCCGTGCGGCGCGCTCCAGACGCAGCGCCTCCAGCCTGCGCACGCGGCCTTCGTTGCGCGTACGGCGCGCCTTGATGCCTTGGCGTATCCACACCTCTTCTTGCGCTAACACTTTGTCAAACTTGGCAGCGTGGGTTTCTTCCACAGCGAGGAGTTCTTCTTTTTTAACCTGATATTGTGAAAAATTGCCCGCAAAATCGGTCAGCTTGCCGCGATCCAATTCAGTAATGCGCGTAGCGAGCTTATCCAGAAAGCGCCTGTCATGCGTAATGAACAGCACGCTGCCCTTGAAGGCTAACAATAAATCCTCCAGCCACTCAATCGCTTCCAGATCCAGGTGGTTGGTCGGTTCGTCCAGCAACAGCACCTCAGGCTCCGCCACCAGCGCACGTCCAAGCGCCACGCGTTTGCGCCAGCCGCCGGAAAGCGTTGAAACCAGTGCGTCAGCATCCAGCTTTAAGCGGCTTAACACGGTTTCTACCCGCGATTGCGCTGCCCAGCCGTTTTGTGCATCCAGCTCGTGCTGCAGATGCTGCATTTTGGCCATGAGTTTTTCGATGTCTGCACCCGGAATGCCCATGTCGTGCGTCACTTGGTGATAATCGATGATGATTTGCTGCAAGTTGCCCAAGCCCTCGGCAACCGCTTCAAAGATGGTATGGGCGGTATCCAGCTCCGGTTCTTGCGGCACGTAGACTACGCGCGCGTTGGGCGCCCGCCACACCGTGCCGTCATCTAGTTTGATCGTGCCCGCGATGGCCTTTAACAAGCTCGACTTTCCCGCGCCGTTGCGGCCTATGAGTCCTACGCGTTCGCCTGCATCCAGCTGGAAAGCGGCGTGATCGAGCAGGGCGTGGTGACCAAAGGCAAGGCAGGCGTTATCGAGGGTGATGTAGGGCATATGCGGGAACTAATTTAAAGGGTGTTGATTATACGGCCTGACAGCACTTTTATTGCTAAGTATCTTTAACCTAACCTCGCGTTACCCTGCCAATGTTCCCCAGAACCGATTTGATGCCTCGCCATACCTTTGGGATAAGCCAAATCATTATCAGGATAAATAGTGCCAGCGCACCTAAAAACACCAATGGGTGTGCGAAAACCAGCCAACCGCCCGTGATGAGCGCGCTCTCCTCGCCAAACGAGGTTGCTATATTGGTGACAGGCTCTGGAGATGTATTGATTAAAGCGCGGCTGCCTGCTTTTGTGATGTGCGTGGCACCCGCCAAAGAGCCACCTAAAAGTCCGGCAATGGCAACAATGGCCGGGTCGCTGGTGTTCATGGCACCCATGGCCAGCAGCGCTCCTGCAGGAATGCGGATGAAGGTGTGAATGGAGTCCCAGACGCTATCGATGTAGGGAATCTTGTCTGCCAGGAACTCGATGACGGAAAGCAAGCCGGATGCGGCGATGACGCCAGGATGCGTGAGAATCGCGAGCGAATCTGGCAGGGTAATGACGCCGAATTTCGCCATCATGCCTACGGCAAATACGGTCAGGTAGAGTCTTAATCCGCTGGCCCAGCTCAGGCCGCTAGCCAATGCCAAAGTAGAGATCGCATCCATAGGACTAAGTTATCATAAGTAAGATTATTGACAACAAAAAAGGAGGCTTAGCCTCCTTTTTGATTTGGATTGAGATTATTCAATCAACAGGTCTCGTTTACCCGGAACACCATTCATTGCATCCGCATCAGCCAGAGGTTCTTTACGTGCTGAAATGACAGGCCATACTTTGGCCAGACGTGCATTGAGTTCGATGTATTCCTGCTGATCTGCTGGTACGTCGTCTTCCGCAAAAATCGCTTCTGCAGGACACTCTGCCACACACAATGTGCAGTCAATACATTCATCTGGGTTGATTGCCAAAAAGTTAGGGCCTTCTACAAAGCAATCTACTGGGCACACGTCTACACAGTCAGTATATTTGCACTGAATGCAGTTTTCGGTCACTACATAAGTCATTTCTTTATTCCTTAATCAGCTTAAAAGCTAAAAACGCTATTTTAGTCGAAATTTAGCAACTATGCATGAGTTGTGTTTTGCCTTGAATCAAATAATCATGCCTGCACCCACGGTGTTGTTGGTGCTTTCATCAATGACGATAAATGCGCCAGTCGCGCGATTTTCGGCGTAGCTGTCAACCATCAATGGCTGGGCAAGTTTGAAGCTCATCCTTGCGATATCGTTCATTTTCAAGTCAGCTGTAGCTTGCTGCTCCAGCGTATTGACGTCGATTTTGTAGCTAATCGTCCCAACCTTGGCTTTCGATTCGCGTGTGGTGTGGCGGACAATGTAGGTGCGAGCGGGTGAGAGTGGTGTCTCGGAAAGCCAGCATACATGTGCTTCGATTTGCTTCACAGGTTCTACGTTCGCTCCGGATTTCACAATCATATCGCCGCGAGATGTGTCGATCTCATCCGCTAACAGCAAGGTAATGCTTTGCTCGGTTTGGGCGCTTTGCAGCTGTTGTTCACCTAGCAGAATCTGTTTTACTTTGGACTGAAAGCCGTTAGGCAAGACGGTGACGGCATCGCCCACTGCGATTTCGCCGCTTTCCACACGTCCCATAAAGCCGCGGAAATCGTGCAGGTCATGGTCGGCAGAGGCGTGTGGGCGGCAAACGTATTGCACGGGAAAGCGGAATTCCTCGGATTGTTCGGTATGCGCAGCAGGGGCTTTTTCCAGCATCTCCAGCAGTGTTTCACCTTTATACCAAGGCATGCTGTCTAACCTGTCCACAAGCATATCACCATTGAGCGCCGACATCGGAATAAAGCGGATATCGCGTGCCTGAGCCAATCCGATTTCTTGCGCGAAGGCAATGTAATCAGCTTTGATCTTATCGAAGACAGCTTGATCATAATTGACCAAGTCCATTTTATTGATTGCGACGACAATGTGTGGAATGCCCACCAGGTGTGCCAGATAGCTATGACGACGGGTTTGTGTCAAAACGCCTTTGCGCGCATCGATCAGAATGATGGCCAGATTTGCGGTTGAGGCAGCAGTTACCATGTTGCGGGTATATTGTTCGTGACCAGGTGCATCGGCGATGATGTACTTACGGGTGCCGGTGCTGAAGTAACGATATGCTACGTCAATGGTGATGCCTTGCTCGCGTTCGGCTTGCAAGCCATCAGTAAGCAAAGACAGGTCTACCGCTTCCATGCCGCGCTTTTTGGAAGTCTTTTCAATCTGTGTCAGTGTGTCTGCCAGAATGGTTTTGGTGTCGTAAAGTAAACGGCCAATCAATGTGCTTTTACCGTCATCGACACTGCCACAAGTCATAAAGCGGAGCAGGGAGTCATTGTGTTGTGTTGTCATATTAGAAATAGCCTTCCTTCTTGCGCTGTTCCATGGAGGCATCAGAGGTTTGGTCATCCAGACGTGTTGCGCCACGTTCGGTGATCGTGGTTGTGGCGGTCTCCAGCACGATTTTGCTCACGTTATCGGCATCTGACTGCACTGGGGCGGTGCATGTGATATCGCCGACAGTACGGAAACGCACTTGCATGTTGATAATTTCCTCACTTGCTCTAGGCGGCATGATGACTTCACCACTGGCAAGGGGGACGTTCACTGGCACAATTGCCCCGTTTCGCATTACCACATCGCGATGATGTGCAAAATAGATGCTGGGCAATGCCAGGTTCTCGCGTTCGATGTATTGCCATACGTCCATCTCAGTCCAGTTTGAGATAGGGAAGGCACGGATGTTTTCACCCTTGTGTGAGCGGGCGTTGTACAAGTTCCATAGTTCCGGACGCTGGTTTTTCGGGTCCCATTGACCGAATTCGTCACGAAAGCTCATGATGCGTTCTTTTGCACGGGCTTTTTCTTCATCGCGCCTAGCACCGCCGATACAGCAATCGAAACCAAATTCCTCGATTGCTTCCAAAAGAGTCACGGACTGATGCTTGTTGCGCGGTTCGTCTGGTGTTTTCAGTACGACGGTACCACGTTTCATCGAGTCTTCGACAGAGCGTACGATCAGTCGCTCGCCAAGTTCTGCTGCGCGTTGGTCGCGAAAATCGACCACTTCCCTGTAGTTGTGGCCGGTGTCGATGTGCATCAGCGGAAATGGGAAGCGACCGGGACGGAAAGCTTTTTCAGCCAGGCGCAAGATACATAGAGAATCCTTGCCGCCGGAAAATAACAATACAGGGTTGGAACATTGCCCGGCAACTTCACGCAAAATATGAATCGCTTCGGCTTCCAGCCAATCTAAGTGTGATAAAGGTTGTTTTGACATTTCTAAAGCTTAATTAAGTTATTTTTTCTTTACGTGAAGCCCACATTCTTTATTTTGTGGATCTTCCCACCACCATCTGCCCGCACGGATGTCTTCGCCCATGGCGACTGCACGGGTACAAGGTGCGCAACCAATGCTAGGGTAGAATTGGTCATGCAGTCGGTTGTATGGCACATCATGCAAGCGGATGTACGACCATATTTCCTGCTCGGTCCAGCTGCTCAACGGATTCAGCTTTTCCAGTTTGTTGCTTTCGTCAAACTCGCGCACCGGGAGCTGGGCCCGCGTCAAGGCCTGTGCTGCACGCATTCCGGTGATCCATGCTTTTTTTCCTGACAATGCGCGTTGCAATGGTTCGACCTTGCGCATATGACAGCACGCTTTACGCAGTTCAATGGATTCGTAAAACGCATTGATGCCGTGTGTTTGTACATAGCTTTCAACC
The DNA here is from genome assembly GCA_035423825.1 of Methylophilus sp. GTDB lineage: Bacteria > Pseudomonadota > Gammaproteobacteria > Burkholderiales > Methylophilaceae > Methylophilus. The sequence continues at coordinate 108,124 of DAOMMM010000004.1, read as the reverse complement.
GCTTCAAGCTTAGGAAAGTACACCTTAAGCTTCATATTATAATGCTTTTCTGTCTCGCCCATTAAATCGTAAGTTTCGACTGGAAGGCGGCCGGTATCCAGTGAAAAGATTTCAATGCTGGCCCCGCTTTTTGAGATCATGTCTGTGAGCACCATATCTTCAGCACCAAAACTATTGGCGAAAGTAATGTAACCCTCGCCGAATTCCTTGCCGGCTTGCAGAAGCAGCACCATTACTTCGCGCGTCTTTTCGTTGACGCGTTCAACTAAGTCATCGGTAAGCTGCGGTCTGGTCGCAGGGTTGTTTGCGGCAGGTTTAAGCATCGTTACCCCTGAGTCGAAGTCCGCCATCATGCGCCTCGCTGGTATCGCTGGAACGCCGGGCGAGGATCATCCACGGCGGCTTGGTAAGGGGTGCTGAAATCGTTCAGGCTGGCAATCGCATCGTTTGCAGAGCGGTCGGCACGAATGACGAATTGGTCGAAACCACAACGCTTCTGGAAGAATAATTGGTCGCGTAGTACATCACCAAATGAACGCAGGATATTTTTGTAACCATAACGTGTCCGCAGCAAGTTGCCGAGAGAAAAGATACGGCCATCTGCAAAGCGCTCGACAAAAATCGCGATGATGGGCAGGGTGTTCAAATCGGCAACGGCATTCGTCAATTCATCCAGTACTTCATGCGTCGCCAGCCAAACCCCGATTTCGCCCTTGCCGATGCGAGGCTTCAGCATTTCCTGGTTGGACAAGAATACCTTCAGCGGCAATATAATTTTACCGCTGGCTGGGATGACAGTGTTGGTGATCTGTTCAGGCGTGACAGTTTGTTCGCCCGTCAGTTTGAACAGCACAACCTTTCCTGCCTGTTTGCGTTCTTCCACCTGCGTCTGAGGCAGCTTCACTATCGTCCAGTCATCCTCGATAGTGCTAGCGATGCCGTTTTTCAATTCAATCAATTGACTCATTTATTGTTTCCTATTTCGCGTAAACGTGGGTCTTGAATGGTTCTACGCCGATTCTGCGAACAGTGTCTATGAATCGTTCTTCAGCCGTTCGCTGTTTGATATATACGTCGATGAGTTTCTGTACCACGCCCGGCATCTCATCCGCGCAGAAAGATGGGCCGATTACAGTACCAAGACTGGCATCGTTTCCTTGTTTGCCGCCGATGGTGACTTGATACCATTCGGAGCCGTCTTTATCCACGCCTAGGATGCCAATGTGGCCGACATGGTGGTGTCCGCAGGCATTCATGCAGCCTGAGATGTTCAGTTCGATATCGCCGATATCATGCAGGTAATCCAGATTGTCAAATTGCAGCTGGATTGCCTCTGCGATCGGGATGCTCTTGGCGTTTGCCAAACTGCAGAAATCGCCGCCCGGACAGCAGATGATGTCGGTCAGCAGGCCGATGTTGGGTGTGGCAAGGCCGGCGGAACGCGCTTTTTCCCAGACCGCAAACAGGTCGCATAATTTTACGTCAGCAAGAATCAGGTTCTGCTCATGTGATGAGCGCAGTTCGCCGAAGCTGTATTGATCAGCCAAATCGGCCACTATATACATTTGCTCGCTGGTGATGTCTCCAGGAGGGTGGCCATGTGGTTTCAGTGAAAGTGTGACAGCGCGATAGCCAGGCTGCCTGTGAGGGTGCACGCAGCGTTTTACCCATGCGGCAAAAGCAGGATTGCTGGCGATGGCGGCATCGAAACTTGCATCCGTATTGGGCAATGATTCATATGGCATCGGCTCAAAATATTTTGCGACACGTGCCAGCTCGGATTCTGTGATGGTGCCTGGACCATCTTTCAAGCGTGCCCATTCGGCATCCACTTGGCGACGGAACTCTTCGATGCCCAATGCCTTAACCAATATCTTGATACGTGCCTTGAAAGCGTTATCACGACGGCCATGCAGGTTGTAAACCCGGATAATCGCTTCGCAATAGGTAAGAATATGTTGCCATTCCAAATGTTCGCGGATAACAGTACCCAGAATTGGTGTACGGCCCAAGCCACCGCCTACCCAAATCTTAATGGCTATCTTATTCTGACTGTCCTTGTAGAATTCTAGACCAATGTCATGTGCCTGTACGATAGCCCGGTCTTGTCTGGTTCCGGAAACGGCGATTTTGAATTTGCGCGGCAGCAGGGCAAATTCTGGATGGAAGGTGCTCCATTGGCGCATGATTTCGGCTATGGCGCGCGGGTCGATTACCTCGTCGGGCGCGATTCCGGCAAACTGGTCGGTGGTGATATTGCGGATACAATTGCCAGAAGTCTGTACTGCGTGCATTTCTACAGTAGCAAGTTCTGCCAGTATGTCCGGCGTGTCTTCTAGTTTTGGCCAGTTCAACTGCAGGTTCTGACGGGTGGAGAAGTGACCATAACCTTTGTCATACTGTTTGGCGATGTCACCGAGTTTGCGTAACTGCTTGCTGGAGAGCAGGCCGTATGGCACAGCAATGCGCAGCATTGGGGCATGGCGCTGAATGTACAGGCCATTCTGCAAGCGTAAGGGGCGGAACTCGTCGTCTGTCAGTTCTTTCGCCAGGTAGCGACGCACCTGGTCACGATATTGCGCGACTCGCTCGTTGATGATGGTTTGGTCGATTTTGTCGTATTTATACATGGTTCTCTTAAGCTAAAACAAATTTCAGGCCGATGATTAACAATAAAGTAGCCAGCAATGGGCGCAGCGTCTTTTCAGGAATTTTTGCACTGACGTGACTGCCTATCCAGATACCTGGTAATGACCCGATCAAAAGGGTGCCTAGCAGCATAAAATCGACATGTCCCAGTGTCCAGTGACCGAATCCGGCAACCGCTGTAAGTGGGATTGCATGTGCTAAATCAGTACCTACCACCTTGAGCGTGCTCATTTTTGGATAAAGGAACAGGATAGCGACAGTGCCTAGCGCACCAGCACCTACGGATGAGATAGTGACCAGCACCCCCAGTGTTACCCCAACCAAGACAGTAGCAGGAATTTGCATTTGTCTGAATCTGCCGCTGCTGATCAGACTGTCTTCGATTTCACGGATCTGCTTACGGGTAACATAGCAGCGTATCAATACAGCGATAGCAGTGAGGATTAGCGCAATCCCCAGCGTGAAGGTGATGATGCCGGTGATGTCTTTTTCGATACTGATGAGATGCTTGATCAGGTAAATCGTCGCGATAGATGCTGGCAGACTGCCAATTGAAAGCCATTTGACAACGCGCCAATCGACCGATTTATGCGTGTTATGATGTACGAGTACGCCGCCAGATTTGGTGATTGCTGCATAAAGCAGATCCGTACCGACTGCGACAGCTGGCTTGAATCCGAACAAGAACACCAGCAATGGCGTCATGAGCGAGCCGCCGCCAACCCCGGTGATGCCTACCAGCAAGCCAACAGCGAAGCCGGAGATGATATAGCCTAAATCCATAACTTGAAGCCTATTAAAACAGGCCGCAAATATAACAGAATTTTATATAATTACTTAATACCTGTTGCTTATTTTGGTATATCATTTAGTTATAAAAACAAGGGGATAGTATCATGAAGCTGCACCAGCTAAGATATGTGCATGAAGTGGCACGGCAGGGCCTGAACATCTCGGCCGCAGCAGAGGCGCTGCATACCTCCCAGCCGGGTGTCAGCAAGCAGATACAGTTACTCGAAGATGAACTCAATCTGCAGATATTTCAGCGTAACGGCAAGCGGCTGACCGGGGTTACCGAGCCAGGCAAACACATTCTCAAGCTTGCCGCCACTGTGATGCTGGAGATGCAGAACATCAAGCGCGTCGGCGATGAGTTCAGCAAGGTGGAAAGCGGTATATTGACGATTGCTACAACCCATACCCAGGCGCGCTACGCCCTGCCCAATGCCATCAAACAGTTCATGGAGACTTACCCGCACGTCAAGATCAACATTCACCAAGGTACGCCGGAGCAGGTGACGACACAGGTGGCGGAAGGGATTGCAGATATTGGCATCGCAACGGAGAAGATCAGCCAAAATGAACATCTGATTTGCCTGCCATGTTATGAATGGAATCGCTGTGCCATCGTGCCCAAAGGCCATAAGCTGGCGGAGGCGAACCCACTGACCTTAGCCAAGCTGGCTAGTTACCCATTGATTACCTATGACGCGACATTTACCGGCAGCAGCATCGTTAGCAAGGTGTTCCACGATGCCGGTGTAATGGCTAATATCGTACTGACAGCAATCGATGCTGATGTCATTAAGACCTACGTTAGTCTAGGTCTCGGCGTAGGATTGATTGCCAATATGGCCTATGATGAGACGCGTGACGCTGATCTGGTGCGCCTGGATTGCTCGCACCTGTTTCCGTCCAGCACGACCTACCTTGGTGTGCGCAAAGATGCATTCTTGCGAGGATATATGTACGGGTTCATTCAGTTGCTTGCCCCGAAATATAACCGCAAGGCGATTGACGACGCGTTTAGGGTCAGTCGAGGGGCTATGTGACTTGAGTCGCTGAAGTCGTAGCCATCTGCCACGAGAATCCATCCCATTCAACTTTGCGGGAGTGCAAGATGCGGATACAGGAAATTATTGTTAGTTTATGTCTTCTCGCTCTGATGGGGTGTGCGCATACGCCGGCAACAAGACTGATCGCGATGCCAAACGGGCTCCCACCGCTAGACCTGGATAACGCAATCTACGAGGTGCCGGTGAACCCGGGCTTGAGCCATCAAGATGTGGTGGATAGCCTGAAAAGCGTGTCTCAAGGCATGAATTTTGTTACGGCAGCCAATTTCAACATCGCTGAGCAGATTAAAAAGCGCGATATCGACCCGCAGGGCGTGAAAGAGGTTTATGCAATCTGCAACTTGAGCATGGGCATCGAGATTATGCTTGACCATCCTGAATTCATCGTGTTTGCGCCATGTCGACTTGCATTGTATGAAAAACAAGGAAAACTAACGTTGGGGCTGGATAGACCAACCTTCGATTTGAAAAACATCAAGAACCCAAGCGATCGCGCCAAGAGATCTGCTCAGGAACTCGAAGATGCGCTGATTCGGCTGATGGAGAAAGCCAGCAAAGGCGACATTTAGCCGCTGAAAACTTCATTGCTGAAATGGCTGCCCTGAAAGGCGCATCCAGCTTTGCCTGCAGCGTGGCTGCTTAGATAATGAACGTGCACGCATGTGAGAAAAAGCCTACTGTAATTCGGCTTAAGCATGGTTTATACTGGTTGTAAATTAACGCAAATATCTCAATGACCATCACATCTTAAACATGGTAAATCCAGTTCGTATCGCTAAAGCCGAAGATTTTCTATATATCCTGCCTAAAATGGCCAACCGTCATGGCCTGATTGCCGGCGCGACGGGTACTGGTAAAACGGTGACCTTGCAAAGCATCGCCGAGCAGTTCTCGCGTATCGGTGTTCCAGTGTTCATGGCCGATGTCAAAGGTGACTTGAGCGGGATGAGTCAGGCAGGAGGTGGCAATCCCAAAGTGGATGCACGCGTTGGCCAGCTGGGCATTCAGGACTTCAAACCACAGGCTGCAGCTGTCACATTCTGGGATGTGTTCGGCGCTAAGGGACACCCGATGCGTACGACCGTGGCGGAGATGGGGCCGCTGCTGCTGTCGCGCATGCTCAATCTTAACGATGTGCAAAGCGGAGTGCTGAATGCCATTTTCAAGATTGCTGACGATAATGGCATGCTACTGCTGGATTTGAAAGACCTGCGCGCCATGTCGCAATATGCCGCAGAAAATGCACAAGAGTTTCAGGTGGAATACGGCAATATATCTTCGGCAAGCGTGGGCGCGATCCAACGTGCATTATTGCAGCTGGAGACCGAAGGCGGCGAGATGCTGTTCGGTGAGCCGGCATTGAACCTGGATGACCTGATGCAGACCGATGGGCAAGGCCGCGGCGTGATCAATATCCTCGCCAGCGACAGGCTGCTCAATTCGCCCCGCGTCTATGCCATGCTGCTATTGTGGCTGCTTTCCGAACTGTTCGAGAAGCTGCCGGAAGTCGGTGATCTGGAGAAGCCTCGCCTGGCATTTTTCTTTGATGAGGCGCATCTGCTGTTCACTGACACCCCGCCTGCATTGATGCAGAAGATCGAGCAAGTGGTGCGCATCATCCGTTCCAAAGGTGTCGGGGTGTACTTCGTCACGCAGAATCCTTTAGACGTGCCGGATATCGTGCTAGGGCAGTTGGGTAATCGCGTGCAGCATGCCTTGCGCGCATTTACGCCGCGCGACCAGAAAGCTGTCAATTCTGCAGCCGAGACTTTTAGGCCTAATCCTAAGGTGAACGTGGTTACTGCTATTACAGAGCTGGGTGTGGGTGAGGCGCTTGTGTCATTCCTGGATGAGAAAGGTATCCCAACACCGGTGGAAAGGGCTTTTATCATTCCACCGGAAAGTCGCATCGGGCCTGCCACGGATGCTGAACGTGCGGCGGTGATGAACGCTTCGCTAGTACGCGGCATCTATGACGAACAAATGGACCGTGAATCTGCTTACGAGATGCTGAAAAAACGCGCTGAACAGTCAGCAACCGAAGAGGAAGCCGCTCATGAGAGCGAAGAAGGCAAAGGCTTTGATTGGGGTGATATGCTAGGCGGCAGGAACAAACGTTCCGATTCTGTGCTGGAGAGTGCGGCGAAGTCAGTTGCCAGGGCAGCAGGCTCCCAATTAGGGCGTGCAATTGTGCGGGGCGTGCTAGGCACGCTGTTTGGAAAGAAATAGGAGCAGCAATTGCTCAGCGATATCGAGATTGCACAAGCCGCGAAGCTGAAGCCAATCTCGGGCATCGCAAAACGTCTCGGTATTACCAGGCAAGATTTGATCCCTTATGGTGAATTTGTCGCCAAGCTCAGCCAAGACTGTTTGTCTAGCCTCTCTAGCAGACCGGATGGCAAACTGATTCTGGTGACAGCCATTAGTCCGACACCAGCTGGCGAGGGTAAGACCACCACAACGATAGGCTTGGCTGATGCTTTGTGCAAAATCGGCAAAAAAGCCATGGTCTGCATCCGCGAGCCTTCGATGGGGCCGGTGTTTGGCATGAAGGGTGGAGCGACAGGTGGCGGTTATGCCCAGGTGGTGCCGATGGAAAACATCAACCTGCATTTTACCGGCGACTTCCACGCCATCACGTCTGCAAACAATTTGCTGGCAGCGTTGATCGATAACCATATCCATCAAGGCAATCTGCTCGATATAGACCCCAAGACAATTACCTGGCGTCGCTGTATGGATATGAATGACCGCGCCCTTAGGCACGTGCACCTAAGACATAAGGATTATGATACAGACACAGGTTTTGATATCACAGTAGCCAGCGAGGTGATGGCTATCTTTTGTTTGGCGAAAGATCTGGATGATCTGAAAGTGCGTCTGGGTAATATCCAGATAGCCCAAGATATGGCTGGTAAGCCCATCCTTGCCAGTGACCTGCAAGCGCAGGGTGCGATGACGGCTATACTGAAAGACGCATTCCAACCGAACTTAGTGCAGACGCTGGCGCATACGCCTGCACTGATTCATGGCGGGCCGTTTGCCAATATTGCACATGGCTGCAATTCTGTGGTTGCTACGAAAACAGCATTGAAGCTTGCGGATTATGTGGTGACCGAAGCTGGTTTCGGTGCCGACCTAGGTGCGGAGAAGTTTCTTGATATCAAATGCCGCAACGCCAATCTGCAGCCGGAGGCAGTAGTGTTAGTTGCCACGATACGTGCGCTGAAATATCATGGTGGTTGTGAGCTGGCAGAATTGAACCAGGAGAGTGTCGATTGTTTATTAAATGGAATCAATAATATAAGTCGGCATATTAATAATCTACATGAGGTATTTGGCTTGCCAGTGACCGTGGCTATCAATCACTTCTCTCAAGATACGCCGAAAGAAATACAAGCGCTGACCAAAGCTGTAGAGGCACTAAACTGCAAGGCTGTACTATGCAGGCATTGGGCGCGAGGTGCACGTGGCGCAGTGGAGTTGGCCCGGAACGTCGTCGAGATGCTCGAGCAGCCAAACGGCCAGCGACAATACTGCTATGATTTGACGGCGTCTCTGGAAGCCAAGGTTCATGCGGTTGCCAGTCGTATCTATGCTGCGGGCGCTGTCGAGTATAGCGAACGGGCACGCGTCAAACTGGAACGTCTTGCTAAGGATTACCCTAATCTACCCATTTGTATCGCCAAGACGCAGTATTCCTTTTCAAGTGATCCTAAATTGCGCAATGCGCCGAATCAGCATGTACTGAAAGTCAGTGATTTGCGGCTTTCCCGCGGTGCCGGCTTCATTGTCGTGTTATGCGGCGATATCATGACGATGCCTGGGCTGCCTAAATCTCCTGCCAGTAGCAGGATAGACGTCGTAGACGGTCGTATCACCGGGGTGTCCTGATAAGGGCGGTGAATTGGTGATATGATACATTCATGCTAACCTTGTCCAGGCTGGGAAACGCCGAACAAACCATTAACAAATCCCGCTTTATCGCAGCTGCCAAGCGCTGTGATACAGAGCGGGAAGTGGCGACATTGCTACGCAGTATGGCCACGGAATACCATAACGCGAGTCATTTGGCATATGCTTACCGGGTAAAGACACCTAATGGCTTAGTGGCGCGTTTTTCTGATGCAGGTGAACCTTCTGGAACGGCCGGCAAGCCTATATTGCAGATGCTCGAGGCGCGTGACCTGATCAATGTCGGGGTTGGAGTGATCCGCTATTATGGCGGCATCAATTTGGGTACGGGCGGTCTAGCGCGTGCCTATGGGGGCACTGCCAAAGAAGCACTGGAAAATGGACAAATCCTTGCTTTCGTGGAAATGCAGGAACTGCAAGTCAATGTGGATTACAAACGGTTGGAGGAATTGATGCGCGCGGTCTCGCAATATCATGGAGTGGTGCTCGACAAGACCTTCGGAGAATCCGTCCTGGTAAAGATCAGCTTGCCTGCTCAACAAAGCCAGGCGTTATTAACCCGATTCTCTTAAAAGAATATAAACATGATCGAGCAAACAGATAGATTCAATAGAGCGGCCTGGATACTGATGGCTTGCTCCATGGTATTTGTGCTGGCGGCCCATTTGCTGCCAGCGCTCTTGGTAGGCCTGCTGGTGTTTGAGCTGGTACATATCATCTCACCGTATATCGCCCGCAGAATGCCAGGGAAAATAGCCAAGCTGGTTGCGGTAGGGCTGCTGGCAACCGCAGTGGTCGGCATCATCACGCTGATAGGCATGGGAATGGCAGCCCTTTTCGGTTCGGATTCCGGCGGATTGAGCAGGCTAATTTCACAGATGGCACAAATCATCGAAGATTCTCGACAGATTCTGCCTAAATGGATAGACGAACGCTTGCCGGCGAATGCGGTGACGCTGCAGCAGGCGGTCACACAATGGCTGCGTGACCATTCGTCTGACTTGCAATTCGTGGGCACGCAAGCGGGACGGCATGCTGCTCACATGATCATCGCCATGGTGATCGGCGGCATGCTCGCACTGCGTGAAGCCGTGGTGATTGAGCATTACAAACCATTCTCGCGCGCGCTCGTCCAGCGCATCGCCATGTTTGGAGATGCGTTTCGCAATATCGTGTTCGCGCAGGTGCGAATCTCAGCAATTAACGCGACTTTCACCGGCATCTATCTTGCGGTGGTGTTGCCGATGATGGGGGTGCACCTGCCTTTCACTAAAACCATGATCGCCATCACATTCATTGTCGGATTGCTGCCAGTGATCGGTAACCTGATTTCCAATACTGTGATTGTCGTGGTTAGCATGAGCCACTCACTTGGCGTCGCTATTGGGTCTTTGGCTTTTCTGGTGGTGATTCACAAGCTGGAATACTTCCTCAATGCACGCATTATTGGCGGAAAGATCCGCGCCAACGCGTGGGAACTACTTATCGCGATGCTCAGTATGGAAGCGGCTTTCGGCCTTCCTGGCTTGGTGGCCGCCCCCATCTATTATGCCTACATCAAGAGCGAACTGAGAAAGCAGAATTTAATCTAGCATCTGCCGTGTTTGGTAGGCATGCTAGTGTGTCTTGTAAAAACGGTTTTCCAGCGTTTTTCCAGGCTTAATGTTGTCCAGCTGATTTCCAGCTGAATCGCCAAGCTTGGCCAAACGCTCATCCGGATGGGGGTGAGTCTTGAACAAAAGTGCAACGCTGTTATCTCCCGGTTTGACCTGTCCCATTGTTTGAAGTACTTCCGATAGACCATAGACGTCGTAACCGGCGCGCGCTGCCAGAATCATGCCCATGCGGTCTGCTTCAAACTCTGCTTCTTTGTCCAGGCTGCGTGCGCTGATTTCTGCGCCCGTCCCAATGGTTTTTTCGGCTATCTTGTTCTTTTTAGCAAATTTTTCTTTGATCCAGTCTGTGCCGGAGTTCAGCAACTGCTGTTTTTGCAGCACTTTAAGCTGGTGTTTCTTGACGACATGCGCGATCTCATGACCCAATACACCGGCCAGTTGGGCTTCGTTCTGCAGGTTTTGATACAGGCCTTTGGTAATCAACACATATCCACCTGGGGCGGCAAAGGCGTTGATGTCAGCACTTTCAATCACACCGAACTTCCAAGGCAGGTCTGCGCGCTCTGATTGGCTTGCCACCCAGCGGCCGATGCGGTTCACATATTTCTGCAGCGCATCGTCTTTCACCAGTGGAGCAGCGCCCAGCAGGCTGCCGGTAATCTCACGTCCCAAGGCTATCTCTTCCTCTTTGCTTGGCTTTTTCCAGTTGAATGCCGGCTTTTCTGCTTGAACAGTAGCTGGGGCGTTTGAACTCGCTGCGGGAGCTGCGCTGGTTGGCTGGCTCTGAACAGTCTCCGATGTAGATGTTGCCGGCTGGCTCGCTGGAGGGGTTTCGGCAGGTTTTTCAGTACCAAGCTCTTTCTCAATCTGTTCCTTTGCAGCATCTTTCAGAACATCGCCAAGATTCAATGCATACACGGACGCACTGCCCAGCAAGCCTGCCGAGATTAATGCCAATAAAACGGGTTTACGCATCATTGTGCTCCTTTGAGATACTTGATGTTGCTGGCACTTAGGCCGCCAGCCTCGGCAAAGGTTTGCGCATCGGCAGGGCTGGTCGTATAACTTTCCATCTTCTGTATTTCGGTCTCATTGAACTTGGCTGCTTTCAATTCATCCGCACTCAAGCCGCGTATCCCCGTAGTGGAAACTACTTTGCCAGTACCGGCTCGTCCGGTGGCGACATCTATCGCTCCACCTACGGCATTACTGCTGGATGCGCCGCCGCGCTTGACTGAAAGCAGACGCACCCAGCCTTTGCTTTTGGCGGTCTTCACTTGTAGCCAGGCACCTTTTTTCGTAATGATATCGACTTGGTCACCTTTGCTTATGGTGCCGGTGGCTTTGGCATCCGCAAAAGGTTCGGCACGCAGGCTATCAGCCTTGAGTGCAGTGCCTGGCTCTGCGAGCGCATTGAAAGAAGCTGCCAGCCATGCAGCGGCAATCCAGTATTGTATTTTCATGCAATTTCCTTAATGTTCAGGGTGCTCCAGCTTGAGTACGGCTTGTGCAAACAAGCTGCGCCATTGCGCAGCAAGCGTGCTGACATCGCTCTGGCTGTTAAGTTTACCTTCATGCAGGCTATAACGCGCAGCAGTGCCATTAGGTAGACCGGTTTGTGAAATCAGGGATGGTAATTGATCGGCGATGTTCTTTGCATCAGCTAAAGCAGTCTCCGCATATTCAGCCTGGTTATCCGCATAAATCCAGCTCATCACCACCATGTCACCGAACAGTCCCCAGATGCCGCCCTGTGTGCCATGGATGAACTCGATGCTGTTTGGCGTGCCGCTTGCAAGTTCTAACGCACGTTTCAATTTTTTTAGCGTCCCGTCATCCAGCGCCTCCTGGCTTTCAACCAAGATTGGCATAATCAGTACAGCGGATGTCGTATCGCTCGACTTGACACCAAATGCCAGCCAGCGTTGCAAGGCGCGGTCGTTTGCAAGGGCATACACTTTAGCAATGCCGAAGAACGCCAATGCCCATGCTATTGGAGCAGTTAGGTCAAAATAGGTGTTGCTCAGGTTGATAGTAATGTACGAAATCACGAGCAAACCAATTTGACCGCTGGTAAACAGCTTATTGAAGCGGTCGCGGTCCAGATTGAAATAGAATGCCAGTGTTGTCAGCCAGATCAACAGCAGGCTCATCAACACATAAGGCATTGTGCCTCGCCAAACTTTCAGGTAGTCGCGGTGCTTCACATTGTCGATGGCGGTAGCCAGGATCTCCACGCCTGGGAACTGCTTGTCCATGGCGGTGGGTTTGATGTCGAATAGCCCTGGCGCGGTAGAGCCGATGATGACGATCTTGTTGGTGAATTCGTCTTGAGGGCGTTTTTTGACTTTGCTGGTCAAATCGCTGAACGCATCGCTGAAAGTGACATAATGGTAACTGAACGGTTTGCCGCGCCAGTTGATGAGCATGTTCTGAGGCAGAAGGGAATTGTTCGTTTGTGCAAAATTCCCCACCACCAAAGGCAGGGAAGGCAGCAGCCAGCCCGCATCTTCATGCCACAAACGATATTCGCGCAGGATGCCATCCGTATCCGGATACACGTTATGTGTGCCTAATCTATTGGTTTTCTGTGCGGCTTTGAAGTAGGGCAGGATAGCCGCTATCGTCGCTTGCCTATCGGCTTCCGGATTGGCTTCTAGGCCGGGGATTTGTGCATATTTCAGTTTGCTGAGTTTGTCCTGCGAGGCATCTAGCCGCAGTATGGGAAAAAAGCAGTCGTCGCAAGTGCTGATCACCTCGTTGAAATAGGCGTCGCTGTCTTCATTGTAGATGTCAGCATCGCTGAACACAATATCGAACACGATCGCTTTAGGTTTCTGCGTCTGGATATTCTCTACGAACTCCCCCAGCACCTGCCGCGGCCAGGGCCAGCGGCCGTAATCCTTGGCCATAGCGGCCAGGCTGGCTTCGTTGATATCGACGATGATGATATCCGGGTCGGCCTTGGGCGCCAGCACACGATGCCGCACCATGAAATCGAACGCCTTGTCTCGCATGTTCTCGCCAATATGGAACAAGCCCGCATCCATCAGCACGAACAACGTGAATAAACCGGCCAGATAGATATAGAAATTGTTCTTGAGCTTGCGTGTAAGGTTGGCCAGCCACTGGCCGATGATGAGCTTGAGTTTAGTCATAGCGTTATTCTATGACACAAACACAAGATATTTAAATAGCGTTTTCTTTCGAAGCAGGATAAAGACGACTAACGCAGTTTTTTATCCAGCCGCAAAGATAGCAGCCAGAATCCCCCTGATGTATCGCCATTAAGAACACATACCACAGCAAAAAGCTGACAGTCAGCATTTCCCCGCCGTCTTCGATGATGCCAAACAGGAACTTGGTGATACGGTTGAATCCAAACACGGAGTGTAGCATGTCCACCGCCACGCCAAACCCGCCCAGCAGGCATACAAATAACGCAAGATCATGCGATACCTTTCTAAAGGCGGCAGACCCTTTGGTGTAGGCCGCCACTAGCGGCACCGACAATATGGCTCCGGCGGTCAGCGAAACGATCAGTTCCCCAAAATCGTAGGCGCGCAACCCGATCGACGGCATGAATTCCAGGGCTTTTGCAATCCTGTACCCCATCACTTCGTGTATCTGGATGGAATCATCAATCAGCAGATAAGTAAACATGAGTATCCATACGGTGTAGTGCCATGTAGTCTGCTTGGTTTGGATGTAGATCAGCAGCAGGCAAACCCACAGTAGCTTCATGTAGCCATAAAACTCAGAATAGCTATGATCGAACTCGATGCTGTAAAGCGGAATATGATGCAACAAAGCGTTTGCGATATGGATGGCGATATAGACAAAATCTCCGCACAGCAACAAAGCAAGCAGCACCAATGCGCTGTGTTCGCTAAGGCAACTGCTGGGCGCGTTTTTGCTTGCCATTCATCCCCCCCCCTGGAAATTCTTGTTTTTGTATGGCTTTGTTTATATTTGGTATTAATGCAAGTTTAGCATTCTGGGGTCCGATTCAAATAGCCAAATCGGGCTAATCAGTCAGTGCTTTGCCATCAAGGATAAAACGATTTTTGATAGCGTATCACCCAGAACGGCGTGCTCCGCTTTATCCAGATGCACGCCGTCGATGACGCTGGACGAAACTACGCTGCCCGCATCGAAGAAATGGCAGCCGGCTTCATCGCACACCTTTTGGTAAGCCGCCGCCAGCCCAAGGCATTTTTTCTCGCCGCCTTCGAATTTTGGCGCTATCGGCCCTTTGGGCGATGAGATAGCCGGTGGGCAAACCACCAGAATTTCCGGCACATGCATGCCTGGCTCGAGAGGCGCATTGCGGATGCAGGAGATAAGCGCGAGAATGCCTTGCGACGAATGCCAGGCGTTGTTGTCATGCATGGATTGAAAATCATTCGTGCCCAACATTAGAATCACCAACTCCAGCGGTGAGTTCACCTCGATACGCTGCGCTAGGCCGGCCAGGCCATTTCTCCCGGGTTTGAACGGGTCATCCCACACCGTTCGGCGACCATTCAGGCAATCCTCGATGATGCGCACATGCTGGCCTTGCAGGTTAAGCGTTATTTCCAGCACCCCCGGCCAGCGCTGCTCAAAAGGTAAACGCTGACGCGTGTTGGGGATGATGCCCCAAGTCAGTGAATCAGCGTAAACGAGTACCTGTCGCATATTATTGATAGAGTTGATTAGTAGACATTATTACCAAAAAACACAATCAAATAAACCACGTCTTGTGAGATGGCTCTCGGTTATAATTCTTGCATGATTAATCTACTAACTATTCTGGTGTGTCTTCAACTGGTTGTAATGGCGTGGCTGACGTGGCGCTCGTTCAAGAACTCATCGGAAGCTAAACTGTTACAAAGCATGGAAGAAAAGCACCGTGCGATGCTGCTGGATATGAATGACAGTTTGAACCGGCTGGGAGACCGCATCCAGCTTGCCTCACAGGGCAGTGCAGATCTGCTCAAGAACGCGGTGACGCAGGAGCTGAATGCCACGCGTGACACCATGCATGGCCTGAAACTGGCACAGACGGAGAACATGGCCAAAAACCGCGAAGAGTTGCTGGAAAAACTCAACGCGACTTTTGAATCGTTGAGCAAGACGGTTGAAGGACGGCTGGATCTGATTTCCGGCAAGGTGAACGAGCGGCTGGATGAAGGCTTCAAGAAAACCAACGAGACCTTTACCAACGTGATGGCGCGGCTGGCAACCATCGACGAAGCGCAGAAGAAGATCGACGGCCTGACGACGAACATGGTGAGCTTGCAGGAGCTGTTGGGCGACAAACGCAGCCGCGGCGCCTTTGGCGAGGTGCAATTGGAAGGCTTGGTGCGTAACGTGTTGCCTGCCAATAGTTTTGCGATGCAGCACACCTTTGAGAACGGCACGCGCGTGGATTGCGCACTTTTTCTGCCGGAACCGACAGGCACAGTGGCGGTAGACAGTAAATTTCCGCTGGAAAACTACAACCGTATGTTCGACCAGAGTTTAAGCGAACCGGAACGTGCGCAGGCGAGTAAGCAGTTCAAGACCGATGTGAAAAAGCATGTGGACGACATCGCCAGCAAATACATCATCCCGAATGTCACCAGTGATGGCGCTGTGATGTTCATTCCGGCGGAGGCTGTGTTTGCCGAGATTCACGCCTATCACGGTGAAATCATCGAATACGCCATGAACAAGCGGGTGTGGGTGGTGTCTCCTACTACCTTGATGGCAGTGCTGAATACGGCCCGTGCCGTGTTGAAGGACGTGGAGATGCGTAAGCAGGTGCATATCATCAAGGACGAATTGGGCAAGCTGGCCAAGGATTTTGAGCGCTTTGACGTGCGCATGAAGAAACTGGCGGATAATATCCGTCAGGCCCACGAGAACGCCCAGCAGGTACATATCAGCAGCCAGAAGATATCGCGGCGTTTCGCGCAGATTGAGCGAGCCGAGATTGGTGCGGCAGAGGCCGATCTGCTGGATGATGTCATTGATGATAAAGAAGATTAGATATAATATATAACTATATGAATATAAAAGTTTTATATTTTGCAAGAATCAAAGAAAGTGTCAATTATTCCAGCGAGGAATTATCACTTCCGACCGGTGTGACTACCGTGCGGTTACTCAAGCAATACCTATCTACTCGCGGTGATGTGTGGGCGAAAATATTCACGGGCAAACAGGTGGTACGCGCTGCTATCAATCACGAGCTGGTGGACGATCAGGCCCAGATCAAAGCAGGTGATGAAGTAGCTTTTTTCCCGCCGGTGACAGGCGGATAAGGCGGGTTTGTGTAATGAGCGTTAGCGTTCAGACCGAGGATTTTGATGTGGGGCTGGAAGTTGCGAAGATTCGCAAGACACATGCCGACGCAGGCGCGGTGGTGTGCTTTGTCGGCCAGGTTCGGGATATCAACAACGGCGACCAGATTGGCGGCATGACGCTGGAACATTACCCTGGCATGACGGAGAAATCGCTGCAGACTATCGAACAGGAAGCCAGGAAACGCTGGAATATATTGGAGGCGACAGTGATTCATCGTGTCGGTACTCTCAAACCACAAGACCAGATCGTGCTGGTGGCGGTAGCCAGCGCGCATCGTGGGGATGCCTTTCAGGCTTGTGAATTCATGATGGATTATCTGAAGACACAAGCCCCTTTCTGGAAAAAGGAACAAACGGAGCAGGGTGATCGCTGGGTGGAAGCGAAAACGAGTGACGACGAGGCGCAAGTCCGTTGGGAAAATACCAAGTAATTTGGATATCAAGAAGTAATCATGCAAATTTTAAAACCTGAAGAATTGAACGCGCGCAGTGCATTGCCTGACCTGGATTTTGCTAGTACGGCAGATTTGTTGGGACAAGGCACCGGCATGCACCAACATGCCTGGGTGGCACAAGCCGAAGCCAAGAAGGCAGCGATGTTTGGGCTCCATTTGCCGCATGTGGGCTTTAACGTGTTGGTGCTTGGCGCGCAAGGCAGCGGACGCAGTTCGTTGATGCAGAGCGCCATGCTGGAAGTTTCCCGAGCCAAACATCAATTAAATGCCTTATCTGACCTGGTCGCTGTATGTTCCTTTGAAGACGCGCAGCTGCCAACCTTAATAAAATTGCCGGTAGGCCGGGGCACAGAACTTAGGGAAGCGATGGACCAGTTCTCGCGGGATTTGGTGGCAGAAATGATGCGCATGGCGTGCGCAAAAAACCATCGAGATGTTTTGACAGGAGTGGAAACGCGCCTGCAAAACTCCATCGAGAAGCTTACGCAGCACATCACTCGAGATCTGCCAGAATCAACGAGCCAGCATATCAGCCGCTATCTGCGTTTGGTGAAGCAGGAGACGATGCAATATCTGGCCGGATGGCAGCCGCCGACACAGACGGATGGAGAGATTGTAGAGGCGTTGATGAGCGAGACCTCGCTAGCGCGTCTGCGAGTGAATGTGCTCGTGGATAGCCGAGTGGCGCATGCGCAAGGCTTGCGGCAGCCTGTGGTCTACGACAATGACCCGAGCATGCAGTCGCTATTCGGCGCGGTCGAGAGCGTGACCGATGCCACTAGCACGCCCGAGTTCCTGCGCCTGCGTGCAGGCAACATTCACAAGGCGGATGGTGGCATGCTCTTGCTGCATTTGCGCGACTTGCTATCCGACGAAGCCAATGGCGCACAAATCATCGAGAAGCTGCATCGCTTCCTGCGCAACGGCACGCTGCAGATTGAAGATACGGGTGGCGGTACACAGAATACCAATTTGTTGCAGGCAAGGACGCTGCTGCCGATACAGGTGAAATTCGTGCTGATCGCCACGCGAGAGGACTTTTACGACTGTCTAGATCAGAATCCGGATTTCTTTGAACATTTCCCCATCAAGGTGGAGTTTGCCGAGCGAATCCAGGCCAATGCTGAAAACTATGCCGCCATTGCCGGTTTTGTGGCGCAAAAGTGCGTGCAGCATGGAACCAAGCACTTCAGCGCAGATGGGGTATCCGCTCTGATCAATGCGATGCAGCGTCACGAAGAGGATCAAAGCCGGATAAGCACCAGCTTTGCACGTCTGGAATGCCTGATGCTTGAAAGCGCGGCCTATGGAAATAACGAGCCATTCGTAACAGCCGAGCATGTGCGGCATGCAGTCACCGCAAGATCTGCACGCCATGCTTATTTTGAGGCCCAGATTCGTGACTCCATCATTGATAACGAGTTGCTGATTCAGGTGCATGGCGCGGTAGTGGGGCAGGTGAACGGACTGACGCATATCGAATTGGGGGACGCCAGTTTCGGTTCTCCTATCCGCATTACCGCACGTTGTTACCCTGGTGCCAAAGGGCTGATCAACATCGACCGTGAAGTGCACATGAGTGGCCCCAATCACGACAAAGGCATTTTTATCTTGCAAAACTGGCTCAGTGCCAGCTTCTCGCATCTGGCACCTTTGAGTTTGAACGCATCATTGGTGTTCGAGCAGGAGTACAACGGGGTGGAAGGGGACTCTGCCAGCTGTGCAGAGCTGTTCGCGCTTTTGTCCGCGCTCGCCGGGTTGCCTATCCAGCAGGGTGTTGCAGTCACGGGCGCGCTTAATCAATTTGGTGAAGTGATGCCGATCGGCGGCATCAACGAAAAGATCGAAGGTTATTTCCGGGTCTGTCAGGCACTGGGTCTGGATGGCAAGCAAGGTGTCATGATTCCCAAGCGCAACCAGCAGCATTTGATTCTGGATTCGGCAGTGATAGAAGCAGTGCAGGCCGGCAAGTTCACGATCATCGCAATCGATCATGTGCTGGAAGGTATCGCGTACCTGACGGGTCAGCCTGCTGGTGCACCAGATAGTTTGGGTAGTTATTCGCCGAATACGGTGATGGGTAAATCGCAGGCGACGCTGGCACAATACCGCACTACTTTTGAGAGCAACCAGCAAAGGCGTGGCCATGGTGCTTCTTCATAGGTTGAGTCGATGAAACAGGAATCCACAGAACTCAAATGCAGATTGGATAAATGGCTATGGGCCGCACGATTCTTCAAAACCCGCAGCCTTGCAGCCGATGCGATAGACAGCGGTAAGGTGCGTGTGGATGGTGAGCGTGCCAAGACTGCAAAGGAAGTCAAAATCGGCATGTGCATCCAGATTCGAACGCGAGATTATGAGATAGAAGTCTCAGTCACTGGATTGTCAGATGTAAGGCGTGGTGCACCAGAGGCGGCAACGCTGTATGCAGAAACTGAACAGAGCAGAACAAGACGCGAGCAGGCCAAACTTACCAGAGAGAACGATTTCGCCTTGCGCGACCGCGGTACAGGGCGCCCGACCAAGCGGGAATTGCGCGACATCAAGAAATTCACCCAAAATTGGTAGAAGCTTGTTGATTTTTCTTGCATAGTTTTGGTGAATCTTGATACACTGCGTTCAGCGATTGAACGCAGTGGCTACGAAGCCACAATTAACCCATGCTTACAGACGAATACCGTTATAAAATCCTCAAGATACTGGAAACCAACCCGGAAATCAGTCAACGCGATCTTGCGCGTGCATTAGGTATCAGCCTTGGTCGTGTGAATTACTGTTTGAAAGCCCTGATAGAAAAAGGCTTGCTAAAAGCAGCTAATTTTCGTAACAGTCAGAACAAGCTTGCGTATATGTATCTGCTAACGCCTAGCGGTATCGAAGAAAAATCACAAATGACCGCAAACTTTTTGAAAATCAAGTTGCAAGAGTATGCTGCATTAGAACGCGAGATCGAAGAGTTGCGCGAAGAAGCGAAACAGCATGAAAAACAAAGGAGTGTTGCATGACTTCATATGCCGTGATTTTATGCGGGGGGTCCGGCACGCGTCTGTGGCCGTTGTCGCGCACGATGCAGCCGAAACAACTGCTGGCGTTAAATGGCAAGCAAACCCTGCTTCAGCAGACCGCAGCGCGTTTGCTTGAGCATGTCACGGCTGACCGACTTTTTACTGTGACGCATGAAGATCACAAGTTTCAAGTAAAAGGTCAATTGGCAGAGTTGGCTCTAGATGCAGTGACAAATGTGCTGGCAGAGCCCATGGCGCGCAACACCCTGCCAGCTATCGCATGGGCAACATATCAAATCTACCAACGTGAACCGGATGCAATCATCGGCGTGTTTGCTTCAGATCATGCCATTGATAATCAGGCTGCATTCCTTCAGGCCTGGCAGGCTGCGGAGCAGGTCGCTCAGCAGGGGTATCTGGTATTGTTGGGAATCAAACCCCACGAACCCGCCACGGGATATGGTTACATCAAACCAAGCCAGAAAGAAGTTGCAAGCGGGGAAATACCAGTTTATGCAGTGGAGAAATTTGTCGAGAAACCTGATTTGGCACGTGCAAAAGAGTTCCTGCAGCAGGGGTTCTTGTGGAATAGTGGCATGTTTGTTTTCAAGGCAAGTGCGTTCATGCAGATGCTTGCAACATACCAGCCCGAGATTGATAAGCTGGTGCGCGCACTGAAGGCTGAAACTCTTGCAGAGCAATATACTGAATTTCCCAATTTGTCGATGGATTATGGTTTGGCGGAAAAGGCCGAAAAAGTGGCTGTTGTGCCGGTGGATATGGCTTGGAGCGATTTGGGCAGCTGGGATTCGCTATATGCCAAGCGGCCTAAAGACGATCATGGGAATGTGCTGCATGGGGATGTTTACAGCGAAGATACTAACGACAGCTTGATTTGGGCCAGCAGAGGTGTTGTTGCCACTCTGGGATTAAAGAATGTCGCCGTTATTCAAACTTCGGATGCAACGCTGGTATGTGACCGAAGCCGTGCTGAGGATATCAAGAATCTGGTGACAAAAGTAAAAAACACTCGCCCGGAACTCACCGAATTCCACCGTACAGTTCACCGCCCTTGGGGTACATACACGGTGCTTGAAGAAGGATCCAACTTTAAAATCAAACGCATAGTAGTGAAACCAGGTGCGAAGTTATCCATGCAAATGCACAAGCATCGCTCTGAGCATTGGGTGGTGGTGTCAGGGGAAGCTACTATTACCAATGGTGATATGGTTTTTACGCTGCAAGCAAACCAATCTACTTATATCCCCAAAACTCATCGTCACCGCCTGGCCAATGAGGGTTCTGAACCACTTGCCATTATCGAGGTGCAATGTGGCGATTACGTAGGTGAGGACGATATCGTGCGATTTGATGATACATATGGAAGGGTTGCTGAAAAGCAACCATGAGCGGTCTTATTTTGCACCCATTAACTACTACATAAAGATAAAAAGCTTAATATGATTAAAGAACAATTGATTAACAAGCTCAACACCAAGGATGCGGTAATCGGTATCGTTGGTCTGGGTTATGTCGGGTTGCCTCTGGTGCTGCGATATTCAGAAGTTGGCTACAAAGTGATTGGTTTTGATATTGACGCATCCAAAGTTGAAAGTCTGGAGCTAGGGAAATCATATATCGAGCATATTTCGTCAGAGGCTATTCAGGCTGCTGTCAAAGCTGGTTTTAGTTCAACTACTGATTTTTCACGCGCGAGTGAAGTAGATGCTTTGATTGTTTGTGTACCAACGCCCTTGAACAAATACCGTGAGCCAGATTTAAGCTATGTAACTGATACAACGGACTCCTTGGTACCCTATTTGCGCGCCGGACAAGTGTTTTCTTTGGAAAGCACTACTTACCCGGGCACCACGGATGAGGAGTTGAAGCCCCGGGTGGAATCCAAGGGATTGAAGGTAGGCCAAGATATATTTCTTGTGTTTTCGCCTGAGCGTGAGGATCCGGGTAATCCGAACTTCACAACGAAAACTATTCCCAAAGTATGTGGTGGTCATACCAAAGATTGTCTGGAAGCTGGTTTAGCATTATATGGACAAGTGATTGATAAAGTTGTTCCAGTGAGTTCGACACGTGCGGCCGAACTGACCAAGCTGCTAGAAAATATACACCGCGCAGTAAATATAGGCTTGGTCAATGAGATGAAAATCGTTGCGGATAAAATGGATATTGACATCCATGAGGTGATTCGCGCCGCAGCCACCAAGCCGTTTGGTTTCGTGCCATACTACCCCGGCCCTGGGCTGGGCGGGCATTGTATCCCGATTGACCCATTCTATCTGACATGGAAAGCCAGAGAGTACGGGGTACATACCCGGTTTATCGAATTGGCGGGCGAGGTGAATTCTGCGATGCCGGACTATGTGGTTTCAAAAATTGCATCTGGGTTAAATCAGCAGAAAAAAGCCATCAATGGCAGTAAGATATTAGTGCTGGGTATTGCTTACAAAAAAAATGTGGATGATATGCGAGAATCACCTTCAGTATTCCTGATGGAAAAACTGCGTGATTTGGGTGCGACGATTGCTTACAGCGATCCACATATCCCCAAATTCCCGAAGATGCGAGAACACCACTTTGATTTGGCGAGCGTTGAGATCAATACACAATCATTAGCAGACTTCGATTGTGTGGTGTTGGCAACGGATCACGACAAGTTTAATTATGATTTAATCAAACAGCATGCAAAATTGATTGTGGATTCCAGAGGGAAGTATCTGGAGTCTGCAACACACATCGTTAAAGCTTAATAAAAGATATCGAAAGCTAAGTTCAAATGCACATTTATCCTCCACCGATTACCGAAAGAAAAATCCGCTTTGCCCTAGTGGGTTGCGGACGTATCTCAAAAAACCATTTTGATTCAATCAAACAGCATGCAGAAAATGCTGAGTTGGTGGGTGTATGCGATATTGATGCCAAAGCACTGGAGGCGGCTGTTGCATATACAGGTGCAAAACCGTATGCCGACCTGAATGATTTGCTGGCTGGTACCGATGCTGATGTAGTGATTCTCACTACGCCGAGCGGATTGCATCCGGAACAGGCGATCACCATCGCAAAAACCGGACGGCATGTGGTGACCGAGAAGCCAATGGCAACTCGCTGGCACGATGGACTTCGCATGGTCAAGGCTTGTGATGATGCGGGAGTGCGCCTGTTTGTGGTCAAGCAGAACCGTCGAAACGCTACTTTGCAGTTGCTGAAGCGTGCGGTCGAGAAAAAGCGCTTTGGCCGGATATACATGGTGAACGTCAATGTCTTCTGGACTAGGCCGCAAGCTTATTACGACAGCGCAGCCTGGCGTGGTAAATGGGAGTTTGATGGAGGTGCCTTCATGAATCAGGCCAGCCATTATGTGGATCTGCTTGATTGGCTGATTGGGCCCATTGAAAGCCTGCACGCCTACACCGCAACCCTTGAGCGGGATATCGAAGTCGAAGATACCGGTGTGCTCAACGTGCGCTGGCGATCCGGGGCGTTGGGCTCCATGAACGTTACTATGCTGACTTACCCGAAAAACCTAGAAGGCAGTATCACGATTATTGGCGAAAAGGGTACGGTCAGGGTAGGAGGAGTCGCGGTCAATGAAATCCAACATTGGGAATTTGCAGAAAAAGACCCAGACGATGAAGCAGTTAAGTCTAGCAATTATGAGACAACCTCTGTTTATGGGTTTGGCCATCCGCTTTACTATGAGAATGTGATTAAGGTTATGCGTGGCGAGGTCGAGCCGGAAACAGATGGCCGGGAAGGGCTGAAATCTCTAGAGGTGCTTATTGCTACTTACCTTTCAGCGCGCGATGGTAAGCGGGTGGCTCTGCCACTGGATTATTGATATGAATGTGACCATGCACCCGACGGCGATTGTGGATGAAGGCGCTTCTATCGGCGATGGCACGCGAATATGGCATTGGGTGCATGTCTGTAGTGGCGCCAGCATCGGGAAAGATTGCTCGCTCGGACAGAATGTATTCATCGGTAATAAGGTAGTGATTGGTAACAATGTCAAAATCCAAAACAATGTTTCTGTTTACGACAATGTAACGCTGGAAGATGACGTTTTCTGCGGCCCCAGTATGGTCTTTACCAATGTTTATAATCCACGTTCTGCAGTTCCACGAAAAGATGAGTATCGAAATACGCTAGTGAAACGGGGCGCAACAATTGGCGCCAATGCCACTATCGTATGTGGCGTTACGATCGGCGATTATGCGTTTATCGGTGCTGGAGCTGTTATCACTCAAGATGTGCCTGCTTATGCATTGATGGTGGGTGTGCCTGCAAGGCAGATTGGGTGGATGAGCCGACACGGGGCGAGGTTGGATTTGCCTTTGAAGGGTGATGCCGAAACTACTTGCCCTGAAACAGGGCAACATTACAAACTAGTGGCGGGTAAATGCCATTTAATCGGGTAAGAAATGACACAACCTATTCCATTTATTGATTTGAAAACCCAATACAAAGTATTGGAAGAAAATATCAAGTCACGCATCAACAAAGTGCTTGAGCATGGCCAATATATCATGGGGCCCGAAGTCGCCGAACTGGAAGCAAGGCTGTCAGATTTCGTGGGCGTCAAGCACTGCATCAGCGCCAGTAGCGGTACCGACACTTTGCTGATTGCAATGATGGCATTGGGTATCGGTGCAGGGGATGAAGTAATTACCACGCCATTTACCTTTATTGCGACTGGTGAGATGATTGCGCTCATTGGTGCAAAGCCGGTTTTTGTGGATATCGACCCTAAAACTTACAATATCGATCCTACCAAAATCGAAGCCGCTATCACCTCAAAAACCAAAGCGATTATGCCAGTGAGCCTGTATGGACAATGTGCGGATTTTGATGCTATTAATGCCATAGCGGCAAAATACAACCTGCCGGTGATTGAGGACGCTGCACAATCATTTGGTGCCACCTATAAAGGCAGAAAATCCTGTGCGCTCAGTACAATCGGTTCTACCAGTTTCTTCCCCAGCAAACCATTAGGAGCTTATGGTGATGGTGGGGCTCTGTTCACCAATGATGATTCTCTGGCAAAAGCAATGAGGGAGATTCGCGCACATGGACAAGAGAAACGTTACTACCACTCCAGAATTGGTTTGAATGGCCGCTTGGATACCATTCAGGCAGCAATTTTGTTGGCAAAGATGGATAGGTTTGACTGGGAGGTGCAGCAGCGTGGCGAGCTAGGTGAGGAGTACTCTGCGTTGATAAAAGCGCATAACGGCAATACCGATACGGCTGTTGTTATACCATACGTAGAGCCGTCTAATACTTGTGTGTATGCGCAATATACCGTGCGTGTAAAAAACCGTGAGCAAGTTCAGCAGAAACTTAAAGATGCTGGTGTGCCCACTGCAGTGCATTATCCTGTTCCTCTACACATGCAGCCTGCATTTGCTTCATTAGACCTTGGCGAGGGTGCGTTCCCCGTGGCGGAAGCGGCTGCAAAAGAAGTGATAAGCCTGCCGATGTCACCAGATTTGGACGAAGCAACATTACTAACAATAGTCCAGAATCTTTTGCAGGCTGTACAGTAAGTTTAAATGCTGAAAAGGTTATTCAAGTCTAAACTGCTGGGCAATACAGCCATCTACGCATTGGCTAACGTGCTTAATGGGGCCATTCCATTTTTGCTATTACCAATACTAACCAGAGTATTTACCCCAGAAGAATATGGCCTGGTGACATTGGTAAGCGCGGTGATTGCGATAATGGGTGCATTTACCGGGTTAAGTGCACATGGCGCGGTAAGCGTGAAATACTTTGACCAAACGGTGAATCATCCGCAATTTGTGGGAGCAAGTTTATTGGTTCTCGCTGGAAGTACTACATTCATTCTATTCTTCTTGTTGTTAACTGGTGATGCCATCTCTTCTTGGATCAATTTGCCAAAGCAGTGGCTATTTATCGCAGCAATTGCCTCTGCTGCACAGTTTGTGATTAATATCCGGCTTACCATGTGGCAGGTACAGCATCAAGCATACCGTTATGGTTTTTTTCAAGTGGCTCAAACAGTATTTAACCTAGCAATTTCCCTTGTTTTAGTATTAGGCTTGTTGATAGGCTGGACAGGCAGGGTGTGGGCTATAGTCTTTGCTACTTTTTTGTTTGCATTTATTTCATTGGTAACTTTAAAGAAAGAAGGGCTAGTGAATTGGTTGCGCAATAAGGATTACACAAGAGAAGTGCTAGCGTTTGGTATGCCGTTAATTCCGCATACTTTAGGTGGCATGGCGATTGCCATGTCAGACAGGTTTGTAGTGTCAAAGATTTTAGGAACGGATGCGGTAGGTATATTAACGATTGCCACTCAAGTTTCTACTTTTCTAGGTTTTTTTATTGATGGGTTTATTAAAGCGTATTCGCCTCAGTTTTTTAAGATTCTATCGAATATTTCTGATAATGATAAAAAAAATCTAGTCCGTAGTACTTATGCTTTTTATATTGGTTTGTTTCTAGTAAGTTCTATTTATATTTATTCAGCACAATTATTTATTCCATATCTCGTAGGTGAGTCTTTTCGGACTGCAATTACATACATACCTTGGCTTGTTTACTCAACGGCATTTATGGGTGCATATTATTCTGTTGGCTTATACATAGTTTATGCTGCAAAGACTCACTTACTATCATCCATAACAGCCATAATAGGAGTAATGCATTTTTTCTTGATGTATTATGCGGTGAATGAGCAGGGGTTGTTAGGAGCAGCAAAAGTTTCTTTGTTATCCTCAATGTTAATGTTTCTATTAACGTGGATTTTGTCTGCTAGGGTTTTTCCTATGAATTGGATACATGTGTTATCAGGCAAATCATGATGCACAATATACTAATTATCGGTGATTCTTTATCAATGGTAAGGCCTGATCAAGGTGTGCGATTGACGGCTACATATGCATATAAGTTGCAGCTTGAATTAGAGAATAGTGTTGTTGTTAATGCTTCACTAAGGGCCAATGATTCCAGTAATGTCCTAACGGCGAATTATTTATATGAAACCTTACAGTCTTTTAAGCCAGACCTAATTGTATATTTCTTAGGTGTAGTAGATTGCATGCCACGCCTCTTTACAAAAAAGGAACGTCGTATTGTTGAGCTGTTAATGTCTGTCAAGTTGGTACGCCCCTTGGTTAAAGCCGTTATTAGTTATAAGTCTAAGAAAAGATTTTGGTATACAAGAAATAAACTTAAGCAATATGTCACTTTAAATCAGTGGAAGAACAACTTAGATCGGTTTATTTCAATAGCAGGTGACAAGATTATCTTTGTAAATATTCCTAGCCCTGGCGCAAAACTTAAGGAGCGTAACTACGCGGTAGAGAAAATAGTGGATGAATATAATTCGATTCTATCTATCAAGGCACAAGCGAATTCATGCAAGCTTTTGGATTTGAATAAAATAACTAGAGAGAATCCAAATTTGCTATTAGATGATGGTTATCATATATCCGCAGAAGCACATGATCTGATTTTCAAAGAGCTATTAGCTTACATAAAGCTACTGGGCTAATTTTTAATAGTGATATAAATGAATTGATTATTGAGACAACTCATGATTCCATACGGACGACAAAATATAATCGATGAAGACATCGCCGCTGTAGTTGAAGTGATGAACTCGGAATGGTTGACACAGGGCCCCGGCATAGCCGAGTTTGAACGTGCTATGGCCACGTATTGTTATGCCAATCATGCGGTTGCTGTTTGTAATGCTACTGCTGCCTTACATATTTCTTGTCTCGCACTGGAAGTGGGGGCTGGTGACCTTGTGTGGACTAGCCCAAACACCTTTGTGGCGAGTGCCAATTGTGCAAGATACTGTGGTGCAGATGTGGATTTTGTTGATATTGACCCCGTTACGCTTAACATGAGCGTGGCAGCGCTGCAGGATAAACTTGAGCGTGCGCAGAAGGCAGGCAAATTACCTAAAGTAGTTATTCCTGTGCATTTTTCCGGATTGCCATGTGACATGAAAGCGATTCACGCATTGTCTCAGCAATATGGATTCCGTATTATCGAAGATGCCTCGCATGCTGTAGGGGCAGAGTATGACGGTAAACCAGTCGGGGCATGTCAATACAGCGACATTACTGTGTTTAGCTTTCATCCGGTAAAAATCATTACAACCGGCGAGGGTGGCATGGCTCTCACCAACAATCCGGATATTGCGAATCGACTGGCACGCCTCAGAAGTCACGGTATCGCGCAGAAAGCAGATCAAATGGTTAAACCACCCCAAGGCGCTTGGGAATACCAGCAACTCGAGCTTGGGTTTAACTATAGGATGACCAATCTGCAGGCCGCCCTAGGGTTGAGTCAGCTTAAAAGATTGCCGGAGTTTGTTGCTAAGAGAAGGTCGCTAGCTAGACGTTATCATGATTTGTTGGCTGATATGCCAGTAATATTGCCTATGCGATCAGAGGAGTCATCGTGGCATTTGTATGCTGTCAGGTTTCCTGTCGAGAAAAGAAAAAAAGTATTTGATGCTTTCAGGCAGGCCGACATATGGGTTCAAGTGCATTACATTCCTGTACACACCCAGCCTTATTATGTGAATCTGGGTTTTGCTTGGGGGAATTTTCCGGAAGCGGAAAAATATTTTACGCAGGCAATTAGTTTGCCATTGTATTTTGATTTAGGTTTTGCTGATCAGGATCATGTTGTTCATAGCCTAAAGAGTTTTTTGAAAGATTAATTTTGTTTCTAGAGTATATTTTTTAATCATGAGAAATCACAGACAGTCAATACTCATATGTGAATGTGCTAATTCGCATGGGGGCAATCTTTTAATTCTAAGAAAAATGATACAAGACTTTAGTCAAGTTGAGTATAAGAATAAGCATATTAAGTTTCAGCCATTTTGCGCTGATACGATTTCAATGCCGGACTATGAATGGTATGGCGTATACCAAAAATTGTATTTTTCTCATGAAGAATGGGGAAGCCTCATTGATACAGCGTTTCAACATTTTGAGGGAGTATGGATTGATTTGTTTGATTTATATGGGGTTGAGATACTCGATAAAAATTTAAATAAAATTATAGGAATCAAGTTACAGGCATCAGTGCTTGGTAATCAAGAGGTTTTGAATGCATTGAGAGGAGTGAGCCTGTCTGGGAAAGCATTAATGCTAAATGTTTCAGGCTACGAATTATCTGAGATAGAGAGTTTTATAAATGATTTGAAAACAGTAGCGCCTCTTGCGCAGTTAATATTGCAGATAGGCTTTCAGGCATACCCAACCAATCCAGAAGATACTGGATTGCAAAAGATTCCTGTTCTAAGGGCTGCATTTCCAGAATATGAAATATGTATAGCTGATCATGTTGCCGCTGAAAGTGATTTGGCTACTGTTTTGCCGCTACTTGCAGTAGCTAGAGGATGTACACTGGTGGAAAAACATATTGTACACAATAGAAGCACTGCAGAGTATGACAAATTCTCAGCTTTAGAACTTGAGGAAATGCAGCTGTTAGCATCTAGATTATCAGCATGTCCGCAAATGTTGGAAGGACCGTTTATTTCTAACCCAGAAAAGCAGTACCTTGCAAAGAGTATACAAGTGCCTATCTTAGGTAAAAAAGTTGCAAAAGGTTCCTTACTAGCTCCTTCAGACTTTATTTTCCGTAGAACAAATAAAACAGGTAACACTTTTAGTCAAATAGTCGAATTACAGGCTGGTCGACGTGTGCTTGAACGGGAATTAGCAGCTGGTGATACTGTTGATACCAGTGATTTTAAACATGCACGTGTAGGCGCAATAGTTGCATGCAGAATGAAGTCGACTCGATTAAAGAATAAAGCAACATTGCTAATTAATGGTAAGCCCTCTGTAGAGAGATGTCTAGCAAATGCATTGAAAATAAAAGGTGTTGATGAGGTAATACTGGCTACATCAGATCTAGAAGAAGATGCAATTTTAAAGGATTATACATTAGGAGAAAAAGTTCATTTCTGGCAAGGCGATCCTGATGATGTGATTCTGAGATATTTAGGGGCATGTGATCATTATGATATAGATGTTATTGTTCGAATAACTGCGGATTGCCCAGCAGTTTCGTCCGAGATTGCGGAGTATCTCTTGGCACATCATTTCCGAACGGGAGCTGATTATACTGCAGCTAAGGATTATGCAGTTGGGACAGCTTGTGAAATATATAACGCAGAAGCTTTGAGAAGGGTAATTAAATATTTAGGTAGTGCTATGTATTCAGAATATATGACATGGTATATGCAAAATAATGCAGATATATTCAAGGTTGAGCTGGTGGATTTACCAGACAGTTATGTAAGGAATTATAGACTGACACTAGATTATCCTGAGGATTTGGAACTCTTTACTAGAGTGTATGAAGAGCTGGATTCTAAGAATAAGGAAGCCACTTTAGAAAACGTGTTTGGTATTCTAGATTTAGATCAAAGTTTGGCGAAAATTAATTCGCATCTGGTTTTGAAATATAAAACTGATACAGAATTGATAGAGCGTTTGAATAAAGTTACAAGGATTACTAAAAATTGATAGAGACGCATTAAGTAGGTTTGTTACGTTAGGATAATAGAAATTAAATGAAAAAAATCGAAAACTTTTCTACTGAGCAAGAGACGTTTTGGGCTGGCAGCTTTGGATCCGAGTACATCTCTCGTAATCAAGGCGATTTACTTTTGGCCTCTAATTTGAAGTTCTTCAGTGATGCTCTATCTGGCACTGAGGAGGTTGCCTCTTGTCTCGAATTTGGTGCAAACATTGGCATGAATTTACGAGCAATCAGGTTACTTTATCCCAAGGCGTTGCTAAACGGAATCGAGATTAATCCCGATGCAGCAAAAATATTGTCCGAGTTTGTTGGCGAATCAAATGTTTATCATGGGTCAATTTTTGATTATCCTGTAACTGCTCAATTTGATTTGTCTTTAATCAAAGGGGTGTTGATACATATTAATCCAGACATGCTGAGCAAGGTTTATCAAAAGCTATATGAGGCATCTAAAAGATACATTCTGGTGTGCGAGTACTACAACCCATCCCCTGTAACAATCAATTACAGAGGGCATACAGACAGATTGTTCAAGAGGGATTTTGCCGGAGAGATGCTGGATTTGTATCCGGACTTGAAACTGATTGATTATGGGTTTGCATACAGGCGTGACCCATCTTTCCCACAAGATGACATTACCTGGTTCTTAATGGAAAAAAAGGGTTGATATGCTTAAGTATTGTGTTAGTTGTGTAATGCCGCATACCAAGCCGGATCTTCATATTGATGAAGAAGGGGTGTGTAACGCCTGCCGGTCAATGGAGAAAAGAAAAGAGATCGACTGGGATCAACGCAAAAAAGAATTGTTGGTTGTGCTTGAAAAGTATAGAAGGCATGGCAGCAATTGGGATTGCATCGTGCCGGTTAGTGGTGGCAAAGATAGCACATATCAAGTCATTCGCATGCTTCAGCTGGGGCTTAATCCGTTGTGTGTTACATCAACTACATGTGATCTTTCTGAAATTGGTCGCAAAAATATCGAGAACATCAAAAAGCTGGGCGTAGATTATGTTGAATTTTCCCCTAACCCAATAGTGAGAGCAAAGCTAAACAGAATAGGCTTGGTGGAGGTTGGGGATATATCTTGGCCAGAGCATGTGGGTATTTTTACTATCCCTGTACGGGCGGCCGTGCAATTTAATGTGCCTCTGATAGTTTGGGGTGAAAACTCGCAGAATGAGTATGGGGGGCCGGCTGCAGCAGCAGAAAACAATGTTTTGGATAGGCGCTGGCTCGAAGAGTTTGGTGGCTTGCTTGGTATGCGCGTGGCCGATTTGTCAGAAAGCTACGGAATTGAAGCCAGGCATTTATTGCCATACCAATACCCTAGTGATGAAGAGTTACAGCGAGTGGGTGTTACCGGGCTTTTCCTTGGGCACTACTTGCCTTGGGATGGTTTATCAAACGCATTGATTGCCCAAGCCAATGGGTTTACGACATTTGACCAGCCGGTTGAAGGCAGTATGGTGAATTATGAGAACCTGGATAATCACCAAACTGGTATTCACGATTACTTCAAGTTTCTGAAATTCGGATTCTCACGTGCTACGGATATTGCTTGCTTGCATGTGCGTCGCAATAGAATTACTCGTCAAGACGCTTTGGAAATAGTAAAGGCACGCGATGGCAAGTTCCCATGGACATATTTGGGCAAATCCATCGAAGATATTCTTGCTCCGCTGGATATGACTGTAGAAGAGTTTATAAAAATATGCGATAAGTTTACTAACAAGAAGATTTTCAAGAAGGATGCATCTGGAACGCTAATTAAAGACAAGCATGGTAATTTGGAAAAAATAAATTACGACAACCCATGAGAGTCGCAATTATTAACTACAACATGGGCAATTTAGGCTCTGTGCGCCGCTCGTTCGAGGAAGTAGGCGCGGAAGTTATCATTGCAAGTCATCCATCCGCTTTGTATGAGGCAAATAGAATCGTGCTTCCCGGCGTTGGCGCCTTCCCTGAGGGGATGGCACAACTTAATCAGGGTGGTTGGGTAGATGCGATAAAGGACGTGGTTCAACATCAAAACAAACCTTTGTTAGGTATTTGTCTTGGCATGCAGATGCTGGCCTCGCGCGGTTTCGAGGGTGCTGAGACTGCAGGGTTGGACCTGATTCCTGGCACTGTGAGAAGAATTGATCAATTAGGCTGTGATCAACGTGTGCCGCATATGGGCTGGAATGCGGTGCATTACCGCTATGCTGAGCACGCATTGTTTCAACATATCCCAAATGGCTCTGATTTCTATTTTGTGCATAGTTATGCGTTGGATCCTGACAATGCGGAGGATTTGTTGGCAACAACAACCTATGGTTGTGAATTGACGGCGATTGTTGCCAAAGGCAATGTATTGGGCTGCCAGTTCCATCCGGAAAAAAGCTCCAAGGCTGGGCGACAGTTGCTAAAGAATTTTATGGCGTATCCTTCATGCTAAAAGTAAGAGTAATACCTACATTGTTGTGGAAGGACTTTGGTTTAGTCAAAGGCGTTGGGTTCGATAGCTGGCGTCGTGTGGGAGCTGTATTGCCTGCCATTAAGGTTTACAACTCCAGAGATGTGGATGAGTTGATTGTAGTGGATATTACTGCCTCAATTGAAAACAATCGGCCGGATCATGAGTCTGTGGCAGATTTCTCCGAGGAATGTTTTGTGCCACTCACCGTTGGCGGTGGCATTTCTAATCTGGATGACGTTTTGCGTTTGTTGCACTCTGGTGCAGATAAGGTATCCATTAATACATGTGCATACGCAAATCCGGACATTATTGATGACGTGGCCTCGCGGTTTGGCGCGCAATGTGTTGTGGCAAGTATAGATGCTAGGCGATTGGATGATGGGCGTTATCATTGTTTTAGCCATGCTGGCTCTGTAGGTACTGGTAAAGATCCGGTTGAATGGGCAAAAGAGCTAGTTAGTAGAGGAGCAGGTGAGATATTGCTTACTTCGATTGACAGGGACGGCACTATGCAGGGTTATGATTTGGATTTAACCGAGCGAGTTGCCAAATCAATCAATGTGCCATTAATCGCATCCGGGGGGGCTGGAAATTATCTGCATATGATTGATGTGATTCAACAGGCCGGGGCGTCTGCGGTCGCTGCGGCGAGCATTTTCCATTTTACCGAGCAAACGCCTGCAGGAGCCAAGCAGGCGATGAAGTCTGCAGGCATCCCTATCAGGGAAAACTTTGCGAGCAATACCTGAGTGAAAATACTGTTTCGTACTGACGTTTCAGCACAAATTGGTACAGGGCACGTGGTGCGCTGTTGCACACTTGCCGAAGCGTTGTTTGAGTCGGGTGCTCAGATTCATTTTGTTTGTAGACACTTGCCGCGCAGTCTTTATAACATGCTTTTCGCAAAAGGATTTGAAGTCTCACTTCTGGAAAGCAGCGGATTTAATGGCGAGTTAGATGACTACGTAGTGCCGCACTCGCATTGGTTAGGTGTTTCGCAAGGTGAAGACGCTCAGGCGACGCTGGGTATCATAAAAGGCGATAAGCAAGACTGGATTATTGTTGACCATTATGCTCTTGATGTTTCATGGGAACAGCAGTTGAGACAGGTCACTAAGAACATAATGGTGATAGATGACCTTGCTGACAGAAAACATGATTGTGATTTGTTGCTAGATCAGAATTTTTACCTTGATCAGGAAACGAGATATTTGAATTTCGTTCCCAAGACGTGCCAAATGCTGTTGGGGCCAGGTTATGCTTTGTTGAGAAAAGAGTTTGCACAGCAAAGATCAAATGCCACAATCAGAACTGGTGATGTTAAGCGGATATTGGTTTTTTTTGGCGGGGTGGATTTACATGATTACACAACTCAAACTATCTTGGCCTTATCGGAAATAGAGAATATAAGTTTTACTGTTGATATTGTAATAGGCGCTGAGCATCCTAATCAAACACATATTTCTAACTTATGT
The DNA here is from genome assembly GCA_035423825.1 of Methylophilus sp. Taxonomy (GTDB): domain Bacteria; phylum Pseudomonadota; class Gammaproteobacteria; order Burkholderiales; family Methylophilaceae; genus Methylophilus. The sequence goes on along the minus strand of DAOMMM010000004.1, from coordinate 73,794 downwards.
GAACAGTTTGGTTATCAATTGTATGTGCAGACAACAAGAGTGGCTGAATTGATGCTAAATGCCGATCTGGCAATTGGTGCGGGTGGCGGTGCTGTGTGGGAACGCGCATGCATGATGTCACCTGCATTATCTATCCCAATTGCTAAGCATCAAATTAAGCAATTGGAAGACTTGGCAACGACCGGGATTCTATATACTTTTGATGCGGCAACATTTGATTGTGAGAATATTAAAAGACATGTATTAGCCCTTATAGAGAATCACTCTTTAAGGCATTTATTGTCCTCAAATTCAGCATTGCTGGTTGATGGCAGAGGTGCTGAGAAAGTAGCCAGAAAGTTAAGCGCAGCAATTTTCGTATCAGTTAGAGAGGCAAAACTTTCTGATGAGCAAGATTTGTTTTTATGGAGAAACCACCCGAATATCAGAGATGTTTCGTTCAACAAAAATGAGATTAGTCCGGAACAACATTCCAATTGGTTTAGGGGGGTATTGGCCAATAATGATAAGGTATTGTTGATTGGGGAATTTGAGGGTAGATCAGTCGGAGTTGTGAGATTTGATGTGGGCGATACTGCGGCTGAAGTTTCTATTTACCTGATTCAAAAAAGCGAAAATAAAGGTATGGGCTTGTCATTGCTTCATAGTGCAGAACTTTGGCTAAAGAAAAACAAAAGTCATATAAAGACTATCAAAGCTAGCGTCATTGAGAGCAATGACATATCACATCGTTTCTTTATACGCGCTGGATTCCAGCCTGTATCAAGAAGTTACCGGAAAGAGCTTTAATACTATGAGAAAGATTATCCAGATTGGAAACTGTAATGTAGGTACAGATCATCCCCCTTTCATCATTGCTGAGATGTCAGGTAATCATAATCAGTCATTGAATCGCGCATTGAAAATAGTTGAGGCAGCAGCAGCAAGTGGTGCGCATGCCTTAAAAATACAGACATATACACCCGATACGATGACTCTAGATTTGGACGAGAGGGAGTTTCATATTGCTGATTCTAATAGCTTGTGGGCTGGCACATCCTTATACAAGCTTTACGGAGAAGCCTATACCCCATGGGAATGGCATGCTCCTATATTTGCACGTGCAAAAGACCTGGGAATGATCGCATTTAGTACGCCGTTTGATGATACTGCGGTAGATTTTCTTGAAGAATTAGATGTTCCTTGCTATAAAATAGCTTCTTTTGAGAACACCGATCTCCCATTGATACGCCGGGTTGCTGCCACAGGGAAACCGGTGATTATTTCTACTGGCATGGCATCTGTCGCAGAATTAGATGAAACTGTGCGCACTGCCAGAGATGCGGGCTGTGAGCAATTAATCTTGCTGAAATGTACCAGCACCTATCCAGCTACCCCAGAAAATACAAATATCACTACGATTCCTCATTTGAGAGAGCTTTTTGGTTGTGAAGTGGGGTTGTCTGACCACACGATGGGGGTTGGCGTATCTGTTGCCAGCGTGGCTTTGGGTGCTACGGTGATAGAAAAACACTTTACATTGGATAGATCTGAAGGCGGCGTTGACAGTGTCTTTTCAATGGAGCCGGATGAGATGCATCAACTCGTCATAGAGACGGAGAGAGCTTGGCAAGCACTTGGCAAAGTGAGTTATGGCGCAACGGGGGCGGAGAAAAAGTCTATTCAATTCCGACGTTCGCTATACATCGTAGAAGATATAAAAGCTGGTGAAGTATTGACTACAAAAAACCTGAAAGCTATTCGTCCCGGACTTGGTTTGGCAACGAAGTATTTGCCAGTATTTTTAGGAAAAAGAGTCGCAAGGGATTGTCCACGAGGTACGCCTCTGAGCTGGGATGTAATTTAGCTATAATAGATGATGAGCTTGCAGGATATTTTGGAAGTCGAGAACGATTCGGCTTTCTTGGCGTTTAGGTGCCAATCGACCGGTTATTTATTGTGGCCTCTCGTAAGGCAAGAATTAATCCAATGGATTATTTCAGATCAGGTTTACAAAACCGCTTCGTTGGTTAACCTTACACCACAAATTCACAATCGCAAAAAAGCGATTATATCTGTACTAAGGGCTGAGTTACATAATCTTTACTTTTCTAGAAAAACTAGCGATGTTGTGGTGATGGCGACAGGAGCAGGGCTGGTGATGAAGGACGGATTGGCATTTAATCGCCTGAGTGATTATTTTGCGCTTCTTAATCATGACCAAACAATGGTAATAGAGGATTTGTTCAATTGGAATTGGCCGGGTAAAAGAGTTAATGAAAATGTCCTGTATCACACATCTATGCAGGCAAAACATGCTTTACTTGCCAAGTTGTATGTAAAAGACAAACACCTTACGCAGGCAAGAAACATTCTCATCACGTTTGCAGATAGACTGCACCAAACACTTGGAATAACTGTACCACCAAGTACGCTAAAAACAATCGAAATAAGGCTTGCAAAAAAGATTGCTGTTTTACCGACCAAAAAACAAACCTATCAAAAACTATTCAAAAAGATTAATCCTCGTATTTTGCTTAAAGAGGAGGGGTGTTATGGGCATTCCAGTGTGGTTAATGTTGTAGCTAAAGAAATGGGAATTGTTGTTGCTGAATATCAGCATGGTGCGATTAACGCTGGACATGATGCATATAACCATGGGCAAGAGCTTATTTCAGATAAAGCATACCAACAAACTTTGCCCGATCTTTTTTTGAGTTATGGTGAGTGGTGGCATCAGTACCTAAAATTGCCGTTAAAAAAAATAGCGATAGGTAACCCACATCGTACGGAACGTCTTGTTGAGACTGCGCCTGAAACGAAGGTTAAGAATGAAATCTTGGTGCTTGGCGATGGTGTGGAAACGAAAATGTACCTGGATTTGGCACATTTTCTTTCGAAAAGCATTCTTGAATTCAAGACAGTATTCAGGCCACATCCTCTTGAGAGAACCAAGTTAGCAGAGTTACGAAAATCAGGAAACTATGAAGGCCTGATCATAGATTCCAGGCTGGATATTTACGATTCTTTTAAAGCTGCACATGTGGTTGTGAATGAGGTTTCTACTGGCTTGTTCGAGGCTGTTGGGCTGGTAGATAGAGTTTTGATTTGGGATACGCCAAAATCCAGATTTTATTACCCCGATCATCCGTTTGAGTCTTTTGAGAATGCCGAAGACTTATTGTCAAAAATTAAGCAGGAACATGTTGGGGCAATTGAATTGTCACAAGCGGGGGCGATATGGGAGGCTGATTGGCAAGAAAATTACAAAAACTTTATAGCGCAACATTTAACACAATGAACAGGAGTATTGTTTGATTGCCATTGTAAATTACGGTATGGGCAATGTTGGCTCGGTGTTTAATATGCTGCGTAAGTTGCGCGTTAAAGCGCAAATTACCAGTCAGCCGAAAGAGATTAGAGCGGCAGACAAGTTGATACTGCCGGGTGTTGGGCATTTTGATAGAGGTATGACCAATTTGAAACAGATAGGGTTGGTTGATGTGCTGAACGAGCAGGTACTGGTACATAAAAAGCCAATTTTGGGGATATGTCTTGGTATGCAGATGATGACGCGCGGGAGTGAAGAAGGCACGATACCGGGTCTGGGTTGGGTGGCGGCAGACACACTCAAATTTTTACCGCAAGATAACCTCAAGATCCCGCATATGGGATGGAATCAGGTTGTTGGTTCGCCACATGCCCGGCTTTTTGAAAACGCGCCGGAAGAGCCTGAGCGGTTCTATTTTGTGCATAGTTATTACGTGAAGGCAGATAATGCAAACGAAGTGGCGGCCTATTGCCATTATGGGCATGATTTTGTGGCCGCTTTTGAAGTTGGGAACATTATGGGTGTGCAGTTTCATCCGGAAAAAAGCCACGTATTCGGCATGAACCTTTTCAGAAAATTTGTTGCATGATGAATGGTCTGTTTAATCGGGTGATTCCCTGCTTGTTGTTGCAGGATGGCGGCTTGGTCAAAACGCAACAATTCAAAAAACCGAAATACGTGGGCGATCCAATCAACGCGGTACGCATCTTTAATGATAAATATGTTGATGAACTGATATTTCTGGATATACGTGCTTCGCGTCTGAATCAGGAACCTGATTATGATTTAGTCGAACGTATCGCAGGCGAGTGTTTTATGCCTTTGTGCTACGGTGGAGGTGTTAAAACGCTGGAACAAGCAAAAAGGCTGGTCTCGCTAGGGGTGGAGAAAATCGCTGTCAATAGCGCATGCATTTATCATACTGACCTGGTTAAGGAATTGGTGGCGGAGTTGGGCTCACAAAGCGTAGTTGGTGCAATAGATGTGAAACGAAATTTTTGGGGAGATGAGCGTGTTTACGATGCAAGCCAAAGTAAGTTGACTAGTCTTGACCCGTTCGAACACGCACAAGGGATGGTAGCCGCTGGTGTTGGAGAGATTCTTGTCAACGATGTGGATCGTGATGGCATGTTTAGCGGCTATAACTTGGAGTTGATTGCCAAATTATCACATAAGACGGGTGTGCCTTTGATTATATGTGGCGGGGCAAATAATCTAGACGACATGCGACAAGCGTTTTCAAGCGGCGCATCAGCGGCAGCTGCTGGTAGCATGTTTGTGTTTTATGGGCCACATCGTGCGGTTTTAATTACCTACCCAGAATATGCGCAAGTAAAAGCTTTATTTGTAGGAAAGCCCTCATGATAGATCATTTCCGTGAATGCACACGTTGCGTTATGGATGAAAGTGCGACAGATATTACATTCGATGCGCAAGGACATTGCAATTACTGTAGTGATACGCTAAAAAAACTGGGAAACTTTCAGCCATCAAGCCCGAAAGCGTTACAAGAGAAATTTGATAAGTTAATTGCTGACATCAAAAAAACCGGTCAAGGCAAGCGTTATGATTGTATTATCGGCGTAAGCGGCGGTGCTGATAGTGCTTATGTGTTATACACTGCCAAACTGCACGGATTAAGACCGCTTGCTGTTCATATGGACAATGGCTGGAACTCGGAATTAGCAGTTAACAATATCGAAAATCTGGTGCGGAAACTGGGTGTTGATCTATATACCCACGTGATAGATTGGCATGAATATCGTGCATTGCAACAAGCATTTTTTGATGCTGATGTCGTTGATATTGAACTGCTCTACGATAACGCAATGCTGGCGGTGAATTATCGGTTGGCAGCCAAGTATGGTATCAAGTACATTCTTGCTGGTACTAACACCACAACCGAAGGTATGAGAATGCCCAAAGGCTGGAACTGGTTCAAATTTGATGAAAAGAACATTAGGGCGATTGCCAAGAGAAGCCGAGTAAAAATAAGCAGCATGCCTACCATCAGTACACTTGGGTATGCGTGGTATAGGTTTGTGAGAGGGATTCAGTGGCTGGATTTTCTAGATTATATGGATTATCACAAGCCAAGATGTTTAGCTGAACTACAAGAAAAAATTGGTTACCGCCCATATCCCTACAAGCATTATGAATCCATCTTTACTAGGTTTTATCAGGGCTATTTGCTGCCAAAGAAGTTTGGAGTAGATAAGCGTCGCTTACATCTTTCCACACTTATTTGTTCTGGACAAATGACGAGACAAGAGGCTAAAGAGCTGCTTGCGCAATCACCTTATCCTGATGAAGATGATTTGAAATCTGATATTGATTATTTTCTGAAAAAAATGAAATGGTCTGAACAGGATTTGAGCAGTTATTTAACCAGGCCTCCCAAGCCGCATGAAGTATATGGTTCCGAGACGATTCTTGCGGGCAAATTAAACCGTTTATATAAAATGCTTTTGGCTAAGAATTAGATGCGGGTTTTATATCTACATCCCGCAGGTACATTTGGCGGCGCCTCTAAAAGCCTGATTGAATTGTATCTTGCAGCGAAAAAAAAAGGCGAAATAGAGGCCTGTGTGGTAACGCCTAAAGGCAGTGCAGCCAATGCTTTCCGTGATGCTGGTATGCATGTCATTGAAACCGTCGGATTGGCCCAGTTTGACCATACAAGGTTCGGGTATTACCGCAACTTCAGATGGTTGATACTGTTGCGGGAGCTGTGTTTTCTCCCGGTGGTTTTTTTTGTGCTGTTGCACACCAAAAAAACACAGAGTCGCTTTGACTTGGTTCACGTCAATGAGATTACCTTGCTACCTACAGCCATTATGGCAAAATGGATTTTCAGGCTGCCGATGGCGATCCACATTAGGTCTCTTCAATATGCAGATTTTGCCAATTTTCGATCCGAATTAGTGTTTGGAGCCTTAAGAAAATATGCTGCAGCGGTGATTTGCATTGATGAAACCGTTAAAGCGTCCATTCCACAAGATTTGCCATCAGTGGTGATTCATAACGGGATTGATGTCGGACAGATTGCAGCAATAGAAGATAAAGCGCAATCACGCAAGCAGATGGTGGTCGGTATGGCGGGTGTCTTTCATCGTTCCAAAGGTATATATGAACTTCTAGCAGCAGCAAGGATTCTCTTGAAAGAGCGAAGTCGTGATGTTCAATTTATCTTGGCCGGAGAAAATGCCAGGCAAGCTACAGGCCTAAAAAAGTGGGTGTATAGAAAGATGGGCTTTGCAGAAGATGTGCTTGCGGAGGCTAAACAATATGTCAAAGAGAACGGGATGGAACAGCAAGTGACGTTTGCCGGATTTATCAAAGATGTCAGAGAGTTTTACCCTCGTTTGGATGTGTTGTGTTTCCCGTCACATCTCAATGCCTGTGGACGACCTGTGTTTGAAGCGGCTTTTTTTGGCATCCCTAGTATCGTAGCCATCAAAAATCCTGTAGAGGACGCATTGATACACAATGTCACCGGCTTGGCGATTGAGAAATCGGAACCCCGTTTGTTGGCCGATGCGATTGATCGCTTGGTGCTGAATGGTACGTTGAGGCAAGCACTGGGCCAGCAAGCCAGAGACTGGGCGCAAAGATTGTTTTCGATAGAAGCAAGTGCAGATCAGCTTTTGAAGGAGTATTTACGTATTCTGGAAAAATAAAAGTTTAATTACTTAAAGAATAAAAAAAACCTTTCATGCTTCGTCATCATCATTTTCCTTTGGCATTTATGGCTAATTCTCTAGCCATGACAGCGCTTCTGATATGTTTAGGTCTGGCTGGCCATTCGTCGCTGGCTGCGGATGTCGGTATTGTGCAAGGGGTGACGCTGGCGTTGTTTTATTCTTTCTCGGCGAATGCCAGAAATCTGATTCTTAATCAAGTCACGCCAATACAACCGCAATCTTTACTCATATACCGCTTTGTTTTGCTACTGCCTTTGGCAGCAATCGCGTTTTTGCTTGCACGTTTGTCTGAAGTAGATCCCTGGTTGGCAGCCATATTATTGGCGCGTAGATCAATCGAATGGCTGGATGAGATTTTCCTATCCGAAATGGAGCGCATGGAAAGAAAAGCCGAGGCTGTGCGTTATATCCTTCTACAAGCGTTTTCTCTGGCGTTTGCTCTGGGCTGGATGTTGGCAGGCATGCCTTTTCCGTTGTTCGGTATTTTTTTGTGGGCGGTGCTACCCTTGTGGTTAAGTGGTGGATATTATGCCCGGCTTGAAAACTTCAGAATCAGGGTTCCCACTGATACGCTTCGAAGAATAAGCCCGCATATCGGGTCTACAGCAATCATCGGCATTACGGTCTATGTGTTTCGCCTTTTGCTGGTAGATATGGCTGGAAAAGAGATTGCGGGAAATTTGTTTGTGGCGTTTGCGATTGGCGGTGTATTAGGTTCGATTGTTGCCAATGCATTTGGACCAAGTATGGTGCTGGCACAAGGCAGATTAAATACGCGAGTATTGCCCAGCAGCTTGAAGGTGCTGATGGCAGCATTTCTTGCGATTGGACTGTTGATTACACTCTCATCTACCTCATTGCACTTGCTTGCTAAATCATCCCTTTTTTGGCTGGCAGTAGGATTTTCCATGATTGGGGCTGCGCCAATGGTGCTGGCACAAATCATCCGCCATCGCTTGCTGCAGCATCATGAAGATCAGGACTTGTTCGGTTCAGATGTGCTGATGAATGTGTTACTGGTTACGATGACACCTTTTGTGTTCTACCTGTTTGGTTTGCAGGGAATGGCGGGGCTGTATTTGCTCAGTTCTTTGTTGGCATGGGTATTTTATAAAAGCTGTGAATCCCATGAAAATGGATCTTTAGCCTGCTTGGAAGCTAAATATCCTTTAGCAAAACCGATTCTGGCAGGCATGATGATATTTCCGATATTTTTTCAGCTGGGATCCGGCATTTTTCGTGACGCTGCGATATTGTTTAACGCTAACCGTGAAATTCTGAAACTGCCTATCCCTTTTTCTGTTTTGGCCAGTTTTGCCATTTTGATCGGTATCGGTAATTTTGCACGTGCCAGAATGGAGTTTGTATTCATTTTTCTTACTTTTGTGTTGATGCTGCTTGCCGTTATTGTTAGCACTCCGCCAGACACAATCCAGCAGCAAGCCAAATTTTTCTTACTGGCACAGTTTGTGTTGCCAATCTTTGCGTTGATAGCGGGGCAGATTTTTGAAAGTGAGCAAGATGCTAAAGTACATACTCTGGAAAAGAGTATCTTTTATGTGTTGGTGCTGATAGTGCCGCTGCAGATAATCAGTAGTTGGCTGCAAGGTTCCTGGATACTCATGCCATCGGTTTATGCTTTTAGTGTTTATCAATATCTGCATTATGTGCCTATTATGTTTGTGGCGGCTTATATGTTTGTTTTCTATCGCCTGTGGCACTACCTATCAAAAACTGCTTTGATGTTGCTGACGTTGTTGATGTCGATTTATGTTGTGATGACAGCGTCGCTTTTTGTTTCGATAGCATATTTTTTTGGTCTTTTAATTTACGCCGTATGTCTTAGTTATTATTGTGAAGCAAAAAACATCAAGCTTTATTTTATCTTGGCATGCATTGTTGGCATATTTTATTGGCAGATATCCGGGGTGGAGAATGGGCTTATTGTCTCGCAAAGTCCAGCAGCCTCTGTTGGTATTATAGAAAAAGCCGGTATTGCATTACAGCAAAAATCTACTATTTGGAGTTACTACTCAGATGCAGTTCTAAGTGATTTCAAGACCTTTGTATTTGGTCATCAGGGAATTTTAAGTCGTAGCCAATATAGTAGTGCGCATAATTATTACCTCGACCTGGTTTATAATTTTGGGCTACTTGGCGCCTTGCCTTTGTTGATGCTGTTGGGATACACCTTGTATATGATGTATGTGAACAGTAAAGTTATTACTGAACGTTCGGCTTTGTTTTTTCCTTGCCTGGTATTGCTTTTTCTACTCTTAGTTGAAAACTTCTTTTATGTGGGTTTAAGGCAACCCTACCCGGGAATATTGACGTTCTTTATATGGGGCATAGTATTAAACCGGTTAGTCACTATCAATCTCGCTAGGGAGGCCGGATGAGGCTGGATTTTGAACAAATCATGAATAACAAGCTGTTAAAAGCAGCTTTATTTTTATTCTGGGGCATGGTCATTGCGTTATTTATCATGGCCTCTATAAAGTATGCGGGGCAGTGGCATGTGTATTTGCTTTTCAGCGCAGTTTCAAATCTTCTGCTTTATTTCGGATTCAGAAAAAAAGCCATTTTTTTCGATACATTCATCGGGATTTTTTTCTGGCTCGGCTTCTGGCTTAAACTGACCATCCGGGTTGCCTTTTCCGGAGGTCTGTTTAATCAGGCTGTAGGCTATTTTGATGGTTCTGGCGCAGCTTTTGACAAGGCTTTGCTGGTTGCATCTTGCGGTTTGTCTGGGTTTCTTCTTGCCAGTTTTTTGCGTGATAAAGTTTTCTTTCACTATCCCGAGAAAATTGAAGGGATACAACATAAAGGGTTGTTTGAGTTTTATCGGCATTATCGAAAAACGATTTGGATTCTCTTTATAGCGATGTTCGTTTTTGTCGGAGTTACCAATGCATATCTGGGAATTTATCAAAGAGGCTCCATTACCCGCACCATACTGCCATTTGGTCTTAATGGGGTATATAAGTGGCTGTTATTGTTCGGTTTAGCTTCGATTTCCGCTGTAATCCTAAGGTTTGAATTTGAACTCGGTAAAAAAACCTCATGGACTGTGGTGATACTAAGTCTTTTGGAAAGCTTTGTTACAAATATTTCTTTGTTAAGCAGGGGGATGATACTCAATGTTGGAGCTTTGCTATATGGCATTTCCAAATGCATCAAGATAAACTCTATCTCACTCAAGTTCGGTCACTTAATGATAACTTTAATTGTTCTTCCACTGTTTTTCATTGGTTCCGTTTATTTTGTCAACTATCTACGCGCAGATAAGTTTAATGACTTCCAGACTGAACAAGAGGTGGTTCAGGAGATGCATGCAAGTACCACCCCGCTATTTATAGATAGATGGGTGGGAATTGAAGGGGTTATGGCTGTATCTAGCTATCCTCAACTTGGATGGGAGTTATGGAGGCAGGCGCTAAACGAAGTATATGATGAGAACCAAACGAGCTTTTATGATAATAGCTTTATAGTTTCATCCTATGTAAAAACAGACAAATCAAAGCATCATTTTATTTCCCTGCCTGGAGTTATCGCCTTCGCCTATTATCCTGGCTCTTTTTCTTTCCTGTTTCTTGGCATGTTTTTTTTGGGAGGCGTCGCCGCCTTTTTTGAGTATGCAACATATAAGCTAGGAGGGATGAATGTTATATTGTGTGCACTGCTGGCGCAGGTGATTGCATTTAGATTCGCTAGTTTTGGCTATGTACCAAGACAGTCATATCTTTTATTTGGCACAATTTTTCTTAATTTAACTATTATTTATCTGGCAGATAAAGTGTTTTTACGGTTCAGTAAAAAACGCGCTGGCGATTAATCAAGAAACTATCAGATATATGCATATTATGATTGTGTCCCAATACTTCTGGCCGGAAAGCTTCCGCATCAACGCATTGGCGTGCGCGCTTAAGGCTCAAGGACACGAGGTGAGCGTGTTGACAGGAAAGCCTAATTACCCGGAAGGAAAGTTTTTTTCCGGTTATAAGGGGTGGGGTATTCAAAAAGAGGTTTGGCAGGAGATTCCAATTTACCGCATTCCAATCTTGGCGCGAGGTAGGCAGAGTGGGCTGAAATTGGCGTTTAATTATCTGTCCTTTATTGTTTCCGGATTGTTGATCGCACCTTTTGTGTTGCATAAGCAAAAAATTGATGTGATTTTTGTTTATGCGCCATCGCCAATTTTTCAGGTGATTCCAGCTTCATTTCTGGGCTGGTTAAAGCGCGTGTCTGTAGCATTGTGGGTGCAGGATTTGTGGCCGCAAAGCGCACAAGCGACTGGATATGTCAAATCTACCTTGCTGATTAAATTGCTCGAGAGGCTGGTGCGTTTTGCTTATGCGCATACCGATTTGCTGCTGGTTCAGTCTCAAGCTTTTGTCGAGCCGGTAACAAAGCTCGCTCCTGGGCATATCCCCGTTGTGTATTACCCTAATTCCGTTGAGGATGCGTTTTATGCGCCTCAGCCAATAGATGTCCCGCGCGTCGAGGTGATGCAAAACACTGACTTTTCGGTGTTGTTCGCAGGGAATATTGGCACGGCACAGTCCGTGGAAACAATTGTTAACGCAGCAAAAATACTCAAAGATTACCCACAGATCAGCATTGTCATGATGGGAAGCGGCAGCATGGCTGACTGGGTTGCGCAACAGCAGCAACAATATGCATTGAGTAATTTGCACTTGGTCGGGCGTTTCCCAGCGGAAACGATGCCGGTGCTGATGCGGCAAGCTTCTGTGTTGCTGGTGACATTGAAAAAAGACCCTATATTTGCTGCGACAATTCCGAGTAAAATACAGGCCTACCTTGCCACGGCGAGGCCAATTATCGCGTGTCTGGATGGTGAAGGTGCAAGATTGATACAAGAGGCTGGAGCTGGGCTTGGTGTGGCTGCGGAGGATGCTGATGGTTTGGCTGAGGCGATTTTGAGGCTTTATCGTGCCTCTGCGCAAGAACGTGAGGCGATGGGTTTGCGTGGACAAGCGTATTTCAAGCAGCACTTTGATGAACAAAAGCTGGCAACTGAGCTTGTGCAGCATTTTGAGGCATTGATTAACAACAGGGAGACATCTTGAAAGTCTTGGTGTTAGGCGCAAGTGGAATGCTTGGCAACGCGGTGATGCGCGTGATGTCCGAAAGCTCTGCGCTGGAGGTGTTTGGCAGCGTGCGTGCCAGTGCTGTGCCTGCTGTTTATACGGGGAATCTGGCAAAGCATATTATTACCAATTGCGATGTGGAGGATAGCGATACCTTGGTGAGGCTATTTTCCCGGCTTAAGCCAGATGTTGTCATTAATTGTATTGGGCTAATCAAGCAGCTGGCACAAGTAGACGACCCGCTTATCACTTTACCCATTAACGCGATGTTGCCGCACCGGCTTGCCCATTTATGTGCGCTAACCGGTGCACGCCTGATTCATATGAGTACGGATTGCGTATTTTCAGGTGCTAAAGGCAACTACACTGAGCAAGACATTTCGGATGCTGAAGATTTATATGGGAAATCCAAGTTTATTGGCGAAGTGGATTATCCGCATTCCATCACATTGCGCACCTCGATTATCGGCCATGAACTGAATAGCACACATGGCTTGATAGAATGGTTTTTGGCACAGCAAGGCAGTTGCAGAGGATATAGGCGCGTAATTTTTTCTGGGTTGCCTACAGTGGTGCTAGCACAGGTGATACGCGATGTCGTGATTCCCAAGCCGGAACTATTTGGTGTTTATCATGTGGCAGCGCAGCCCATATCTAAATTTGATTTACTCAAACTTGTGGCAGAGGTGTATGGGAAAACTATTGATATTGTTCCTGATGATGTATTAGTGATAGACCGCTCATTGAATGCACAACGGTTTTTTGTAGCAACCGGATACAAGGTGCCAACGTGGCGAGATTTGATTAAAACTATGTACTCATATCAATAAAACTAAGGAATCACATGTTTAACAATAAAGTATTAATGATTACTGGCGGCACAGGCTCTTTTGGTAACACTGTATTAAAACGTTTTTTATCTACAGATGTGCGTGAAATTCGCATATTCAGTCGTGATGAAAAAAAACAGGAAGAGATGCGCATTGCACTGAATCATCCCAAGCTAAAGTTTTATATTGGCGACGTGCGTAACTACGATAGCGTTTTTAACGCCATGAAAGGCGTAGATTATGTGTTTCACGCCGCCGCATTAAAACAAGTGCCTTCCTGCGAGTTTTATCCGCTAGAGGCGGTGCAAACCAATGTGATTGGCTCTGAAAATGTGATGAATGCAGCAATAGCGCGTGGTGTTTCGCGGGTGGTGATGTTGAGTACAGACAAGGCGGTTTACCCAATCAACGCGATGGGAATTTCCAAGGCGATGATGGAGAAGTTTATGGTGGCCAAGGCTAGGATGCAAGAGGCGAGCGAAACTGTGTTGTGCGCAACGCGTTATGGTAATGTGATGGCATCACGTGGTTCCGTAATCCCGCTTTTCATCTCCCAATTGAAAGAAGGCAAGCCGCTGACTGTGACCGACCCCAATATGACGCGCTTTTTGATGTCGCTGGAGGATTCGGTGGATTTGGTGTTGTATGCGTTTGAGCATGGCCAGCAGGGTGATATTTTTGTACAAAAAGCCCCGGCTTCTACAGTGGCGGACCTGGCACAGGCGCTTAAGGATCTGTTTAACAAGGATAATCAGATTCGTGTAATCGGCACTCGCCATGGTGAAAAGCTGTATGAGTCGCTAATTTCCAGAGAGGAAATGGCAAAAGCACAGGACATGGGAGGCTACTATCGGATTCCCGCAGACAATCGAGATCTGAACTATGCGCAGTATTTTAGTGAGGGTGAGGAGAGAATTTCGAATGAAGCCGACTATACCTCGCATAACACCGAACGTTTGAATGTAGAACAGGTGAAAGCACTGCTACTTAAACTCGATTACATCAGGGATGAATTGAATGCTTAAGGTAATGACGATTGTCGGCACACGCCCAGAGCTGATTAAAATGAGCAGGGTGATTGCCGAATTTGATGCTCACACAGAGCATGTGCTGGTGCATACTGGTCAAAATTATGATTATGAATTGAATCAAGTTTTTTTTGAGGATTTAGACATCCGTAAGCCGGACTACTTTCTGGAAGCTGTGGGGGATAATGCCGCCCAAACCATTGCTCGCGTGATAGAAAAGGCAGATGAGGTGCTGGAAAAAGAGTTGCCGGATGCGGTGATGTTATATGGGGATACGAACTCATGCCTAGCAGTGATTGCTGCCAAACGCAGAAAAATCCCGGTGTTTCATATGGAGGCGGGGAATCGCTGTTTTGATCAACGTGTGCCTGAAGAGCTTAACCGTAAGGTGTTAGATCATTTGAGCGACATTAACTTGGTGTTGACGGAGCATGCGCGCCGATACTTGATTGCGGAGGGTATCCGCCCGGAAACCATTATCAAGACTGGCTCACACATGGATGAAGTGCTGGGTTTTTATATGCCTAAAATACATCAATCCGATGTATTGCAATGCATGGGATTAGAATCCGGAAAATTCTTTATCGTCAGCGCTCACCGCGAAGAGAATGTTGATAGCAGAGAAAATTTGCTTGATTTGCTCGAGACCTTGAATGCGCTGGCTGAGCACTACGATTGCCCGGTCATTGTTTCCACGCATCCACGCAGCCGCAAGCGGCTTGCCGAATTGGAAATGGATGCGATGCATCCACATATTCGGTTTATGAAACCATTTGGTTTCTGCGATTACATCAAATTACAAATTGAGGCCATGTGCGTGATTTCCGACAGTGGAACGATTACGGAAGAGGCTTCGCTACTTAACTTGCCGGCAATTACCATCCGTAACGCACACGAACGACCTGAAGGCATGGATGTAGGTACACTCATCATGAGTGGACTTAAAAAAGATAGGGTGTTGGAAGCGGTCAAAGCGATTGTCACACAACACGACCGGGCACAGAGAGTGATTTTGCCCGTAAGTGATTATCAAGCAGGGTTGGTGTCAAAGAAAATTTTGCGCATTGTGTTGAGTTACACCGATTATATCAATCGTACGGTATGGTCGAAATAAATTTAAAGAATCCTTTAGTGTTAGTTACTGGGGCGAGCGGATTTGTAGGTAGACCTCTCTGTGCAAAATTGCTTGCATCGAGGTGGCGCGTTAGATCAACAAATCGTAGCAATAGCCCATCCATAACAGGTGTGGAACACTGCATAGTCAATTCTATTGATGAGGCTACCGATTGGACGAATGCTTTGCAAGGTGTGACGCATATTATCCATCTAGCAGCCCGTGTGCATGTAATGCAGGACAAAGTTGCAAATCCCTTGGAGGCATTTCGTAGGGTGAACGTAGCAGGGACACTCAACCTTGCCAAGCAGGCTGCTCAAGCTGGGGTGAAGCGTTTTGTTTTTGTCAGCTCGGTGAAGGTGAATGGCGAGGAAACTGCGTCACGACCATTTTCCGATTTAGATGCCCCTAATCCACAGGATGCTTACGGGCTTTCCAAAATGGAGGCTGAGCAGCAATTGTTGGCTTTATCTGAAGAAACCAGGCTAGAGGTGGTGATTGTACGGCCACCTTTGGTCTATGGGGTAGGAGTTAAAGGAAATTTTGCACAAATGCTGCGGGTATTGCGCTGGCGAATCCCTTTGCCTCTGGCTTCTGTGGGCAATGCGCGCAGTCTGGTTTATGTGGAAAATCTGGTAGACGCGCTGATATTATGCGCCACTCATCCCAAAGCGGCCGGGCAGACTTACCTGGTGAGCGATGGGGAGGACATTCCCACGCCAGAATTGCTTTCGCGACTTAGCCGCGCGATGGGCTTCAAGGTATGGTTGATCCCCTTTCCCATTTGGGGGCTGGAAATACTTGCAAAGCTGTTTGGCAAGAGTGATCAGGTGCGTCGCCTTGCAGGCTCCTTGCAGATTGATAGTAGCAAGATACAACGCGAACTGGGCTGGACCCCGCCTTTTACTTTGCAGCAAGGTTTACAGGAAACCGTGAAACATTTTATGAATAAAACACCATGAAGCGCTTGTTTGATATTGTGCTGGTCTTGATAGCCACCTTGGTGTTTATTATTCCCATATTGCTGGTTGCGTTGCTGGTCAAATTCACTTCCAAAGGGCCAGTACTATACTGGTCTAATCGTATCGGGGCAGGGAACACATTATTCAAGATGCCCAAGTTCCGCACCATGAAGGTGGATACCCCAGCCGTCGCCACCCATTTGCTGAAAAATCCTGATCAGTTTTTAACACCTATTGGTTCATTTTTACGTAAAACCAGTCTGGACGAACTGCCGCAACTGTGGAGCATTTTCGTTGGAGATATGAGCATCGTCGGCCCCCGTCCGGCTTTGTTCAACCAGGATGATTTGGTTGCGTTACGAACCGAGGCTGGTGTGGATAAACTTTTGCCCGGCCTAACCGGATGGGCGCAAATTAACGGGCGGGATGAGTTGCCGATCCCAGAAAAAGTGAAGTTTGATGTTTATTATCTGGATAATCAGTCTTTCTGGCTGGATGTAAGAATAATTTTATTAACGATAAAAAAGGTGCTGTACAAAGAGGGCGTGCAGCATTAGTGAGTAAAAATGAAGAAAACCATCACTAATCCCAAAACCATCCTGGCAATTTTTCATGATGTCCTAGCTTCTATTGTTGCCTGGGTGGCTAGTTTCTTGCTCAGGTTCAATTTTGATATGCCGGCGGGTTTTGTCCGGGACATGCTAATGGTGTTGCCGTGGGTTGTTATATTGCAATCAGTCGTTTTTATGTTTTTTGGGCTATACCAAGGCGTTTGGCGTTTTGCGAGCTTGCCCGACCTCAAGCGTATTCTGAAGGCTGTCATGTTTTCGGCAATTGCGGTGGCAAGTGTGTTGTTTATGTTAAAGCCCTATGGGGTAATACCGCGTTCAGTGTTGATACTGAACCCCGTATTACTTTTATTGATCATGGGTGGTAGCCGTTTGGCGTATCGTGCCTGGAAGGAGCATAAGTTATATGGGTTGACGCAGTTGTTAGGTAACCCTGTGCTTGTGCTAGGAGCGGGTGATGCTGGTATTACATTAGTAAAAGATTTGTCCCGTAGTAGCCAGTGGCGGGTAGTGGGCTTACTGGATAACGATGCAAGTCTGGTGGGAAGGGAGTTGTTGGGGGTCAAAGTGTTGGGCAAGATTTCACAATTAGCACAAATTGTGAAATCAACAGAGGTTGATCATGTGATTATTGCTATGCCGGCCGCTAATCATCAGCTTCGCAAGGATGCAGTTGATCTCGCGAATAGTTTAAATTTGGAAGTGCTAACTGTTCCTGCAATTGAAGATTTAATCAGCGGTAGATTTAGCATCTCCCAGATACGTAAGGTAGAAGTAGAGGATTTGCTTGGACGCGATGTCGTCTCGCTTGATGTTTCCGGATTAACCCATGCAATCGAACACAAGGCAGTTTTGGTAAGTGGTGCCGGTGGGTCAATAGGCTCAGAACTGTGCAATCAAATCCTCAAATTCAAGCCTGCATTGCTAGTGTGCTTGGATATCTCTGAATACGCGCTGTACCAGCTTGAGCAAAATTTGACGGAGTTGGCTAAGGATGTTCAAAAGTTGTTTCTAGTTAGGGATGTTAGGAATTCTGCAGGTGTAGTGGAAGTTTTAAGTGCTTACAAGCCTAGCATCGTATTTCATGCTGCGGCATATAAGCATGTGCCGATGATGGAAAATTACAATGTATTCAGTGCCCTCGAAAATAACGTATTAGGCACATATACGATTGCTGAGGCAAGTAAGCAAGCTGGCGTGGAACAATTCGTTCTGATTTCGACAGATAAGGCAGTTAACCCGACAAATGTCATGGGGGCAAGCAAACGCATGGCGGAAATGATTTGCCAGGGCTTGCAAGGCTCCAATGGCACTCGGTTTGTGATTGTCAGGTTTGGAAATGTGCTCGGAAGCAGTGGTAGTGTCATCCCTAAATTTCGTGAGCAAATTGCCAAAGGTGGCCCTGTCACGGTCACCCATCCTGAGATTACACGCTATTTTATGTCCATACCCGAAGCTGCACAGTTGGTGATGCAGGCAGGCTTGATGGGGCAAGGTGGCGAGATCTTTGTGCTGGACATGGGGGAGCCTGTCAAGATTGCTGAGTTAGCAAAAAATATGATTGGCTTATCTGGGTTTGATACTGAACAGATCGAAATTGTATACACCGGCTTGAGGCCAGGTGAGAAGTTATACGAGGAGCTTTTGGCTGATGATGAGCATACGCTTCCTACTTCACATCCTAAATTAAGAATCGCACAAGCTCGCAAGACCGATATAATATGGGTAAAGGATTTTCTGGTATGGCTGGACTCGATTCGTTTTGAAAGCGAGCTGGAAATCAAAAGGCAGATTGTAAATTGGGTCAGTGAATATCAAGCGCAATTTGACTCATCGCAAGATAGCAATGAACGGTTAGTTCACAATGCTAAAAACGAATTTGTTCATTAACTTAATTTAAAAAATGGTGATGTATGGTTGCAATTAGTAAAGCAGTATTTCCGGTAGCTGGTCTAGGGACACGCTTTTTGCCAGCTACAAAAGCAAGCCCAAAAGAAATGTTGCCTATTGTGGATAAACCATTGATTCAATACGCAGCAGAAGAGGCAATCGCTGCAGGTGCTACGGAGCTCATTTTTATCACAGGTCGAAATAAACGTTCGATTGAAGATCACTTTGATAATGCGGCTGAGCTTGAGGCAAGCTTGGAAGCTAGCGGCAAAACTCAGATGCTTGAGGCACTAAAAGGTATTTTGCCAAGTCACGTTTCATGCATTTTCATCAGGCAGCCTAAAGCATTGGGATTGGGACATGCTGTTTTATGTGCAAAACCAGTAGTGGGCGATGCTCCATTCTCTGTTATCCTGGCTGACGATTTAATAGATGCAGATGTTGCGGTAAGTAAACAGATGGCGGAGGTTTATGCCAACCACAAAGGTTCTGTGTTGGGAGTAGAGGATGTCGCTCCAGAAGAAACAGCAAGTTATGGCATCGTAGATGCGTATCAGATCGAACAGAATTTATTACAGCTTAAGAGCATTGTAGAAAAGCCTAAGCCAGCAGATGCGCCTTCTACTCTTGCAGTTGTAGGAAGATATATCTTGACGCCAAGAATCTTTGAGTGCCTGGAACACGTAAAGCCCGGTAAGGGTGGGGAAATACAACTCACTGATGGCATATCGGATTTGCTTACTAAAGAGAATGTCTATGCTTATCGCTTTACAGGAAAAAGATATGATTGTGGCAGCAAGCTTGGCTTTATGAAAGCGAACGTTGAACTGGCCATGAAACATCCTGAAATCGCGCAAGAATTCGCGCAATATCTCAAAACTCTCTAATCCGTCTATGTCATCATACAAAGATGATCCTCTGGAATTATTGAAACGAGCTGAGCTACTCTATGATGAGGCTACAGTAAATGCAGCGGTTGATGTATTGTGCAGTACTTTGAATCGAGATTTTTCTGAACAAAGACCGTTGGTGATGTGTGTGATGACGGGAGCAAGCTATCTGTTAGGACAGTTGTTGCCAAAACTCAAGTTTCCACTAGAGGTGGGTTATGTGCATGCCACGCGTTATCATGGAGAAATTCAAGGGAAGACGCTAAATTGGAAGGTCAGGCCAGAAAAAGTAGCCAGCCGGCATGTGCTGATAGTTGATGACATTTTGGATGAGGGTGTTACTCTTCGGTCTATTGTGGATGAATGTTTAGATTTGGGGGCATCGTCAGTTAAAACAGCTGTGCTTGCTGATAAGCAATTATCTATATTGAAACCTATCAAAGCAGATTACAATGCCCTCGACGTACCTGATAAATATGTATTCGGTTGCGGTATGGATGTATATGGATGGTGGAGAAATTTGCCTTCCATCCATGCCTTGAATGATAAGTGACATGCGAAAATTCAAGTTTGAGCAAGGCGGCAACCTGACGATTGACCGACAGTGCCGCTGAAAATCCGTCATTATTTTTTATAATCAACATGTGAAAAATTATATAAAATATTGATTCTAAATGAAAAAATTAAAAGAAAAATCTGGTATTAATCCTGCACTAATAAGCTCATCTACAGATGAAAAGCCCAAGGGGACTGTTATGAGCGATAAAAATATTTCGAATCAAAACTGGGAGAAAATATTCAGCGTGATTCAGAAGTCATTTTCTATTCACAAGCACGTTGACTTTTTCAATTGGCTACAAGAGAGTGTGAGGAATGTTTTACCCCATGATATTCTAGTTGCAGCATGGGGTGACTTTTCAACAGGTGAGTTGAATTTTGATGTCTCTTCTAATATTGAGGACATTCGTACACAAAAGCTAATGGATGCCCCAGGGGTATTTGCATACTTGATGACTAATTTGCATCAGCGCTGGCTGGACAATGGTGAAAGATGGTATCGCATCAATTTTTTTGATGCGTCAGGTATTAATGCCCAATCTCCAACGGCATTTACACACAAGTTAATTGGTATGAACTCTTTGTTAGTTTATGGGGTGCGCGATACTCGGGGAAAGAATGATTGTATCTATGTATTCTTTGATCGCGCACGTGAGTTCCAAGTCCAGCACTCAGTTCTTGGTTTGTTGATGCCTCATGTAGATGCCGCGCTACGTAGAGTTGAGTATATGGAAGCACCTGTTCCAGAGGAAGATATTGTGGATAGCCTGAATCTGGGTGGATTGAGTGAGCGTGAATTGGAAATATTACACTGGGTTAAATCAGGGAAAACCAATCTGGAGATTGGTATGATTTTGACGATTAGTCCCAATACTGTCAAAAATCATTTAAAACGAATTTTTCAAAAACTAGATGTGACGTGCAGGGCGCAGGCAGTGGCTAAGTACACCCCTCAAAGCTTGCCGTCCTAGGGCATTATGGTCATTAATTCCAAACCACGGCCTATTCTGCAGCGCAGAGTAGGCTTGGTAAATTTTCTGCAGCCATTCTTGGATGGGCTGGCGGTACTATTGGTTGCTTGGCTCGTTATTGACTTTAATATCGGGTTCTTGACGCAAGATTACATTATTCTTTTGCTGGTGCTTCTCGGTGCCATGTCGGTACTCTATGACCGTTATGGTATTTATCGTACCAGTTCTAACTTCGCCGGAAAATTATTCAGCCTTTTCAATGCTTGGTCGCTTTCATTTTTAGGCTTGATTTTACTCGGCTTTTTGTCCAAGCAGACGGAGATATACTCTCGGATAGCAGTTACTGAGATCTATATTTTTGGCTTTCTTGCGCAAAGTTTGTTGCATTTTATTGTGCGCAAAATCAATCAATCTGTTAACAAACATTCTCAGTCTGTTGAAAATGCAATTATAGTCGGGCAAGGTCAGCTCGCAGATTATCTAGAGTTTAAGATTTCCTCTAATCCATGGCTACATCAACGTGTTATTGGCACCGTGGCTATTAAGGAAGAAGAGCAGGCGAAAAAAAGGAACAAGAAACGAACTGGATTAAACGATAATTTTAATAAAAATACAATCGTCTTGGGTCAGGTTTCTGAACTGCCTGAGTTGATTGATGAACACAATATCTCAACGATCTATATCGTGACCCCATTGGAAGCTTCAAAGGTTTTGGAAGAGTTGTATTTTGTTTTAATAGATAAGCATGTTTCAATTCATTGGGTTCCTGACATATTTTCTCTGCGACTCATAAATCATAGTGTGCGAGAAATTGCTGGCGTTCCAGTTCTGACTCTTTCCGAAACACCGTTAACAGGAGTAAGTAAGCTAGCGAAGGCTATTGAAGATAAAGTATTGGCATTTTTGATTCTGCTCCTAATCGCCCCTATATTGTTGCTGGTGGCTATAGCGGTTAAATTAGATAGTCCTGGACCTGTGTTTTTTAGGCAAAAGCGAGCAGGTTGGAACGGTAAGACATTCGATATCTGGAAATTTCGCAGTATGCGTGTAGAGACTCAGGTAGGCGAGTCGGAGGAGCTTAAGCAAGCGCAGCGCGATGATCCTCGAGTGACCAAGGTGGGTAAATTTATTCGGAAAACCAGTCTGGATGAGTTGCCTCAACTGTTCAACGTGCTTACTGGCGATATGTCTTTGGTAGGTCCTAGGCCGCATGCGATACAACATGATGAAGTATATTCGCAACGTATTAGTGATTATTACGCAAGGCACAATATCAAGCCTGGAATTACTGGTCTCGCGCAAGTGAGGGGTTATCGAGGCGAGACGAAAGAGATAGATCAGATGACGAAAAGAATCGAATCAGATATCGAATATATCAACAATTGGTCAATTTGGCTCGACCTCTCTATTATTGCACGTACAGTGACGGCTTTTACAGGGAAGTCTGCCTATTAATTTTGTCATTAAAATATAAAAGGTTAATTAACTTTTACTATAAACTACTTTAATGTAAATTTTTTCAAAAAAAAGGCGACAAGCCTTTTTTTTTATATTATTGTATCGGTTGGAGGAAACTATGAAAAATAAACTTATTACGTCAGCAGTTTTGGCTATACTTTCCTATGCATCTGCAACTTTCGGTGCTGAGCCTTATCGTTTGCATGAGGGTGATATGCTGCAAGTTTCGGTATGGGGTGAAGATACACTTCAGAAAGAGGTGAGAGTGCTTCCGGATGGCAGTATTTCTTTTCCCTTGGCTGGGCGTGTAGAGGTAGCAAATTTATCTACTCCAGAAGTGGAAAAGCAGATTACCGAAAAGCTCAAAACATATTTACCAGACCCTCAGGTAACGGTTGTCGTGTCCAACATCGAAGGCAATCGTGCATATATCGCTGGCAAAGTGCTTAAGCCTGGCGCAATCATGATTACTGGCCCATTGACGGTGCTTCAGGCAATCAGCCTTGCAGGTGGTGTAGATAAGTTCGCTGATAGCGATTCCATTAAAATTATCCGCAGGAATGGCAATAAGCAAGATACCATCTCAGTGAATTATGACCGGCTAATCAAAGGGCAGGATTTGGAGACGAATGTTTTGCTCTCATCTGGCGATACTATAGTAGTGCCGTAACCACAATGCTCATATCGTTTTGCTGTAAATAGAGGCTATTGTTGTTTAATTATAAGAAGCAATGTATGAGGGTAGTGGTTCTTTTGATGTTAATAGCAACGGGTTTGGTGCCAACATCGGCCCGCGCGTTAATCCTGCTCCAAGAAGCTAGGCTGCCTGCTTCAGTCGAATATGACTCCAATCCTATAATGAGGTCGACTGACGCGCAGTCTGTTTGGCGCTATACCTTAAACCCTAATTATAAAGTGGTAGCTAAAAACGAGTTGTCAACGTGGAACCTGAACGCTGGATTACGTTATCAGCAATCTTCTGATACTACAGTTAGTGTCGATCGCGAGGATCCTTCGCTAGGTCTTGGTTGGCAAAGAGAATTCGAACGTAGTAGCCTTGGTGCAACTGTGAATTACGTTCAAACTACCACACGTATCACTGAGTTTGATGAAACTGGTACAGGGTTGGTGCAGAAGGACGGCACTTCAAAAACAAGGTCTGCAAGAATTAATGGTTCTCACCAATTCACTGAAAGATTGTCAGGATCTGCCGGAGTTGATTACAGGCGGCTAGTTTTTACTGAATCAGATTTGCGCAATTACAGTTCAACGGGCTACAACCTTGGATTGACGTATTTGTATAATGAGAGGGTTAGTCCATATATCCAATTTAGCTGGAAT
The DNA here is from genome assembly GCA_035423825.1 of Methylophilus sp. GTDB lineage: Bacteria > Pseudomonadota > Gammaproteobacteria > Burkholderiales > Methylophilaceae > Methylophilus. The sequence goes on along the minus strand of DAOMMM010000004.1, from coordinate 50,058 downwards.
GATTTTAAACCCCAAGGTGGATTTGGCGTACGAAGTACTTCTAAGAACTTGATGGTTGGTGCAAATCTATTAATCACCCCACAATTGACATCTGGTTTTGGGGTTGGCATGAACCAAACTAGTTTGGCTGGCAATGGTTGGATCGCAAATGCATCTATGAATTATGACAATAATTATCATCATTATGTTGCCAATTATGTTCGCTCAGTGAATGCAACTGGAGCGGGAGGATTCCAAGAGTCTGATAGAGTAACATTTCAATATAGCTATGACTTTACTGAGAAAAGTAAATTGGGAATTGATTATTCGCTGATTAAAAACAAGAGCATTAATGATGCGGAAACACAGAGATTGACTGGATGGTATTCGCGTGAACTAAGCGATAATTGGGACCTAAGATTTAGAGTAGAAAGAAAAGAATTGAAAAGCGCGAACAGGTCCGCAGATGCTAATGTTATCAATATAACATTCAGTTATAGATGGGCTGAATTTTAGGCAGAACGGGTAAAGATGGCAGCAGAATACGAATTATCGCTTGATGATTACATATCTATTTTCAAGCGCAGATGGCATTACATGCTTGTAATATTTTTATTGGTTATGTTAGCTGCGGTTGTTACAGCAATAGTAATGCCTCCTGTCTATCAATCAACAGGCACTATCCTGGTTGAGTCGCAACATATTCCTTCTGATCTAGTTCAAGCTACGGTAACTAGTTACGCGGATGAGAGAATCGAAGTTATCAAGCAACGAGTAATGACTCGCGACAATTTATACCGAATCATTCAGAAATATAATTTATATGCAGATGAGATCGAAAAGGAAACAATTTCAACGCTCATTGGCAAAATGAGGGAAAGTATCTCTGTGGATCTGTTGAGTGCCAACGTTGGGGGGGCTAAAGCTGCGAAAGCAACTATCGCTTTTAAGGTTGGATTTGAGTATAAAAAACCTGAAACTGCTCACAAGGTGGCAAACGAGTTGGTAACTTTGTTTCTGGATGAAAATGTAAAGGCTAGAACAGAGCGTGCAACTGAAACTACAGAGTTTTTGACTCAGGAAGTCGAACGCTTGAAGCTAGAGCTTGAAAATGTAGAAAATAGAGTAGCTACCTATAAGCAGGCACACTCCAACTCACTTCCGGAACATATGGAAATGTATATGGGGATGCTCCAACGAGCAGAAGCCGAATTGCAAGAGGTTGATCGTGAATATAAAAGCACTCAGGAAGAGCTTCGCTATTTGGATGTTGAGCTGACCGCTGCCAAAGCAAATGATAAATCTAATCCAGAGACAAAGATTTCACAGGCTATTTCTGAGTTGGATAAGGCAAAGGCAGAATTGGATCGAGCTCTTGTTTTATATAAAGAAACTCATCCAACAGTTAGGGCACTTAAGCGTAGAGTTGAAAACCTTGAAAAAGCAGCGCAATCACCAGTTAAGCAACCAGCTACAGAGAGTATAGATGTTGCCAAGGATTTGGTGGTAGCTAAAATCCAAGCTCAAATTGAAGCAGCAAAAGCTCGTTTGGTATCAATGCAAGAACAAAAACGTTCAATTCAGTCAAAAATGGCTCAATTACAGTCTCAAGTTGTACAAAGCCCACAAGTCGAGAAAGAGCTTTTTGGCCTTATGCGTGACTATGAGAATGCAAAATCAAAATACGAAGAAGTTAAATCAAAACAAATAAATGCCAAAATTGCAGAAAACCTTGAACAAGATAATAAGGCAGAGAGATTTTCAATGCTCGAGCCGCCGATTTTTCCTGACAAACCAATTAAACCCAACAGGGAAAAAATTGCTGCACTTGGTTTTTTTGCAGGAATAGCAGCAGCAGTCGCATTGGTGGCTTTATTGGAGATGATGGATAAAACCGTAAGGGGTACTGAAGCGCTGATGGCCATAATAAGGATGCGACCATTAGTTGTTATCCCCTACATCACTACGGAGAATGAACTCAAGCGCAGGAAAAACATTACTCGCTATGTCCTTGTAGCTTTTGTAATTGCGCTTATTCTTATTTTGTTGATCGTTCATTTTTTATTTATTCCATTAGATTTACTGTTAGCTAAAATCATGGCGCGTTTTGCTTAGAGGAACTTAATGTATGGAGAAGATTAAAGAAGCGCTTGCCAAAGCCAAGCAGTATGCGAAGCATAAGCCACAAGAAACAAGGCAGGAAACTGCTTCAAAAGTTCAGATTGTTAAAAATGGCTTTACAGATACAGAGAGCGAGCTAGGGAATATCGCTTATCAAAAAACTACTGTAGTAAAGCTTGATGCGAGACATTTGGAAAAGAATCGTATTGTTTCCCACATTAAAAATAATGCTATTACTGGTTTATTTGATACATTGCGGACTCAAGTGCTACAGAAAATGGAGGAAAATAATTGGCGCACCTTGGCAATAGTTTCACCAACTCCCGGGTCCGGTAAAACCCTAACTTCTATAAATCTTGCCATTAGCATTGCTCAACAACCTCATAAAACGGCCGTTCTTGTAGATTTTGATTTGCGCCGACCAAGAGTGGCTAATTATTTAGGAATTCACACTGAAAAATCATTAAATGACTATTTAAATGGTAAGGCAGAATTGTCTGAAGTGATGGTTAACCCTGGCATTCCCCGTTTAGTGATTTTACCTACGCAAAAACCAGTAAGTCGTTCGGCCGAGACCCTGTCTTCAAGTATGGTGGCAAATCTTATAAAAGAATTGAAAGAACGTTATAAATCAAGAGTCGTCATATTTGACTTGCCACCCATGCTAAATTCTGATGATGCGATGGTCATATTGCCACAAATCGATTGTATTTTGATGGTTGTGGCAAACGGCATGTCTACAGAGACCGAAATTGAGGAAACTTTACATCATTTGCCTATGGAAAACTTGCTGGGTGTAATACTTAATCGAGCGGATACGCAAGAAAAGACATATTACTATTAGATATTGAATTTTATGAAACCAGGAGTAAATTTTTCTAGAAGAGGTTTTCTACGGCTTTTAATGCTCCAATCCATTCTATTGCTTGCAATAAAATCCTTGCAAAAAAAATCTCCATCATTGATTGAATTTGAAGATGAATACATCGTAATCAATGGCTGGGTATTGCTAAAGTCAGATATTAAATAAAAGTCATATAGTTATGCTTATAGACTTAGACTTGTTGCCCAACACAATGTCATTAAATCAATATGATGTATGTGTTTGTGGAACAGGCCCAGCAGGAATGACCGTTGCTAGGATGTTAGCGGCGCAGGGGAAAACAGTTGCGCTGTTTGAGGGAGGCGCACTCGAATATACTGAAGAATCTCAAAAACTATATGAAGGAAAAAGTATCGGCATCAATGATTGGGATGCAGTTAAAAACTGCAGATTGCGTTACTTAGGCGGAACGTCTAATCACTGGTCAGGGTTGTGTTCATATTTCGATGAAATAGATTTTGAGATGCGTCCTAACGACATGTCAGGATGGATTATTCCCAGGAAAGAAATTTTTAAATATTTTGATTTGGCAAAAGACATCCTAGATTTGCCGAAGGAATCATTTCGTACTTTTTCATGGCAAGGTAAAAATTTCAAGAAATTTATAAGTGCTATGAGTCCGCCCACAAGATTCAATGGCAAATATTTAGAAGAACTAAAAAAATCTAAGAAAATATCTCTATATATACATGCAAATTTAACAAAAATTCAATTAAACAATAACTTAACTGTGGTTAAGAGTTTAAATTTTACTAATAATAAGAAAATCGATTTTCGATTTCATGCTAAACAATATGTGTTAGCGCTTGGAAGTATTGAAAATGCAAGAATGCTATTGGCCAACAACTCTCAGATTCCATATGGTATAGGTAATGGCGGAGGCATGGTTGGAAGATGTTATATGGAACACATGAACATCCGTTACGGAAGATTTGCATCCGACAATCCCGATTATTGGAAACAAGGAAAGCTGCATCTCAACCCATCAGCCGATTTGATGAAAAAGCATAAAATCGGAAATGGGGTTATCTCATTCGACCCCGACTTTCCGGCTATCAGTTATGGCAGAACAAGAGCCTTGAAGCAGGCGCTTAGAGAATTGGTCTGCAAATCTGGAAACATTACTGACTTAAGCCGCAAACTCATGGATTTTGATTGTCCGGGCGATGGCGTGATCACTAGCTTGATTGAGCAATCGCCAAATATGAATAGTCGTATTACTCTTGATAAAGTCGAAAAAGATGTTTTCGGTATTCCTAAGGTGATCACGAATTGGCAAATAAATCGATATGACGAAAATACAATACGAACTATTGGAATTGAGGCGGCCAAAGAAGTGGCGAAGTTAGGTGTTGCAAGGGTTAAGCTTGAAGAATTTATTTTGGAGGACAGCAAAGTCATCAAGGAGATAGGACATCATTGTCACCAAATGGGTACAACTAGAATGTCAACAACGGATAAAGAAGGTGTTGTTGACAGAAATCTGATGGTTCATGGGGTTGATAATCTATATATGGCTGGCAGCAGTGTCTTTCCGACTGGCGGAGGTTGTAACCCAACATTTACTGTAGTGATGATGGCTGCACGTTTGGCAGATCATTTATCCAGAAAAGTTTAATCAATTAAACATCAAAATAATATTGTATTAGCCAATTGCTGGCTGTTTGTTCAAAGCTCTTGAGAATCTGGTGTAAGCGATCCCCAGGCCGAGTATGGACCAATATATGTTTGACACAGTGCCTATTGTGCTAACTGCTGCTAGCATAATCATTATAGAGAGTACTGTGGCTATCAAACTTCTACCAAGTATATGGTGAGCATCCTTTTTATCTCTATATAAAAGCATAGTTTTACGGATACGCAATAGAGCAGATAAGAATATTGCAATGAATAACCCTAGACCAACATAGCCAACTTCTAGTGCAATACGAAGATAAGAATTAACTATATCAATGATTCCTTGCCCTTGTTTCATCTCTTGCATCTCAGGCGTTTGCAGGTAAGTGCTTGAACCAAAAAATGGATTGCGACCTATCACGATTAGTGAATTGTGAAACAACTTTTCGCGGTAATCTACATTGCCTTTCTCTGCTGTTCCTACGAATGGTATAAGATCAATATACTTTTGACCTCCTGGGAGCATGCTAAGGCCAGCTAGGGTTATTATTCCGCTGAATATCAGGATGCTCATACGTTTGATTGCTTGTGGGCCTTGTAACAAAAACAAAACTGACAGAATTCCTGCTCCAACCCATGGACCCCGTGATAATGGGGCTATTAGCCCTAAAATAACTAGAAGGAATCCTAATTTCTTAATGTTTGCATTAGAAATTTGACTGCTCAAGAAAAAGTATAGACCGAGAGCAACGGTCATAAAATAGCCAAGAACGATTGAATGCCACAATGAAGCAATTGCTCGTAATTCGCCAGCACGTCCCAGATAGAGTGTGGAGCTTTCGGTACTTCCTAAAGCAGCTCCAAGAGAATTATAGAGTAGCCAGTGTTTGAGGTTTTCAAAAATAGCGATGATTCCAATTACAATTGCAGAAGTGACGAATGCGGAAATTGCAACTTTCATTTGAGATATATCTTTGATTCCTCGGCTAGCGACGTAATATGGTAAAAATACATCCAAGAATAGATAGAAAGATTTTCTAAGTGCATCTGTCAGTGTTGTATCTCTGAGTTCAAGACCAATAAACACCAATAAATACATCATTAGGAATTTGTCAGTCCAAATTTTTCCAAAACCAAAATCATTCTTGCGACTTATTATTACAGCCGCAGGCAGCAAAACGACCAATTCGATAAATCTCGGGTGAGTAAGCGTGAATAGATAGTTTACGATTCCAAAACCAGGAATCGCCTCTCCAACAGGGGGTAAAGCAAACAGCAAAACAAAGAAAAGAGCAGGTTTGTTCAGTGTTTTCTTGGATAGCAAAAATATTACAAAGCATCCAATTACAGTATAAACATAAAAATTACCTGATAAGAAACCTGCGATAGTGAGACCTATCCACATATTTCTCCAACGATTGAATTCGTTTATAGCAACATTCTCTTGAGTGATTCTCTTTGCAAAGAAAAATCCTATTGATGCTAGGAATAAAATCGCTATCAGCGCGCGGACGTGTTCATGCATGACGAATAGGTATTAGGTATACAGCAGTTTAAGCTGATTGTTCGGATATAATTGCCTCTAGAATAACATAACCCATTAAATTGGTAATTGTTAGTCTGGCTTTGTGTAATTTTTTATATGAAATAAAATTTAGTACAACAAATAAGATACTCACAAACTAAATAATCTAATAGAAACATAATATAGTGACAAACATGTCATTATATAAATCAGGGAAGTATTTTGCTAATTTCGGTAATTCTTGTAAGTTACAACACAGCGCAAATGAGCATAGATGCATTACACCATTTGTATGCATCTAAAGGCAATTTTGAACTGGAAGTCATAGTTATTGATAATGCATCTAGAGATAATTCCGTCGATTTAATACGTCTTGCTTTCCCGCAAGTTAAATTGCTCGTCAATACTAATAACGTAGGATTTGGCCGAGCTAACAATCAAGCGATTCCGCTGATAAATGGCGATTATGTGTTGCTGTTAAATACAGACGCTTTCATAAAAACAGACACGATTGACAAAACAGTTGCATATATGAATTTGCACCCTAGAGCTGGAGTATTGGGAGTTAGATTGGTAGGCAGGGATGGGGAGCTGCAACCATCATGCCGATATTTTCCTACAGTGATGAATTTGTTTTTGCAAAGAGCAGGGCTGAGCCGTTTTTTCCCTAATGTAAAATACGTTGATGATATGGATTGGGATCACGCCACCGCAAGAGCATGTGATTGGGTGCCCGGATGTTATTATCTGATTCGTAGAGAAGTGATAGAGCAGGTCGGGTTGTTCGATGAACGTTATTTTCTTTATAACGAAGAGGTTGACCATTGCAAGGCAACAAAAAACGCTGGATGGGATGTGGTTTTTTACCCTGATGCCGAAGTGATTCACATTGGAGGAGAAAGTGCCAAATCTGACGGCATAATTTCTCAAGTCAGTCGTCAGCTTGTTGCTTTGCAAGTTGAAAGCGAGTTTTTATATTTTAGAAAAAATCATGGGATTATCGTTGTTTTACAACATTTATTCATGCAGATGATAGCTGACATCATTCTAATCATTAAGGCAATCTCTAGAGTTCGTCCTTTGCAAGTACTTCGTCAGCATTTGCAGCATCTTGTCTTGCTAACAAAATCGGCATATGCCACTAGGTTAGGTCATCAAGGAACAAAATAAAGCATATGAATGATTTTTCGCCAGCTAATACCGAATTGACCAGCGTTCAGCATGAAAGGCCTGATTGGTCTCGTGAACAAAAGGCATTCTGGAGTTGGCAGCCATCACGCTCTCTGTTGTGCAGTATTCGCGCTTACCAGTTTCACAACAAATCGAATACTTTACCTTCTTCGATACTAAAAAAAATTGCTGTTTTAAGACATTGTTTTTGGAGCATAGTAACTGGCGCTGATATTCCACTCAACTCCAATATTGGCGGTGGTTTATTGTTACCTCACCCCAATGGGATCGTTATTCACCCAGATGCGAAAATTGGCGTAAACTGTCTTATATTCCAGCAGGTAACTATAGGGACGGCAGGTACACATGATGCGCCAGTAATAGGTAATCATGTTGATATCGGCGCCGGTGCAAAATTGTTAGGCGCCATCAATATTGGCAACAATGCTAAAATCGGGGCAAACGCTGTAGTGTTGGTTGATGTTCCTTCCTCAAGGACAGCTGTTGGTGTTCCGGCAAAAGTCATATAGACAGCATGCACATCGCTTATTTTATAAATCAATACCCTAAGGTCAGCCATAGTTTCATCCGTCGTGAAATATTGGCGCTGGAAAAACAGGGATTTACTGTGACGCGTATTGCGCTGCGCGGCTGGGCTGAAAATGTTGTAGACAAAGAAGATATTCTTGAAAAGAGCAAAACTCACTACGTTCTGAAAAACGGATTGACTGGGTTATTGCGCAGCCTGATTGTTTCCCTTAAGTCCCCTCAGCCTTTCCTGGAGGCGTTTATTTGGGCAATGCGGCTCTCGTGGCGTTCTGATAGACCTTTTCCGTACCATCTCATATATCTTGCTGAGGCTTGTCAGGTTTCGCATTGGCTGAAAGATAAGCAAGTAAAACATATACATGCACACTTCGGAACCAATTCCGCGGAAGTGGCAATGTTGGCAAGCATCTTAAATGGTGTGCCTTACAGTTTTACTGTGCATGGTCCAGAAGAATTTGATAAACCACAAGCACTTAAACTAAAAACAAAAATTGAAAAAGCTAAGTTTGTCGTGGCGATCAGTCAGTTCGGCAAAAGTCAGTTGTATCGTTGGGCAAGTTTTAAAGACTGGCCGAAAATCAAAGTGGTACATTGTGGCTTGGAACAAAGTTTCTTTGAACACGAGTCAAAGCCTATCCCCAGTGAATCAAGGTTACTCTGTATAGGTCGCTTATGTGAGCAAAAAGGGCAGATGCTACTAATCGAAGCGGCGAAGCAGCTGGTTGAACGCGGTGTTAATTTTAAATTGATACTGGCTGGAGATGGGGAGATGCGCGTAGAAATAGAGATGTTGATTTCAGAATATGGCCTTGAATCAAATGTTGATATTACTGGGTGGATTAGTAGTGATGAGGTTAAGCGGCAATTAGAAATGGCTCAAATCATGGTTCTGCCTAGTTTTGCCGAGGGTCTACCGGTAGTCATCATGGAGGCCATGGCTTTAAAACGTCCGGTTATTTCAACTTATGTCGCGGGGATCCCTGAACTGGTAATGGAAGGGGATACGGGTTGGTTATGTCCTGCAGGTGACGTCAAGGCATTGGTGAATACCTTAGAAAAAGCCATAGGAACGCCAAGAGATTCGCTTCAAGAGATGGGAGATCGTGGGTATTGGCGAGTTCTTGAGAGTCATCATATTGACAGAGAAGCTCATTTGTTAGCGGAGTACTTCCAATCATGATGCCTTTCATTTGCGCTCTGATACTAATCTTCATCATTGTTCATTTAATGCTTGCATTTGTTTTGCTAACACAGGTCTTGGCATCTCTTTTGTATAAATCGCAACCTCGATTCGATATCAAGAATGCTTGTCCTACAGTAGCTATTATTGTTCCAGCGCATAATGAAGCCAATGGTATCGCAGAGACCCTGCAAAGCATATTGCCTCAGCTTCGCGAGCAAGACCGCCTAATTGTAGTTGCGGATAACTGTGTTGATGATACGGCAGCAATTTCACGGAATCTTGGTGCCGAGGCTATTGAGCGACATGACACATCGAAGCGTGGTAAGGGGTATGCCTTGGACTATGGAATTAGATACCTAGAAAGCAACCCCCCTCAGGTTGTATTGATAGTCGACGCTGACTGTATCTTGGCACCTGATGCAATTAGATTGTTATCATCTGAATGCTTGCGTCGCCAGAGGCCTGTACAGGCTTTGTATTTAATGAAAAATTCTATGCAAGCAAATGTCAAATCCCGTATTAGTGAATTTGCATGGATAGTCAGGAATCAAGTTAGACCTTTGGGTATGAAATTCTTGGGACTGCCATGCCAGTTAATGGGAACTGGCATGGCATTCTTGTGGCAGGATATCTGTCAGGCCAAGCTGGCAAGTGGGCATATCGTAGAGGATATGAAACTTGGATTAGATCTGGCGCTTCAGGGGAAGCCCCCTCTTTTTTTACCGGATGCGTTGGTGACAAGCCAGTTCCCAAGTGAAAATTCAGCGAGTGACACTCAGCGCACCCGATGGGAGCATGGCCATTTGAGTGTAATCATTCAAGATTTGCCGAAACTATTTATTCACGCAATTAAATTCAAGAACCTTAATACTTTGGCGATGGGGCTCGATCTAGTGCTGCCGCCTCTGACTTTATTCGTAAGCACAGCTTTGATTTTGTCGATGGTGAGTTTGGTCATTTATCTATTCCAGCCAGTTGCCTGGCTTGTGATTGGGCCTATGATATTGCTTGCTACAATTCTTATTTCTGTTGGCCTGGCTTGGCTGAAGTATGGAAGAGATGTCGTTAGCCTTCAGCAGCTTTGTTGTGTGCCAGTGTATATGATAAAAAAAATCCCTATATATATTAAGTTCTTGGTAAGACGTCAACTGGATTGGGTGAGATCTAAGCGGGATTAATTTGATGCATTTAAATAAAAAGATAAGTTTGTTCAACATTCAAGTCGATGCTTTATCCATGACTGAGGCCGTTGCGTGCGTTTCAGCATGGCTAACAGACAATATATCATCATGTCGTTATGTGGTAACCCCTAATGTGGATCATATTGTCCAATTGGAATCGAACCATGAATTGCAAGCAGCGTATCAATCAGCTTCGTTAGTTGTGGTTGATGGCAAACCTGTTGTATGGGCCGCTAAGTTGATTGGAAAAGAGCTTCCTGGAACAGTTGCAGGAAGTGACCTGACGCCCGCGATATTTGATGACTTTCAAAACAAAAAGCTTGCTTTGAAAGTATTTTTACTCGGGGCAATGCCCGGGGTGGCAGATCGTGCGAAGGTAAATATTGAACGTCAGTGGCCATGTGTTAGTGTAGTTGGCACATACAGCCCTCCTTACGGGTTTGATAAGGATCCAGAAGCATCTAAACTCATTTGTGAAATGGTGAACAAGTCTGGAGCGCAATTGCTTTTACTTGGCTTGGGAGCTCCTAAGCAGGAGTTGTGGGTACATACATACGCAAAATCTCTTGGTGTCAATGTTGCACTGTGTGTAGGCGCTACAATCGATTTCCTTGCTGGTGAGAAAGCGCGTGCGCCAGAATGGATGAGGAATGTTGGCTTGGAATGGGCGCATCGCGTGATGACTGAGCCTAGGCGGTTAGCAAAGCGTTATTTGAAAGATGCGTTTGTATTTCCAAGGCTAGTTGTCAAGGCCTGGAAAAACGATGGTAGGTATTAGCATGCATATCTTGCAGACGATCGCTGTCAGAATTGCAAAAATCGTACTGATAAGTCTTTCATTCAGCTCTTTGGCGGCAGCTTCCCTAGATAGCCGCCTTGATCCTAAGAATGTTGCGGTAATAGTGAATTCTCAGGATGCGAATAGTGTTGAAATTGGGCAATATTATCTGCAGGCGAGGGGTATCCCAGAGCAAAATCTCGTCAGGATTGATATGCCTAAAAATCAATCCAGTTTGACTGAAAAGGAGTTCAACACGCTCAAGCAAGAAATAGAAGGCAAGTTGGGTACAGATATCAAAGTGCTTGCACTGATATGGACAAGGCCATACGCTGTTGGGTGCAACTCAATCACTGCGGCGATGACCCTTGGCTATGATGCGGAACAATGTAAACGTAGTTGTGACATTGGCAAAAAAAACCCGTATTTTAACAGTCTGTCTTTCGATCCATGGGAAGATCATAAGATTCGTCTTTCGATATTAATTCCATCAGACTCGATAAAAACTGCAAAAGATTTAATAGATAGAGGCGTGTTAACAGGCTTTAATTTGAACCCTTCAACAGGCTATTTTCTACGCACTAGCGATGAAGCTAGAAGCAAACCAAGAGAGCCTTTTTTTCCAAAAGACTTTTTTAAAGTAGAATCTAGAAAAATCGTTTTCAGGAACATCAAACAAAATGATATTCAGCATAAAAATGACGTGATGTTCTATTTTACTGGTCTAATAAGAGTCCCTCATTTGGAGACTTTAAATTTCATGCCTGGGGCAATTGCTGACCACCTTACTTCGTCTGGTGGAAGGCTAGACAGTAATAGTAAAGGACAAATGTCTGTGATTGCATGGATAGAAGCTGGGGCAACTGGTAGCTATGGAACTGTAAGTGAGCCATGTAATCACTGGCAAAAATTCCCCAATCCGGAATTGCTGGTGAAATATTACCTGGCAGGAAACACTTTGATAGAAGCATATTGGAAAAGTGTTTATTGGCCTGCCCAAGGACTCTTCGTCGGGGAGCCTTTAGCAGCACCCTTCAAAGGCATTCACTAGCCCGATAGGGCCAAATATGGTTTAACAGCAATGTTTTGCTGTTAAACTAATAACTTATACTCGAATCAATAATTGAAGCGCTAAATTTAAAAGGTGGCACATGAAATCCAGATTGCTGAAACTTGTTTTTGTATCGTTCTTAGCTGGTCTGTTATTAGCTTGCTCAACGCCAGAGGAAAAAGCACAAAAGTACTATGAAAAAGGTATGTCTCTGCTTGAGACAGATCCGGATAAAGCTAAACTGGAGTTCCAGAATGCTTTGCAAATCAAAAAAAACATGACTTCTGCACTGTATGGCCTTGCTTTAGCTGCAGAGCGCAAACAAGACTGGAAGAAAACTTTTGCATTGCTAAATTCAGTAATTGATCAAGATCCGCAACATGTTGATGCGTTAATAAAAAGTGCACAAATTTTGCTTGCTGGAAATCGATTGGACGTTGCTACTGAGCGCGCAAATAAAGCCTTAGCACTTAATCCGAACAATCCTTCAGTATTTAACCTGCATGCAGCGATACAACTTAAACTTAACAATCCAAAAGGTGCGATTGATTTTGCTAATAAAGCACTAGCATTGGACCCAAAGAATCAGGATGCTATGATAGTCTTGGCTAGTGAACGCATGGCTGCGAAAGATCCAGCAGGAACGCTAGTGTTTCTGGACAAGGCGCTTTCAAGCAATGAAAAGAACTTAGCTGTACACTTGTTCCGTATCGGTTCTCTTGAAGAAATGGGGCGCTTGGAAGAAGCGGATAAGGGTTTCCAAAGAATGTTGCAGATAGCTCCGGATCCAGTTCCTGTTAGACGTAGCTACGCAGAGTTTCTATCAAGGCACGGCAAGATGGCTGAGGCTGAAGTTCAATTGCGAGAAATCATAAAGATATCCTCAAAGAGCTTGGAAGCCAAGCTCGCACTTGTCCGATTCGTTGTTAAAACACAGGGAGTAGAGAAAGGTCAAGAAAGTTTAGAAGCCTTTGTTAAAGAGCAGCCGGAGAATTACGATTTGGCTTTTGCATTGGTAGATTTTTATCGAGCTCAAAAGAATTCTTCCGCTGAGGACAAGCTCTTGCAGCGTATTATTAATCAAGCTGGTAATTCAGCACATGGCAACAAAGCGAAGACTATGCTGGCTTATAAATTGTTGGTACTTGGAAAAAAGGACGAAGCTAACAAGCTTATTAATGATGCGCTCGAGTATGACAAAACTAACGCACAGGCACTTTTACTTCGCGCGGGCCAAGAGCTTGATGCTAAAAATTATGACGCAGCAATTATAGATCTGCGAACTGTTTTGCGAGATGCGCCTGAAAATCATGCAGCAGCTTTCATGCTAGCTAACGCCCATGAGCGCGCAGGTTCCCCTGAGTTGGCAGAGGAACATTATTTAAAGGCATTCCAAGCAAGTAAATTTGCTGCGCGCTATACGCTAGCCTATAGCGAATTCTTATTACGTCGCAAACAACCAGAACGCGCTGAGAAAGTGTTGGAAGAGGCAGTTAACGCCAATGTCAACGATACTCAATTGTTGCGGACATTAGCACAATTCAAGTTGCAGCGTGGCGATCAAGTTGGAGCGCAAGCTTTGGCAGATAAAGCGAAGCAGTTAAACAAAGGTGCTCGGGTCGCAGATGAAATTGAAGGTGCGATTTCACTAAGTAAAAATGATTTGCAAGGGTCCATTAACGCCTTTAAACGTGCATATGAAGCTGCGCCAAATGATGGGCAAGCAGTGGTCGCTCTGGTAAGGTCTTACATGCTCGCAGGCAAGAAGCAGGATGCGTTAAATTTTATTGATGCTATTCTCAAGAAAAACCCTAACCAAATAGATGCTTGGTTGCTCAAAGGCCAGTTGTACGCATCTACAGGTGAGTCGTCAAAGGCCATACAGGTTTTTACAGACTTAATTCAACATCATCCAGATAATGCGATTGGGTATCAGCAGCTAGCGATGGTTCAGCAACAAAATAAAGACCTACAGGGGGCTGAAAAAACTTTGCAGCAAGGCTTGGCGGTAGCACCTAAAGACTTTGGGCTGAAATTGACCCAAGCAGCCTTATATGAAAGCCAAGGTAAAAATGAAGATGCTATTAGTGAATATGAAAATGTCATCAAGATACGTCCTGACTCGCAAGTTGCCATAAACAATCTGGTCAGCCTGCTATCAGACACTAGGAATGACCAAGCGAGTTACAAACGCGCTTATGAGTTATCTGAAGCCCTCAAAGATTCAAAAATACCTCAGTTTTTAGATACATACGGCTGGGCGTGCTACAAGGTGGGTAAGCTATCGGAAGCCGAAGATGCATTGAAAGAAGTCGTAAAACTTTTGCCTGATATGCCAGTTTATCAATATCATCTGGCCAAAGTTTACATTGCAAAAAATGACAAAATCTTGGCTAAACAAGCGCTACAAAAAGCAATTAAAGCGGCTAATGGACGTACCTTCAAACATCAACAAGAGAGCAGCGAACTGCTCAAAACTCTATAAGGGCCGGCCTTAGGCGTGTTTTAAATTATGTACGAAGCATTTTACGGACTGAAGGAAAAGCCATTTTCAATTCAACCTGATCCGGATTTCTTGTATTTTGGGTTGCGCCACAGTATGGCTTACGCCATGCTGGAATATGGCATACAGAATCGTGCTGGATTTTCAGTGATATGCGGTGAAATTGGCTGTGGCAAGACCACCCTTGTTCGACACATGTTGAATAATCTAGGCGAAGATCTGACAGTCGGGATTGTCTACAACACACATCAGCATATTGACGATTTGCTTGCCTGGATTCTCATGGCATTCAATCAGCCATATGAAGGCAAGTCGAATTTGGCTTTGTTTGATGCTTTCCAACAGTTCCTCATAAAGAGCTATGCGCAAGGTAAACGAGTCGTATTGATCGTGGACGAAGCGCAAAATCTCAGTCCTGCAGCGCTGGAATCCTTAAGGATGCTTTCCAATATCAATGCAGATAAAGATCAATTGTTACAAATTATCCTTGTTGGACAACCACAGCTTCGTGATTTATTAAGGCGTCCTGATTTGCAACAGTTTTTTCAGCGCGTTTCTGTTGATTTCTTCATTCCACCGTTGCAATCATTCGAAGTTGAAAAATACATCCAGCATCGTCTTCATGTCGCAGGGCGAGATGCACCGTTATTTACCCCTGCAGCTTGCCGTTTGATTGCCGAGGCTACGCGCGGTATACCTCGTAGTATCAATATATTATGCGACACAGCTCTAGTTTATGGGTTCTCCACAGGTATGGAAAAGATCGATGTTGCTCTAATTCGGGAAGTCATCAACGACCGGGCTGAGTTTGGTGTACTAGGGGCATAAATTCTTGTCTCAACCGCACCTAAAAATATTAATTGTATGCGAGCACGCCTCAAATCAATTTGGAGGTGAGGCAATGTTACCTTTGAATTATTTTAGGCTGCTGTCTAGCAGTCACAATCAGGTATACCTGATAACACATGCAAGAGTTAAATCTGCTATAAGTCAGATAGTGGATATCAACCAAGACAATATCTATTATGTGCCTGATACTAGAGGACATAAGTTCTTACATCATCTCTCACGATATTTGCCAGAACGGATCGGCATTATCACTGCCGGTTTTTTGATGCATTTGATTACTCAATTTTATCAATGGAAATTAGCAAGAGAGATAATTAAAGAAAAGTTAATTGATGTGGTACATGAACCAGCACCTGTATCGGCTGTGCAGCCATCTGCAATGTTTTTATTAGGCGCGCCTGTCGTTATCGGGCCAATGAATGGTGGTATGGATTTTCCAGTCGCTTTTCGTTACATGAGTGGAAAGTCCGAGCGATTTTTATATAGGGGAATGCGCTTATTCGCTTCACTTTACAACTTAATCATACCCGGGAAATTTTTTGCCAACATTCTTTTAGTTGCTAACCATAGAACTAAAATGGCATTGCCAAAATTTCATCTTGGAAGAGTACTGGAACTTGTCGAAAACGGTGTGTTTTCAGTTGCTGATGCACCAAGACCAGCTGAAGAAAAACCTGAAGCAAGTATTCTTTATGTCGGGCGATTAGTTGACTGGAAGATGATTGAAATCGCTATTGAGGCAGTGCAACGGTGTAAAAGTAAAGTTAGCTTAACTATCGTCGGAGATGGGCCCATGCGTATGGACCTAGAGCGACTTTGTGAATCTTTTGCGAAGAAAAATGTGACATTCACGGGTGCAGTGCCACATGCACAGGTAAACCAGTTTTACGATCAAGCAGATATTTTTGTATTGCCCAGTGTCAGAGAGTGCGGAGGTGCTGTCGTGCTGGAAGCAATGGCCAGAGGATTGCCGGTCATAGCAACAGACTGGGGTGGGCCTGCTGATTACTTAACAGAAGAAACTGGTTTCCTGGTGCGGCCAGATTCAAGGGATTATATGGTCTCGCAGTTCGCAGATCACATCGATAATTTGGCATCCAATCCTGAACTCAGGTTTCAAATCGGCTCCGCAGCAATACACAGAATCAAAACTCATTTCATGTGGGATGCGAAAATACAGAAAATACTGAACATATACCAACAAGCAATTGTTCAGAGTAACAAAGGTAAATCATGAAAAATATCATGCCCTTTATAAAAAACCACCCCAAAACCATTCTTTTTGCAGTTATTGGTTTGTTTCTCGCATTGGCATTCAGAGAAGCTGTCTATGAGCTATATGTTCGTGTAACGACAGAGGAGCGGTATTCTCATGCGCCTCTTGTTTTCTTTATGGCGTTATATCTAATCTGGATCAAACGGTTTGAAATCAAGAATCACAACGAAGGGGCTTGGGTAGGGATAATCATTGTTCTTTTTTCAGGGGTTACCCTGATGATTGGTGAATTGACAGCAATTTGGACCATCGTGCAATACTCCCTCTTGTTGCTTTGCTTAGGGGCTGCATGGACGATGATAGGGTATCAAATTAAAAAAATACTTATTCCATTCTTGCATCTTTTTTTGGTCATTCCTTTGCCATACATGCTAGACGTCATGCTTTCGGGCAGAATGCAGCTGATATCCTCAGATTTGGGAGTGTCAATTGTACGTGCGTTAGGTATGTCTGTTTATCAGGAAGGAAATGTGATTGATCTGGGAATCTATAAGCTACAGGTAGTGGAGGCCTGTAGCGGCTTGAATTACATGTACCCTCTGATGACAATCAGCCTAATGATGGCGTATATGTACAAAGGCCCTTTTTGGGCGAGATCGCTTCTGTTCTTTTCTAGCGTGCCAATCAGCATATTAATGAATAGTGCGAGGATCGCAATCGTCGCGATATTGGTCAATTATTACGGCAATGAGGCTGCCGAGGGCTTCATGCATTATTTTGAAGGCTGGGTAATCTTCATGTTGTGTATTGGGTTGGTTTTGCTAGAGGCAAAACTGTTGAATAAACTACTTGGAATTCACCCAAGATTTACAGACTCTTTTGACTATCTTGAAACTCGCCATAAGTATGAAGATGACTCCCCGATATCCGGAATCAAGCGTGCTCCTGTGGTGATTGCAATCACGGTTGTATTGCTGGCCGCTATTTCGACCTTATCCATTCAACGTCGTCAGGAAATCATTCCGCAACGGGAAACCTTTGCTGCATTTCCCACCCAGCTAGGCGGATGGCAAGGGCGTCCATATGGCTTTCAGAATAATGAGGATGATATTTTGCAGCTCAAGGATTATTTGCTGATGACCTATCATAAAGCTAATACTAATGTTGACGTATATATGGGCTACACAGATTCACAGCGCACAGGTTTTGTGCCGCATTCGCCTAAAGCTTGCGTTCCAGGTGGGGGCTGGGAGATTACTGATACCCGGCTTGAGACAATAACAGTCGATAGTGAACACACATTCAAGGTAACTCGTTTGCTTATCAGCAAAGGTGAAACTAAACAGTTAATGTATTACTGGTTCCATCAGCGTGGTAGAGATCTATCCAATGAGTTTCCCATGAAGTTCGCTTTGCTCTACGACGCTGTTAAACGTAATCGTACGGATGGTGCTATCGTAAGGTTCACCACACAAATATATCGATCTGAAGCTGAAGCTGATGCCACGCTCAGAGAGGTGATTCGTTTAACCTATCCGCAATTTTCGAGATTCATTCCAAACTAAAAAGATGCAAAAGATATTAGTCACAGGAGGTAGCGGGTACATTGGTTCGCACACTTGTGTCACCTTGCTGGATGCAGGGTATGATGTGGTAGTGTTGGATAATCTTTGCAATAGCAAGTTGACAGCAATAAGCCGGATAGAGACGGTTACAGGTAAGAAAGTCAGCTTTTTAAAAGGCGATGTGCGCGATAAAGATTTTCTTCGTTCCCTGTTTGATCAATATCGAATCAGTGCGGTAATTCATTTTGCTGGTTTAAAGGCAGTAGGGGAGTCTGTTGCAGACCCTCTCAGATATTACGATAACAACGTGATGGGCACTTTGAATTTAGTGGAAGTGATGGCTGAGTTTTCGGTCAAGACGCTTGTATTTAGTTCTTCAGCTACCGTATATGGGTTTTCTGATGACAAACCAATTCCGGAGTCATCCCCTTTGACGCCATATAACCCCTATGGCCGAACCAAGCGAATGGTAGAGCAGATATTGGAAGATCTGCAAGTTGCAGACCCAGAGTGGAATATCGCACTGTTGCGATACTTCAACCCTGTAGGTGCGCATGAGAGTGGACAAATCGGTGAAGACCCCAACGGGGTTCCAAATAATCTGATGCCATATATTTCACAAGTAGCGATAGGTAAGCTGAAAGAACTTAACGTGTTTGGCGATGATTACCTTACGCCGGATGGCACAGGAGTTCGCGACTATATCCACGTAATGGATTTGGCTCTGGGTCACGTGGCAGCTTTGCAAGCTTTTGTGAGGTATCCGGGCTTACTTACAGTCAATCTTGGTGCCGGACGTGGATATAGCGTGTTAGAGTTAATCAAGACTTTTGAACGTGCGAATAACATCACTATTCCATATCGAATTGCACCGCGCCGTGCTGGAGATATTGCGATTTATTTCGCGGATGCTCAATTGGCCAAAAAACTGCTAAATTGGGAAGTAAAACGAAGTCTGGAGGATATTTGCCGTGACGCATGGCGTTGGCAAAAGCAGAACCCTAACGGTTATTCTTAAGGATAATTAGAAGAATTTATGTTCGGGGATATAGTTTTGGTGCCCAGAAGAGGACTCGAACCTCCACATCTTTCGATACTAGTACCTGAAACTAGCGCGTCTACCAATTCCGCCATCTGGGCATCAGGTTAAGCGGCGCATTTTATAGAAAGCACACAACTTGTCAATTAAAAAACCGCATTCTGGCAAAAAAAACCTCGCAAAGCAGCAAAACTTGCGAAATTCTGATCCGCACGCGAAGCGCGAATCAGCAAAATATGACAAACCCTTGCCCAGTCGCGAACTGATTTTGCAAGTGCTTTCAGAGCAGGGAGTGCCGCTTAGTGTAGAGAATCTAGAACAATTGCTGGCCATTCATAAGAATGAGCGAGAGAGTTTCGCCAAACGCCTTGGTGCCATGGAACGCGATGGCCAGATCATGCAAAACCGCAAAGGCGCACTATGCCTGACTGAAAAAATTCATGTTCTCGCAGGCGTGATTCAGGGCCATCCGGACGGTTTTGGTTTCCTTATCCCTGATGATAGACAAAAGCATCCTGAAGATATTTTCCTTTCTGCGCGTGAGATGCAGCAGGTGATGCATGGCGATCGCGCTATGGTACGCATTACTGATGTGGATAGGAAAGGTCGCCCGGAAGGCAAGGTAATCGAAGTGTTGGAGCGTGCCAATAAAACGCTTGTTGGCCGTGTCGTGCGAGGTCAGGGAGTGACAATCGTTGCCGCAGAAGACAAGCGTATCAGCCAAGATATCTTGGTGCCTTACCACATGGACATGGGAGCCAAGGTTGGACAAGTCGTCGAAGTGGAGCTTACAGAACAACCATCCAGTCATGCTTACCCGATGGGCCGTATCGTCCAGATTCTGGGCAACTACGCTGACAGCGGCATGGAGATCGAGATTGCTCTGCGCAAGCATAAGTTGCCACATAAATTCAAACCAGAAACGATTGCCCTGGCAGAAAGTTATCCTAAAACTGTGCAGCCTACAGACTACAAAGGGCGGATAGACTTACGGGATCTGCCTTTGATAACAATCGATGGTGAGACTGCCAAAGATTTTGATGATGCTGTTTATGCTGAACCGCAAGGCAAGGGGTGGCGGCTGGTTGTAGCAATCGCGGATGTCAGTTTTTATGTGAGGCCGGAAGATGCCTTGGACAAGGAAGCATTTGAGCGTGGCAATTCAGTTTATTTCCCAAGGCGTGTCATCCCCATGCTGCCAGAGGCGCTCTCCAATGGCTTGTGCTCATTAAACCCTGATGTGGAGCGTCTATGCATGGTTTGTGACATGCAAATCGATGGCATGGGCGTCATCAAGCAATATAAGTTCTATCCTTCGGTGATGCGGTCCAAAGCGAGGATGACTTATACCAAGGTTGCAGACATAATTGAAAATCCTGAAGGAGAGACCGCGCGGGAATATGTATGGCTGATACCGCACATCCAGCATCTGGATGCTTTATTCAGGGTGATGCTGATACAGAGGGAGAAGCGTGGTGCCATTGAGTTCGAATCCTCGGAAACGATGATGATCTTTAACGAGCAAGGCAAAATCGAACGTATTGTTCCCAGCGTACGCAATGATGCTCACCGACTGATCGAGGAATGTATGCTTGCAGCTAACGTGTGTGCAGCAGATTTCTTGTTAGAGCGGGAACATGCTGCACTGTATCGTATCCACGAAGGACCGACACCGGAAAAGCTGGAAGCATTGCGGACGTTCCTGGGTGAGGTTGGCTTTGGCATCGGTGGCGGCGAAAAACCTCACGCCAAGGATTATGGTAAAGTTATGCAGCGTATCAAAGGCCGTCCTGACGAGCAATTGCTGCAGACTGTACTATTGCGCTCTATGCAGCAGGCTGTCTACAGTCCGGATAACTTAGGTCACTTTGGCTTGGCCTATGAGGCATACACCCACTTTACCTCACCGATAAGGCGTTATCCTGACCTGTTGGTACATCGCGCCATCAAGGCTGTGCTTAAAGGCGAGAAGTATGAAGCCAAGAATTGGCAGCAGCTTGGCGTGCATTGCAGCATGACCGAGCGCCGGGCAGATGAAGCTACGCGCGACGTTACTAACTGGCTCAAATGTTTCTACATGCAGGACAAAGTCGGCGAAGTGTTTGAGGGCACGGTATCCGGCGTGACCAGCTTTGGTTTGTTCGTGGCACTGGATGGTGTGTATGTCGAAGGGCTGATCCACGTTACCGAACTTGGAAACGATTATTTTCAATATGACAAGGCGCGTCACGAGATGATAGGTGAACGCACGTCAGTGCGTTACCGCCTGGGCGATCGGTTAACAGTCAAAGTTGCGCGTGTAGATCTGGAAACCAGTAGAATCGATTTCATCCTGGTAGGCAAATTAAAGAAAAAGGAATTGTAGTATGGCGGGGTTAAATGACTGATACACGTATTCTATTTGGCTTTCATGCAGTATTAAGTCGCATGCGCCAGCATGCTGGCAGCATTCAGGAGATTCTTATCGACAAGGATCGTGTAGATCCTCGCATGAAAGATCTGCTGAATATGGCTGAGCAAGCCAATATCCGCGTCATGCAAGTGGAACGCGGACGTCTGGATGGCATGGCAGGAAAGAGCGGGCGTCATCAAGGAGTGATCGCACGCGTCGTGGACACGGCGATGCCCTATAAGGATATCCACGATATTCTTGAGGCAGATTTGAACGAACCACCATTCTTTCTGGTGCTGGATGGGGTGGAAGATCCGCATAATCTGGGGGCATGTCTGCGCGTAGCCGATGCGATGGGAGTGCATGCTGTTATCGCACCCAAGGATCGTGCCGTAGGCTTAAACGCTACGGTGCGCAAGGTGGCGTGCGGCGCAGCGGAGACGGTGCCTTTCATCGCGGTTACTAATTTGGCGCGTACTTTGCGCGAGTTGAAGGATGCCGGCGTATTCGTCGTCGGCACCACGATGGATGCATCAAGCACGCTACATAACACCAAGTTGGATGGGCCGATCGCCTTAGTCTTGGGTAGCGAAGGCGAGGGCATTCGACGGCTGACTGCAGAGACTTGCGATGCATTAGTGACGATTCCCATGTTCGGCAGTGTGGAAAGCTTGAACGTCAGCGTTGCAAGCGGCATCTTTCTGTATGAGGTACGCAGGCAGCGTCAGTTGAAGAAGTAGTTTTTCCCCCACCATATTCTCTCAAGAGAAAAACATACCTTTGCAAGCCAGCCTGCATAGGGGCTTCAGTCATGCTTCGGAAAGATCTTCAGATGTTTAAGGTTTTCAGCGTACGCTGGCGAATGTCGCGCAGCAGGCTGGCATCATCGATCAGTGATTCCCCATAGGCGGGAATCATCTTTTTAAGTCGGCTTGCCCAACCCGCTTCAAGTTGCTCTGGAAAGCATTTCTCCAGCACGTTCAGCATGGCCTGTACACTCACTGATGCGCCCGGTGACGCACCCAGCAATGCCGCCAAACTGCCATCATCCGCAGCGACGATCTCCGTACCGAACTCCAGTTTTCCCCAGTTCTGCTCGCAATGCTTAATGATCTGGACGCGCTGACCAGCTTCTGCCAGCGTCCATTCGTCGGATTGCGCTTGCGGCAAGAATTCACGCAAGGTTTCCATACGTTGCGTATGAGTCTGGCGTGCTTCCTTGATGAGGTATTTGGTCAAATCGATATTGTTTTTGCCAACTCCTAGCATGGCCTTGATATTGTCTGCCTTCAGCGATTTTGCCAGATCCAGGCTGGAGCCTTTTTTCAGGAACTTTGTCGTAAATCCTGCAAATGGGCCAAACAGCAGCGAAGGCTTGCCGTCGATGATGCGTGTATCCAGATGCGGCACGGACATAGGCGGTGCGCCCACTGCAGCCTTGCCATAAACCTTGGCACGATGCTGTTTAACGACTGCAGGGTTATTGCAGATCAGCCATTGACCGCTTACAGGGAAGCCGCCGTAACCTTTGCTTTGCGGTATGCCAGACTTTTGCAACAGCGGTAGAGCTCCACCGCCTGCACCCAGAAATACGAATTTGGCGTTGATGGTGTGGCTGTGCCTTGATAGCCGATCATACACGGCCACATGCCACTTGCCGCCTATTTTCTTGAGCTTGGTAGCCTGCGTGTTCGTTTGCACGCTGAATCCGGTCTGTTGTTTTAAATGCTTCACCAGATGGCGTGTCAGCGATCCAAAATTGACATCAGTGCCATGCTCTACATATGTTGCCGCCAAATGTTCTCCAGCCTTCCGCTCTGCCATGATAAGAGGCATCCATGCCTTGAGCATTGCAACATCTTCGCTGTATTGCATATCAGCAAACAGATGATGCTGGCTAAGCAGTTGATGGCGGCGTTTGAGAAAATCAATATTCTTGTCACCAAAAACCAGACTTAAGTGCGGCACTCGGTTAATAAAATTTTCTGCTGACGGTAGCGCTCCAGTTTCCACCAGATGCGCCCAGAACTGCAGGCTGGTTTCAAACGCTGCGTTGATTTCCAGAGCGCGCCTGATAGAGATGTCGCCATCGGCCGCTATGGGCGTGTAATTCAGCTCACAATAGCCAGCATGCCCTGTGCCAGCGTTGTTCAGCGCATCGCTGCTTTCTAACGCTACATCATCCAAGCGTTCTATCATGATGATTTGCAGGGCAGGGTCCAATTGTTTCAGCAGGACACTAAGCGTTGCACTCATGATGCCACCACCTACAAGCAGAATATCAGTTTCAATATTTTTCATAAATAAGTAATGCCAGTTTTCTGTTTGAATAATACACAAATCATAAATGACTTTATAAAGTTTTGTATTTTTAATACCTTGTGTTAGATAATCAAAATAAAAATAAACAATAGGACATTTAGCATGCGAAAAAAAATAAATCTAGTTGTTGTTGGATTGCTAGGAATAATTATTACGTTGGTGTTGAACTTTTATTTAACGGAAAGTCAGCCAATCGAAAACAAGTTATCAAAGTTAAGATTAACTGATGGTTTTAAAATTGAAAAGTTTGCTGATCTGAGCAAACTCGGTAAGCCACGAATGATGGCACTTGATGGACATGGAAATTTAATATTGACTCTATCTAGTGGATATTTAATAAAACTTGATAAGAATGCAAACGTAAATATCTTGGCTAAGGGCCTGCACCATCCAAATGGTGTTGAGGTGTTTGATGACAGTATTTTTGTTGGTGTTTCAGATGGTATTTTGAAGTTTTCTTATGATGGTAAAAATATTAAGGATGTCAGACCATTTATTTCTGGACTTGCTACAGGAGGGCATGGACGAAAATCAGTTAAGAGATCACCTGATGGATTCATTTATGTAAATGTTGGTTCAAGCTGTAATGTATGCAATGAATCTGATTCTACGAGAGCGAGTATTTTAAGATTTACCCTAGATGGGCAGCCCGCAGGTATTGATATTGATCAAAAATCGAATGTGAAGAAGGCTGTATGGGCAACAGGATTGAGAAATAGCCAAGGTTTTGCTTGGCATCCAGTTACAAAAGAGTTTTATGCTACAAACGAAGGTGCGGATAATAGGAGTGAATCTCAAGGCGGTCGAGTCAATGATGACTTGCCACCAGAGCATTTAAATATTATCTCCGGAGGGGGCAATTATGGTTGGCCATATTGTTGGGCTGATACAACTCAGAAGAACAAAATGAATCAAGATCCTAATTTCGTTGGTAGGCCAAACATATGTAAAAAAGCTAATTCACCCGCAATCACTCTACCCGCGCATTCAACACCGATAGGAATAACATTTTTAAACAAAAGCAATTTCCCCAAATCATACAAAGAAGACGCTGTTATTGCTTTACATGGTTCATGGAACCGAAAAAACCCAAGTGGATATCAAGTTGTAAGAGTGAAATTTGCGAATAATAAGCCTATAGCAGTTGAACCATTTGTGACTGGCTGGCTTCAGGATGGGAAAGCTTGGGGTAGGCCGGTAGATGTTATCGTTGATGATGAAGGTAACTTATTAGTTTCTGATGATAAAAGCGGATTGATATACAAAATCAGTGCATCTTAAAATATTGGCCTTGCAGAATAATCTGCAAGGCCTTTTATTTGGCTCCTGACCCGCTCTGAAATCAGTTGACACATTTTGAATATCATCAAGGAGAGTCAAATGAGAGTAGGTACAAAGAGATTACCCATTAGCTTTTAAGTATAAAGAAGCCCAAAAGCAGTATGCTACCCAGAGTAGATCGACAGTTTTAACTTGGCTGCGCAAGGATGGTCATCTGGATTGGTATCATTTATCAAGTTCAGATTTAGTGAAGGGCACGTTGGGCACAATGGTGCAAATAAAAAGACCTCACATCGCTGTGAGGCCTTTTATTATTTGGCTCCTCAACCTGGGCTCGAACCAGGGACCTACGGATTAACAGTCCGGCGCTCTACCGACTGAGCTATTGAGGAATCGGTACAACTTGTGAAGGCGTGATAATAAAGATTTGAAAGCGTTTGGTCAATGCCAAATTACACAAAATTTAAACATTCAACGCTTTTTCTATTCTGTCCAGCGCATTGCGCAGATTGTCCATCGATGTTGCGAAGGAAATGCGGAAATAACCTTCTGCCCCGAATGCAGAACCTGGCACGACTGCGACACCAAACTCTTCCAGTAGGTACTCAGCCAAGGCCATGTCAGAGGCCTGTCTGATTTTTCCTGCCTTGATCAGGTTTGCAATAGCTTCTCGCGCATCTGGGAAGGCATAAAAAGCACCGCCTGCCTTAAGGCAGCTTAAGCCTTTCATGACATTGAAACGATTCACCACGTATTCATGACGTTCCCTGAACGCTTTAACCATCGGGGTGATACAGCCTTGGTCACCCTCCAGCGCAGCTTGTGCAGCTACCTGCGAGATGGATGTGGGGTTGCTGGTAGACTGGCTTTGCAGGATCTCCATGGCTTTGATGATATAGGAGGGCCCTGCTGCGTAGCCAATACGCCACCCGGTCATCGAATAAGCTTTTGAAACGCCATTCAACACGATGCAGCGGTCTTTCAAGCCTGGTGCGGCGTTGAGGATGTTGTGGAATTTCTCGCCGCTCAAGTTGACATGTTCATACATGTCATCTGTGGCGACCAGCACATGCGGAAATTTGAGTAGCACTTCACCCAAAGCCTTCAGCTCGTCCAGCGTATAGACGGCACCAGTCGGGTTGGATGGTGAGTTGAACATCACCAACTTGGTTTTTGCGGTAATCGCAGCTTCCAATTGCGCGGGTAGCAGCTTGAAGCCTTGCTCGATGCCACATTCAATAATGACGGGGGTGGCTTCCGCCACCATGGCGATGTCCGCATATGAGACCCAGTATGGGGCCGGCACAATGACTTCGTCGCCTTTGTTGAGTACTGCCAGGCAAAGATTGAAAATTGTCTGTTTGCCGCCAACCCCGACGATGACTTCATTGACTGTGTAATCAAAGCCATTCTCGTTCTTGAATTTATTGACAATGGCTTTTTTCAGTCCAGGAATGCCACTGACGGGCGTGTATTTGGTAAAACCATCATCAATAGCCTTTTTGGCGGCATCTTTGATATGCTGCGGAGTGTCAAAGTCAGGCTCGCCAGCCGCAAGTCCAATGATGTCACGCCCTGCAGCTTTGTATTGTGCAGCTTTTGCGGTAATGGCGAGGGTAGGGGATTCTTTGATAGATAAAACGCGTTTTGATAACACGTCTGCATGCGAGTTAGCCAAAGTGATTTCCTGAAACTGTTTCAAAAACACTATTTTACGCGGAAATCTCCTCAGGCGAAACCCGTGCTTGAAGTGTTAGCAGGTCGCATTACATTCCAGCATTCTACTGTATTCATCCCCAAGATTTTTGTCGATATTGTTCAAAGCCACTTGGGCCCGATGCATTTCAGCATTGTCACCTCGATTCTTTGCTAGAACGCCAATCCTGACCCACGCCTCGAAATTGTTTGATTCTAACGCCACAGCTTGTGAATACGCTTGGGCTGCCATATCAGCTTTGGCCAAATTTTCATATGCCAAGCCCAAAGCATAAAATGCTTCGGTGCTGCCCGGTTCCGCTTTCGTCCAACTTAGCGCAATTTGAGCAAGTTTTGGCCAATCCTGCCTGACCTCAGGGACGGCGGCTTGCATGTAGTATGGTTTCTTGTCTTCATCTTCCTCCCATAATGCTTTACCCACGATAGGGAAAGTTGTCTGTTCTGGCTGTTTTTCAAGCGTTTCCAGCCATTCGATAGGTAGCGCATAGTGGGCGCCACCGCCTTTACCGGAGGTCTTGAATGTATTGATGCCAACCAGTCTCCCTTCCTCGTCAAACAAGCCACTTCCACTGGCCCCTATCAGGAATTTTGCGCTACTGCGGATCACTTTGCCATGTTCTGATAAGAAAAGACCTTCGACATTGCCAACTGATGTAAGTGGCGCAGGAACACCATTTGAATGACCGAATGCAACGACTTGCTGACCAAATTTCAAATCGATACTGCTGCCAATCCTGACTGGTTTGAACGGTAATCCAGAACTGCTGACTAGACATAAGTCATGCCATGCGTCTGCTTTCACAGATATGATGGAGTAGGTATCTTCGCCCCTTGATATCCATGGCTGTCTGCTGGTTCGCAGTACGTGGCAGTTGGTGATCACCTTATTGTCTCCCACCACAACACCGCTGCCATACGCCAGTCCACCGTTGTTATGGTAGCCGCGTATCATAACGACACTGAAATATGCCTCCATCAGCTTTTCATTGTCACGAGCCAGGGCAGGGAGGGTCGCCGCCAGGAGGGCTGCAAATATGGTGATTAAGCGCATGATTTCTCCGCAAATTGAAAAGCAACTCACTCGTTGACCAAGCATGTTGGTTTTGGTTCGCATGATGTTTAATGAAAAGTACCCAAACTGTTACAATCAATTGTTGCTATGATTCAGTTATCCTCATGATTGTTACTTTTCCGAATAGCCATTATCAACTCCATCAGCCTTTCCCGCCTGCTGGAGATCAGCCTCAGGCAATCGAAAAATTGGTTGAAGGTATAGAGCAAGGATTGAACTTCCAGACATTGCTGGGAGTGACCGGGAGCGGAAAAACCTTTACGATGGCTAACGTCATTGCCAGAACAGGTCGACCGGCAATCGTAATGGCACCAAATAAAACCCTGGCTGCGCAGCTATACAGCGAGTTCCGGGAGTTCTTTCCCAATAATGCAGTGGAATACTTCGTCAGCTACTATGATTATTATCAGCCAGAGGCGTATGTCCCCAGCCGAGACCTGTTCATTGAAAAAGATTCCAGTATCAATGACCATATCGAACAGATGCGGCTATCCGCGACCAAAGCAATCCTGGAGCGTGAAGATTGCGTCATAGTCGCAACGGTTTCTGCTATTTACGGCATTGGCGACCCTAGTGAATACCATGGCATGGTGCTACATATACATCAGGGAAAAAAGATTAGTCAGCGCGACATCGTGCAGCACCTAATCAGCATGCAGTATGACCGTAACGATTTTGATTTTGGCCGTGGTTGCTTTCGTGTGCGCGGCGATATCATCGACGTGTTCCCGTCCGAAAACAGTGAAACTGCAGTACGTATCAGCTTGTTTGATGACGAGATAGATGCGATTCAACTGTTTGACCCGCTGACTGGACAGATTTTCAACAAGATTCATAACTTTCGCATATTTCCATCGAGTCATTACGTAACAGCACGCGAGGCGACCTTGCGCGCTATCGAGACTATCAAGGAGGAACTACGAGATAGAGTGAGTTTCTTCATTAAGGAAAATAAATTGGTTGAAGCTCAGCGTATCGAGCAACGAACCCGCTTTGATCTGGAAATGCTGAATGAGATTGGCTTTTGCAAAGGGATTGAAAACTACAGTCGTCATTTGACTGGAGGTAAACCCGGTGAACCGCCCCCAACTCTGCTGGACTACCTGCCTGCGAACGCACTGATGATACTGGATGAAAGCCACGTGACCGTACCGCAAATCGGCGGCATGTATAAGGGTGACCGTGCTCGTAAGGAAAATCTGGTCAACTACGGCTTTCGGTTACCATCGGCTATGGACAATCGACCTTTGAAGTTCGAGGAATTTGAACTTGTCATGCGTCAAACGATTTTTGTATCTGCTACTCCTGCAGAATACGAAAAGACGCATCAGCAGCAAGTGGTGGAAATGCTGGCACGTCCTACTGGGTTGGTGGATCCTGAAATCACCGTGAAGCCTGCAGATACGCAGGTGGATGATTTGTTGGGAGAGATTAAAAAACGTGTTGCTGTGAATGAACGGGTGTTGGCCACCACACTGACCAAGCGGATGGCAGAAGATTTAACAGACTATTTGGCTGAACATGGTGTCAAAGTCCGTTATTTGCACAGTGACATAGATACAGTCGAGCGCGTGGAGATTATCCGTGATTTGCGTCTTGGTGAATTTGACGTGCTCGTCGGCATCAATCTGCTGCGAGAGGGGTTGGATATTCCAGAGGTATCGCTAGTGGCTGTGCTGGATGCCGACAAAGAAGGATTCTTGCGTTCTGAACGCTCACTCATCCAAACCGCGGGCAGGGCAGCGCGCAACCTGAATGGCCAAGTCATTTTTTATGCGAACAGCATCACCCGCAGCATGAAATCGGCCATGGATGAGGCGCAGCGCAGGCGAGATATCCAGATGGCTTTCAACGCAGCACATGGCATTACCCCTAAAGGCGTCACAAAGCGCATCAAGGATATTATCGACGGCGTTTACGATAAGGACGAGGCACAAAAGGAACGCAAGGCTGCGCAGGAACAAGCGAAATACTCAATGCTTGATGAAAAAGATGTATTGAAAGAAATGAAGAAAGTGGAAAAAGCCATGCATGATGCAGCCAAGAATCTCGAGTTTGAAAAGGCTGCGGATTATCGAGATCAGCTCAAAAAGCTTAGGATCTTGTTTTATGGGGCAGAAATTAAGGACTTAAAAGAATAATTTAATCAATAAGATAAACTTATAAATTTAAAGTTATTTATGATAATACAAGACTTCTCTCAATGGATAGGCGCCGCTGCAGCAATTTGCACCACGATTGCTTTTTTACCGCAAGTACATCATTCGTATAAGACTCGAGACCTATCAGGCATTTCTTTACCGATGTACAGCTTATTTACGGTAGGTGTGGCGCTTTGGCTGATTTATGGCTTGCTGAAGCATGATTGGCCACTTATATTGGCTAATGGGATAACATTTGCCGCCTCATTCGCAATTTTGATTCTAAAAGTCAGCGACTCAGGCAAATTGTAAGGCCGCACATACTTTCATTAAATAAGAGAGGTTCTTATAGACCAAAGAGGCTAATGCCAGCCAGAATTTTGTTTTTTGATAAGATAATTGCGATTGAAAAGCTTTGATTACCTAGAGTATTCGAGCTGGGTGCCTTAACGAATATTTTACAAAACATTTAACTGATAAATTTTTTCACAATTAATTTGAAAAGCCTAAAAATCCGCACAAAAATCACCGGTTTACTGGTGTTTTACTTTCTGCTTGCTTTAATTGCTATCGGATCTACTTTGTTAGTTTCATGGCGTTTAGAAGGTGGTGCTGCTGCAATTAATGATGCGGGGCGAGAGCGCATGCGTTCTTATCGTATTGCGTTTCTGTTATCCCAATATGCACATAATCCTCAAGCTGATCTCAGGATAGCTATAGAGAAGGAAGTGAGCTCATTTGAAAACACATTGACCGAGTTGGAACTTGGCAATCCACAGCGCCCGCTTTTCCTGCCTAAAGAAATCGATGTAAAAAGCCAAATGACCCTTTTGCGTGCTACTTGGCATGAAAAAATCAAACCACTTATTCAACAGATTCTCATGACTCCTTCTGCTGATGTTCAGGCTAAGTTTCTCGAGGACTATCGCCCTGCCATTGAGGCTTATGTAGAAAGCATCAACAAGCTGGTAAGTATGGTTGAGCATAACAATGCACATGCCACAGGCATGTTGCGATCACTGCAAATTGCTTTGGTGAGTCTCGCCCTGATAGGTACGATTCTTTTGATTCACCTATTCTCGCTGATGGTGATTCGCCCGGTCACCACATTGCGCGAGGGCATCTTACGCATGGCTGCGGCAGATTTCAATGTACGCTTACCAGTAAAAAGCAGCGACGAACTAGGCGAGCTGGCAAGCGG
The DNA here is from genome assembly GCA_035423825.1 of Methylophilus sp. Taxonomy (GTDB): domain Bacteria; phylum Pseudomonadota; class Gammaproteobacteria; order Burkholderiales; family Methylophilaceae; genus Methylophilus. Next base: position 18,724 of record DAOMMM010000004.1, on the reverse strand, counting down.
TTTCAACCGTATGGCCGATCAATTGCAGGATTTATATGCCACACTGGAACATCGTGTAGAAGAAAAAACGCGTAGTATCGAAGCCAAAAATCGTGAGCTGGCGGCACTTGATAAAGAAGTGGCAGTTTTTGAAGAACGTAACCTGCTGGCACAGGAGTTGCACGACAGCATTGCACAATCGCTAGCATTTTTAAATATACAAGTGCAATTGTTGCAGGAAGACCTGGAGCAAGATCGTACAGCAGACGCATTACGCAGCTTGGGACAGATTCGTGAAGGCGTACAGGAAAGTTATGATGACGTGCGGGAGTTGCTGGTACATTTCCGTACACGAATCGGTACAGCTGATCTGGAAACTGCAATTCGCAGCGCTTTGGAAAAATTTGAAGGTCAAACCGGAATTGCCACGCATTTCAAATCAACGGGCAACCCCCCTGAGCTGCAGCCTGAACAGACCTTGCAGGTCATGCACATCGTTCAGGAGTCACTCTCAAATGTGCGTAAACATTCAAGGGCTTCGCAAGTGGAAGTTAGCCTGAAATGTACTGAGGAGTGCCTAATCGAGATTAGCGACAATGGGGTCGGATTTGATACTTCACTCGATGCTGGTGACAGTCATGTTGGCTTGAGGATTATGCGCGAACGTGCGCATCGGATTGGAGCCGAGCTGACTTTTTCATCGACTCCAGGTGAAGGCACGCAAATTTGTCTTATACTCCCTGTCTGTGCGGAAGAAAGGCAAATGACGTGAGCGAAATCCGGGTATTGATTGTTGACGACCATACGCTTTTTCGCAGCGGGATAAAATTATTGTTACAGCGCCAGTCTGGATTCGAGGTAGTTGGTGAGGCGGGAGATGGTTTGGAAGGTGTAAAACGTGCCAAGCAACTCAAGCCGGATATTGTGCTGCTGGATTTGCATATGCCAGGCGTAAATGGCTTGGAAGCAATATCGCTTTTGCGTGATGAAGTACCGCAGACTGAGATTATTATGCTCACGGTGTCTGAGGATGCCGAAGATTTGCTTGAGGCTTTGCGTGCAGGTGCGCGAGGGTATCTTCTGAAGAATATTGAAACTGATTTTCTAGTGGATTCCATCCGTCGTGCAGTTAATGGTGAATCTGTCATGTCATCACAAATGGCTTCCAAACTTGCAGATGCGATGCGTGCTCCGCAAAAGAGAGCCATAAGTGATGCCAGTCCAGAAAAACTGACCCCCCGCGAACGGGAAATCATCGTCATGCTGGCAAAAGGCGCTAGCAATAAAGAAGTTGCTCGCACGCTTGATTTAGCTGAATCGACAGTAAAAATTCATGTACAAGGCATTTTGCGTAAACTCAACCTGACTAGCCGAGTGCAAGCAGCGGTGTATGCTGTAGAACATCATTTGATATAAGACAAGCCCGTATGGCAGAAGCGGAATATTGATTTGTGTCAAGGCCTGTTTCAGATTTTTACTCAATGATGTGAGGCGTTTTATACACATGTGAGTAATTAGATGGACTTTGACGTAGCTGTAATTGGGGCAGGGCCAAGTGGTTTATGCTTTTCAAGAATGCTTGCCAATCTGGGCCTGAGCGTCGTTATTATCGAACAGAGTCCTGTCTCTGCAATAGAGCATCCTGCATTTGATGGCCGAGAAATCGCATTAACACATGAATCAGTCAACATCATGAGAAAACTTGGTCTGTGGGCTCATATTCCACCCGATGCGATATCCCGCTTGCGTAATGCGCATGTCTTTAACGGCCCATCCTTATATGCGATGAAGATAGACCATAGCTTGAGTGGAGAGGCGGAATTAGGTTATCTGATTGCGAACTGTCATATCCGCAAGGCGGCGTATGAGACCACTAAGGACGCTAACAATATTACACTGTTGGCTGAAGCGCGCGTATCCACTATTGCACATGATTCGCGACATATCGTCTTGAGAATGGCGGACTCTCAGCGTATTCATTGCAAATTGCTGGTTGCGGCGGATAGCCGCTTTTCAGAAACTCGCCGGATGATGGGTATCTCAACCACTATGCATGATTTTGGTCGGACCATGATGGTATGTGTGATGAAACATGAAAATCCGCACCTTAATACAGCATGGGAATGGTTTGATTATGGACAGACATTGGCACTGTTGCCGATGAATGGGTCTCGATCTTCCGTGGTGATTACACTGCCTGCGCAAGAGATCGCTAACCTGATGGCTATGACTGAAGAAATGTTCAATGAAGCAGTTACTGAACGTTTCAAACACCGGTTTGGTGCAATGCGTTTGGATTCCACCCGACATGCGTATCCTCTAGTGTCCACTTATCCCAGGCAATTTGTGGCAGAGCGCTTTGCATTGATTGGGGATGCAGCGGTAGGCATGCATCCTGTCACCGCGCATGGTTTTAATTTTGGCCTCAAAAGCGCCAGTACGCTATCACAGCAAATCGCTGTAGCGGCTGACCAGAAAAAAGACATTGCATCGCCAGAGCTCCTTTCAAGATATGAAAGAAGCCACAGAGCAGCAACCCGGCCACTTTTCATTGCGACACATTTTATTTCCAAGCTATACGGTGATGATACGCCTCCGGCTCGCCTGATTCGACACGTTGCATTGCGGGTTGGGAACCGCTTCCTGCCCTTCAAGCGCTCGGTCGCTAAAGCCCTCACAACAAGCCATTAGAATATATGCGATAGTTCGAAAGAACTAGTTCGTATGCTTCATAAACCCTATCCTTTTGATAATCAATGACTTGATGTAAGTCAATTGTATTTATACCCTCCTCACTAAACTTTCCCCTTAACCGCAATCGTATTCGCGATTGATTAGAAATAGGGGGAAGATGATGGCAACAAAACAATACAAAGCTTGGTCTGTAGTGATCGCAAGCACATTGGCGTTCACAGTCTGCTTTATGATTTGGATGATGTTTGCAGTCATCGGGATTCCAATCAAAGGAAATCTGGGTCTTAACGAAACTGAATTCGGCATACTGGTCGCGACCCCCGTATTGACCGGATCCCTGATTCGTTTGCCTCTTGGTATGTGGACTGACCGTTTTGGCGGACGCGTCGTGTTTTTCATTCTGATGCTGTCGACCGTTATTCCCATCTATTTAATTTCCCACTGTACAGAATACTGGCAATTTTTAGTCACAGGCTTATTTGTAGGGATTGCCGGAGGTTCTTTTACAGTAGGGATTGCCTACTGCGCGCGCTGGTTCCCAAAAAAGCAGCAAGGATTGGCAATGGGGATTTTCGGTGCAGGAAACACGGGGGCAGCAGTGACTAAGTTGGTCGCGCCATTGATAGTTGTGGCTTATGGTTGGGCAGTGGTGCCGCAGGTATATGCGATCTTGATGACAGTGACAGCGATTTTGTTCTGGCTATTTACCTACAGCGACCCTGAGCATAAGGTTGGTGGAACAGTGTCTATCAGCGAGCAGTTGGCAACACTCAAAGACCCACGCGTATGGAAATACAGCCAGTACTATTCCATCGTGTTTGGTGGTTATGTGGCTTTGGCGCTTTGGATGACTAAATATTACGTCTCCGAATACGGATTTGATTTGAAACTTGCCGCGCTGATGGCGGCAGCTTTCAGCATCCCCGGTGGCGTTCTGCGTGCTATTGGTGGATACCTCTCGGATAAATACGGCGCACATACGGTGACTTGGTGGGTGTTGTGGGTTTCCTTGGCTTGCCTGTTCTTTCTATCCTATCCGCAGACAGACATTACCATCACTACAGTATCAGGATTGAGTACCTTTCATGTCGGGTTAGATGCCTTCTGGTTTACCGTCATCATGTTCACGATGGGTACCGCTTTCGCTATAGGCAAGGCTTCAACGTTCAAATATATCTCGGATGAATATCCACAAAACATCGGCGTGATTTCCGGTGTGGTCGGTATGGCTGGTGGCTTGGGCGGTTTCTTATTGCCAATCATGTTTGGTGCATTAGTGGATTTAACCGGAGTGCGTACATCTTGCTTCATGCTGATGTTTGGCATTATCTGGGTATCACTGATCTGGATGTATTGGACTGAAGTGCGGCCTGTCAAGGTTGGCCGGCATCTGGAACGTCAGGCAGGCAAGGAAATACCTGCATATAAATAACACCCAAGGGGGGTATAGCATGTCAACGAATATAGAAAAGTGGGATGTCGAAAACGATAGTTTCTGGGAATCCACAGGGAAGAGGGTAGCCTATCGTAACTTGTGGATTTCCGTGCCTGCTTTGCTGTGCGGGTTCGCAGTATGGCTGATGTGGGGCATCATTACCGTACAAATGAGTAACTTAGGTTTCCCATTCAGTAAAGATGAGTTGTTTACGCTTACGGCAATATCTGGCTTGGCGGGCGCAACAATGCGCATTCCCTCATCGTTCTTCATTCGCCTGGCGGGGGGTCGCAACACGATATTCTTGACGACTGCGATGCTGATAACCCCAGCAGTTGGTACAGGCATCGCCTTGCAACATCCGGAGTGGCCATTGTGGGTGTTTCAGCTAATGGCATTATGGTCAGGTGTAGGTGGTGGGAATTTTGCCAGTTCAATGAGCAATATCAGCACATTCTTCCCGAAAAGATTGCAAGGAACTGCCTTAGGCATCAATGCTGGGCTGGGTAACTTTGGTGTGACAACCATGCAGATCTTAATCCCGTTGGTAATGACGATGGGAGTGTTTGGTGCAATGGGCGGTGATGCAACTAGCCTGGTAAAGGATAGCGGCTGGATATTTGGCAAAATTCCGTCAGGCACCCCGACATTTATTCAGAATGCAGGCTTTGTGTGGATTCTGCTTCTTCTACCTATCGCTGTCGCAGCGTGGTTTGGCATGAGCAATTTGATGCCTATTTCACCAGATGGTAAAAAGACGTTGATTTCATTCATCAAAATCACTTGGCTTTATACCTTAGCATTTCTGCCAGCGATCATAGGGCTGTATCTTTATTTACCAGCGCCTACAGGGCTAGGGCTGCTGAATATGTGGGTGGCATTGCCATTAATCATTCTTTCCACCCTGTTTGTTATGAAACTAGCAGCCTTTGGCACAATGAAAGAGAACATAGCCAAGCAGTTTGCGATCTTCAAAAACAAACACACATGGTCTATGACTGCCTTATATGTGGTTACTTTCGGCTCGTTTATTGGTTTCTCCATGGCACTACCATTATCCATCACGGTGATTTTTGGTGATCAGCATATTTTTGATCCTGTAGCTCAAACATGGAGCCACGTTAAGAACCCGGCCGCTCCGTCTGCACTGACGTATGCTTGGATAGGCCCTTTCGTTGGCGCACTCATTCGCCCAGTCGGCGGATGGATATCAGACAAAGTCGGAGGTTCGATCGTTACGCAAATAATCTCAGCTGTCATGGTATTAGCCTCAGTTTATGCCGGTTACATCATGATGCAGGCATATCACTCTATGACGCCAGAATTATATTTCAATCAATTCTTGTTGATATTTGTATTGCTGTTCGCTGCCAGTGGTATAGGAAATGGTTCGACTTTCAGGACGGTAGGCGTGATATTCGATAGGGCGCAGGCAGGGCCAGTTTTAGGCTGGACATCCGCCGTGGCAGCCTATGGCTCATTCATTGCGCCCGAAGTAATCAAGGGTCAAATCAAAGCGGGTACTCCGGAAATGGCCATGTATGGCTTTGCAGTGTTCTACGCTTTGTGCCTGATTCTCAATTGGTGGTTCTACCTGCGCGATGATAGCGAGATTAAAAACCCTTAAACCCTGGTTAAGAACTCGAAAAGATTAAATAAGGAGTAAGAGACATGAGTCATTTTTTGGATAGGCTGAAATTCTTTGATAGAGTCAAAGAAACGTTTTCCGATAAGCACGGCATTGTCACTAACGAAGATCGCCAATGGGAAGATGGCTATCGCCGTCGCTGGCAACATGACAAGGTGGTACGTTCTACCCATGGCGTGAACTGTACCGGTGGGTGTTCCTGGAAGATTTTCGTCAAAAACGGTCTGGTTTCATTTGAAATGCAGCAAACCGATTATCCACGCACCAGAGAAGACTTGCCTGACCATGAGCCACGCGGGTGTCAACGTGGCGCTTCATTTTCATGGTATCTGTACAGCCCACATCGCATTAAGCATCCGTTAATTCGCGGCCGCCTGCTCGATCTATACCGTGCAGAGCGAAAAACCGGCAAAGACCCTGTGGATGCTTGGGAAGCAATTCAATCAGACGACAAGAAACGCAAATCCTATACAGCTGTTCGCGGCTTAGGTGGTTTTGTACGAACTTCCTGGGATGAAGTGAATGAGATCATTGCCGCTGCAAATGTCTACACTATCAAGAAATGGGGACCAGATCGTATCTTTGGTTTTTCACCGATTCCAGCGATGTCTATGATTTCTTACGCCGCAGGCTCACGATACCTTTCCCTGATCGGTGGTGCCTGCGGCTCTTTTTATGACTGGTATTGCGACTTGCCCGCGGCAAGCCCTCAAACCTGGGGTGAGCAAACAGATGTGCCAGAAGCTGCTGATTGGTACAACTCTACATATATCATTATCACTGGCGCGAATTTACCAATGACACGCACTCCTGATGCGCACTTCGCCTCAGAAGTACGTTATAAAGGTGCAAAAATCGTTGCCATGGCCCCAGATTATGCCGAATTCTGCAAATTCTCGGACTTATGGATGCCCATCAAGCAAGGTACGGATTCTGCGGCCTTCATGGCCATGGGGCATGTGGCACTAAAAGAGTTCTACATCCAAAATCAAGACCCGTATTTTCAGGAGTACGCTCGAAAATATACTGACCTGCCTATGCAGGTGATGTTGCGCAAACATGGCACAGGTTATGTCACTGATCGCTTCCTTCGTGCTTCCGACTTCGATGGTGCATTAGGAGAAAGCAACAACCCTGATTGGAAAACGATAGTTTTTGATGAGAAATCACAATCATTTGTAGCGCCCAACGGCAGTATCGGCTATCGGTGGGGTGAGGATGGCAAATGGAACCTGCTCGAGAAAGCAGGCAGCAAGCAGCAGGAAATTACAGCACAGCTGACATGCATAGACAAACCCGATGAGGTGGTATCAGTAGCTTTTCCTCACTTCAACCCTGATGAAAGCGACTTACTCTCTCGTAGCGTGCCAGTACGCAAAATCAAGCTGGCTAATGGTCAAGAATGCCTGATAGCAACAGTTTTCGACTTGCAAGTGGCTCAATACGGTATTGACCGTGGTTTGGGTGGATTGAATGTCGCCAAGGACTACTCGGATGCCGATGTGGCATATACGCCAGCCTGGGCAGAGAAAGTGACTGGCGTGAAAGCAGCAGATATCGAGCGTACAGGCCGTGAGTTTGCTTATAACGCATCCAAAACCAAGGGCAAGTCCATGGTTATCATGGGGGCAGCCATTAACCACTGGTACCACAATGATTTGTCCTACCGTTCTATCATGAATCTGTTGCATATGTGTGGATGTGTTGGACAGACCGGGGGTGGTTGGGCTCACTATGTGGGCCAGGAAAAGCTGCGCCCACAGGCTGGCTGGGCACCCATCGCCTTTGCGCTAGATTGGCATCGTCCACCACGCCACACCAACTCAACTTCCTATTGGTATTTCCATACTGATCAATGGCGTTACGAAACATTGAATGCTGATACCTTGTTATCACCAGCCGGCAAAGGCAGAAACAAAGGCAATTCGTTGGCCGATTACAATGTAAAAGCCACTCGGATGGGTTGGCTGCCATCGATGCCAAACTTTGACCGGAATCCAATAGAGCTGGCAGAAGAGGCAATAGCAAGCGGTGCGACCGATGAAGCAGGTGTTGCGAAATATGTGGCGCAGCAATTCAAATCTGGCAATTTGGATGTGGCCTATGCCGATCCTGACAACCCTGTGAATTGGCCGAGAAACTTGTTTGTCTGGCGCGCCAACTTGATTGGGACTTCTGCAAAAGGTCATGAATATTTCCTGAAACATTTGCTCGGTGCACAGAATGGTGTTTTGCAAGAGTCAGGGTCAGGGCGTATCAACAAGGAAGTGAAATGGCATGACAGCGCCCCAATAGGAAAACTAGACCTGATGGTGGACATCAACTTCCGCCTCAATTCTACCGGGGCTTATTCAGACATCATCCTCCCAACTGCCACTTGGTATGAAAAGAATGACCTTAATACCACCGATATGCACCCATTTATTCATCCACTCTCCGAGGCGGTGAATCCTGGTTGGGAATCAAAATCAGACTGGCAAATCTTCAAGACAATCGCCAAGACCTTTTCACCACTGGCAGAAAAACATCTCGGCAGCAAGAAAGAGGTGGTGGCTTTGCCGATGCAGCATGATTCCGCAACGGAGCTGGCACAGCCATATGGTGAGGTCAAATACTGGAAAGACGGGGAATGCGACCCTATTCCAGGCAAAACGATGGCGATTATCAAGCTGATTGAACGCAATTATGGTGACACCTATCGAAAATTCATTGGGCTAGGGCCTTTGATGACCAAGCTTGGCAATAACATCAAGGGGATCGACTGGAATACTGACCAAGAATACGATGAGCTCAAGAAACATAACTACACGGTAAAAGTGGCTGGTATTTCCTACGGCATGCCTTCATTGGAAGAAGATATTTCGGTATGCGATGCAGTGATGCGCATGGCACCAGAAACCAACGGTGAGGTAGCGCATAAATCTTGGAGTGCGCTATCCAAGAAGACGGGTATTGATCACCATCATCTCTATGCAGGGCGGCATGAAGACAAGTTTACATTCAAGGACATTCAGGCTCAGCCACGTAAGATCATCACGGCCCCTACTTGGTCCGGCATCGAGTCTGAAAAGGTATCTTATACCGCTGGATATACCAATATCCATGAACATATTCCGTTCCGCACACTGACTGGCCGCGCGCATTTCTATCAGGATCACGAATGGATGCTGGACTTTGGTGAGGGCTTCTGCACCTACAAACCAATGGTGGATTTAGGTGAGCTGAATGATTTACCCGCTGCGGTCAAGAATAAACCTCATCTGGAATTGAACTGGATTACGCCGCATTCAAAATGGGGTATCCACTCATCATATCAAGACAATTTGCGGATGTTGACACTATTCCGTGGTGGGCCGTATGTCTGGGTCTCGGAAGACGATGCCAAGCGCATTGGCCTTGAGGATAACGACTGGGTTGAGGCGGTGAACCACAATGGAGCAACGGTGGCAAGGGCTGTGGTTTCACAGCGCATTCCCCGCGGCATGGCCATGATGTATCACGCCCAAGAGAAAAACGTGAATGTGCCAGGATCTCCATCCACCGGCAAGCGCGGCGGAATTTTGAATGCAGTGACCCGCGTCATTATCAAGCCAACCAACATGATTGGGGGCTATGCGCAGTTAGCGTACGGCTTTAATTACTACGGGACTGTGGGTTGTCAGCGCGACACAATGGTGGCTCTTCACAAAATCGCGGACAAAGATGTGGATTGGTTAGAACGTCCATTGACCCCTGAGCGTGAAGCCCAACTGAACCCAGTTGGCATAGGCAGTAAATAAGGAGATCAGCATGAAAGTACGCGCACAATTCGCTTTCGTTTTCAATCTGGACAAATGTATCGGCTGCCATACCTGCTCCGTAACTTGTAAGAATGTCTGGACTAACCGTAAAGGTGTGGAATATGCCTGGTTTAACAATGTAGAGTCGAAACCTGGTATTGGCTATCCAAAGCAATGGGAAAACCAAGAGGTATGGAAGGGTGGTTGGGAGCTAAAAAATGGCAAGCTAGAGTTGAAATCAGGTAGCCGGGTCAACAAACTGCTCAATATCTTTGCTAACCCTGATTTACCAGAGATAGACGATTACTACGAACCATTTACTTACAATTACGCACATCTGCAAAATGCTCGTTTATCTGAGGCAACACCAACAGCCCGCCCAATGTCGCAAGTAACAGGCGAAACGATGGAGAAGATCAAATGGGGCCCTAACTGGGAAGACGACTTGGCTGGCGAATTCCACAAGCGCGCCCAAGACAAGAACATGGACAAAATCCAGAAGGAGATCTACTCTCAGTTTGAGCATACCTTCCATATGTACCTTCCTCGCATTTGCAACCATTGCCTGAATGCAGCCTGCGTTGCAGCGTGCCCATCGGGCTCCATTTATAAACGCGAGGAAGATGGCATTGTGCTTGTAGATCAGGACAAATGCCGCGGTTGGCGAATGTGCATCAGTTCATGCCCATACAAGAAAGTGTTTTATAACTGGGAATCTGGCAAGGCCGAGAAATGCATCGGTTGCTATCCTCGCGTCGAATCAGGCATGCCCACTGTTTGCTCGGAATCCTGTGTTGGGCGCATTCGCTATAACGGCATTATGCTATATGACGCAGACCGTATCGAGGAACTCGCCAGTATCGAGAACGAACAGGACTTGTATGAGGCGCAATGCAGAATATTCCTAGACCCAAATAATCCAGCAGTCATTGCTGCTGCACGCGCCGAAGGCATCAATGAGGACTGGTTAGAAGCTGCACGGAAGTCACCAATCTGGAAAATGGCGATGGATTGGAAGATTGCTTTCCCAATGCATCCTGAATTCCGCACGCTGCCAATGGTGTGGTATGTGCCGCCACTTTCGCCTGTGCAATCCCAGATTGACCAAGGCAACCTGCCGGTTGGTCCGGATGGGGCGATTCCTTTATCTGGCACCATGCGGCTTCCGGTGCAATATCTGGCTAACTTGCTCACTGCAGGTAAAACAGCACCCATTGAAAGCGCATTGAACCGGTTGATTGCGATGCGCAGCTATCAGCGCTCGGTACATGTGGAAGGGACTGCAGATGCCCGCGCACTGGAGACAGTGGGGATGACCGAAGCACAGGCTCAAGAAATGTATCGCTATCTGGCAATTGCCAATTATGAAGACAGGTTTGTGATACCGACCGGACACACCGAAGAAAGTCTGAATGATGCGTATGGATTCCAAGGGCAGAATGGATTCAGCTTTGGTAATGACTCCTCGTCCGGCGTGAGCAAAATCACCTTGTTCCCACGTCGCCGCAAAGAGACAGTGGAACCTAAGATCCTTGCACCTTTGGGGGAGAAATAATATGCAAGTTTATAAATTATTGTCTGTATTGCTGGAATATCCAGATCAAGAACTGGTTACGCACATTCCTGAACTGCAAGATTTCACTGCAAATAATGTGGAGGCTGATGCTGCAGAACAAAAAGCCTTACAGCGTTTTTTGCAGTATCTGCAAGAGACGGACCTGACCAGCCTGCAGGCAGATTACGTGAAAACCTTTGATATGACTGCGGAAAACAGCCTACACCTGACACACCATTTATTTGGTGATGATAAAAACCGTGGCCCAGCTCTAATCGATTTGGGTGAGTTATACAAGGATTACGGAGTTGAGGTGGCGACGAATGAATTGCCGGACTATCTGCCGCTAATCCTAGAATTCACTGCTTATCTGGATGACAGTGAAGCCACCGTTTTTTTGTCTGATGCAAAAAAAGTGTTGGGGGTATTAACCGAGAATTTAACAAAAGCGGACAGCCCTTATGCAGCCTTGCTTTCTATTGTTGAGTCTCGGGCAACACTAACCAAACTAGCTGCATAAAGGAGATAGACATGAGCCTGCACAACTTTCTTTACGGTGTTTATCCATATATCGCGCTTAGTGTGTTTTTACTAGGCAGCTGGTTGCGCTTTGATAGAGAACAATACACTTGGAAAAGTGATTCCAGCCAGTTGCTGTCTAAGGCCAATTTAAGGCTGGGAAGCAATTTGTTCCATGTCGGGATTATTGCGATATTTTGTGGTCATCTTGTCGGATTGCTTACTCCGCATAGTTGGTTCAAGGCGATGGGGGTTTCCGATATGGCACACCAGATGATTGCAATTTGGGCTGGTACCATTTTCGGCATCATGTGCTTGGTTGGGGGAGCCATTTTATGGATTCGTCGTATGTTCAATGCCAGAGTGTCTTCGGCAAGCCGCGGTTCTGATAAATTTGTATTAACTTGGCTACTATTAACATTAGTGCTTGGACTTTCTACTATTCCCGTTTCAATTGGCCATGCGAACCATAGCAATCCAGGTGTCATGATTGCCTTGGCAGAATGGGTACAAAGCATTGTCTACCTTCGACCGAATCCTGCATTGTTGGAAAACGTGGATACAGTCTTCAAAGTACACCTTTTCTTTGGCATGACAGTTTTCCTGGTATTCCCATTCACACGATTGGTACATATCTGGAGCGCGCCATTAGGCTATGTGGGCAGACCGTATCAAATCGTCCGCAGCAAACATGGCCGATAGTGAGTAATGCGAGATTTATGTCATGCGGGATGTTTCAAAGTTCTTAAGTGGGTTTAGACGCTTTCAGCACAATTATTTAGGCGCTCGCCGTTCGTACTTCAGCCGCCTGGTAAATGAAGGTCAGCACCCGCGTGCGCTCGTGTTGGCTTGTTGTGATTCCCGTTGCGATCCAGCACTTCTGATGGACTGTGACCCAGGCGATATGTTCGTAGTGCGCAATGTTGCTAATTTGGTCCCGCCTTACACGCAGGCTGGATCATTTGCCGGAACGACATCAGCAATAGCGTTTGCAGTGCGTAATCTTGAAGTTGAGCACATTATCGTAATGGGGCATGCTCAATGTGGTGGTATACGAGCGCTTATGGCACACAACACGCCAAACTGTAATGAAGATGAGCTCATCGCCAAATGGCTTAGCATTGCAGAAGATGCGCGCAAAAAAGTGCTGCATGAATTTTCATACAAGCCCGCAGAAGTACAGGCTAATGTTTGCGAACAGGCAGCCATTCTGGTTTCTCTTGGCAATCTCATGTCTTATCCATGGATTAGCAGCCGTGTTGCGGCTGGGAAATTGATTCTGCTTGGATGGTACTTTGACATGTTAAAAGGCGAACTGCTGCAATACGAGCCTGATGTCGGTGAGTTCCTTCCACTTGTTTCCGGGCAGGATGTAGGTAAAAGCACAGCGCATTTGTGGTGGAGATCGCCAGGATGATGTCAGATGGATTGTTTTTTTGATTTGGTTATGAATCTAGCAACAGCACACAAAATGTGTCGTCGTAAAAATCGAGTATAAATTTTCTTTCAAAAAGGGCAGTTTTATGAAAACCATATTAAAGGCATCAGTTCTTGCAGCCATCGGCAGCTTATATGCTAGCTTAACTCTTGCGGCAGATACTTCGGCTGTACCAGTTGTTCCAAGCTCATTGCTTGAGGCCATCCAGCAAGGCAAGCCAATGACTAATTTCAGGCTGCGCTATGAGAGCGTGGACCAGGACGGCTATCAGGGCACGACGCCGACCGCCAAGAAGCTAGACACGGCACATGCCTGGACGCTGCGCAGCCTGGTGGGCTGGCAGACAGCCCCGTTCAAGAACTTCAGCTTTGCCGTACAGGTCACCGACGTGCACGAGTTCAATGACGACTTCAACGACCGGCGCCACAACCAGCCGGAACACAACAACGGTACCGGCAGTGCCAGCCTGGACAAACGCCAGTACCCCAACATCGTCGATCCAGGCTATACCGACATTAACCAGCTCTATGTCGACTGGACCGGCATCAAGAACACCAAGCTAAGGCTAGGACGTCAGGTCCTGAACCTGGATAACGTCCGCTTCATCGGCGACATCGCCTTCCGCCAGAACACGCAAGTGTTCGACGGCATCTCCGTGTTGAACAAAAGCATCCCGGACACGGAACTGTTCCTGGCCCACTTTGGCAAGGTACGCCAGATCACCACCAAGCTGCGTGATGGCAACATCGACATCCTCAACGCCAAGTATCGCTTCACCCCCACCGAATCGCTGACCGGCTACGGCTACTTCATCGATGTCGCCAACCTCGGGCAGAACGGCGGTAACCCGGCTGCCGTGGGCACTGCGGCACAAGGCGGCAACGGCCTGGGCGGCAGCAGCGATATTCCGGCATCGGCAAGCAACGTCAACCCGGCACAGACCGACGCCAGCAGCAAGACCTTCGGCCTGCGTCTGGACGGTGTGCATGTGTTCAATCCCACCTGGAAAGGGCTCTACACAGCCGAATATGCTAAACAGACCGACTACCGCGGCGGCAGCGATCTCATCGATGCACACTATTACAAGATTGGTGGCGGGGTAGGTTACGATGCCTGGTCTATTCGCATCGACCATGAGAAGCTCTCCAGCAACGGTGGCAAATATGCCTTCCAGACACCGCTGGGAACTAACCATCTATTCCAGGGCTGGGCAGACCACTTCCTGGCCACTCCGCGCCAGGGGATGGAAGACACCTTCGTCACTTTGGCGGGCAGCATCGAGAAAGCCAAGCTGTATGCGGAATACCATGTGTTCCATGCAGACAAGGATTTCCAGACGCTGGGCGGCAGGCTGGGGGATAAATACGGCACTGAGTTCGATGCCAGCGTGATGTATCCGTTCACGGACAAACTCAGCGGCAAGCTCGAATACGCCAACTTCCGTGAGGGCGATGTGTACGGCACCACCCTGCAGAACGCAGCACGCAAGGGCGATAAGGAAATTCTCTGGGTGACAGGGATGTATACGTTTTAACTTGGCAGCAAATGGGTAAAAGTGATATGCATTCAGGGTTGGTGGATGGTTTTGGCCGCAAGGTTGATTACATCCGCCTTTCAATTACAGATAGATGTGATTATCGGTGCATATATTGCATGCCAAAAGACGCACAGTTCTTGCCACGGAACGAAGTGCTGTCATTGGAAGAGTATTATCGTCTCGCTAAGATATTTGTCTCTTTAGGGGTAAAGAAAGTGCGCGTAACTGGAGGGGAGCCCTTGGTTAGAAAGAACGCACTTTGGCTCTTCAGCGCAATCGGAGATTTGCCTGGCCTGAATGAATTGGTGATTACTACCAATGGCTCTCAGCTGGAGCATCAAGCCTATGGGCTGAAACAAGCAGGTGTCCGTCGCATCAATGTTAGCCTGGATAGTTTGGATAGCATACGGTTCCGCAACATCACGCGCATTGGCGATCTTGATAAAGTGTTGCGTGGCATTGATGCTGCCAAAGCGGCCGGTTTCGACAATATCAAGCTGAATACCCTGTTAATGCGCGGCATTAATGATGACGAGGCTACATCTTTGGTTGCCTATGCTATAGGGCAGAGGATTGATATTTCGTTTATCGAAGAAATGCCAATAGGGCAAATACATCATTCGCGAGACTCAACCTACGTTAGCAATGAGGAAACATTAAAGCTCTTAAAAGCGCATTATGGCTTGATCAGTAGCGTCGAATCAACTGGTGGCCCAGCACGCTATTGGCGTGTGCCCAATACCCACACGAAGATTGGATTCATATCGCCCAATAGTCACAACTTTTGTGAGTCATGTAATCGTGTGCGCATCACCTGCAAGGGTGAGCTATATCTTTGTTTAGGTCAGGAAAGCAAAATCAATCTGGCGCCATTGTTAAGAGAGTTCCCAAATGATGACGAACCGTTGAAGAACGCTATCCTTTGGAGCATCCAGGCCAAGCCCAAGGGCCATGATTTCAATCTAAAAAGAAACGAACCTGCAGTCATAAGGTTTATGTCTCACACCGGTGGTTGATGGAGCTTCTCTCGTTACTTATGCTCACTTAATCCTAGCGACATTGCAGTTTTTGCTTTTTTCAATGTCTTAATGGCTATAAAACACTATTCAGACTGATGCATTAAGTCATCTACCGCTTAGACAGCTAAAGTTCTTAATCTATTAAGTATTCAAAAAACTATATTTAGTATTTGCATGTGTAACTTACTTGTTTCACAAATGTAACTTCGGCTGAATTCAACCACCTCTGGTTGAAGATAACCCCCACTTAGGTCGCTGTTCATTCTGGTAGGTTACTTATTCAGAGGTTTATCCAATATTAATCAATTGATTAACTTAATATCAGCCTTAGTTGGCATAAATGTCGCTTTTTCAAAATATTATTAGGCTGTAAGAGTAATTATAGATAGCAATTAAAACGGTTTTTATTTGACCATTATTCACTACTTCACTCAGGGAAACACCTATATTTTTTCGGGAATCTCTCTTTAGATATGTTGTGATACGTTGCTTTTAATATATCGCTAATCAAACAAGGGCTAAATCCTGTTTGATCTATGTTTGATTAATCTAAAAGAAAAGATTTCAAATAATTTCTATAGATAAGATGAATTTACCATCGCTATTCTTGTTTATTAAAACTCCCAAAACAATATCAAGATAACCGTCATGAATTTAAAGATTCGTATCAACTTAATTGTGACCATGATTCTTGCATTTGTCATGATAATCGGGGCCTGGATGATGATTGAGAATGCTCGTGAAGATATCCGCGCTGAAGTAGATTCAACCACTGCATTGGCATCGCATTTGCTAGATGCTGAAATCTCACATTTTGCTTCAAAGAATGAATGGAGTTATAAAGATAAATCAGATAAAGCCTCATTGTTTCGCTTGCAAAGCCTCGATAATGTCAGGCATTTGCGAATAGAGTTTTTTGATGCCACAGGCAAGCTGATAGACAGCAATCAAGAATCAAGCGCTGACAATCAGAACTCGCCACCTGTGTGGTTTCAGAAACTAATCAAAAGAGTTTCTCCTTCGCTGACTCCCACCCATCGAACCATTGTGGTGAATAACCAAGTTTTAGGTGAACTGGTTGTGACACCAGACCCGTCTTACGAAATTGCCGAAATATGGCATGACACCTTTGGCCTCATTAGTTTAGGCTTCTTACTTTTTACCCTAGTAAATGGCATATTGTATTGGGCTATAGATAGTGCCTTGAGGCCACTGAATAAAATTCTCAGTGCACTCACAGAGTTGGAGCTTGGTCATTTGAACGCCAGATTGCCATTGTTTTCTCTCCCTGAGCTTTCTACCATCAGCATTAAATTTAACGCGATGGCGCAAACGCTTGAAAATAGTATGTCTAGAAACCACAGCCTCACTCAAAAGATAATTAGGCTGCAAGAAGATGAACGTAAAAAAATCGCGCAAGACCTTCACGATGAAATTGGACAACATTTAACAGCCATCAATATTGATGCTTCGGCAATCTTGAAGGCTAAAGATATTAAGCATGCTCATCAAAGTGCGACAGCAATCAGCGATGTTGTGATGCAAATGATTAGTATCGTACGAGAAATGCTTCATCGTCTTCGGCCGGCAACGCTTGATGAGCTTGGTTTGAAAACGGCACTCCATGAGTTGCTTGAAGGTTGGCGAATTCGAAATCGTGAAATCAGCATTAGTTATAGCATTGTCAAGCAGCTCAGTCATTTGAATGAGACTGTCGCGATTACTGTTTATCGAATCGTACAGGAGAGTCTAACCAATATCTCCAAACATGCACAAGCAAGCTTTGTGATCGTTAAAGTGGAAATAGTAAATGACCATCTCCATGTTTTCATAAAGGACGATGGTCATGGGTTTAAATCAGCTGATAAGTTGCATAGCTTTGGATTGAAGGGCATGCGTGAAAGAGTAGAAGGGCTGGGAGGGGTGTTAGATATCAATTCAGAACCATTTTCAGGAGTGAGTGTGAAAGTTTTATTGCCAATCCATTTTAAGGGGATGTCATGATTCAGAAGACTCGCGTCATCTTGGTAGATGACCATAATGTGGTACGTTCTGGCTTGAGAAGGTTATTGGAGTTGAGTGGGGACATTGATGTAGTGGCAGAAGCTAGTAGCGGTGAACAAGCCTGCCAGATTTACAATGAATTTCAGGCCAATGTTTTAGTAATGGATCTTTCAATGCCCGGGATTGGTGGTTTAGAGGCATTGCGCCGAATCCTTATATCGAGCCCTAAGGCAAAGGTGATCATTTTTAGTATGCATGAAAATACTACTTTTGCCACACAAGCGTTGTCATCAGGCGCCAAAGCATACGTAATCAAATCAGGTTTGGCTGATGATCTTTTAATGGCTGTTCGAGAAGTGGCTACAGGAAAAACTTACATCAGCCCATGCCTTGCCCAAAAAATCGCATTAAAAACAATTTCGGGGGAAGAAGACCCAATACAGAGATTATCTGCTAGAGAATTTGAAGTCTTCAGGCTGCTGGCAGAAGGGTTAAGCATCGAGAGTATTGCCAATACGCTTAATATCAGTCAAAAGACAGCGGCTAACTACCAAACGTTGCTTAAACAGAAGTTGGGGATTTCTAGTGCCGTAGAACTGGTGCGACTTGCAATACAGTACGGCGTGATTATCGACTGATGTGATTTTTATGAGTACTATCGAATCGAGAGCCATCGCTCAACATATTACTAATTGTAAGATTGTAGGCATAAATATTTATCTTTTTTCGTCAACATAGCTTCATTTTCTCGGCTTAAACCATGAAATTGTCCCATTTTGGGAAAAAATCCTATATGTAAAAGGGATTTTCTCTCTTACTCATTTTTCAACTGAGTTTTACTATACCCCTGCTTGAATTTGATTGATCTATAGATGATCGATATTTATTTAAGTGTCAGCCAATATTCGCATTCTGTCTTATTGAATACTGACAGGTTTTGCAAGCTACCATAAATGCTTGCGCACTTTACTTTAATAAAAGGGGTAAAAAGTGAAAAACTTCACACTTAAAGGAGCAGTAATTGGTGCTTTGGCTGTGTTGGCAATGCCAATGGTTGCGTCTGCAGCTGCAGACCAAGAAGCAGCAATGGCGAACGCCAACAACTGGGCACACCCAC